>DATBHX010000133.1:0-31848 GCA_036557225.1 Candidatus Angelobacter sp.
TTCCGAACCGCTGCCTTCGTTAGGAAGCCTGCTGCGGGAGCTTCAAGATGCGGTTACGTTACGTCCGGAACCTTGGCGGCTGCTGCCTCTTGCGGTACTTATAGTGGTCATCAGCTCCTTCCAGGTCCTGCTGAACAAACAGGAGGTACGCGCATGAAGCGCCTGCATTTACTCTCAGCAATGTTGCTGCTGGGATGCGCCGCGGCACTGGCCCAGAGCGGGGGAGAGCTGCGCTTCTGCCTGCGCTCCGAGCCCAAGACATTCAATCCGCTGCTGGTGGAAGATGAGGCTTCTGAGACGGTCCGATATCTGACCGGCGGTGTGCTGGTGCGCGTGAATCGCGTGACGCTCAAGCCGCGACCTGAGTTGGCGAGCGAGTGGAAAGTCTCCGATGGCGGCAAGCGCATCCGCTTCAAACTGCGTGAAGGACTCAGATACTCTGACGGCACGCCGTTCTCGGCGGCGGATGTTGCCTACACGATGTCGCAGCTCATGGACCCAGCGCTGCACTCCAGCACCGGCGATGCATTCCGCTCCGGCGAAGGCAAAGTTGAGACCCAGATCATTTCAGCTAACGTTGTGGAGATCAGTTTCCCAACGCCGGTGGCAAACCTGGTAGACCTGTTCGATACGGTCGCCATTCTGTCAGCAAAATCGCCACAAAAAGAGATGGCCGCGTTAGGACCGTTCTATGTGGCGGAGCGGAAAGCCGGCTCCTATCTGCTGCTCAAACGCAATACCTATTACTGGAAAAAAGATTCCGCAGGCCGGCAGCTGCCCTATCTCGATGCCATCCGGCTCGACGTTGAACAGAACCCTGAAATCGAAGCCATGCGCTACAAGCGTGGCGAGGTCCATCTGATCAACACGGTTTCGCCTGCGATCTTTGAAAAACTTTCCGGCGATAGCGCCTCAGTACGTGATGCCGGCGCATCCACTGACACAGAACAACTCTGGTTCAACCAGGTTCCGAACGCACCCATTCCGGCGTACAAGCTGGCCTGGTTCACCTCTAGCAACTTCCGTCGCGCCATTTCTGAAGCCATCAATCGCGCTGACCTGGCTCGCATCGTATTTCACGGCCATGCGGTGCCGGCGATTGGTATTGTTTCGCCAAGCAATACGGCGTGGTTCAACGGCAGTCTCAAACCTCATCCTTACGATACGACTGGTGCGCTTCGCCGCCTGCAGCAGGACGGTTTCCGCTTGCAGGGTGACACGCTCCACGACAAAGGTGGTAACGCGGTGGAATTTTCCATCGTGACTAATGCCGGCAATCGCGCGCGTGAGAGTATGGCCACTATGATCCAGCAAGATCTCAAGAAGATCGGGATCAAAGTCAACGTGGTCACGCTCGATTTCAATTCCTTACTGGAGCGGATGACGCAGACCTTCAACTATGAAGCCTGTTTACTCGGCTTCCAGAATGTTGAGCTCGATCCCAACTCACAGATGGCAGTGTGGCTAAGCTCGGCCGATAACCATCAGTGGAACCCGCGCCAGAAATCGCCGGCAACCGCATGGGAAGCAGAGATAGACAAACTCATGAAGGCCCAGGCCTCTTCGGGCGACGAGCACAAACGCAAGCAGTATTGGGACCGAGTGCAGCAGATTGTCTGGGAGCAGGAGCCGTTCATCTATCTGGTGAACAAGGACGCACTGGTCGCTATCTCGCCCGCTGTAAAGAATACGGAGCCAAGTGTATTTCGTCCGCAGACATTCTGGAATATTGAGACACTGGCTCTCACACCCGAACACGCGAACACCACGCGCGCCGGGGATCCCAGGCAGTCGCACTAGGAATTTTATGGACCTTCTCTCACTACGATTGACGATCAGCTATCAGGACAAGCCGCCCGTGCTGGACGACCTGCGCCTTGAGCTGTATCAGGGGGAAGTCGTCGGTTTGGTAGGGCACAGCGGTTGCGGCAAAAGCTCGCTGGCGTTGGCGATCCTTGGCCTGCTGAATCTGAAAGGCGGCACGGCGCATGGATCAATTCGCTGGCACGGCCGCGAGTTACTGGCCCTGAAAGAGCGCGAGTGGCGCCAGCTGCGCGGGAAAGAGATTGCCTTTGTGCCGCAGAGCCCCATGTCGTCACTGAATCCGTCCCTACGCCTTGGGACTCAGCTTGAGGAGGCGTGGAAGTTGCACGGTAAGGGCAGCCGTCAGCACAAGGAGGAAGCCATCTTTCGTGCGCTGATGGATGCGAGCTTGCCCCCGACCGAAGACTTCCTTCGCAGATATCCTTCAGAGATCAGCGTTGGCCAGGCACAGCGCGTGTTGATTGCCATGGCGATTCTCCACCGGCCCGCTTTGCTGATTGCCGACGAGCCTACCAGCGCGCTTGACGCGATTACCCAGGCTGAAATTCTGGCATTGTTCGCTGATTTGAATCGCCGGCTGGGAATGAGCCTGCTGTTTATCTCGCACGACCTGCTTTCGGCGTATGGGTTGTGCCACCGGATAGCGCTGGTCCATCAGGGCAAGATCGTGGAGTGCAACAAGCCGCAAGCCATCTTTTTCAGCCCACAGCATGAGTTCACGCAAAAGCTGATCGCAGCCCTGCCTTCAGTCCCGAGTCCAGCCGAGATTGAAGAAGCTTTGCGCTTCTAGTCCTAGTCAAATCCACATCCATTTTGTTTTCTATTGTTGGCATGGCCCCGAGCTCCGCGTGCGCTTCGCTATGATTAAGGTCCACTAATGACAAGTGTGTCGCATAGTCAATAAGGCGTTTATTTACAATTATTTAGCTCGGAATTCGCGGCCAGGTTGTCACATTCGCTGACAAGGCTGTCACACCCCTAGACGTTTGCTCTTACGTCAAGCCTATTTTAATCAATAACTTACAAAGACGTTACTCTGGTTTTCCGCTTGCAATAGAGAGTAGCGGAGGTTCGGCCAAATGTCTTTCAGATCCAAAGTTCTAGTTTTTGTTTTGGGCGCAGCCCTGGCAGTGATTGCCGGACGCACCCTCGCAGCAACAACCCTCCACCATGCCATCAGCGTAATGGCTTCAGCGGTTTGGGGCTCGTAAGACGCCCATTGGGCGAACAAAAAAATTTTCGAGAACGACTTCCGGGGTTCGAAAAGATGAAATTCAACAATCAAAATCTTGCAAGACGGCAATTGAACTGGCTGTTTCAGCTGCTGGTGATAGGTGTGACCCTCACACTGGTTTCAACCGCGGCCCAGGCAAGTAACGGGCGCGGCGCGCACGGCAAGTTTTCCGCGGATCTTTCCGGCTTTCCCGTCAATCCTGATGGAACAGTGAGCGTGATCATCCAGTTCAATCAGGCACCCAAAGCGAAGCATTTTGCTGACCTGGCTGCTCGCGGCGGACGGATGAATTTCCTGCTCGACCACATCAACGGCGCTGCCTACCGCATTCCGGTCAAGGCGCTGGCGTGGTTACAGAACCATCCCGATGTGGCCTACGTGACCCCAGACCGCCAGAACCAAGTAGCCTGGTCAAGCTCTTCGACCAGTCCCGACGATGACATTCCAGCCGTGATGGACGATGTGGCCAGCCAGCAATTCGGCTTGGATGGAACGGGAGTCGGCGTGGCGATTATCGACAGCGGCGTCTTCAACCATGACGACCTGCAGAAAGCCAGCGGCCTGGGCTCGCGCGTTGTTTACAGTGAGAGCTTCATTCCTGGCGATCCCAGCACCAATGACGCTTATGGGCACGGCACACACGTTGCTGGAATTCTGGCCGGCAACGCTCATGATTCACAGAATGGCTATTCGTCGAAATATGTCGGCATTGCTCCGAATGCCAACATCATCAATCTGCGCGTGCTCAACGCCAGCGGCGCCGGCACTGACAGCCAGGTGATCGCCGCGATTCAGCGCGCCATTCAGCTCAAAAGCACATACAACATTCGGGTCATCAATCTCTCGCTGGGCCGGCCAATCTTCGAGTCTTACACGCTTGATCCTGTGTGCCAGGCGGTGGAAGCGGCATGGCAGTCGGGAATCGTTGTTGTTGTGGCTGCCGGCAACTCCGGTCGCGACAATACTCTGGGAACTCAGGGTTATGCCACCATCAATGCGCCTGGTAACGATCCGAATGTGATCACGGTGGGCGCAACCAAAACCAATGGCACGCCCAGCCGCATGGATGACACCGTGGCCAGCTACAGCTCAAAAGGGCCTACCCTGCTTGACCACGTAGTGAAACCTGATCTGGTAGCCCCGGGCAATCGCATTATTTCGCTGGCTTCTCCGGGAAGCAACCTGGTGGCTACGTTGACCAATTTGGACATCGTGCCAGCCACCACCTGTCTTCTGGGGATATGCACTACGGGGCCGAGTGGAAAATATCTCCGTCTGAGCGGCACCAGCATGGCTACGCCGATCGTCGCTGGAGCGGCTGCGTTGATGGTCCAAAAAGATCCAACGCTTTCGCCGGATACGATCAAGGCGCGCATGATGAAGACCGCGTGGAAGGGATATCCCATCAGCAGCTGGGGATACGACAATTCAGGCCGCGGATACTTTTCGCAGTATGACGTCTTTACCATCGGCGCCGGTTATCTGGATGTGGATGCTGCGCTGAAAAGCACTGACGTGGTGAACGGCGGAGCGCCTTCACCCGTCGTCAATTTCAATGCTGGTACCGGTGTGGCTACGCTCACCAACAGCCAATCCATCACTTGGGGTAACAGCATCACCTGGGGCAGCTCCATTGTCTGGGGCAACTCGATCGTCTGGGGCAGTAACTCGGTACTCTCTGACTCCATCATCTGGGGCAATTCCATTGTTTGGGGCCAGACCGGTGTAACCGGCAATAGCATTATCTGGGGCAACTCCATTGTTTGGGGTGCGAATTCCGTCGCTGGTCTGAATGACGGAGAGGATGGAGAGGACTAAGCATGCCGAAGGCATTATCAGCGCGAATCTTTGTGGCGTTGATCATTGTTTCGGGGTTCCTGCTGGTGGGGAATGCTGTGCTCAACGCCCACTCGCTGGCCAACGTGCAATTCATCGCGATCTTGGTGCTGGCGGTCGTGGCAGCAAGGCTTAAGGTCAAGCTGCCGGGGCTGACCGGGACCATGTCAGTGAATCTGCCTTTCATTCTGTTGGCGGCTGCGCTACTGGGAACTACGGAAGCCGTGCTGGTCGGGTTTATCAGCACCTTCGCTCAGAGCTTGCCGCAGGGAAGACAGAAACTCAATCCGGTGCAACTGATATTTAACTGTTCTGCGATCACGCTGGCCGTCGCCGCAGCCCGGATCATCTATGTTTCACCGAAGTTTGCGCCGTTGGTTGCGTCGTCGCCTTTGCGGCTGACGCTCGCTGCCGCCGGATACTTTCTGGTGAATACAGCGGTTGTGGCCCTGGTGATTTCGCTTACAGAGAAGGTCAAAGTGGTAGCTGTCTGGAAGGAGATGTTCCAGCTCTCGTTTGTATATGTGGTCGCCAGTGCCGGCGTCGCCGGTGTGACGCTGACCCTGGGACCGGCAGTTGGGTGGCAAGCCCCATTCGCTCTGTTGCTCGTCATGGTGGGAGTATTCCATTCGTATCGTCGCTACTTCTCTGCTGCGGTTGCGGAGGGTCGTCACGAAGAAACTGTCGCCATTAGTGTGGAGGCGGCGCACGTCTAAATCGCGTTCTTTGGTCTGACAGGAACAACGCGGTACAGGAAATGCCGGGTAGCTGCAAATCATTTTGAGCGGTCAGTCCTAAGCTGGCCGCTCTTTTGTTTTACGATTAGTGCTTGACCATGCTTTCGGGCTTTCAATGTGCCGGTTGCGGTGAATGGAATGAGACACAGGTGGATTCATCCGCCGGCTCGCGCCAGAGCTATGTCGAAGACTGCCAGGTTTGCTGCAAGCCCAATGTGCTGCGCATCAGCTGGGATGGATCAGCGAGTGAGTACACCATCAGCGCTGACTTGGAATAGCAGACAAGTAACGCTCTGCCAGGTTCAACCACTAGGCTTATTCACTGGTAAACAACTGGTTAGAATTTATCTTTCCCGATAGCGTGGGCCATGCTATCGTCTGGCAAATGTCAGATCCAAACTATTCGAATTCTACCCCGCAGTTCACAACCGCTGAGTATGCTACGGGGCAGGGCGGCGATCGCTGCGCCGCATGCAATCAACCGTTAACGGCACGTTATTATCGTGTGAACGGCAGAATGGCCTGCGAAGGCTGTACCGAGCAGATTCGTCAAAGACTGCCGCAGGATAGCCATGCAGCCTACGTTCGCGGGTTGATATTCGGGATCGGGGCGATGTTGGTTGGATTGGTGTTCTATGCCGGCTTTACCATTGTCACTCGTGTCGAGATAGGCATTGTCTCTCTGGCGGTGGGACTGCTGATTGGCAAAGCCATGATGATGGGCTCGAATGGCGTTGGTGGAAGGCGCTACCAGATTACAGCCGTGGTCCTGACCTATGCCGCAGTCTCTCTGGCTGCGATTCCTATTGTCTTGTTCAGCCGGCCGGAACCGAGCAGCTCTGCTCCCGCAGTGCAAAGCGAGCAGCAGCCGCCTGCGGATGGACAGGCCGCGCCGCGTGGGAATTCAGGTGCCGAACCAAAGGCCAAGATGAGTTTTGCAGCCGCTTTGCTCTTATGGATAGGAATCGGACTGGCCTCGCCTTTTCTGGAACTTCAGAACCCTGGTAGCGGCGTCATCGGCTTAATCATCTTGTTTGTAGGCATTCGCATTGCCTGGAGGCTGACGCAGGGACGCGGTAGCGCAAATATCGAGGGCCCTTATGACAATACGGTTGCCGCGTCAGGTATGAGATGATGCAAGTGAGCGTATCGCCAAACTCGTGTCCCAATCCTCTTTCCAAATAAGTCAGAAATGTGCCCGTTGTGCACTCCCGCTTGCCGCTGGAGCGCTGGAGTGTCCACAGTGCTTCACCCTGGTCCATGCCGATCAGATGGAGCAGCAGGCCGCGCATGCCCGGGTCCTGGAGGCTGACGGCGACTTGCTCGGAGCGCGTGAGAGATGGCTGGCGTGTTTACCGCTCTTACCGCCGAAATCGAAGCAGGCAGCCTGGATCCGCGACCATGTGCGGGAGCTGGAAACAAGGGGAGTGGTGGCGCCTCCATCGGGTCACCCAACTGCTGCACCCAGGCCCAAGTGGGCCAAATGGCTGGGACCTCTGGCGCCGGTTGCGATATTCCTCGCCAAGGTTTTTCCGGCCATTTTCAAGCTTAAGTTCCTATTCAGTTTTGCAGCTTTCTTTGCGCTCTACTGGAGCGTGTGGGGATGGAAATTCGGCCTTGGCTTTGCGGTTTCGATCTTGATCCATGAGATGGGCCACTTCATTGACGTCAAGCGTCGCGGCTTGCCGGCTGAAATGCCGGTATTTCTACCCGGCCTGGGCGCTTACGTGCGTTGGAAAGCTCTTGGCGTCTCCCTCGAGACCCGCGCTGCCATCAGTCTTGCCGGACCGCTGGCAGGCTTTCTGGCTTCCGCGATATGTGGGCTGCTCTGGTACAAAACGGGTAACGGTTTGTGGAGCGCGCTGGCCCGAACCGGCGCATGGCTGAACATAATCAACCTGGCGCCGATCTGGATCCTCGATGGCGGCAGCGCAGCCTACGCTCTCAGCAAATTGCAGCGCGGTACTATTCTGGTGGTAAGCGCGGTGCTGGGTTACGCCCTTCACGACGTTGTGTTTTGGATTGTTGCCGCCTGTGCCGGGTTCCGTCTCTTCACCCATGACGAACCGGAAGAACCCAGCAGCTTCATCACAGCGTATTTCGTTGTGGTGCTGGTGTGTCTGGCAGTCGTGTTGTGGCAGGTGCCGCACGTAGCTGGATCGAGATAGAAGTCTCTGGAGCGAAGAGGAGATGTGAATGCACGAGGGCGGCGTTCAATCGCTCGAGATCGTGGTTCTGCTATTGCTGCTGTTTGTTGCGGGATTTACCGCTCTGGCGCGGAAGCTCCAAATCCCTTACCCGATCGTACTGGTTGTGGCCGGATTGCTGCTCAGCTTTGTTCCCGGTATTCCGCGCATCGTTTTGAATCCTGACGTGGTATTTCTGCTGGTGCTGCCGCCTCTGCTGTACTCAGCCGCATGGCTCACCTCGTGGCGAGACTTCGCCTATAACATCGTCAGCATCTGTTTCCTGGCCTTTGGGCTGGTTGCCTTTACGGTTGTGAGCGTCGCTGCTACGGCACGCACGATCTTTCCCGGCTTCGATTGGCGCCTTGGCGTGGTGCTGGGTGCGGTGATTGCAACCACCGATGCCATCGCGGCCACCTCAATCGCCAAGCGTCTTGGCCTGCCGCAGCGCATCGTTGATGTGTTGGAAGGCGAGAGCCTGGTGAATGACGCGACCGGGCTGCTGGCGCTTGAATTCGGATTGGCGCTGGTCGTCGGCGGACACGCTCCAACCGTTTCGTCCGGCTTTTTGCGATTGATTTACCTCATTGTTGGCGGCATCGGCGTGGGTCTGCTGATCGGCCTCGTGGTCCACTGGCTGGAGCATCTGATTGATGACGGTCCCATCGAGATCACGCTCAGCATCCTGGTGCCGTATGCGGTCTATCTTGCTGCCGAATCGGTTCACGCATCCGGCATCCTTGCCGTTGTAGCATGCGGCCTGTATCTGGGCCGAGGCAGCGCGCACTTCTTCTCGCCCGCCGTTCGTGTGCAGGCAGACTCCGTCTGGAACGTGTTTACCTTCATCTTGAACGGATTTGTCTTTGTCCTGATCGGTCTGCAACTGCCCCTGGTGCGCGAAGGCATCAAGAGTTTCAGCACAGCCACGCTCCTGCTGTACGGCACTCTGTTCAGCGCGCTGGTGATTGTGTTGCGCTTGCTGTGGGTGTTTCCCGGCGCATCACTGGCGTATTGGATACGACGGCGGTTCCAGCACCAGAAGGAAGCGCGTCCTCAGACTCGGCAGATATTTGTAACTGGCTGGACCGGCATGCGAGGCGTGATCGCATTGGCCGCAGCCCTGTCATTGCCGCGGGAACTCGCGGATGGCACTCCTTTTCCCCAGCGCAACCTGATCATCTTCCTGACCTTCAGCGTGATCCTGGTGACACTGGTTGTGCAGGGCTTGACCCTGCCCACGCTGATCCGCGTTCTTGGTCTTGCCGGGAACGCTGGCCCGAATTGCGAAGAAACCGAAGCACGCAGAATCATGGCGGAGGCAGCTCTCACTCGGCTGGAGCGATCGGCCAGGGAAGCGACACCGGAAACAGCCGCGCTGTTCAGTGATCTGAAAGAACACTACCGTCTCAAGTTGTCCTCACTGCGCGGCAGCGCGAGCCCGAACGAAGCCGAATCGGAGGACGAGGCCGACAATGAAGCTTACAAACGGTATCTTGAATTGTCGCTCGATTTATTGCGCGTGGAACGCGAAACCGCTGTGCAGCTGCGCAACAATGGCCGCATCAACGATGAGGTCCTGAGACAACTACTACGTGAACTGGACCTGAGTGAGATCCGTTACCAGGCGGCATAAGCTCAGCAGAGTGGTAAGCTGAATCGCAACGCCATGGAGCGCCAATCCATCCGCAACCTTTTAATCATCTACGCCGCGGCGTGGTTGCGTTCATTCAACATCGGATTGCTGGGTGTGGTGCTGGGTGTATATCTCTCGCGGGAGGGCTTCTCCGCAACCGCGATTGGGTTGGTGATAGCCGCGGGGCTTGCTGGCGCTGCTGCGGGCACGGTCTTCATTACCTTTAAAGCGGATCATCTGGGACGACGCCGGACCCTCATCAGTCTTGCCCTGCTCGGCGCGCTGGGCGCGCTTCCATTGATCTTTCACCTTGCGCTTCCGGCCGTTCTGGTCCTGGCATTTGTGGGGATGATCAATGGCATGGGCTCTGATCGCAGCCCATCCTTCGCGCTGGAACAGGCCATGATCCCCGGCCTGGTCAGCGACCAGAAGCGTACCTGGGCCCTTGCCTGGTATAGCGTGGTGCTCGATGCAAGTGGCGCTGTGGGCGCTCTGGCTGCGGGAATCCCCTTGCTGGCGCTACGAGTATGGAACGTTGAGCTTGGCAGCGGGTATCGCGCGCTGTTTATTGGTTATGCTGCGGTCCATCTGCCGAGCGCGTCCCTCTACCTGCTGCTCTCCCATGAAGTGGAGGTACCGCGCATCACTCTGCCGGGGAAGCCGACTGCGGCAATCTCTCCCGAGACGAAGTCAACTCTGACCAAACTTTGCGGGTTGTTTGCCATCGACTCTCTGGGCGGCGGATTTTTGACTGATGCGCTGGTGTCATACTGGTTCTTCCGCCGCTTTGGCATCGCCGAAAACAAGCTGGCTCTGCTTTTCTTCACCGTGCATGTGTTGAACGCGCTCTCACATCTGGGCGCGGCGTGGCTGGCACGACGGATTGGCCTTATCAAAACCATGGTTTTCACCCATCTGCCTTCCAGCATCTTTCTGATTTTGGCCGCGTTCATGCCGTCGGCGCGTTGGGCCGTGATGCTGTTTCTGCTGCGTGAATCGCTGGTGGAAATGGATGTGCCCACGCGTCAATCCTACGTAGCCGCGGTTGTCCGTCCGGAAGAGCGTACCTTTGCTGCCGGCGTTACCAACCTCACACGCAACACAGCGTGGGCGACGGCATCGGCCGTCGCCGGAGTGTTCATGCAGCAAGTGGCATTTTCCGCCCCGCTGCTTCTTGGCGGGGGATTGAAAATCATCTATGACGGTCTGCTGTGGCGGGCTTTCCGGCATGTGCATCCGCCGGAAGAGAAGTAGGCATCCGCGACAACCCGGTTCTTGCGAGTCATGACTTAGTGTTTCGCAGTCTGTGTCTTCGCCAGAACTAGCAGTTGCTTGAAGCGGGAATCGCCGTGCAGCGATTTGAGATCCGGGTCCGTTGCCGCATCCGAACTGCGCTATGGGCTCGGCGAATGACTGAGTCTCTCAAAGAACAGTAGCGATGCTACTGGACGCATGCGTGAAATCGTCCTATCTTGGTTAGATCATGCGTGCCTGGGCCTTGACCTTGTTGTTTTGCGGATTGCCGTGGTTGACATCACTGCACGCGCAAACAGCGGTAGGAGACGCGCCAGCCTTCCGGCTGGATGTCCGCGTGGTGCAGGTGGATGCGCAGGTGCTGAACAAAAAGACCCGCCATGCCACTTCGTCCCTCACCCAGGATGATTTCCAGATTTTCGAAGACGACGTTCCGCAAAAAATCAGTTCCTTCAGCCAGGACAAACTGCCGCTCTCGGTTGTGATACTGTTCGATCTGACAGATAGCGTGCGACCGGTACTGAAATCGCTGGCCGAGGGCGCGCTGGAGTCGCTCCAGCACCTGAAGCCGGAAGACGAAGTCACGGTGATGGTCTATGCCGCGGCAACCGAGGTCTTGCAGCCGGCGACAACCGACCGCGCGCTGGCTGCTGCCGCGATCGAGAAGGCCAGCCGCATGGAGAGCGACGAGGCGGCGTTCTTCAATGAAGGAATTTACCAGGCTACACAAGAGCTGATGAAAGGCGGCAACGCATCCAGCCGGCGGGTGATCATCTGGCTGACGGACGATGTCCCCAATGTGCCTTCAGAGACAGCGATCCCACCACGCTATCGCCGCAGCCTGAAAGGCGTCATGCCGCATTCGCAAAAAGAAGCGATGTTGGAACTTTTGCGCACCAGCACGGTTGTCTGCTCGCTGGTCAAGCAGAGCGACGAGTCGATTGAAGGGGAGCAGCGGCTTATGGCCCACCCTATCGATCGCATGATGCATCCGCCGGGCGAAAACTATAAATACGCTGCCGCGACGGGCGGGCAGGTGATCGAGTACAAGAAAAAAGAGCTGAAAGATAAGCTGGCTGCGTTGATTGACGATCTGCGCATGCGTTACAGCCTCGGCTATCATCCCTCAGGGCAAAAGCCCAAGGGCAAGTATTGTGCAATTAAGGTGAAGCTCTCTCCGGAAACCAAAAAGCAATTGGGCGACGTGGTGGTTGAGGCGAGACAGGGATACTACCGGTAAGTAGCAGAGTTTAACTGGCGATAGCGGTCCTTGTTGTGGGCTTGCGGGGGCAAGAGCAGAGGTGCCGATGCTGCGAAAAATAGTGAATTGCTTCCAGTGGATTGGTCGTGCGGAAATCTTTGCCGCAGCTGGAGCACAGGAAGCTGCCTTCGTTCCCGGCAGAGCTGGTGAAAACCAGAGTCGGTCCGTCGATCGGGCGGGGAGGCGAATCTCGCATGCGGCTTCTGCATCAGATTGTATGCCGCGGAGGTCGTCTACGGGCGCAAAATCCCGAGCAGATCTCAATTTGGCGGAGTGCAACCTTAGTTCCTGCGAACTACTAGGTGTGCGCGTAGCAGGTTGAGTGATATAAGCCGTTTCCACTATTTACGTGCATTCTGCTGGTCAGTGTGTTACCTTAGACCTGCGTTTGAATTGAATTGTTGAACTTCTGCAAGAGCCTCTGCTACCTGCCGAAATCGATAAATCTTTCCAGCGTCAAAAATCAACACATCAGGAAAAAAGCAAAATGGAACAAGGAACAGTTAAGTGGTTCAACGCCGCTAAAGGATTTGGTTTTATTTCACGCCAAAACGGAGAAGATGTCTTCGTGCATTTCTCCGCGATTCAGTCTGACGGATACCGCAGCCTGCAAGACGGCCAGGCGGTTGAATTCACTGTAACTAAAGGAAAGAAGGGCTGGCAGGCAGAGAACGTTCGTCCTCTGTAAACGCACAGTTTTTTTGAACCAAAGGCGGCTTTCGAGCCGCCTTTATTTTTGTCGCTACGCTCCAAACCGCTGGCGGCTCCTTCGACCACTAAGCTGGAGGTCCTTCGACTCCGCTGCGCTCCGCTCAGGATTTCGGCTGGCGGCTCAGACGCCGCCAAATCGCCTCAAGCTCGGCGCCAAACGGGCCTCGCCGCCAAACCACTTACTCTGCTCGCAGCGTGGAAGCGGGATCGATTCGGGCGATGCGTCTGGTTGGCGCAAAGCTGGCGGCCAGCGCGGCGAGAATAAGAAGCACCAGCACCGCTGCGAAGGTCAACGGATCGTAGAGCCGGACCCCATAAAGCTCGCTCTTAATCAGGCGGACGGTCAGAGACGCCAAGGCCATCCCTCCGACAAGACCCAGGGCAACAGCAAAAACCCCCGACGTCCCTATTTCGACCATCGCCTGCCCGATGGTAGACCCCAGCGCCATGCGGATGCCGATCTCACGCGTCCGCTGGACCACCATATTGGAAACCAGACCGTAGATTCCTACCAATGAAAGCAGCAGCGCCAGCCCGGCGAGGATTCCCAGGAGCAGGACCTGAAATCGTTGCTGGCGCAAAGCTACGGCCTGCAATTCGTCAAGACTGTGGAACCCGGCGAACGGCAGTGATGGATCAACTTCCGACATCGCCTTTTGCATAGCTTCCGATAGTCCTTGAACCGGGCCATGCGTGCGAACCACCCAGCTGGGTTGGAACCATACGTGGACCAGTGCCAACAGGCCCTTGTCGGATTGGGTAGCAGGGAAGTAGTAGGTAACTTCAGTAGAGAGCGGAGTGCTTTGCATGAGTCCGGGACGTTTGGTTACGTCGCCCACGACGCCGACGATGCGGCGGATTTCCTTGCCGCTGCGAATGTGCCGGCCGATCACGTCCGTCGTCTTGAAAAATTCGAGCGCGAATGAAGTGTTCACAATGGCTACGGGCTCGCTCTCAGCCGTGTCGCTGCCAGTAAATGCGCGACCAGAGAGAATCGGAACACGAAGGACGCGGAAGAATTCCGGGGTTATATAGGCAGCGCTGGTCATGTGGCCGGTATCGTTGGTTACACCGTCGACTAAGCGGAACCCACTGTTGAGACCGCGTTCGAACGGAAGGCTCAATGCCACTGCTGCAGATTCGACTCCGGGAATGCGCTTCATCGCCTCCAGGCTGTGTTGCAGAAGCATCTCAAAGGCCACGGGATCGTGATAGCGGGCGTCATCAAGCGAGATTTGGGCCGAAAGGACGTTGCTGGAATCGAATCCTGGCGGCAGAGTTTGTAAGTGCACCAGAGTACGAACCAGCAATCCTGCGCTCGCCAATAGAACCACCGTTAACATGACCTCGCCGGCGATCAAGACTTGCCGCGTGCGACGTCGGCTGCTACTCCCGCCGCTCCTCTGTGAGTTTCGCGCCATCGATGGATGAAGTTTCATGCCGCGCAGTTCCACAGCAGGCAGTACGCCAATGAAAAAACACGTGAAGAACGAAGCTACCACGGAAAAGGTAAGCACACGGCCATCGATGCCGAGACCGCCGACAGGCATCAACTGTGGCGGCAGCATTCCCGCGAACAGGTGAAGTCCCGCTACGGCCATAGCTATCCCCATACCCCCACCGGCGAGAGCGAGGAGCAAGGGCTCCATCATGAGCTGACGCCAGATGGAAGCGCGGGTAGCGCCAAGGGCCAGCCGTGTCGCCAGTTCGCCGGTGCGGCGAACAACACGCACCAGCATCAGTCCGGCCAGGTTGCCACATGCGATCAAGAGAATGAAGGCAACAGCCGACATCAAGATTAATGTTGGTGTTCGGGACTCATCAGCAAGCTCCTTCTGTAGCAATCGAGCAGAAAGCCAGGCATGGCCCTCGGGATGCTCCTTGGCGAAGTGGATGAATGACCCAGGGCGAAGCGCGGCAAGCTGTGCGTCGGCTGCGGCCCATGTAGCTCCTGGCTTCAAACGCAGAACCATGTGATAGTTTTCACCTTCACCTTCTCCCTCACGACTGGGTTGCAGGGGTGTCCACAGGTCTGCGGGAGCCGTGGTGTAAGTATTGGGGGGGAGCACACCCACCACGGTGTAAGGCGCGCCTTTGAGAGAGATCTGTTGACCCAGCACCTGGCGATCGGCGTTGAAGGATGATTGCCAGAGCTCAAAACTCAGGATCACTGCACGAGGGCCGTTCGGCCTGTCTTCTTCCGCGGTGAAGGCCCGGCCAAGAATTGGACGTATGCCGAGCACGTCAAAGTAGCTGGCAGAAACGCGTTGCTGCTGCACATAGCGAACAGCGCTCCTGGTCTGCAGATTGACGCCGCTGGCGCCAAAGGAATAAACGGCGGCGCGAGCGGCCGGAACATTGTCGCGGACCAGGTCCCAGGTTTCGCCATCCTGCTCATTTCCCGTGTCTGAAACTGCGCGGCCTTTCTCGTCAACCAGGCCGTAATTGCGCATCACGGTTGCCAGCCGCTGCGGTTCCGAATACGGCAAAGGGCGGAGCAGCAGTGCATTCACCATGCTGAAGACCGCGGTGTTGGCGCCAATGGCGACGCTCAGGGTGAGCAGGACCGTTGCGGTAAAGCCCGGATTGCGGTGCAACTGGCGAAAAGCGTATTTCAGATCGCGCAAAATGGCTTCCAGGGTGGTCCACTGCCAGACTTCGCGGCTGCGCTCTTCGAGTAAAAGCAGGTTGCCGAACTCGCGTCGAGCCGCGTTTTCAGCCTCTTGCTGTGACATGCCGGCAGCCCGCAATTCCGCAGTTTTTTCCTCAATATGCTCCGCGATCTCCTCGGAAACATTGGTTGCTTCTCGACGGCGAGAAAAGAGCTGCGTAAGCCAATTCATGTTGTTACCTCATTTTGGCTGGGGCCAGAACACGGGTAATGCCTTCCAGCATGCGTTCAAAGCTCGAAACTTCGCGTTGCACGTGTTTGCGTCCTGCAGGGGTAAGTTGGTAGATCCGCACCCGTCGATTGGTGGCGGAGATGCCCCACTCCGCCTTGACCCAGCCGGCTTTCAGCATGCGCTGCAGAGCAGGGTAGAGGGAGCCTTCTTCGATCTGGAGCAGATCGTCAGAGCTTTGCTTGATGTGCTGGGCCAGGGCATAACCGTGCAAGGGTTTGCGCTTGAGCGTCTGGAGAATCATCATCTCCAGAGCTCCGGGAAAGAGGTCGCGTTGCTCCCGTTGTTCCATGATCCTGATTTTAACAAGGCATTCTGCGAAAAGCCATAGAGCAAAATAGGGTACGAGATTTAGACCGGTCGGGCGGAAGGCCGTTAGCAAGGCCAAACGCTTTTCATGGGTTGGCGAGAAGCGCATGGAGCGGCAGCGGAAAAGATGACCAGATCGAGAGTTTCCGCTACTATTGGAACCAAAAATACTGCGCGAGGTCTCGATTTCATGAAGGATATTCTGCGTTTGCTGTTGTATTGCACCCTGTTGTTGACTGCTCAAGCCCTGTTTAGCCAGGACCAGGACGCTGAAGGCTGCAAAGACTCAACCATGATTACCCGCCTGCCCGGGAGCACAATCCATTCCTGCGAGAACAAAGAATTCGACCAGGCGAAGCTGCCCCTGGGTACTGATAAGGACGGCAATGCGAAAGAAAAAACGATTGAAGGCGAGTATCACTATTGGGACTATGGCACGCGCGAGGGAGTGAGTGAAATCCAGGTGTTCCGCAATTTTGAAACCGCGCTAAAGAAGGCCGGTTTCACTCTGGACTATGAGGAGTCACCGGGCACCATCACCGCCCATAAAGGTTCAACGTGGTACTGGTTGCAGAATAGTGGCAGTTATTACTACCAGACAATCGTGATCGAGAAGGCCATGCAGCAGGAGGTAACGGCAGACGACATGGCCGGCGAGATCAACAAGAGCGGCCATGTCGCGGTTTACGGAATTCACTTTGATACTGGCAAGGCGACCATCCAACCGGACTCCGAGAACGTCCTGGACCAGATCGTAAAATTGCTGCAGCAGAGCTCTGATCTTAAGCTGCGCGTCGAAGGGCATACCGACAACCAGGGTAACGCCGCAGCCAATCAGACCCTTTCAGAGAAGCGCGCGCAAGCTGTTGTGACATGGCTGACGAGCAAGGGAATTAGCGCGTCACGGCTGGCGGCCAAGGGCTACGGCGCAACCAAGCCGGTCGCAGACAACACCACGGAGGATGGGCGAGCGAAGAACAGACGCGTGGAGCTGGTAAAGATGTAGAAATTGTTGAACATGGAATTAACAAGACGAAAGGCGCGCTTTAGCGCGCCTTTTGGTTTGCAGCACCGCACCAGGAGTCTACTTGGTCTGCCGCCGCTCCGCCTGATGGCTGGGCAGGACCTGCTCTGCCTGGCGGGCTGAAATCAATGGTCCAGGCATACGTACGCCGAGGTACAAGGCTGCGGCCAATACGCCGCCCAAAATTGGAGCGACAATGAACAGCCAGAGCTGGCTCAAGGCCCACCCGCCAACCCAAACTGCGGGGCCGATGCTGCGCGCGGGGTTGAAAGAACCATTGGTAATCGGAATACCGGCGAGAATCAGAACGGAAAGGATCAATCCGATCGGAATGCCGGCAAAACCTGCGGGAGCGCGATCGTCAGTGGCGCCGAGAACGGTGAGCACCAGCAGCATGGTAAGGAACATCTCCGCCACAAAGGCCGCAGCCATGCTGTAGTTACCAGGGGAGTGTTCGGCGAAGCCGTTGGCGGCCCCAGCCAGGGAAGCCACGCCTCCTCCGGGAGCGCCGCTGGCAATGAAAAGGACGATGCCTGCAGCAATAATGGCTCCAATGGCCTGGGCAACCCAATATCCGACGGCGTCTTTGACGCTCATGCGGCGTGCCACCAGCATGCCCATGGTTACGGCGGGATTGATGTGACATCCTGAAATCGGCCCCAGAGTGTACGCCATGGCCAAAAGTGAGAGACCGAACGCCAAAGCAACGCCGACGTTGCCAACCTTCCCGCCCGCAATGACGGCCGTGGTCAATCCGGCAAAGACCAGAACGAATGTGCCCAATAACTCTGCGGCATATTTCATTTGCTTCTAGCTCCTCAAGTTACTGATAGTTATATCCCTTTGTCCGAAGACTGCGTATACGGGAGTAATAGCGCAGAAATCGCACAGCGCAAGGGTTGATAGTTTCAGCGGGCCATTCTACATGGCAGCTTTTGTTTTGACACGAACAATCCAGGCAGCAAACGGCGTTGGTTTCCTCAGCGGTAAATAAAACCCCAAGGGTTTACTACGGAGTAGAAACCGGCCATGGCACCAACGGCATCTATTCCATGACTTGCCGGGCTTTATATATTGCTCTAGACCACGCGCAAGCAGCGAATCGTAAGCCGCTGTAAACAAACAGCTTACTAACATACAAGCGCAGGAATCCAAACCTCTTGGAGCTTGGCCATTGATCAAGGTAAACGCAAAAATCTTCAAGATCCTTTACCGGCTTACTCTTCCTGGCAGTCTGCTGCTGATTATTGCCGCCCTGTTAATCCGTGTGGGCGTTTTGGCTAATGCAAAATCCAGCATGGTGCAATTCTTTCCAGTGGTTGTGTTTGGTACCGGATTGGCACTGAGCGCGTTCTTCCGGCGTAGCCGCTTGTTCTTCGCCCTGCTGGGGCTTTCGCTGGCCCAGGTAACGTTTACCTGGATCATCCCACGTCTTGCGCCGGCGAGTGCAAGCATCACGGCCAACGCTGTTGCGCTTCTGCTGCCGCTCAACCTGCTGGCACTGGCATTCTTGAAGGAGCGCGGCATCATCTCGCCGACGGGGCGCAAGCGACTGGCGATCGTCGCCGGCCAGGCCCTCGCGATCTGGCTGCTGTGTTTGCCGGCGTCCGCGCAGGCGGCGCAGCAGATCGGCCGGGCCTTTGCTCCTCTGGCCTTGTCAAACTGGAGCGGACTATCACAGCCTGCTCTGGTGGCATTTCTGCTGGCAACGGTAGTGATTATCGTTCCGCTGGTTCGCCGCTATAAAGCGGTGGAAAGCAGCTTGTTGTGGAGCCTGATTGCGGCGTTCCTTGCCCTGACCATGGGGCGTTTAAGCCATCTGGAAGGCGTTTACTTTGCCGCTGGCGGCTTGGCCCTGATTGTGGCGTTGATCGAGACGTCCTATGCCATGGCCTATTTGGATGAGCTGACGCAGCTGCCCAGCCGTCGAGCGCTCAATGAAGCTCTGCTCAAGCTGGGAGACTCCTTCAGCATTGCCATGATGGATGTGGACCACTTCAAAAAGTTCAATGACAGCTATGGCCATGAAGCCGGCGATCAAGCGCTGCGGCTGGTGGCATCGCGCCTGGCGCGGATTGCCGGCGGCGGTCGAGCCTATCGTTACGGCGGCGAGGAATTTGCTGTGGTCTTTCCAGGGAAGACGGCAGAAGAGGTATTTGTCTATCTCGACCGGATGCGCAAAATCATTGAGCAGTCAGTTTTCATGGTGCGCGGCAAAGATCGGCGGCGCAAGGGCAAAAGCGGTATTGGTCGCGGCTCAAAGAAGGAGATCAACGTGACGGTGAGCGTTGGTTTGGCGGCCTGCAATGGCGAGCACCTCACGCCGACGGAGGTGATCCGTATGGCTGACCAGGCGCTCTATAAAGCAAAAGCTCGCGGCCGCAACTGCACGGTTACAGCCAAACTAGGCAAGGCGTCAGGCTCAGTGCGAGAGCTAAAGACCGCTATGAGCATATAGGTACTGCGCCCACCTTCGGCCGAGCCTGTCGAAGGAAGCGGCGAGGCCCGCATGGCGCCGAGCCGCTAGGCTGAGGAGCATAAACGCTATTGCCAGCTGTATTCTCTCAAGCGGTTTGGAGCGAAGCGACAGAAATACTTACCCACTCAATCCTGCTTCACGCATACGTTGCGCGTGATTCGCATATGAGATTTCCTGTATGCGGTTCCGATCCAGGCCCAGCGGGTTCGGCGTAAAGATGATGTCTGTACGGCGAGGGATGTTTGCCGCCTCGCGCATAAACAGTTCACGGACAGGCGCTGCGTATTCCGGATGCCGCTCCAGTTGCTCGCGCAGATAGTCCATGCCGTGGACCAGATGGCGGCCTTCGTCGGCGCGGATGAGTTTGATCCCTTCCAGAAGGCGAGGGAACATGCCGGTTTTGGCCAGCAGATCTTCAAAGAACTCGTATCCAGTGAGCGCCATTACGCCTTCGACTACGCCCATGTAATGAGCGGCAAAAAGGGTCAGGGAAAGTCCGAGATCGCCGTTCTTGCCGTTGGTAAGGGCGGCGCCAATGGCCTCGCCGCGCTGGCGAAGTTCGTCCAGCAGTACTCCTCTGTATTCCGGCACAAGATAAGCTGTGGTATCAACAGTTCCACAGACTTCCTGGAAGTAGCGCTCAAAGAACTCGGCGTGCTTTACCTCTTCAAAAATCTGGGTGGATAGAAACATCCGCCGCTCAAGTTCGGGTACCGCGAGCATGAACCATGCCAGCGTGTCTGAAACGCTGACCTCGCCTTCATAGAACAGCGCACAGACCTTGATGAGCTGCTCGCGTTGCTCCGAGTTAAGCATCTGCCAATGGCCTTTGTCTTCTGTCAGGTCGATCTTGGCCGGGTCCCATACGCCCAGGCTCTTGGCCATGGTGTAAAGCTGGCGAGGAGATTTGGTGCTGTGCGTAGCCGTCGACAAGAAACACCTCCAGACCCGTTTACGGTAGCAGAAGCCGCAACGGAATGCGAGAGGATGGACCGTGCAAGAGGCCTGGGAAGGCGGAAAACATTTTGCGTCGCAGGGTGGCTACAATCAATCTGATCAGCGATGTATAAGGAGGTAACATGGCTGCACAGCCCCACTCTCTTCCCGCGGACAGCAAGAACCTGAGCCAGGCACTTCTTCCCGAGTTCGAGCATGAAATGGCAAACACACGCAAGTCGTTAGAGCGCGTTCCCGACAACAAGCTGAGTTTTAAACCGCATCCCAAGTCGGCGGCGCTTGGCGCTCTGGCAACCCATCTGGCCACGATTAATCATTGGACGGATGCAATTCTCGGACAGGACTCATTCGACGTAGCCACAGCTCCACCGAACACCCCGCTTAAGTCGCAGGCCGAAATCCTGGCGGAATTTGATAAAAACCTGGCGTCGGCGCGGAAGAACATTGCCGCAGCTACTGACGCTCAGCTGTTTAAGCCCTGGGCTTTGCTGGCAAACGGCAATACAGTTTTCTCCATGCCGCGAATCGCGGTATTGCGCAGCTTTATTCTGAATCACACCATCCATCATCGCGCGCAACTGGGCGTTTATCTGCGGTTGAATGACATTCCTGTGCCTTCTATTTACGGGCCGTCGGCGGATGAAGGGAATATGTAAGAGCGGACTTCCGCAGCGTAAATTCCTGTCAAAAAGAAACTACAGGCCTCGGCGTTTACCGAGGCCTGTTTTTAAGAGCCCTTTCTGGCTGGGTGCTTTCCCCCGAAACCACCAGCCAGATTGTTAATGCACAGTGATCATCGCAGGCGCGGCCTAAAGCGGCAAGAGTACGTAGGTAATCGAAGGGAATTCTTATTTTGTGCCCGCTCTTTCGCGTGCGTAAATGCAGCAATGCTCACGGCAAGATTGCCGGCGACTCAGACGTTAACCTTAACTGCGCCGGTTTCCACCGCAAGTACGCTAAGTAGACTGATCGAGAGTCGCACACCCGGGGGAGAGGCCTGCGCCTAGCGTTGGCGAGCTGCGGCGACGGACTTCGCGCAAGAGCGCACGTCGGCTAGCGTCGCGCGCTGGAGCGGTGCGAGCAGCAGCCTGGCCCGGCGCGGATTACCGTTGAGTGCTGAGACGTGGTCGAGAGATGCTTATCCGGGATAACATGCTCAATCTAAAGGAACAGAAGATTAAAACTTCTAATCATCTTTTCATGATCTTTTAACATTCAGAATAGAATATGGCAGCTATCGTGCTCCAACTACGTTCCAACTGGGTGCGCTGTGTGCTCGCCGTGATGCTCTACACGTTTGCGGTCACCGCGGATGTGGTGGTCAAGGCGGTGGTAGATGATGCCGGGCACGATGCGAACAACCCGATCATCTGGATCGAGCACAAGTGCGCAGGGAGCTTTGGAAAAGCTACGCAAACACCCGTTCAACCCCATGTAACAATTGCGGCTGCCCTTACCCAAACTATTCAGTTTTTTGCGCCCGAAGGCTTTGCCATGCCCACTGCCGGCCTGGTAAGCCATGAGACCTTCAAGCCTATAGAGACGCTTTCCAGTCTTCGTTGTTGATCCCCGCTCTCGCTTTCCATTCCTCGCCCGTCGAAACCGGAACGCAGTGCCGATTGATGTCACCTTGCGTGGCGCAAATCTTTTAGGCCGTGATCCGGATTTACGACACAAACTGTGCGCTTCCTAATGTGTGCCTGCGCTGGCCCACGTTTAAGACGCCGCACAGAGATCGCATGACGGGTTAACAGCGATGCGGTTATGGCGCACGACCGGTTTTCACGAGCGAAGCCCGCGGTGAGTGCCGGCCTGCATTTGGGGAAAAAATGACAAGGAAGCAGAAAGTAGAGGAGCTGGAACGGAGCATCGAACGCGTGTTTCTTGAATTCAGCATTGTTGTGTTGATCGTGGTGCTGACGGGAATGATGATCGCAACCCATCACGTGAGATAGACGGACCGGTTCGGGACACCAGGCGTAGAGGGCTGGCGTCCCCGAATTCGGATCACTGTGAGCCGCCGTTCACATTTCTCAGGAACAACGCCTCTGTTAGAATCGCGCAGGTTCCTGATGGCCCGTAAAGTCTCACTCTTCGTGCCGTGCTTCGTCGATCAGCTGCAGCCGGAGGTGGCTGTGGACACGGTAAAGGTCCTGCGCCGCATCGGTTGCGAAGTTGACTATCCGCAGGAGCAGACCTGTTGCGGCCAGCCGGCGTTCAATTCAGGATTCTGGAATGAGGCCCGGCCATGCGCGGAAAGATTTCTGCAGGTGTTCAAAAACGCTGAAGTGATTGTTTGTCCTTCCGGTTCATGCACCACCATGGTGCGCGTCTTCTATCCCGAGCTGATGGCCGCAGGCGCTACGCATGAAGAAGCCGTTGCCATCGGCCAACGCACTTTTGAACTCTCAGAGTTTCTGGTAAAGGTGATGGGCATGACAGACGTGGGCGCGACCTTTCCGCACACGGTCACGTATCATGCATCGTGTCATGGGCTGCGCGAATTGAAGCTGCGCGACGAGCCGTTGAAACTTCTGCGCGGCGTGAAAGGGCTCAAGCTGGTGGACATGCTGCGGTTCGATGAATGCTGCGGTTTCGGCGGAACATTTGCCACGAAATTTGAAAGCATCTCCGTGGCCATGGGCGAGCAAAAGGCCGATAGCGTCGCGGTAACTGGCGCAGAGTACGTGACGGCCATCGATCCAAGCTGCCTCATGCACGTGCAGGGAATCATGGGAAAGCGGAATGACCGGGCGAAGGCGATTCATCTGGCGAGCATTCTGGCCAAGGAAGCATGATGAGAACCTCACCACGGAGTCACGGAGGCACGGAGGGGGCTAACGCATTTTGGCTTTGCAGAGGCAGGCAATGAGTACCTCTTCCACTTCTTCGACGCCAAGCCATGAGACATCTACCGGCCAGACTCCTGCCCAGCAATTCCTGCGCGATGCCGCCACCAAGTCGGCCGACCTGGTTCATCGTGAGATCATCCGCAAGAACATGGAGAGCTACGACGCCGCGCACCTGCGTGGACGCTCCCGCTTCAAAGATTGGGAGGCGGCACGGCGTCGCTGCCAGGAGATCAAGCGCGAAGCCATCAATCATCTGGACCGTTATCTGCTGCAATTTGAAGAGAAGGTCATCGCGCACGGCGGACACGTTTTCTGGGCGGCCAATGGTGACGAAGCCTGTGCTTACATCCGAGACCTGGCGGTAAGCCGCGGCGTACGCACGGTGGTGAAGTCGAAGTCGATGGTGACGGAAGAGATTCATCTGTCGCCGGTGCTGGAGGAGCGTGGCATCAAGGTATGGGAGACCGATCTGGGCGAGTTCATCGTACAGCTTCGCAATGAACCCCCGTATCACATTGTGACGCCGGCCATGCACCTCAACCGGCAGCAGATTCGCGAGCTTTTCCGTGACAAGCTGGGCGAAGACGTTGCTGACGCCGATCCGCAGAAGATGGTGGCGCTGGCACGGCGTAAGCTGCGCGAGGCATTCTTCGCCGCAGAGATGGGAATCTCAGGCGCGAATTTTATCGTCGCCGACAGCGGCGCTGTCGCCATTACCACCAACGAAGGCAACGGACGCCTGAGCACAAGCCTGCCGCGAATTCACGTGGCGGTGACGGGGATCGAAAAGGTGATTCCGCGCCTGGTTGATCTGGCCACGCTTTGGCCGGTGCTTGCCACCTCGGGCACAGGCCAGCCGATCACCACTTACAGTACGCTGATCGCAGGACCGCGCAAGCCCGGCGAGGTTGATGGTCCGGAAGAGTTTCATGTGGTGCTGGTGGACAATGGGCGAAGCAGCCTGCTGGCCAACGCCGAAGAGCGCGAGGTGCTGCACTGCATACGCTGCGGCGCGTGCCTGAATATTTGTCCGGTGTATCGCAATATCGGCGGGCACACGTATGGCACAACCTATCAGGGGCCGATCGGCAGCGTGCTCACACCGCATCTGCGGGGCAGCGAATTTCAGCATCTCTCGTTTGCATCTTCTTTGTGTGGCGCCTGCAGCAGTGTTTGCCCAGTAAATATCAACCTGCATCATCATCTGTTGCGGAACCGGCGCGACTTCACCACAGCCGCCGGAACGAATGCGCGTGGGCGAACACAATTCAAGCTATGGCGCACAGCCATGTTGAATCCAACGTTGTATGCTGTGGGTGGATGGATGATGCGCCGTGGTCTGCGCCTTCTCTATGCGATGGGGCTGGCAGGAAGCGCCCTTGATCCCATGCGCGCCTGGAGCAGAAAACGTACTCCTGTGCCGCTCCCTCGTCGGTCGTTTCGCGCACAATGGAAGAACGGTCTGGCACAGAAGAACTCGCAAGAGCAGTCATCGTCAGGGAGATGAATTTTGGCAGCAGCCAATCCAAGCCGGGAGAAAATCCTTGAGCGCATACGCGCCGGCCTGCGTGTGCCTGCGCCGGAGTTTGATGAACGCAAGCCTGAAGGCCAGATCTTTGAGCCGGTACAAAAACCTCTGGAACGCTTCCAGCAGGAGTGTAAAGCCAACCTGATGGAATGCCATCTTGCCGCAGGCGTGGCCGCCGTTAGGCAAGTTCTGGAGCAGGTGCTGCAATCCCTGCCGATGGGCGAAATTTACGTGCAAGAGGATCCAGTGCTGCGGGCGATGATCGACGCTTCAGCCGGCCGGGAAGTGCGCTGGTCAAGCGAGGGTGCGCCGCGGGAAACCTCGCAAGCCACCATCACCCTGGCGGATGCGCTGATCGCGCAGACGGGATCGGTGTTTGTAAGCGCTTCCTGCGGCGGACGAGGAGCGTCCGTGGTTGCCCCATGCCACATTGTGGTGGCGCGAGCGTCACAGCTTGTACCCGACCTGGAAACGGCCTTGCGCAATGCAACGGCGGAAGAACGTCTGGAGAAAAATTCCTTTGCCTGTGTGATCAGCGGCTCCAGCCGAACGGCAGATATAGAGAAGATCCTGGTGCAGGGAGCGCACGGGCCCATACGCCTTGTTGTGATCGTAGATACTGAAGCGTAAATCCGCAGTGCGCAACTTTCCGCGAGAATCATTCCATTTCCTGGTAACACTTCCGCGAAATAAAACACTATAAAAGTGCTTAAAGAAACAAGGGCTTGGCAGGGTGAACGTACTTCCGGATTACCAGCCTGCCGGCCTTACGACGGATTTGTGTTCAAAAGGAAAAGGGGCTGTCAGATGAATGCGCGGATGAGAGCTGTTCGGCCGGACTCCGGCCTGTATGTGATTGTCGGTTGTGCTGCTGGTGTAAGGGTGCAGTTAGGCAGATGGGCCAGATTTCAGCAGGTGATGGAACGTGCCAAACTGCTTTTGGGATCGCCGGTTGCCTCGTTTCGCTGGGCCTGTACCAAACGTAGAGCAGTAGCCAGAAAGAATCCACCTACAACTTCAGACTGGCAGGGACGGCGCAGCCACAGCTTTGCCGAGTCTGAAAGAGACGGCATTGTGATGGGTTTCTGAGTTACACGGAAACGCGATTGCCGGCCTGTGAAATAAAAACCAGTAAAGAGCTTACCCAGGTGGGAGGGCTATCAGGCTGATAGCCTCCGAGGGGCCGCAGGCCAATGCGGTCTGAGATCGGTCCTAAGGAGAAGACGATGAGTACCAGCGCAAAGACCGTTGAAGTTCGTATCTTCGCAGTGGTGGAAAAACGCTCCGGAGTTTTCGAGAGATTGACCGCTTCGTTGCGTAACCTGGTGTTCAGAGCGGAATCTCAACCCAAGGACCAGAGTTATGCTGATTATCTGGAGACAATGGCCCGCTTGACGGGCTTCTGATGGTTGGGTGCCGCCGCCAGGCCTGCAGACAACTACGCTCGCCGTAGAAGTGCGGTCGAGATGCAGTGCTTGATTCGTGTTTGATAAACTTGCGGCATGGCCAGGAAAAAAGCAGCTCGCAAAAAGAAGAGTGTCAGCAAAAAGAAACCAGCCCAGAAAAAGAAACTGCTCGCGAAGAAGCCGGCCGCGAAGAAAAAGGCTGCGGTAAAGAAAAAAGCGCCAGCAAAGAAGAAGCCGGCAAAGAAGAAATCCTCCGCAAGGCGTACCGGTGAACCGTCAAGCTCGGCGAGGGCTGTCGGTATTGAGAGCCGTCGCGGCCTGGGCGCAGAGTCCGCAGGACAGTCTGGCGATACGCAAGGCCTTTCCCGCCGTGAGTACAGCGATTCCGAGAGCGTAGAAGAGTTGTTGGAAGAAGGACAATACGCTGAAGCCGAAGCCGTCGCTGGAGTTGAGAATGCTCGCGACCCTGATGAGGGCGAAGTGAAAACCTCAGAGTTCCCGGAAGATGATGTGCCGGAGGAGTACAGGGACCAGGACTGAGGCCTACCATGAGCTTATAGGGATCCCTCCCCTTCGACAGGCTCAGGGTCGGGAATTCGGAAAAAGATGGTGGAGGCGGTGGGAGTTGAACCCACGTCCGAAAACGTTACTGGTCAGGAGCCTACATACTTAGTCCAGTTCACCCGACGGGAATTACCCCGCCAGATTCGCGTTTTGCGCTTAGAACGGACAAGAAACGCAAATCGCTAGCCCGTTGATGTTTCCGGAGGCCCCCGGACGTAGGGCCAACAGATGAGCCTACTGTGTGACGCCCTTTCACAGCCCATAGGCGAAGCCATGGAGAGCGGCTACTTAGTTAATTAAGCAGCGTATGCAAACTGGTTAGAGTTGGCAATTATTGTTTTTGCACCACTTACGGGGGAATGCGCCCCGGTATGCCTCCTGGCCGCAAGCATTTCCGTCGAAGCCGTGACGCCCCCAAGGTGGTTCCCGTCCATACGTAAGTCGAGCATGAACAGGGGCTTAAAGCTACGGAAACAGGACTTGTGCCAGTCCTGATTGTCAAAGACCTGCTGTTAACTTATGCGAGCTTAGCAGACTTGGTCAAATCATTAGATGTTCAGGACCTTTTGGCCGATTCAAATCGTAAGACCTGCCGTTTTCGCCGCTGGGAGCCATGAAAGGCGGTGAAGGCCCTCCATACACAGCCAGTCCGCCAGCGAATAACGCCGCCCAGGCAGCAAATTGCGTGCGAATGAGGACCCGGCGCAGCTTCTCTCGCTCGATGTTTAGGTTGCGCGCGTTCTCAGTAGACGGGTTCTTTGCAAAATCGGCTGCTGCTTGCGTAAACTCATGGCGATGGACGAACGTTGGAACGGAAAACGCTATCACGCACGAAATCACGAGCCAGACCGAAGCAACGCGAACGAAATTGTACATAGAGCTCGTATGCGTGTCTTCTGCAACTTCGACATGGCTTCCTTTACCACCATGACAAGCTTAGTCGGCCGGCCAGCATCGTACTTCACCGGTGAGCGGCTTCACCACCGGATTTGCGTCCAGGACTACCTCGGCGGGATAGACGATCACTGAGGGCGAATCATCGGTCTGCTTGCGCGCCAGCCCGATCTCTTTTTCCAGGCACGCAGGGCTTGCCGTATTTTGTGCCTGACAGCGGCCTTTCGCCAGCGCCACTGCGCTCTTTTCATAACCGGCTTTGCAATCGGGCGCGCCTTCAGCTTCAAGGCCCAGGTCTTTCCTGATCTTCTGCCAGCACTCCGAAGGCGCCCTGTGGATCACGCATTCGGCCTCGATCACGCGTTCGTACTTAATGGCCACGATTTTGTCGGCGCGATCGACGAAAGAGAGCGGACCGGCGGCTGAATCAGAGAAAAGCTTTTTTCCGGTCCGGGCTTCGTAAACGGCGAAGCCAATTCCGCCGTTTACGCCATCGTCGGCGTCAAAGAATACAAAATTATTTTTTACGCCTTTGAAGTAGCCGCTCCACTCATCGGGATTGATCACCATTTCAGACTTGTATTTCGCCTGGTTGCACTTGGGAACAACATGAGAGATGGGAACAATCGCCAGCTCTGCGGCGCCTTTTTCTCCTTCATTCACCTCTTTGACCATGAAGGCGGGAAAGTAGTAGCACTTCATGTGAGCGCGGACGCCGGCAGAGTATTTTGAAGGGCCCAGATTCACGGTTTTAGTGGCCAATGGCTTATCAAATGAAGCGGCCCAACAAGACGATGCCAGGAAAAGAAGAACGACCCGGCGAAGCTGCATAGAAGGCCTCCCAGTGCCCCAGGTCGACGATTGTCCCAGGTTCCAGCGCCTCAAGATATACTGCGGAAGGATAAACCGCCAGCTGCTATTCGCGCGAATTTTTGCATCTTGTCCAGAGCCGGCGCGTCCAATTGAACTATGCCGATGGTGGAGCCTGGAACTTTGGAACCGCAGGTAGTTTCATTCTCAAGCATTCCCCATACCACCCGCCTTTTTAGCGACTATCTACACCATTTTGACCGGGTCAAGCAGTTTTACGCGCGTCCGCCATTGCGCCTGGATTGGTGGCAGGACGAGGCGCCAAAGGTCAAATATCCGGCCGAGAGACGCGCGCGGGTGGCGGCGATCCTGGAACGGCAGAACCGCGAATTTGGCGCCGGACAGAAGACGCTGGCCAACATCCAGCGCCTGCGCCAAGGCGCTCCGGCCGTGGTGACAGGCCAGCAGGCAGGATTGTTCGGCGGGCCGGTGTTTTCTCTTTTGAAGGTACTGACCGCAGTTTTGCTGGCGGAACAAGCAGACGCTGTCCCTGTCTTCTGGGTAGCTACGGAAGACCACGATCTGGCAGAGGTCAACACCGCCGGCTTTCCCGCAGGCGATCACATACAGAGGTTCACGGTAAACGTGCCGCACACGGAAGGCGCGCCGGTCGGGACGATTGCGTTTGGTAACGAGATCAAGGCAGCGACAGCACAACTGGAAGCACTGTTTGGCCGGTCAGAGGTCAGTGAGCTGCTGGCGGAAAGCTATCGCAAAGGCGAGACGTTTGGTACGGCGTTCGCCAAATTCTATGTGCGAGTTTTGGCCGATCTTGGCGTGGTCTTCTTAGATCCTCTCGATCCTGAGCTGCACCAGGTCGCGCAGCCGGTTTTTCGTGCGGCGCTGGAAAAGGCCGATGAAATCAACCAGGCGCTGCTCGAACGAAATCAGCAACTGGAGTCTGCGGGTTATCACGCGCAGGTGAAGGTTACGCCTTCGCACACGTTGTGTTTCTATCTCGAGAATGGCGTAAGAACTCCCCTACGGCACCAGGGCAAGGAGTTTTTTATCGGTGAGCGCAAGCTGGCTGCGGCGGAGTTGTTACAGGAAGTGGAACGATGTCCGGAGCGCTTCAGCGCCAATGTCCTGTTGCGGCCGGTGGTGCAGGACCATCTGTTGCCTACGCTGTGCTACATCGGCGGGCCGGCTGAAATTGCCTACTTCGCCCAGATTGAAGTGGTCTATCGCAAGTTGGCAGGCCGTGTCACACCAATTCTCCCTCGCATCTTTGCCACCCTGGTGGAACCTCGACAGGCCAAATTGATGGACCGCTACCAACTTGAGCTGACGGACTTGTTTGCCGGGCCGGAGAGATTTCGCGAATTAGTGGCTTCCCGCTCTTTGCCGGAGAGCATTTTGAAAAGCTTTGACGCTGCGGCCCAGTCCCTGGAAGACGCACTGGCTGTGATTCAAGCGCCCCTGGAAAAGCTGGATAAGACGCTGGTGGATGCGGCAGAGAACGCCGGCGCCAAGATGCGTTACCAGCTGCAAGGCATACGTGACAAAGCTGCGCGGGCCGAGGCGCGCAAGAACACCGAGGTCCTGCGCCACGCCGATGAGCTGATCAGCACTCTATACCCGAACAAGGAATTACAGGAAAGGGAAGTGAGCGCAACCTGTTTTCTGTTGAAGTATGGACGAGGCGTGCTGGAGCAGATCAAGAATTCAGCGCGTGTCGATTCCGGTGAACACCAGGTAATAGGAATCGGATAATCGCCGACATCGCACGACATCGGAAAAGCAAAACCGTTTTGCCGCAGATTTCGCAGATGGGCGCGGATCAGAACTAAAAAGTTCAGACGTTGTGATGGCACACGTTTCCGCGAAGGCGCCTGTACACGCGCCGACCAAAAGTTTCAATTCAATCAAACTTAGCCTGCCGCTACCGATATCGCGGCGACGGCGGCTGCATCGTCATTGGTTTGCAGGATCTGATGCCAGGAGAACATGATGAGGACAGGCAGGTGGTTCTGATTCAGATTTGATTGCCCGGCAGAGACACTGCTCAGACGCACGCATTTGTCATGCGGTACTACTTCCAGCAGCTTCTGACCCTGCTCGTTGATCCACGACCAAACCGGCCGCCAGAACCCTTTAGCGACGAGTTGAAAGCGCTCCCCATCGTGGAAGCTGAGCGATCCGCCACCCAGCCAGTTGGGTTTGAAGTGGGCCACCGGACGCGCGCCGGGTTCTTCCATGATCTCGGTGGTGGCATAGCCACAGCGTTGAAACGACCACGACTTGCCTCTGTATTCCGCCTGGGTCATCGACTTCCAGAAACCGACTCGTTGCAAGGATCCGATGATGGGACCATTGGCAATGAGCTCATATCTGCCCTTAATCTTGGATTTGATCCAGCTTAGCTGGATAGGAGTGGCAAATGAAGGTACGTTGTTCATGGTCATCCCCTTGGTCCGCGCTCAAGAAAAGTCTACCGATCTTGTGTTAAGGGAAAATGAAATCTAAGAGGGAATTTACCCCTAAAGACATAGAAGCAGCAGCAGTTCTGGATTTCCACCGTTTGGGCACGGTTTAAAGGCGTGAGTTTTCTAGAGTTTCTGTGATGAACTTTACGCCACGTCGCGATGCGGAAACAGGTTCTTAGGCCGCTGTACCTGGCGTTCCTGTGACACCGGTGCTTGTGCGGGGAGGGCATCGGCAGGCGCATAGCTCCGGCTAACGGGTTGTGTAGTCTTCGCCGTGGGATGAAGAAAGTTCTGCCGCTCTTCTTCCAGGCTCTCGAGTTGCCGGACCATTTCCGGTTCGTCCCAGCCCAGTACGCCACCGATTTTTTGCGCAGCTTCCCAGCCGCAGGTCTCTGACCAGCATGGTCCCAGGGCCACCGGCACGCGACGCAAAACGATGTCGGCGAGCGTAACCGCGCATTCCTGCTGCGCAGCATGCAGGGCTTCGGCCACAAGGTGTCGAGTGTGACCGCAAATCGGCTCGCGCAGGCGCTCATCGGTTGAGGCAAGATGAGCGACGTCCATGGCATGGCGGCCATGCCACTCTGTGAGCGCGCGTGCCGTCTCATCCGGTAGATCAGCTTTTGCCGCCACCATCTGCGTCCACTGTTGCAGGCTGGCTTCCAGCTTTTCTTCCTTTGGCGGTACAACCACGGCGACCCCCGGTTTGCCGCCTGCCAAACCTATCATCTGAACAACGTCACTCGCCACGCTGGTTGCCGTGCTCAGGTTGCCGCCAATCACAGAGATCAGACCGATGGCTCCTTCCTCGCAATGATGGTGAAGCAGAGGTTTGCTACGGGCGTGAGAAACGCTTGTCTGTTGCGCATAGGGAAGGGCGTAGATCCCGGAAAAGGAATAGCGGATGTCCGCCTGGGTGAGACCGGAAGCAGGGAAGAGACTGGCAAAATGTCCCATGAGGTA
>DATBHX010000134.1:0-21337 GCA_036557225.1 Candidatus Angelobacter sp.
CCGATCATTGCGGAACCTGCTGGTTCAGAAATAAGTCTGGAGCCGGTGCCGCTGGCAACCGCATCCGGCCCGTCGCAAGCTCCGCCGATTGCACCCGCCCAGGAAATCGACATCTCCAATGAGTGGGAGGAGATGACTGAAGTAGAGCCCGGAGACCAGCCGGCAGAGCTTGAGGTGCAGTCTGCACAGGAGACCGCGGCCAGCGCACCGTCTCAATTCGCTGAAGTGCAACTGGGGCCTGCGGCGGCAAGCAAATCCGGCGAGGACCTGACCACACAGATTTCAGATAAGGTCCAGGAGATCCGCTTCTACATCACGCAGGAAATGTGGGATTCAGCCAAGTCTGCCATTCTTGACCTGACTGAGCTGGCCCCCGATGCTCCGGAAGTTACGGAGCTGATCGCACAGGTCTCGGCCGGGCAGTCGAAACAACCCGCAGCCGCAATGGCTACCCCGGCGTTTCTCGATGAACCGGAGGTCGCGGTCGAACCGGCGCGTGTTGAAACTGAGCCGCCGAAGGCCGTAGAACCGAAGATCGTAGAGAAGATCGCCGAGCCGGTTGCACCGGTGGCTGCGAAACCGAGAGCTGCCGAGCCTCCGCCGGTCGTCGAGAAGCCGAAGGCTGAGAAGCCCAAGGCCGCTGAGCCCGCTCCAATCAGTCGCGAGAAGAAGAAGCCCGTCGAAGAGCCTGCCGCAGCCATGGCGCACGAGGACGTTCTCGACATTCCCGAGCCGCCAAAGACCAGGCCTGCGCCGGCGCGGCCGTCTGTCGCGGCCAGCCAATCCACTGAAGATATTCTCGGCGACTTTGTGCTCGATCTGGAACAGTCACCGGAGCTGGCTGACTTTGTTCCCAGGGAACGCTCCGCTCACACACCCGCTCCAGTATCCGCGCCTCAGCCAGCACCTGCGCCCGCTATCGTATCCAGCCCGGCGATGAGCCGTCTTACCAATGGCGACATGCAGGACAAAGAGTCGGCCAACGTCTTGAACGACATACTCTCTGAACTGCAGGAAGAGACCGCGGAAGCAGCAGAGCCGCAGGAGGATCCGGAGACGCATTACAACCTGGGCATCGCTTTCAAAGAAATGGGGCTGTTGGACGAGGCGATCGGCGAGCTGCAAAAAGTCTGTCACGCGGTGGACCGCGGCGCGGCATTCTCCCAACCCATCCAGGCACTCACGTGGCTGGCACAGTGTCTGGTCGATAAAGGCGCGCCGGAGGCCGCGGTGCGTTGGTACCAGAAAGCCTTGCACCTGCCCGGCCTGGATGACAGCAGCCGTTGCGCCATCTATTATGATTTAGCAACGGCCTATGAAGCATTCGGTGACAAAAAGTCTGCCCTGGCCAATTTCATGGAAGTATATGGCTCGAATATCGATTTTCGCGACGTAGCCAGCCGCATTAAGTCGTTAAAATCGTAAAATCTTCTATTACATCTAATAAATAAAACAAACAATTGATTTCCAGAATCTTGAAGCCTACCTCTACGAATCTCGAAAGCCTGCCACCGGCGCCCACGCCCCAGCCTGTTGAGGACAAGCCCGCCGAGATGCCGGTGTGGATGCAGCGGGTTTTTGTTATCGTGTATGTTTTGTTCTGCATCGAACTTGGTCTGGTACTGGTGGCGCTGCCCTGGATGTCTGACTATTGGTTCAGCGGAGGGGTCCTCTCGCGATGGCCGGATTTGCAACGAATGCTGCAGAGCGGCTTTGTGCGCGGAGCGGTCTCAGGGCTGGGGCTGCTCGATATCTGGCTGGGGATTACCGAAGCAATCCGTTATTCGCAATCAACCGCGAAACCGCAAACTTAGACGTTGAAAGTACGCATGGGCGATAACAACAAGAATTCGAATTCTCCAGAGGAACCGGAGCTTCTGCCCGCGCCTCTGGCTTACTTTAATCCCGACTTCCTGAACAGCCCTGACGGCCGTATCCTGAGAATTCTCTCCGAATATGCCGAGCCGCTCTCGCGTTTCCGCCGGGAAAAAATTCAGGATACGGTCGTCTTCTTTGGCTCGGCGCGCTTTGCCAGCCTGCCTGACGCCCAACGTGCTCTCACCATTTTGGAGAAGCCCGGCTCCGCCAAGCCCGCGCCTCCCCACGCGCAGCCAGGCGGGAAAGATGCCGACGCCCTGCAGGCAGCCCTGAAGAGCGCGCATGCCGGCGTGGAGATGGCGCGCTATTACGAAGATGCGCGGCGCCTGGCGCATATGCTTACGGAATGGACGCTCACGCTGCCCGGCAAACGTCGCCGGTTTGTGGTGACCTCCGGCGGCGGCCCCGGCATTATGGAAGCGGCTAATCGCGGCGCGCGCGAAGCCGGCGGGAAGACCATCGGCCTGAACATCCGTTTGCCGTTTGAACAGTATCCCAACCAGTACATCACGCCGGAATTGAATTTCGAGTTCCATTATTTCTTCATGCGCAAATACTGGTTTGCGTATCTGGCCAAAGCACTGGTTGTCTTTCCCGGCGGCTTCGGCACGCTGGACGAGCTGTTTGAGATCCTCACCCTGGCACAGACCCATAAGCTGGCTAAAAAAATTCTAGTGATCGTATACGGCAGCGACTATTGGAAACGCGTGCTGAACCTTGACGCGCTGGTGGAAGCCGCAACCATTTCCCCCGATGATGTAAACAGCTTCACCATGGTCGACACACCGGAAGCGGCGTTTGAAGCTTTAAAAGATGGGCTGACGCGTTATCATCTGCAACCGCAGCCGGCCAAGCAAGTGTCTGACGAGGGACCTGACCTGGCAAAAACGCTGCCTTAGTTTGCTGATTACACCGCTGGAGTGAGGTGAACCGTGGCGGAAAACAAGACCTATTCCATCAGCGTCCGTTTGCGCCGCACGACGTATGAAGAGACCTTTGTCAGTGTTCCGGTCACTGACGCGCTCAGGCAGAACACCCCAGATGCACAAGGCCGTTATTTTCTGGATGGCGCAAAGGTGATGGAAGCCGCTGTGGGCCTGGGCACGGGGCCTGATACGAACTGGAGACCAGAAGGCACACCCGTGGTAGAGCCGCACCCCGTTCAAACCGCTCCGAACGATGATCCGGGGGACTCAGGCAAGATTCACTGAGAGCTTATGACGATACGAGCTTCTCTGCTGTAATCGGCAGTCTTCTGACCCTCTTCCCCGTCGCCGCAAAAATTGCATTCGCGATTGCCGGCGCAACCGTCGGCACCGCAGTCTCGCCGAAACCGCCGGGCATCTCCGATCCCTGCAGAAAATAGGTTTCAACGCGGGGGGCCTGGTCCATGCGAGGAACTTTGAAATCAGCGTAGCTCTTTTCCTGCGCCTGCGCATTCCTGAAATGGATTTGTCCGCCCAGGACCGGAGTCATGCCCCATGCCACTGCGCTCTCCACCTGCCCTTGCAGCCCAAGCGGGTTGAGCGCCAGGCCGCAGTCCACCGCGGAGATGATGCGATGGACCTTGATGTCTGAGAGGTCTTTGCTCACCGAAACCTCAGCCACCTGGGCGAGGTAACAATCTTCGCTGTAAACGTTTGCGGCAACGCCACGTCCCCACAGTCGTCCCTCATGGCCGCTGGGCGCTGCCTGCCATCCAGATTTTTCGGCGACAAGACGCAGTACGGCGATCAGCCGCGCGCGCTCAATTTTCGCAACCTGCAGGTCCAGCACATCGCCCGGGTCCAGCAGGCGCAAGCGAAGAGCAACTGGATCGATTTTGGCTGCGTGGGCAATTTCATCCAGAAATGATTCGCGGGCAAAGACGGTCGCCGGATAAAACACCGCACGCCACGGGCCTGTCGGTACAGGTGATTCCACGGGAACGAAGTCTGCCCAATGGTCGGGGAAGTTGTAAGGGTTGTCGAACGAGCCCAGGGCATGCCGTCGTCGCGATAGAAATTCTGGTTCTTCTTGTCCTCTGCGCTGGGCAGGCCAAGTACAGAGAGGCTCGGGCCGGCGGACCGATGGTGCCAGGAGGTGGGAAAACCGTGTTCATCCAGGGCCGCGCGCACATGCTCGATCTTCGGCGGATGGAAGAAGCCGTGCTTCATGTCATCTTCGCGCGTCCATACCACCTGTACCGGCTTGCCAACTGCTTTGGCGATTTCAACCGCTTCGGGTACGTAGTCCACCTGCAACCGCCGCCCAAAGCCCCCGCCGAGCATGGTGATGTTGATCTGAACAGATTCCAGCGGAATTCCCAGCAGCCTGCCCGTCTCCTGTTGCGCTGCTTCCGGAGCTTGCGTCGGCACCCAGATTTCGCAGCTTGATTCATGCACGTGGGCCGTACAGTTCATGGTTTCGAGCGGCGCATGGGCCTGGTAGGGATATTCGTACCACGCCTCCAGGGTCCGCTGTGCTCGGGCAAGGGCTGCGGGAGCATCGCCATCGCGCCGGCTGGGATAGCCGGGCTGCTTCAAACCTTCTTCCATCTCATGGGTAAACGCGTCAGAGTCGAAAGCCGCGTTGGGTCCTTTGTCCCAGACCGGTTGGAGAGCGGCTCGTCCTTTGAGGGCTGCCCATGTGTTCACCGCGACAACAGCAATGCCGCCGGAGAAGCCAGTGCGCACCGGGACCACTTGCTTCACGCCGGCAATCTTGAGGGCTGGAGCCGGATCACATGAAGCCAGCTTGCCTCCCAGATAGGGGCATCGCGCCACCACCGCGTACAACATGCCGGGCAGCTTTACGTCCTGACCATAGATAGCGCGGCCGCCGACAATGGCTTTTCCATCGCGGCGCTTGACCGGCTTGCCTACCAGACGAAATTCTTTCGCGTCTTTCAGTCTCGGTTTAGAAGGCACGGGCATTTGGGCGGCAGCTGGAGCCAGTTCGCCGAAACTCAATGTACGGTTCGAAGCCGCGTGAATCACATAGCCACGCTCGGCACGGCAGGTCTCAGCCGTCACTTTCCATTGCTCTGCCGCTGCGCTGATCAACATTTCACGCGCGGTGGCAGCAGCTTTGCGCAAAGGCCCCCAGGTTCCGGCAGCGCTGCCGCTGCCACTGGTGCGCAGCCGAATACCCTTAAAGCGAGGGTCCGGGCCGGCTTGTTCGATCACGATCTTGTCCCAGTCGGCGTCCAATTCGTCGGCCAGCACCATGGGCAGGAGCGTGCGGACACCCTGTCCCATCTCAGAACGCGTGGCCCAGAGGCGGACAATGTTGTCTGTCCCGATGCGAATGTAAGCGTTGGGAGCAAACTCCGAGGTCGAAGCACCAGCAGCCAGCGCGGTACCGGCATCCAAACGAAATGCCAGCACGAAGCCGGCTGTGGCGCGGCTACCGTCGCGAAGAAACGCTCTGCGGGTCATCCTCATGGTGTTGGCTTCTTCGGCTGCGCCGCGGCCGCGTGATGAATGGCCGCTCGAATGCGCTGATAGGTGCCACAGCGGCAGACGTGCTGTGACATGACTTTATCGATTTCTTGATCGGTCGGCTGCGAAGTTGTAGCCAGTAACGCGGCGGCTTCCATGATCATTCCCGGCTGACAGAAACCGCACTGCGCTACGTCTTCTTCCACCCAGGCCTTCTGGCAGGGATGACTGGACGACGGCGAGAGGCCTTCGATCGTGATAAAGCTTTTGCTTGTGGCAGCGCTCACAACAACCTGGCAGGAGCGCACAGCCTTGCCGTTCTCATGCACGGTGCAGGCGCCACAGACGCCGACGCCACAGCCATACTTGGTCCCGGTAAGGCTCAATTCATCGCGCAGGACCCAGAGCAGCGGCGTGTCTGGTTCGGCCGTGACTGTGCGCAGCTTGCCGTTGATGCGAAGGGAATATTCAGGCATGAGCGGTGCCTGATTTATCGACGGCCAGCTGTGCCTGAGGTTAGCGCTGTTTTGCCGGGATTGGCTGCGAATAGGTCAAACCATCAGCGACTCGGTACAAGTGTGGGGCTTATGCTGACTTGCGCTCTTCCAGCACTTCCACTTTTTTCTCGACATGCTTGATTTCCGCCCGGTCTTTGTGGATATCAAGACGCACATGGGCATAAACGCTCATGTATTGATTGGCAATCCATACCAGGGCAAAGCCTGCGATCAGGTAACCGCGCCAATCGTCATAGAGCAGCTTAAAGCGGGTGATCAACAGGAAGAAGATGGAGACGTAGTGGCTAAAGCAGTATTCGCAGGTGAACACGTAGAAAAACTTGCGCACGACGAAGCTACGATGGCCGTCGCTGTGCCGCAGGCAATATTCGCGGGCCTCGCGGAAGATCTCCTCATGCGTGATCGTCCAGGCAATGGCCGCGATGGGAATGGCCATCACGAAGAGCCAGACAAGCTGCGAGGTCAGAGACATTCCTTAAGAGAAGGGATTTTCCAGAGACAAGTTGCCCCGCCACGCCAGGACGTGCACGGCAATTACAATGCTTGAGCAATGCCGCCTCTGCTTTATTACATTACCGATCGCAGGCAATTCCCGGGAGACAGCAGAGAGCAGGAGCGCCGGCTGCTGGCAAAGATCGCCGAGTGCGCTGCCGCTGGAGTGGACTACGTTCAGTTGCGGGAGAAAGACCTGGGCGCGCGTGCTCTGGAAGAACTGGCCAACAAGGCCATGGCGGGGCTTCGCGGATCGCCCACCAAGCTGCTCATCAACTCGCGGACTGATGTTGCGCTTGCCTGTGGAGCCCACGGCATTCACCTGCCCAGCCATGATCTGCCGGCCAGCGAGGCGCGGGTCATCTTTACCAAGGCCAGCGTAGCCGCACCGATGATTGGGGTATCTGTTCATTCGGAAGCCGATGTGGCGTACGCGGAGTCTCACGGTGCAGATTTGGTGGTCTTCGGCCCTGTTTTCGAGAAAGAGGGCGCTCGGAATCCCGAAGGCTTGAATCAGCTGCGACAGATTTGCCAGCACAGGCATGCGTCGGCTTCTGCGATGCCGGTGCTGGCGCTGGGCGGTATCACCCTGGAGAACGCACTACTGTGCCTGCAGGCCGGAGCGGCGGGCATCGCCGGCATCCGGTTGTTTCAAGAGAATGTGGTGAATAAGATTGTCGAGAGACTTAGGGAGAGCCACAGCAGCTAAAGCCGATTTTTCTACTTCCCTCAATGCAGGCCTGAAGGCCTGCTCCACCCTGTGATAGACACGGCGATAAATCTGATTAGCTCATCTTTGTTGAACCCGGCGATCATCCTTCAGGATCCAGTGCATGAATGAAGTAATGAGGCTCAGCAGAATGGCGCCGATGAACGCCGCCTTCCATGTACGTACTTCAAAACCGGGCGAGATCGAGGCCGCCATCTTGAGCATCACGGCGTTGATGACGATCAGAAACAATCCAAAGGTGATGAGGGTGAACGGGAAGGTAAGGATTTTCAAGACCAGGCCAAGAGTGGAATTCACCAGGCCGATGATGAGGGCGGCGATCAGCGCATCGAGGAAGCCGCGAATGTGGAAGTCGGGCACAAAGTAGGCGACGATCATCAGGGCTATGGCATTGACGAGCCATCGGACCAGCAGTTTCATTTGCAGACCACCTCACCTGTCGCTCACGAAAAGGCAGGGCGCAATTGTAAAAGAAAAAGCCGCGCCATTGCAGAAAAGATGGCGCGGCGAGAATTTGGTCTTATGCGGGCGTCTAGCCCAGCTGGCTGAAACCTTTGAACAACCCGATCAGCAGGAACACGTGGATTACGATGCCACCCACGTGCGCGGCAGGATCGCCCGAGAACAGGAGCAGGGCGGTATCGGCGCCATAGAGCAGCATGCCGATCACAAAGGCAGGTTTGCTGCCGTTGCGGGCAAAAATGCCGATCAAAACAAAGAGGCCGATCACAAGGATATTCAGGACGACGATCCCGGTCATCTGTTCCGGGGCAATCACCTTGCTGGTGGAAAGCCCTCTGCCCAGAACCAACGGCGAACCGGAGGCGATCAGCACAGTGTTGATGGCCGTGAAGATTGCAATGGCAAAGAAGATACCTGCGCCTTTGGCGGCGCCAGGATGTTTAGTCGGTTCGTTGGCTACCGGCTGAGGCGGTCGGTAAACAGTTCCTGCCCCGGCGAAGTTTGCAGCGCCTGCGGTTGGTCCGCCGTAGACTGTGCCGCCACCCGGTTGTTTGATCGCGGGGCCTTCATAGACTGTGCCGCTAGCAGCTCCAGGCGCAGGTCCGTTGTAGACCGTGCCCTGTTTGGCAGGCGGCGTGGGACCGTTGTACACGGTTTCTTTCTTTACCGGTGCGCCTGTATTGGAACCGAAGGTGGTGTTCGCCATGCGCTAACTCCATGGGTAATGAATAGATTGTGGGGGGATGACAAATCATACCTCTGTTCAGAGCAAACAGAGCCAAGCAGACGGCGTTACTGAAGTCTCGGTCGCGAAAAATCGGGACTAGTCCGGCTGGGGTTTGGACTGATCTCTGCTAACCCAGCCGGACATGAAGTTACTTTGCGAAGATCGATTTCGGCATCATTACGTGGACGCCCTTGTTGCCGTCGACCAGCTCTGTAATGTCCACGTCGCCGGCGACGCTGGTCAGCATGTAAGCGTCATCGCGGCTCATATGTTTTTCCACGACCAGAAAATCGATCATCTCGCGCACGGCAATCTTTGTAGCCTCATACAGCTCCTGATGAAAGCCCATGCTGATGTAGTGCGTGGGCGTCTCCGCGCGCGGATATTTCTGGTTGGTGCCTTTGTGCACGATGAACTGCAGCGTTCCGGTGAGTGAAGTTTCGAGCGCCGTAATATCAACTTCTCCATTGCCCTGGCCGGCGTGGCCGTCACCAATTTCAAACAGCGCTCCCTTGGCATGGACAGGCAGAAAAAGCGTGGTGCCGGCGACGAGTTCTTTGTTGTCCATGTTGCCGGCGTGAACCCCAGGAGGCGCGCTATCAACCTTGCCGTACGATTCCGGCGGCGCCTCGCCCATGCTGCCGAAAAACGGATGCAGAGGAATCTCAATGCCGGGAGCAAATTTGGCGACCATGCGGTCTTTATCGAGCGGGATGATCTTCATCTTGCGATAAGGAAAATCTTCGGGCAAAAAGCCGCGCGTGGGACCGAAGGCGTTGTAAGCGTACGGAATGGCCAGCTCGATTTTCTGAATGCGGATTTCGAGCGTGTCTCCCGGCTCAGCCTCTTCCACGAACACAGGCCCATTCAGAATATGGCCGCCGGGGCCTTTGTTGGTGACTTCCTTATAGATGTCGCGCAGGCTCTGCTGGACTTGATCGGGAGGCACGCCGGCTCGCTCCAGCCCGGTAGGGCTGTTGGTGATGAGCGTGTCAAAGACCACGGTGTCGCCGGAGTGTATGTGCAGCACCGGCGGGGCCGCGGCGTCGTAATATCCCCAGGCTACGGTTTTGGGTGTGGCAGGAAGATGGTGGGTTTGCGCGGTAGCGGGCGCCTGCGCGGCCGAGAAAGTTGAGAGCGCGAGCATGACGAGCAGAGATTGCAGGATGAGTTTGCGCATGGGCCTCCAGAGGGCAGCGGGACATTGTAAGGCGCGAGGAGGCGGGAGTAAACCATCAATCGAGCTGAGTGAAGTTAACCGAACTCACTTAATCCGGCGCAGCTGCTTTCGTGTGAGAGCGGTTTCTACTGCCTCAATCAAGGCTTCAGGGCCTTCTTCTCCGCTGATGGCGTGGTCCGTGTCAACTTTCAGGTCCTGCCATCGCCCTTTGGATACGGTAACAATCGCGGAATTTGGATTCTGCTGGCGAAAGAGGTCTGTCATTTCGGCGATGCCTTCGCCGAGTATGGAATGCGAGATGACGAGAGCATCGAAATTGTCCTTAAGGTAGTGCAACGCCTCCCTTCGCGAATCGGCCCGGGTAACAGTGTATCCGGCATGTTTGAGAGGGTATTCCGCCAGGAGAGCCAACTCACGATCGGCACTGAGAAGCAATAACGAGCGGCGTTTGCCGGGAACTGCAGACTCCACCAGGGCATGGCGCGCGTGAATGAATTCCCGTATGGTTTTTTCGAGATACGCCTGCAAGATCTCCCTGATCCGCATCACATCGGGAATCAAAGAGCTGACGTCTGCTCCAAGCAGGTTTTCCTGAATGAATTCACCCAGAATTTGCTGCAGAATGCGCACTTCATGGATCATCGCCGGGATGGTGCTGCCCTGCTTAAAACGGGCCTTCCCGTGGATTGCAGCGGCCTTTAAATCATTGTCCGTCGGCTCTCCACCGCGTCCGGCGGTCACTATTTCCTCGATGAGTGACGGCAGGTAGCTTGTAAGTTCATGATCGGGGATTTTCGTGGAGGCAATCTGAGCGTCCTGCCGGGCTATCGCCAGCCAGCGTTGAACAATTGCCGATTTGTTTTGATCAAGAAGCTCCGCCAATCGCTGCGTTGCGATGCGTTGTGGCTCCGTTCTCGGGCCAGTTAGCTTTGACTTGATCTTTTCGACCATCTCTTCAATGTCGGCCGGCTTGACCAGATAGTCATCCACCTGTTGCCGTATGGCTTCAAGGGCAGTTTCAAACGCAGGGTATCCGGTAAGGATGAATGTGGGAACGTTAGGATGCGTTCGGCGCATGGCGCTGACCACTGTGAATCCGTCACCGGGCTGGCCGATGTTGAGATCAGAGATCAGGACATCAAACGTCTGGCTGGACACCAGCTGCAGGGCCTCCGGGACAGTTGCCGCCGTAACAACGTCAAAGCCAAAGCCACTGAGTATCAGCGGCAGGGTCGTGCGAATGGCTAATTCGTCGTCAACAAAGAGAATTCTGGGTCGCTCGGCCATTTCAACGAGGGTTAGATGAAGGAAATGGGAGTAGCGTTAGCTGGAGAGGGGCCCTGCGCAGGATAAGTTTGCGCATGGGCCTCCAGTCTTGGTACCTCCACCGGGAAGTTTTTCAATTTGCGGTGAAAGCATTATCAAGAGAATAGTGACTCCCATCAGGGCTAGTGATGGTGACACGCAGCGGGCCGGAACTCACTGCCGGCAACGTAGCTTGAAGCGTGTTGCTATCGACAAACGTCGCCGGCACCTGAAGGGAGCCGAAGGTGATTGAAGTGCCGGCTACAAAGCCACTTCCTCGCACAGTAATCAAAGTTCCGGCGGCGCCTGAGAGCGGCGCGACCGTGCCGATACTGAGCGGTGCCTGAGATAGCTGGGCGATCGTGATTCCGCTGTTGGAGATCAAGAACATTTTGTTTCCCGTTTCATCGAGCGCCATGGGGTCCAGGACAGCGGGCAGCGGCTCGGGCAGGCTGAGCCGCAAAGCGAGTCTTTGCTTGTGCAGATCAAAGATATCGATAGAGCCATTGACTTGCGGGAAGAAAAGGAGGCTGCCGGAAGGATGCACCTCTGTGCCGAAATCATTGTTGAAGCTGTTGCCCAGGGCGAACAGGTAGATGGGCTCCTGAGGAACGCCAAGCAGGCGCAACTGAGAATCGAAGACGCCGCCACCGAACACAAACGTGTTGGTATCAGCATTTACGGCAACCTGGCCGGTGCCTAGGAAGCAGGCGTTGGTAAGCATCTGATTGCCGTCCACGTCCCAAAAGCCGAGTTCGCTGGGGTCAGAAAGAAGTGAAGTCAAAAAGACTTTGCTGCCATCCATGGAGGAACTCATAGCAACCAAGCCGGACGCAAAATCAATGTCAATGCCGTCTGCATCGCATTGAGTTACACCTGTGCAGTTAAAATTGCCTGTGTCCAAATCAATCAATCGCAGGTGTCCGTTCCCCAGCAGGGCAGTACAGTCGACTTCGACGAGGGCGCGGTGGGGTTTCACTGGCGTAAGAGCTTCGACCCTGCCACGACAGAAACCAGGATCCAGGTCTGACGCCACAACACTTGAAAAAGTGTTCACTACTTTTGCCTGGTCGGGATCGATGACGGAGACCGTGCCATCCTCTTCATTCGTTACCGCCAATAATTTTCCATCCGGCGTTTGCATGATTCCAGTCGGATTCGTTCCAACCGCAATCGGCGACAGAAAACTCTGCGAAGCCAGTGAGAATGTCTCTACGCGATTGTGATCACCGTTGGTGATGTAAAGCTTCTGCCTCGCCTGGTCATAGATGATCTGGTTCAAATGGCCGGCCACGGGAAAGACCTGTGCGGTGTTCAGATATTTGTAGCCTCCCGGGACGGTCACGTTCCCGCGAGCCGTGGAGATAACAATATCGGCAGAGCCTGGAAGGCCGGCCGGAGCATTGAACGTAAGAGTATTCAGCGGGATGGGAAATGCACCAGTCGATCCCGTTACCTGAAGATTCGTGACCTGGAGACCTCCAATGGTTACCTGGGTGGAAGAAGAGACAAAGCCATATCCGAAGATGGTCGTTTTGGCTCCTCCAGAAGCCGGACCGCCTACATTGGAAAAGAGCACCTGAGGTCCAAAGCTCACGGCATCCGGGGCGATCGCATACCATCCGTCAGAGCGGGTAATTGTCATATTGGCGGCGCCTGGTGCTTTGCCGGCGGGAACTGTGACCTGGGTGAAATTGGCATCAGCGCCCGTGATGGCGCCCTCAAGAACCGAAGGTGAGGCGGGCGAATCGCCAAAAAACACGCGGTTCGTCCCGGCAGTGAAAACGCCTCCCACCGTAACGGCGGTAGGAGCTGAGAGACTTACCAGCTGAGGATTGACGCTTTGCGAGCCCAGGCCAGGTCTCGGAAAGGAAAGGCTTCCCGGGGCGCTTACGTCGACAAGATCCAGTCCCATCTGGTCGCCAACGTACATAATTCCAGTCTCATCGATGGCATAAGGCTTGAAGTCAAAGGTAAGGCCTGCGCGATAATCAGGGGCAATTCCGAGCGGGGCCAAAGTCTGGGCGTCGTAGGCGGCCACAATGTGTCCAACCAGGGAAAAATCACTGGCGACATAAAGCGTCTTGTCATCAACGCTGTAAAGGAAGTCCGCCGCGAAAATGCCGGAGAGAGAAGGAACGGCGGCGAGCTGGTTTCCCTGCCCGTCAAACACGATAATACTGTTGAGGTCCTGGCTCCAACCGGCAATGCGCGTGCCATCACCGTTGTATCCGAGACGAGTGGCGGGAAGGGGGAGCAATGGGGCAAACGTATCCGTGGCGACATCATAGAAGGCAACACCGGTGCCGCTGCTGGCGAAAGCCTTGGTGCGATCGCCACTACGGGTGATGGTATCTACGCTAACGACGCCTGGCGGATCGTTTTGCACAATCGTTCCTGCCACAGGGTCCCAGAGAAAGACGTGAAACTGGACTACATCCCCATGTTGAGACAGGATCAGCACTTTTCCAGAGGCAAGAGTTAAGAGAACGCGGGGAAAGTCGAGGCCTGGTGTGGACGGAACCGGCGAAGTCAGTACCGGACCGGGAACAGTTTGGACCACCTGCAGTGAATTCGCATCGATGACCGTGATCTGCGAGACGAAATTGCTTCCGACATACACCTTGCTGCCGTCCACCGACATGTCGATACCTTGCGGGAACGGGGCGGAAATAACGGCTTTGAGACTGCGATCGACTGTCGAGTAGACCCTAACCTCGTTCAGTTTGCCTATTGTAGTGAAGAACAGTTTTCGTACAGGATCATAGACGCCGTCAGTAGGGTCTTCATCGGTCCGGATGTAGGAAGAACGAGTCAGACCCGGAGGCCGGGTGAAGGGAACGTTCACGTTCAAAGTGAAGGGAGTAACGCTGGTGTTGTTGCTCGAACTATCCGTGGCGATAAAGGTCAAAGGAAAAGACTGAAGCGGCTGCGCAAGTAGTTGCGCGTTGAGTGTCACGGTCAGATTAGGCTGCGCCGTAGTAATACCAAATGGAGGGATAGCGATGGTTACACCACTGTTTTGCGGCAGCTGCGCTGTGGTCAAGGTAATCACCGGCGACGAGCCGGGGTTAGCTACAAGGGAAACCTGAATGGGCAAGGTAGATCCAGGGGTGAGCGTCGCATTGCCTGCCGAAAGGTTTAGATGGAACGGAGCTGCCGCCGTGACGGAGAGATTCAGGGGAAGTGTGTGAGACAGGGAACCGCTGGTACCTACGGCGGTAATCGAGGCTGTAGCAACTGGAGCCGAGTTGGAAGCGGTAAGGGAAAATACAATGGCGCCACTCGTAACTGCGACAAGGGTAGTTGGCCCGTTTGCGGTGGCGGTGACACCAGCCGGCAAGCCTTGCAGGGCGACGGTGATTGGACCGCTAAAATTTTGAATGCGCGTGACAAAGACGGTTAGAAACTGAGAGACGCCTTGTTGCTGAACATTGAATTGATTCGTTGTTGTCTGCAAACTGAAATCCCCGACGACTGGCGTAGGCGTTGGAGGAGGGTTAGACGCTGATCCGCCACCTCCGCACCCTGCAAGGAGCAGAGCCACAAGACAAACTACTTGAAATGCAGTTATGGGTTTGCGGTAAACACCCAGGAAAGAAAAAAATGATGTCAACAAGGGGAACTCCATTAATAGTAGGAGATGGGTTGTTTATAGTAGCGCAAAGTCTGTATTCCTCCAAGAAGAAGAAGTTTAGATAGATTTTCAGCAGCTCGCGGACATACGACAGGAGTTAGTATGGGCAATGAAATGTGCCGCCCCTCCGGGGCTCATTTCTTTATGCAATCTACCCAGCCCTACGGCTTCTTCCGCTTCGCGGGATCGCCTCGGACTGGGCTAGGCTGTCTCGCGCCTATGGCGCTGGAGCATAGTACGGATAGAGCCTCGATTTCCGAGTAAACAGCATTGTGGATCCCGCCAAAGACCGCTGTGCGAAAACGAACCTCGCCGCAGACGCCATCTTGACAAGAGGGCCTATTTCGCAATTGATTCGCTATCCCCATTGCGCTATTCTCTGGCAGCCCCGAGGGGTGGAAGAACGAAGATCTTTGAAAAATAGCCATCAGCAATCAGCCATCAGCATTCAAGCCACGGAGCACCTTTGCGACCTACTGCTGTCAGTCTCATGTGGTCCCTATTTCGGGACAGATGGGACCGGGTGGGATGAATACCGGGGGGAGGGGGAGGGGGTAGCAATCGCCGGGATCGCCGGGATCGCGCGTGATCGGAAAGGCAGAAGGGTTTTTCGGTGGACCGTAAGACCAGCGGAGCCGATCCCTCAACCTCGCGTAAGAACTCTGAAGGCTCCTGGCGTCATAATGTGCTCGGTTTCGGGATAGCGTGTGATAGGAAGAGTGGAATTCTTCAAGGACAGGCAGGTCACCGCCGCAACAATGTCTCCTCCGGATCCAGCAAGATCTGTTTGGTGCCGGCGGGGGCCATCAGGCTGAATCCGGTTTTGGCATCGTCGGCGAAGACGAAGGCCAGAAAGCGCGAGCTGCCTGCAGCATCGACGGCGTAGAGAGGCACGGCGGTCACCATGTCTTTGGCGAAGTGTTCCTGCGTGATCTCGCCGCTGACCTTCACCTTGCCGCCGGCGGCGGGGACCATACGGAGTTTGCCCAGCGAGAACTGAGGGATGGAGTCGCCGTTGATCCAGCTATCGAAGAACCAGTCCAGCGACTTCTTGCCTTCATAGTTCAACGCCGGAGGCGTGATCTGCTCAAAGGCGCGCTGCAGGTCAAGCGTGGAGATCTTGTGGTTGGGCGCGCGGGCCAGCAGGCCTTTGAGAGCGGAAAAGAAGAGCGCGTCATTCTTTTCACCGCCTGCCTTTTCGCGGCCGGCTTCGCGCAGCATGGTACGGAGCATGTGAATGAGCCAGGTACCGCGGCCATAGAGGACACGGTCATAGGCATCGGGAAACTTGGAAGATACCAGGCGGCGGCCCAGGGTCACGGGGCCGGCCTCGGCAATGATGCCGTTGGGGGTTTCCCGCAACAGCTCGCCGCGATAGTAGGTGAGAGCGGTCTTCATGTCGCCGGGATGGTTTTTCTCGAGCATCATGAGCGCGCTGTAGTTGGCCAGGGCTTCAACGATCCATTCGTCGCGATAGCTGACCCAGTCCACGGCGTCACCCCACCACTGGTGCGCGGTTTCATGCGAGAGCATGAGCCGGCTCAGCAGCAGCTCAACGTAAGGATCGCGTACGCCGAGAGCGCGGCGCTCTTCCGGCGAGAGAAAGGCGGTGCTGGAAAGATAGATCAGTCCAGGCCATGACTGGCTGAGAAAACCGGGCAGCTGCGCGATCTCAAGGTTGGAATAGGGGAAGGGATCGAGCTCGGCGGAGAGAAAATCCACGGTGGTGGCGGCCTGGTCAGCGATCTGCTGCGCTTCGCGCGCGGGATCGGGCTTCTGGCCGGCGCGGGCCTCGGCGCCGGCGAGACCTAGCTCCACAGTGCGGCCGCCGTAAGCATGTATGGCAACGTGCCCGGCAGTTGCCGACGCAGCGGCGAACTTACCGAGATTGAAGCCGGCGCGGCTGATAGGGCGGTCGGTGACAAAGCGGGTCGTGCGCAGGCCTTCCGCTACGGTACTCGAGACCTGGCGGCCGGTGGCAACGATCGACCAGTCGGTCGGGCATTCAAAGGTGAGATCGAACGCGGTGAATGACGGACCGGCGTTGGGATACCAGGTGCCGCGCGCGCCGACGTAGATGAGATCGCCGCCGGCATCGAACATGACCGGCCCGGAGTATTTGAATGAGAGTTTGATGGGCTGGTCTTTGACCAGCGGCGCCGGAAGCACGACGCCGACCAGATCGTCGCCACGCCGGGCCAGGTCGCTGCCGGTCATGGCTTCATTCTGGATGAATTCGACAGGCTCGCCGTTCATGCGCGCTTCGGTGAGCTTCAGGTAGCGCGAAAGCTCCAGGATGACAGTGCGCTGGCCTGACCGCCGCGGTATGAGCATGAATTCGGCTTCGGCGGTGAGATCAGTGGGCGGCTGGACGCGGACACGCATGCGGTAGTCTGACATTTCATAACTGGCATGCGTAGCCGGATCTTCTTCACCGGCGGCGTCGCGCACGGAGCGCATGGGAAAGGAGCTCCAGGTATCGTAATAAGAAACGTTGTTGATCACGCTGGCCTGGGCGACGCTGATCTGCTCGGCTGCGTTGGTATCAAAAAATACATCGATGATTCCGGCCGTGGTGCCGCCAATGCGCAAATGCAGAAAGCGCGACGCGCCCGGAGCGCTGGTCATGCCCTGCAGGACGTGCAGCGCGTCAGCTCGAGCCAGCACACGGCCGGGCTCCTGCCAGCGGGTAACGAACGCGTCAGCATCTTCAGAATGGCCTCGGAAGCCCGAGCGCAGTTCGGTGGCAAGCTGATCGTCAGAGAAACGGAAGTAAGCCGACTGGAAGCGTTGTTCCAGCACGGCCGAGCCGGTAAACAGGGCCAGCGAGGTGCGCTCCGCGCGGTTCGGCGGGACCAGGAGCACTTCGCCCACGCCTTCAAAGACTGCGCCGGTCAGGTGGCCGTTGACGTCGCGCATCAGCGCTATAGTTCCGTCGCTGATAGAGATATGCAGGTCTTCGCGCAGAATGGAGACATCGCGGACCGTGTAAACGTCTTTGACGTCGAACGTTGGATTGAGTAGTTCACGGTAGAGCGCCACGGCGCTGGTCGACGGTACGGCTGCTGTCTGAGCAGCAGCCTGCATCCCGGCCAGAGCAAGGACAAAAAACGGCAATAGTACCTTGGTTACTACCGATCGCATGAAGACATGCTTCATAGAAAAGCCATAATCGCTTAGACTTTTTTTGTTTGAAATCGATTATTACATTTTGTCTGGCTATCGTGCTGTGGCTTCCGGCGGAGGCAGACACCATTGTGCTCAAAAATGGTGATCGCATTCACGCCGATGCGGCGCAGGAGTCCAACGGCCGTATTGAATACAGCATTGGCGACAACACGATGACGATTCCCAAGTCGATTGTGGCGCGCATTGAGAAAGGCCCCGCGCCTTCTGCCTTGGTCGCCCCGGCGAATGCGTTTGAGCCGCCGGCGATGCACGCGGAATTGGCGATTCCGGCTGACCTGGCTGCGCGCGTGATCCATAACGGCGCGGTCGATACGGCGGCGCTGCAGGCGATCGAGAATGAAAATACTCCGGAGCAGGCCGCGGCAGCGGCAGCTCTGGCGGCGAATTTCGAAGAGAAGCGTAATAACTACTCCGCGGCAGCGCGTTACCTGCAGGCAGCGCTGGTCCACGCGCCGAACCAGCCAGTCCTACTGGAAAATTACGCTGCGGTGTTGCTGCGCCTGGGCCGCAACGGTGAAGCGCTGGAACGGGCGCGCGAAGCAACACGGGTAAGCCCGGAATCAGCGGAGGCTTTTCTACTGCTGGGATATTCGTATTACCGGAACGATCGCGATCGCGATGCCATTACGGCGCTCAAGAAATCGCTGCAGCTGCGTCCGGATGAGCGGGCCCAGGCTTTTCTGGAGCGAGTGAAACGCGAGTCAGAGACTGAAGCTGACTTCCGCCGGCAGGAAAGCAGCCACTTTACCCTGCGCTATGAAGGCAGCCAGGCGCCGGACGCATTGCGCCAGCAAATCCTGGAGGTCCTGGAGCAGGACTATAAGGATCTGTATAACGATCTGGGCGCCGCACCAAAAAACGTGTCTGTCTCGCTCTATACCGACCAGGCATTTTTCGATGTGACGCATGCCCCGGCCTGGACTGCTGCACTCAATGACGGCAAGATTCGTATTCCTACTTCGGGTGTTACCACTGTGACCCCTGAACTGGCTCACGTGTTGCGCCACGAGCTGACTCATTCGTTTGTGCTGGAAATTACGCATGGCCGCGCGCCAACCTGGTTGAATGAAGGAATCGCGCAGCTGGAGGAAGGCAGAACGACGGCGGAAATCGGAACGCGGCTGGCTTCGCTCTATGCTTCCGGCCACCAGGTCCCGCTCAACCAGTTGGAAGGCGCATTTCAGGGATACAGCTCGGCTGAAGCCTACGTCGCCTATGCGGAAAGCCTGGCTGCGGCAGAATATCTGCGCTCTACGTATGGCATGAGCGACCTGGCTCGTCTCTTGCAGCGGCTGGGAGAGAGCCAGTCGACGGAATCGGCGCTGCGCAGCACCATCCATGGCGGCTACGCTGACCTGGAGAACGAAATGACCAACTATCTCAAGAAAAATTATGGCGCATGAGCCGCCTCGGTTGGCTGATTGGAAGCCAACACACGGAGCTCGATCCTGACCCCGCTATCCAACTTCACCGTGCGGGTATAAGAAATGATAACCGGCGAGGAGTTGGCAGGACGCTGCAGCGTAATGCCGTCGATGTCCGTGGGCACAATGTTGTCCATGGCCGCTGCGTGTGCCTTGATTTCGCCATTCATGGTTTCACCCATCTTCGGCACTTTCGGCCCTGGAGGAATGGGATAGTGGCGGTCCTGCTGAGCAGTATTCGCTGGATTGGCTCCCGGCGGCGACGGGGCGCTTGGCGCGTCAATTTGGATGCGCGGCGCAGGCGACAGCGCCATCAGCACCGAATGGAAAGCTATCTGTTGTTTGCCCTTGCTCAAAATCTTGTCAAAGACGATTCCCAGTCGCGACTCCGGATTGTCCTTGGTGTGGGCCTGGGCCTCAGTGACGTGACCAATCAGTTTGGTATCGCGGCGCAAGGCAATCTTTCCGTGCGAAACGATGTCCGTCAGTAACATCGCGCTGATTTCATCGCCGACCTTGACTTTCTTGGCATCGACCGACTTGGACAGCTCCAGGTACATGATGGTCCCGTTGTCCAGCAGCAATGCAGCGCCGTTGTCAGTAGCGTTGGTTGGATTTGGGCCTTGCGGCGACTGTGCAACTAACCCCAGATCGAGAAGACCCAGCAAGACGATCCAAGCAAAATAGCTTTTCATATCGAGCCCTCCGAAGAAGCATTCCTATACAGCTCTCATATGTGAAACCCAACCCTGATGGTCGTATCAACCATCACCGGCTCGCCGTTCAATAAATAGGGACGATACTTCCAGTGCTTGACGGCATCGAGCGTGGGCTTCACTAGAATCGGGTCGCCTTTGACAACCTTTATATCGATCAGGTTTCCCTTGGTGTCTATCGTCGCAAGCAGAACCACTTCGCCCTCGATGCCTTTTTCCCGGGCTTCCTGCGGATAGCGCGGCGGCGGCGACTGGCTGTAGACCTTCATTCCTTCGGCAACGCCTGAAGACACTCTTAGGTGCTGTGGTTTCTGGTCGTTTTGCGCTGAAGAAAAAACACACAGGCCCAAAATAGCCGGAATGGCTAGCAGTCCCCTCAATTTCATTGCCACGTATGCTGTAGCAAATCTGCCCCTATGTCAACAAAATCTTCGCCCTGATTTCTGATAGCATTTCCGGATTATGAAACGCTTGCTTGTCGTCTCCGGGATTGTGGTAGCGGTCCTTCTGGTGATTGTGGTCCTGGTACCGCTGTTCATTAACGTTGACAGCTTCCGTCCTCAGCTGGAAGAGAAGCTTTCTGCCGCGTTGAACCGCCATGTTCAGATCGGCAAGCTGGAAGCCTCAATCCTGAGCGGTGGTGCGTCCGCCAGCAATATCTCCATCGCGGATGATCCGGCCTTCAACAAAGGGCCGTTTCTGACAGCTTCTTCCGTCAAGGTAGGCGTGGAATTGATGCCGCTGATTTTTTCCCGCCAGCTGAAGGTAACCTCCATCACCGTGCAGAAGCCCGAGATCACTCTGCTCAAAAACGCAGCCGGAAAATGGAATTACTCCACGCTGGGTGCCACCACGCAGAAGACTGCGCCGGCCCCGAGCGGAGACAGCAAAGCGCCCGATATCTCGGTGGCGAAATTTGAGATCGCTGACGGCACCGTGCGCGTGGGCCATAGCAGCGGACATGCCGCAGGCAAGCAGAACGTTTATCAGAACGTGGACCTTGAGGCTCGCGACATTTCTGCCACCACTCCCGTGCCGTTCAAGCTCTCCGCCACTTTGCCCGCCGGCGGCAAGCTGGCGTTGGATGGCGAAGCCGGCCCACTGAACCAGAGTGACTCAGCCAAGAGCCCTCTCTCGGCCAAGATCACGCTCAATCACGTGGACCTGGGAGCAACCGGATTTGTTGATGCCGGCTCCGGTCTGGGTGGGACCCTTGATTTTGACGGCCAGGTGAAATCTGACGGCAAGCGCGCGCACTCAGAAGGCAAAGCCACGGTAACTGGCTTAAAGGCCATGCAGGGCGGCCAGCCTGCAAAACAACCCGTGAGCGTGGATTACAAATCCGATTACGCACTGGACTCTGAGAGTGGGACTGTCAACGCCAATCTTCGTACGGGTAAAAGTGTAACCAATGCCTCTGGAACTCTTGCCGCAAAAGGCGAAGACACGCTTGCGAATCTGAAGATCCAGGGCAAAGATATGCCCGTGGACGACGTCGCACAGCTGCTGCCTGCCTTCGGCGTGGTGCTGCCCTCCGGTGCGTCTCTGCAGGGCGGCGTCATCAACATGGATTTGAACGCTGAGGGTCCGCTCGATAGGCTGGTCATTAATGGCCCCATCCACATCACCGGAACTCATCTCTCCGGCTACAACTTGA
>DATBHX010000135.1:0-5277 GCA_036557225.1 Candidatus Angelobacter sp.
CTCTGATTTGGTTCACAGTTGTACCGTTGGCCGCCGGTCCACCGCGCCGCCAGCGTAAATGGCGACACGAACAAATGATCGTGGTTGCTGCATATTCGCAAGACGGAACGGCCGGTATCCGGGCCGGTGAAGTCTGAGCATTTGCTTGCAAACCCCAAAAACCTGCTCGTCAGACGTTCGATTGGCGTATACTTCAGGCCTGATTTTGCCGGGTGCCCCAGGTCTCGCTTTTGAGACCTGGGATTTCTGCGTATACTTCAGGCCTGATTTGCAGTTGCAATAAACAGAGCATTCATGAAAATCGTGGTCATCATTGCCCGCATTCTGCTGGGCGCTATCTTTGTCGCCTTCGGCCTGAATGCCTTCCTGCACTTTCTCCCCAAGCCGATGCCTCCGGGCATTGCAGGTCTGTTCGTGGGCGCAATGTTCCAGTCCCACTACATCCTCTTCGTGAGCGCACTCGAGGTGATCAGCGGCGCCTTGTTGCTGGCAAACTTCTATGTCCCGTTCGCTCTGGCTCTCCTCGCGCCGATTATTGTCAATATCATCGCGTTCCTCCTTTTGTTGCCGCCGGTGGGATGGCAACCTGGAGTTCTCGCGGCGATCTTGTGGATCTTCCTGTTCATCCACTACCGCAGGTATTTCTCGGGAATATTCACGCAGAGGACATCCTGATCGGCAATCAGTGGCCTTTTGCTTCAGCTGGCTTCACACCGTCTCTTCGCCAGCTTGTGACCTGCATCTTACGCCAAGCCGGAGCTTAATTCCGTATCGTCAGCAATACGGGTATCGGCCATAGTTTTCTGTATTGCCGGTGACACGCCCAGAACGCGTGGCTGTGCGCTGCCACGTGCCATCGTCGGCATTACCATGCGTATCGCGTTCTCATGTGGCTGAAGCCGAGACTCGCCCCGCTCGAATGGGCCTCAGTCCGGCAGCTCGTTGAACCCTCGCCCGCTCAGGATCATCGGGACGCACTTTTCAGCCCGCGCTGCTTTGGTTTTTGCCTGCTTTGCGTTTGAGATGTGGAAGATGTATGACTTCCTCCGGCCTGGCGTGAGCGCTTCGAATGCCGCCCTGAGAACAACGTTGTCATCCAGCCTGGTCTGCAGCTCCTCAGGGATAGCGTACGCGGAAGGTTTCTTGAGCGCGACCTTCTTCCCGGACTCCTCCAAAGCGATGGCTTCGTAGAGGTAGTCCCTCAGGGTCGCCTGCAGGGCCGTGATCCCTCTGAGCGAAGTGAACTTAATCCATCGCCCGGCCTGCGTATGCTCTCCGATCCTTTCGAGGATGTGCTTCGGGTCTTTGAGCAGCGCGCCTTTGAAGAACGAGAGCGCGCAGGATTCCTTCAGCGGAATGACGATCGCCACGTTCTTCTTCAGGAAGGTGAAGCACGGTTTGCCCCACTTGAGTTCTTCCGTCAGGTAGCAGTCGAGCGCGATTTTGCGCAGCTTATCGGTTTCCTTCTGCCATTTCTTCGCGTAGGGAACTTGCATCGTTTCAGCCTTGTCCTCGACCTCCCAACATAAATAACACAGATGTCAGCACGCCTTCTGGACGGTTGGTCGGCGATACGTAAGTAACATCACTTCGATTGACCGAAATCCTTCTTGTCCCGCTCGCAGCCTTTTGGGTGTATGTTATTTGCAGAAAAAATAGACGTTTTGCAAAACCAGAACTGCTCATTGCCGGCCTGAATCAGGACAGATTTAGATACTGGCGTTCTCCAGAGTCTTGCGGCATGTGTTGATAAGAGGACCTCATGAACTGCGTTTGCAAATTGTCTGGGAATCATGTAGTCGGCCTTCCCCATCAACTCAAACCACGACTGCTTTCGGGATTGTCAGAGCCGGAAATCCAGTCTGTCTTGTCAGTCGCTAAACATCGGCACTTCCGCGCATCCTCAGTCATCATTAATCAGGAGGATCCCGCTGAACGATGCTTCCTGCTCACCAGTGGGCGTGGAAGACACTTCTTCATCACGGATGAAGGAAGAAAAATCAATCTGAACTGGTTGACAATCGGACAGATGTTGGGCGGCGCCGCCATGATTTCCAGCCCGATCCGATATCTTCTCAACACAGAAATCCTGGTGGACAGCTGTGCATTGGCATGGGAGAGACAGACCATGCGGGACCTGGTCATCCGTTGTCCGAAACTTCTGGACAATGCCTTGTCCATCGCAGCCACGGAAAATATCCCATGGTTGATCTCCTCCCATGTTTCCCTGAGCACCGATGATGCGCACGGCCGTATTGCGCATTTGCTGGTGAGTCTCGCGAGCGGGATCGGCAAGGTTACTCCGGCTGGAGTCGAGATGAAGATCACGAACGAAGATGTAGCCGAGGGTGCGAACGTGACGCAATTCACTGTCAGTCGGTCTTTGAACGACTGGCAACGCGCAGGCATTCTGAAGAAGGGCCGCGGAAAAATCCTGCTGCGAAGGCCGGAGCTTCTGCGGGCAGCAGGTTGAAATCGCCGGATTTCCTTCTCTCCTTGTAACTCCAACACATTGAAACCAGGCAACTTCCTTCTACTCAAAATCGCCTGGCTCGTGTTTGCTGAAGAGCAAAGTACGGGTGTGCCTGCAAGCAACGACTGGTTTCGCGCTCAGTGCGAACATCAACTCATGGTGAACGAAGTAAGTCACCTCAGAGTTGGAACAGTAAGGCGCATCTGCTCCGACAACTACCGCGACAACTGAGACACCCGTAGCGACTGATCGTTAGCCGTTGCCCAGCAAGGTTGCCTTCAGCAGCCGACGCCCTACGTGTGTCTCCTCAGGCCGCTCAATCAGCGGAGTGCAAAAAGCACAGAAGGAAAAATGTTATGAACCAGCTCTTCAACATCAACCGCAACCGGGCTCAACGTCTTCGTCAGATCCTGACTCGCATCGGTTGCCTTCTCCTCTTTGCAGCCATGCTGGTCAGCGCTTCCATCTCGCGTGCACAAACCGTGTCAGCTGACTTCGGCGGACGCACCGCCTCTACGCCGGTTGTGCCAAAAGGGCTCTTCGCCGTCAACGGCGTCGGCTCCACGTTGAGCGACACCGGAGCCATCAACACCCTGACCAGCGCCGGACTCGATGGAACACGCTTCTGGATTGAGATGGACCAGGTCTACGCCAAATCCACGCCCGACTTCAGTTATCTTGATCGTTATCTGACCACCATCCAGAATACTGGTCTCCATCCCATCGCAGTGATGTTTGGCACACCACCCTCGCTGGGCGCGAAAGCATGCTCTGTGCCCTCCAACATTTCGCAGTGGGGGCAAATGGCCGCCACGGTCGTGGCGCACATCGACCAGAAATTCCCCGGAGTGATACAGGATTATGAGATCTGGAATGAGCCGGAAAACACCGCCTCTCTATGCCCAACAGGCTCCACTTCCGCGATGAAGACCTATGTCTCGCTCTACGCTGCTGCTGCGCCGGCTATGCATGCCCAGGCACAAGCCGACAATCAGACGATTCGTACCGGTGGCCCGGTCATGGCCGATATGACCCAGGTATCCACCTGGTTTCCTGCATTGCTCAACAACGCCTCCACCGCGCCCTATGTGGATTTCGTGAGCTTCCATATTTATCTCACCGGTCAAAATGACATCAACAACGGCATGCAGTGGCCGGATTTGTACGCCGCCACGCAGGGCAGCACGAATGGATTGATTCATTACTACAACCTGATCGATTCTCTGGTGCGCGCCGGCAAACAGCCCAATGCCGCATCAACCCCGATTTATGTCTCTGAGTTCAATACCAACTGGGCCTATGCGGTAGACCACCTGCGCAACGATCCCAGCTATGGTCCGCTGTGGAACAGCCTGGCCATCAGCGATTTCCTCAACGTGGGCTACAACGGGGCAACAGCGCTTCCCAGCCGTCTTGCTTATTTCAAGGGCTACGGGCAGTACTTCTGCCTTCTTGGCCAATGGAATACAGACATGGACTGTAATCCAGCCACCACGGACCCTTATCCGCAGTTCTATGCCTTCAAGTTGTTTGCTGCGCCCAACTACCTGAACCTGCAGGCTGGCGCAAAGATGGCATCATGGGTCTCGCCTGGAAGCACCAAGGCCGGGTTGAGCGCCACTGCTTTCTACACCGATAGCGCCGATAACATCGTCATCATCAACCCCACGTCAACCGCCTACAAGGCTGTCCCTGTTTCTATCAACAACCCAGGAATCACCTCGGCAACGGGCACCATGTATCTGCTGAACAGCTCGAATTCGCAAATCACGACGGGATCGCTGACGCTCAGCTCAAGTGGATCAACGTACAACACCACTGTTGACGTTCCCGCCTACTCGACAGTCGCGGTCTCGCTGACCGGCACTATCTCTCCGACGACGGTTCAGGCCACGCCGCCACCGCCGCCGCCAGCCCCTGTGCCTCCGGTACCGGTATTGAATGTCACGACCACCAGCACTCCCCTGATGGTCAATGTCGATACCTCGGCCAGCCAGGGCGGCAACGGCGATGCCATCACCGGCAGAACCATCAGTTTCGGCGACGGAACCTCGGTGAACTGGGTAGCGACAACCACACATACATACGCAAAAGCAGGAACTTACACCGTCAGCGTCTCGCTGAAGAATGAGGACAACCTGACCGCCAACGCCAGCAAGACTGTCACCGTGACGACAGCAGCAGCCCCGGTACCGGCCTTAAATGTCACGCCGACCAGCGGTACTGCTCCCCTGGTGGTCACTATCGATTCGTCAGCCAGCCAGGGCGGCGGCAGCAGCACAATCACAGGCAGAACCATCGACTTTGGCGATGGAACTCCGGCAGGCTCTGCAGCCACAACCACGCATACGTACACCACCCCCGGAAGCTATACCGTGAACCTGACTCTTACAAACCAGGCCGGCCTGAAAGCTACTGCTTCGAGCGTGGTAACCGTGACGGCTCCGGCGGCCACTGCCCCGGTGCCGGCATTGAATGTCACGCCGATCAGCGGTACTGCTCCCCTGGTGGTCACTATTGATGCGACGGCCAGCCAGGGCGGCAGCAGCAAGATCACCGGCAGGACGATCGAGTTCGGCGACGGAACCTGGGTGACTTGGAACCCAACGGCGACGCATACATACACCAACCCTGGAAGCTACACCGTTCGCTTGACGCTCAAGAATGCGGACGGCTTAACGGCTACCAAGACCAGCGTTGTCACCGTGACGGCTCCGCTACCTCCGCCACCAGCTACAGATGCGGCGAACACAGCCCCGACACCGGTACTGAATGTCACGCCGACGAGCACTCCTCTGACGGTC
>DATBHX010000136.1:0-4144 GCA_036557225.1 Candidatus Angelobacter sp.
AGCAGAATGCCAAAGCGCGAGCGCAGCGGTGAAGAAAGGAGCCCGGGCCGCGTCGTGGCCGCAACAAAAGTGAACGGCTTGATGTCCATCACGTGCGTACGCGCCGCCGGCCCCTGCCCAATAATGATGTCCAGCTTGTAATCTTCCAGCGCCGTGTAAAGCTTTTCTTCCAGCACAGGTTGCAGGCGGTGGATTTCATCCAGAAACAAAACCTGCCGCTCACGCAGATTGGTCAGGATCGCCGTAAGATCACCCTGAATCTGCAGCGCCGGTCCTGAAGTCTGCTGAAAACCTACATCCAGTTCATTGGCGATAATCGAAGCCAGAGTCGTCTTGCCCAGACCGGGCGGTCCGAAGAGCAGTACGTGATCCAGAGCCTCGCCGCGGCTCTTCGCCGCTTCGAGCGCAATCGCCAGCTGCTCTTTCGCTTTCTGCTGACCGATAAATTCCTTGAGCCATCGCGGACGCAGCTTCAGTTCAAAGGAGCTTTCATCATCGGCGCGCGATGCGCTCACCAGCCGTTCCGGATCGTCTCTGCCTGCCATTCACTCGGAGTGTAGCAGCTTGCGCATCACTTCCACAGCAGCGGCAGCCCGGCAATGCACAAAGCAGCCTGAGCCAGGACAAGCCCGCCTGTGACCCAGAAAAACGGCTTGCGATACCGGGTTTCCAGCACATCAGCAAACACGCCGCCGATAAATGTCACCAGAAACGGAAGAGCCCACAACCATGGAGAGCTCTGCACACCGGTCGTTACCAGAACCAGCAGCAGCGCCGCCACCAGCAGCGGTGTCGTGTTTCCGAAATAGCGCGATCGCCCGAAAGCAAGATACAACCCGAGCGCGCCCACCGACGCAATTGTGATTCCTGCGTTGATCAGTGAGGAGAGGAAAGCTTCCGCCTGACTCAGTGAGAACCACATCTTCCCCGCTTCACTGCGGAACACATAGCTGAAGGCATCCGGCCGGAATGCATAGGAGGCGAAAAGCAGGAACAACGCCCCCAGTACCCAGATAATCACAAGTGTAGGAAGATATGCGCGTCCACTCTCGGCCACATAAGCCATAAACGCAATCGCTAGAACGAGTCCCAGAAAGAACGCGGACACATGCGCCGCCGCCGTAAAACCAAACGCCAGCGTCAGCAGAACAATCCGAGGGCGCCACTTTTTTCTTGGTCCCTGCATGGCATGCGCCACGCCAATCGCCGTATAGATCACAGCGAACAATCCAAACGCGGCGAGTATCTCATTGTTGGGATACGTGCACGCACGCACGATAGGCGGAGCAAAACAATAAAGCGCCAGCGCTATGTAGCCGCCTGTATTGCCGTAGAGCCGCCGCGTCACCCACCACAGGCAGGCTCCTAAGGCCAGCCCGGCGAAGATGAATGGCAGACGCATCAGCAGCATCACATAGCTGACTTCGTGGCGCATCTCCCATGTTGAGGTCGAAGCCTCCTGCCCGACAAAAATCCTTTGAATCGACAACGGAAGTCCTGCCGCGCGATACGCCAGTGTTCCGTCGTGGATGTTTCCGCAGCTCGTAAAGTACCCGGCGAGCGGCGATGGCCTCTCCCACATCTCACGTCCGCATCGCGCAAATTGATAATCCGTTTCGCTCAGTATCTGGTGTTTCACTACCCACAAACACTGTGCCAGCAACAGGAAAAGAAGTGTTGCGGCAATCTGTTGCGGGCGATTGAAACGGAATTTGCGGATGCTGTGGGCGGTCGAAGGCGGCATCTTGTCGTGGTGTTCTAAACCCAGTGTAAAGGAGCAAACGGCTAAAGTTCCGTGCCCTCGTTCAACATGTCTACATATCGCGTATAGCGGTAAACGCGATTTCGTTCCCGCCCGCTTACTTCATCCACAATACCCATCTCGCGCAGCTTCTCCAGAACACGGCTGACTGTTGGTAGACTCAATCCGGTTTCGCGAACGACGCCGCTCATCAGGCTGACCGGGTGTTTTTGCAGGAAGCGGTATACAGGACCCAGTTGTGCGCGTGTACCCGCGCCGACGATTCGTTTTTCATCTTCAGCAAAAAGCTGGTGAATTCGTTTGGAAAGATCCACTCCCTGTTCCGCTGCTGCCGCAATCGCTTCAACAAAAAACTGGATCCATTCTTCCCATTCACCTCCGAACCGCACGCGCTGGAGCAGATCGTAGTATTCCGCTTTGTGTTGTTTCAGATAAAGGGAAGGATAAAGCAAAGGTTCGCTGAGTACTCCTCGTTCCATCAAAAGTAGTGGGATGAGCAAACGTCCAATTCTTCCATTTCCGTCAAGGAACGGGTGTATGGATTCAAATTGCACGTGCACAAGAGCCGCTTCCACGAGAGGTGGAAATGCGGCGCCTCCATCATGAATGAATTTTTCGAGATGGCCGAGACATTCGATCATCTCAGGAACAGGAGGCGGAATATAGGCCGCATTACCTGGACGCGAACCCCCAATCCAGTTCTGAGTTCGTCTGAACTCGCCAGGAGTCTGATTGCCGCCGCGACCCCTGCGTAAAAGTACTTCGTGCATCTCACGAATCAGGCGCAAAGACAAGGGAAAGCCATGCCGCAGCCGATCGAGACCATGACTCATCGCGGCCAGGTAATTCGATACCTCCAAAAGATCCTCAGCTTTTTCCGGGAAAAGCTTGTCTGCTTCAAACAGCAGCAACTCAGAAAGGGTGGATTGCGTTCCTTCAATTTGCGAAGAAAGTACCGCTTCTTTGCGGCTGTAAAAATAAATCAACAATCCGGTATCTGGAAGTACTCGGCCAATCCCATCCAGTCGTCCCAGCAGCATGTCGGCGCGCGATAGCGAATGGATGAGATTTCCTGACCAGTCGATAGCCGGGTTTGGTGGCAATGGAACAGGCACAAAAGCACGAAATGACTCTGGAGAGCCTATGGATTGATTCCGCAGATTGCCTTGTGAACCACGATTCATATTCCGTTTCTGATCTTAATTTAAACTTTGGTGCCAAATTTTTAATTACGCTCGGAATAACTAAAGAACTTTAAATTACTTTGCCCGCGCGTCTGCAAACCCCTGAATCCAATAGGTTAACGATACGTTGTAGAAGCGTAACTATTTTAGTATCATAAAGATAGATTCAAATCAGCCCATCCTGACTCCATCCAGCAGGCATTTTGGATCCCGAATAGTTATGGCAGACGATCAGAACCCTCAGCTCCCCCTCGGCAATGGCAGCGGTGGTGAAAACGGACCCACCGGGCCCGGCGCAGCCAACCTCGTCCCGATCAACATTGAAGAGGAGATGCGCCAGTCATATCTGGCCTACTCAATGTCGGTCATCATCGGCCGCGCACTTCCCGATGTACGCGACGGATTGAAGCCGGTGCACCGCCGCATTCTCTACGGCATGCACGACATGGGGCTGCAGTACAACAAGAAGTACACCAAGTGCGCCAAGGTTGTCGGCCACGTAATGGGCAACTACCATCCGCACGGCGACTCCGCTATTTACGACACGATGGTGCGTCTCGCGCAACCTTTCAGCATGCGCTACGTGCTCGTCGATGGTCAGGGCAACTTCGGCTCCGTCGATGGCGACATGCCCGCGGCCATGCGTTACACCGAGTGCCGCATGACGCGCCTCGCAGGAGAAATGCTCGCCGATATCGATCAGGAAACCGTCGACTTCTCGCCAAACTATGACGAATCGACCTTCGAGCCTTCGGTGTTACCTGCTCGAGTTCCGAATCTCATCATCAATGGCGCTAACGGCATCGCGGTCGGCATGGCGACCAACATCCCCCCACATAACCTGACCGAAGTCGTAAACGCCGCCATTGAAATGGTGAACAACCCCAACGCCGGGTTGGCCGAAGTGCTCAAGCACGTGCAAGGTCCCGACTTCCCGACGGGTGGCTTCATCTACGGACGCGCCGGTATCGCCAATGCTTACAAAACAGGCCGAGGACGCTTCCTCATGCGCGCCAAGTGCGCCATTGAGAACATGAACCAGGGCCGCCAGGCGATCATCGTCAGCGAGATTCCCTACCAGGTTAACAAGAACACGCTCATCAAGCGCATCGCCGAGTTGGTCAACGAGAAAGTCATCGATGACATCTCCGACGTCCGTGATGAGAGCGACCGCGACGGCATGCGCATCGTCATCGAA
>DATBHX010000137.1:0-17411 GCA_036557225.1 Candidatus Angelobacter sp.
CACAACTGGCCGGAGTGTCCGCTGGAAGTGCTGGCGTTGAAGGGAGCGGTCAGCATTCAGCCATCAGCAATCAGCCAAAACAAGTCGCCGCAGATTGTCGCAGATGAACGCTGATGGGATCGGTAGGGGAGACAGAACTCAAGAAGCACAAGGTCCCTCCGGCCTACTCCCACCCCAATCGCGCAAGAGCGGCGCACTTGGGGACCCCGGACTCGCGCGCTGATCTGCCCATTCACGCCAAACCCGGGCGCGAATGGGGGCCCTAACGGCGCGCGCTCGCTACACGGCCGTCGGGATGACGAATCTAATTAAAGGTAATTCCAAACTGCGTCACTACTCGATGATCAGCAACGAAAAGAAGAGGGCACAGCCGACGGCGGCTGTGCCACATGAATCTCGTGAGAACTCCCTGTAGCAGCATGGCGGAGGCCACAGCGTCGGGGTTCCTCGACTTCCGCTTAGTCGCGTTCGCTCCGACGCGGTCGCTCGGAATGACAGAAGTTAAAAAAGTCGCCAGAACACAGATCATCAAGAATAGCGACTCAGAACGAAGGATAGCTCAGTGCATTGCGCCCGCTGGTCCGCCGCCCTTGGGAGGCTTCTTCATCAGGAAGATCAGCGGCAGTCCGACAAGGAACATGACGGCCAGCAGGAAGAATGTGTCGGCATAGGCCATCATGGAAGCCTGGCGCTCGACCATGGCGAAGAGGCTGGCCATGGCCTGTTGCATGGCGGTGACGGCGTCCATGCCGCGAGCCATGAAGGCCTGCTTCATCGCCTGCATGGCGCTCTGCGCGGCGGGGTTGTAGATGTTCACGTGCGCCGAGAGATCGTTCATGTGCGATTGCGCGTGGCGCGCGGAAATCGTGGTCACGCTGGCAATGCCGATGCTGGCGCCGATATTGCGCATGAGGTTGAAGAGGCTGGTGGCGTTACCCATCTGCTCTTTGGGGATGGGACCGTTGGTGATGGTGGTGAGCGGCACGAAGAGCAGGCCCATGGACGTGCCCTGCAGGAGCTGCGGCCAGAAGATGTCCCAATAGCCGGCGTTCAGGTTGAGCTTGGAGAGCTGATAAAGACTGTACGATGCGATGATCAGTCCGGTGCCCAGCAATTTGCGCGGCTCAATTTTGCCCATGAGGATGCCGACGATCGGCATAAAGAGGAACGATCCCAGGCCGCGGGGCAGCATGGCCAGGCCGGCCGTGAGCGCGGGATATCCCATGAGGGTTTGCAGCCACAGCGGCAGCAGCACGGTGCTGCCGTACAGCACGAAGCCCAGCACTGTCATAAGAAAGACACCGGTGGAGTAAGTGCGGTTCTTGAAGATCCTGAGCTGGACGACCGGATGCTCGGTGGTGAGCTGGCGTATGACGAACGCCGTGAGTCCAACGACGGCCAGGATGCAAAGCGTGATGATGAATCCGGATGAGAACCAGTCGTCTTCCTGGCCTTTATCGAGCATGATCTGCAGAGCGCCGATTCCGATGGCGAGATAGCCGATGCCCCAGTAGTCGATGCCGCCTTCGCCACGCTTGATGTACGGCGGATCATGAATGAACATCAGCGCCATGACCACGGCCAGAATGCCGACGGGAATGTTGATGTAGAAAAGCCAGCGCCAGCTATAGCTGTCAGTGATCCAGCCGCCGAGCACCGGCCCGAGCATGGGTGCAACCACGATGCCCAGCGCCCAGAATGCCATCGCTTTGGCACGCTTCTCGGGTGGGAAGGCTTCCATCAGGATGGCTTGCGAGAGTGGTTGCAGTCCGCCGCCGGTCGCGCCCTGAAAAACGCGGAAGATGATCAGCATGGGCAGGTTGGGCGCGATACCGCAGAGGAATGAAAAAATCGTAAAGCCGCCGACCGAAGCCAGCAGCACGTTGCGACGGCCGAAATAGTTGGCCAGCCATCCGGTAAGCGGAAGAACAATGGCGTTGGCGACGAGATATGAAGTCAGCACCCACGTAGCTTCTTCCGGCGTCACGGAAAGACTGCCGGCGATGTGCTGCAGCGAAACGTTGACGACCGTGGTGTCGAGGACCTCCATGAAGGTGCCCAGCATCACGGAGATGGCGACAATCCATGGATTGACCGCGGCTTCGGTCCGGCCATTCATTGTGATGGTTGCGCTGCTCACTTGGGTCCTCTTGTTAGGGCGCCGACCGGGCGCCGCTCGGCAACGAAACTAGGTCTTGTGTCGAAAAATTATCGGGTGAAAACCGTCGGCTCGACTGACATGCCCGGACGCAGCTGATGCCCCGGATCTTCTCCTTTATCAAAACGGATACGCACAGGAATACGCTGCACAACTTTCACGTAGTTTCCCGTTGCGTTCTCCGGCGGCAGCAGGCTGAAACGCGCCCCGGTTGCGGCGCCGACACTTTCCACCGTGCCGTTATATTCATGTCCATAGGCGTCAACTTTGATCTTTGCCTTCTGTCCAACTCTCATGTTTCTGAGCTGCGTCTCTTTGAAGTTTGCTGTCACCCAGATGTCGTCTAAATTTACGATTGAGAAAATTGGCTGTCCTGCCTGCAGAACCTGCCCAGGTTCCACGTTGCGTTTGCTGATCACGCCGGTTACCGGGGCATAGACCTTGGTATATTTCAAGTTCAACTCCGCTTGCGCCAGCGCGGAGATCGCGCGTTGCACCTCGGCCGAGGCGGCGCCCGCACGTGCCTGCGTGACCTTCAACTGTTCTGGCACCGTGCGCGCGGCCTCAGCCTGCGCTTGTGCCTGTGCCGCCTTGCTCTCCGCAGCCGCGATCCCCGCAGTCGCCTGATCGACAGTCGCTTTCGCTGCGCTGTTCGCCGCTACCGCCGCGTCATATTGCTGGCGGGAAATCTCGTCCTTGGCGATCAGCATCTCCATGCGCTTCAAGTCTGACGACGCTTTGGCGTAATTTGCCTGCGCTTCACTCAGCCTCGCTTTGGCGGATTCAATGTCCCGCTCCGCTCCCTTGACTGCCGCGTCAGCCGCGGCCAGCTGGCTGGAACTGGTGGTCTGCGTCAGCGGCACGCCGACGTGCGCCGCCACCGCATTGGCCTGCGCATTGGCCAGGTCGGCGCGCGCGCGGTCTACAGCAACTTCATAATCTTTAGGATCAAGCTCCACCAGCAGCGTCCCCGCTTCGACAGTCTGATTGTCGTCATGCAGGACGCGCAGCACCGTTCCGGTTACGCGCGAGCTGATGGGATCAATATGGCCATCGACCTGCGCATCGTCGGTCGACTCGCGAATGGAGTAGTAATGCCACACGTAAGCGCCGGCGGCGATCAGCACCAGCAACGCTGCCGCAATCACCCACTTGGCCCGCGGATGCGTACGGAAGTATCCCAGCTTGCGCCCGGCAAAGCTGCGCCGCTGCTCTTCTGCGCTCCGCTCTTCGGCGCCCGGCCGGTCTGCAGCTCCTGCCGGCTGCTTCACATCTTCCGCTTCGTCATACTGTGGCGATATTTTTACCGGGTTGGCCACGTTATTTTCCTCCCAGAAAAGTTCTTGTACGCTGCTCTGCTTCCCCCAGCGCTCGCACCAGCGAGAGCTTGGCGACATTGTTCGTGTAGAGCGCCTGAATGTTGTTGTCGTTGGCTGAAGCCACGGCTTCCTGCGCCTGCACCACTTCCAGGCTTCCCGAAACTCCGGCGGCATAGCGGTCGCGAGCTTCCTTGAGTTGTTCCGCCGCCAGCTCGATCTGTTGCTTGGCTACAGCAACCTGGTCTTCGGAAGTCTTCACGTCAAGCAGCGCGGAGCGGACCTCAAACTCCACCCTGCCGTGCAGGTCTTCCAGTTGCATCCGGCTCTGCCGCAGCTGCGCCTCCGCCTGAGCGACGTCAGCTTTCACTTTCCCTCCCTGAAAAATCGGGATATGCAATCCGGCGGAGAGGTTGTAAATCGTCTCTGAACCGCCCGGCGAAGGACCCACCGTTCCCAGCTGTCCGTTGACCTGGACAGTCGGCAGCGCCTCACCTTTGGCTGCCGCCACCGCCAGCTCCGCCGCCCGCAGACGAGATTGCGCCGCCAGATACTCCGGCCGCTGTTTGTACGCCTGCGCCAGCGCTTCATCAAAGTTCAACGCGGCAAGCGGGGCATAAGGGATCGTGTCTTTCAGCTCGAATTGCTGCGCCACCGGCAGGCCGATGGTGCGCGCGAGTTGCAGCTTCTGACGCTCGAACAGGTTCTGCGCCGCCAGTACGCGCTGCTGCTGTGTCTGCATCTGCACCTGCGCGCGCAATACGTCAATGCCCGCGGCTACGCCGGCCTTCTTGAGATCGCCGGTTTGTTGAAAGATCGTTTGCGCGGTAACCAGTTGGGCTTTGGCCGTATCCAGACGCGCTGCATCGGCAAGGGTAAGCAGGTACTGGTTTCCTACCACCAGAACCACCAGTTCGCGCGCATCTTGCACGGTGAACTTCGCGACCTTCTCATTCTCCGCCGCGGCACGAACTTTGTTGCGCGCGTTGAAGTCGAGCAGCGTTTCATTCAGGCTGGCATGGGCATCAAAAATCCCGAACGGCCCGATCACCGGCGAACTGAGCCCTTGCGGCAACGGAATGCCGAATTCCGCCAGGTTGATCTGGTTGATCGACTCGCTGACATTGCCGGAGATATTCGGCAGCAGGTAGCTCAACTGTCTGCGATACTGCGCCCGCGCCTGGTCGGTCTGTTGTTGCGAAAGCAACAGACCCAGGTTGTGCTTGAGCCCGCGGTCCATCGCATCCAGCAATGTAAGCGGAAGCACCCCGGGCACAAGCTTGTCTACCGAACCACTACCGTTGAAATTATCGAGCGCAGGCGTCTGGCTTACCGTAATCGCCGGCGCTTGCGATTCAGTGGGACCAGGCTCCGGCGTCGTCAGTGGAGTTTGCGCGCGTACAGTGATTGCAGCAAGCAAAAAAAACAAAATTGACCGGACAGCCTTCGCCTTCATCGTTCCCTTCTTGCCGTTGTATCGAAATTTAGATGCAGCACGCACGCTTTGCAGGTTCATTGTTTCCCGGCCCGGCTTTTGTTGGCGTATGCAACGGGAGGTGACGCCCAAATCGAATTAATTAACCAGTTAGTTAGATTATCAGGACGTCGGAATGGATGCAAATTGTTCTCTGAATCCAAAGTCCCTGCTCTTTCGCGGTAGTCGGTTAGTTTGAAAAACTGACCCACTACCGTATCAGCGTCTAGCAATCCTGGCGCGCCAGAATTGCGGGCCTTTGGGCAGACGTTCATCGCGTTAGCGATGAATCAAAGAAAACTGACCGACTAGCTTTTTTGCAGACGTATTGCAACCGGGCGCGATCGTGACAAAACGGCCAAACAGAAATGCATGAAAAAGAAAGGCGCTGGAACTTCCAGCGCCTTCAAACCGCCTTGGTCCTGACAGCTTACTGCGGGCAGGGGAGGGCTGAGTGCGGCAATACGGTCTCATCCGGGAAGCTGAATGCGCCGTCAATTGCGCTGGAGGTCGCACCCATCTCAAACCACTGCAGGAGTGGAATGTTCTGCGGGTGATAAATGAAGTCGAACTTCTTCTCCTTGACCTCAATGGCTGCGGTTGCGTTGGCCAATACCTCAATGGGATCGCCTTCTTCAAGGTTGGCCTGGCAAACCTTGGCAGTCGGCGGTTCTCCCGGGAACTGCCAGTTCGGCGTGGAGTTGCTGACGAACGGGTTCCCGAACGATTCCATCAGTTCATGGCTCAGCGCGGTCACGTCCTCGAATCCGGCGCCAAAGAGTCCGGGCGAGATCCAGCTGGCGTACTGGGTGATCCAGCGATCCTCGGGGAATCCGCTGTCCAGGAAGAAGGTGTGGAAGCCCAGAACGCAGCATCCGCCGGGAGTGTTGGGGTTGTTGACGTTCAGGTTGAACAGGAAGGTGTTCGGGAACAGCGACATGTTCATGCCGTTGGTGGTGAAATTGCCCAGATTGATTTCGTTGACCACAACGTTGTCAAAGAAGAAATTGAAGAGCGGGCTCAGCATGAGCACAAAGGTGCTCCCGTCAGCGGCCGTGCCGGTGAAATATGAGCGCGCCTGGATAATCGTGCCGTTGCTCAACTGAACATTCACGAAGAACGGAACAGTGATGGTCACCCGGTCAACCACCTTCGGGATGATCAGAGTGTGCCAGTTGTTCTTCATCACATTGAAGAACTGGGCGCGATGAACGGCATCTGTAAATTCAACGTTATGTCCAGAGCGATAGTCGAGCGGCTCGAAGAGCGGCGATTCCAAAGTCAGATGCTCAAAAGGTGCAAAGGGCACCGTCTGGAAAACGGAGCCATCGGCGTTCAGCAGCTGCAGATCTACTTCGGTAATGTTGCCCGGATACACCGTGGTGCCGCCGAGCTTGGGATCATTGCCGACCATGGTGAACCGGAAGTCGCGGCCAGAGCTGGGGCCGGCCTGGGCGACAAAAGCTCCGGAGAAAGTAGCGATCGTAGTTAAACCGTCAATGGTGGATACGTTGGGACGCTTATCAGGCGCAGCAAAATTATCGTCGTTGCCGCCACCAAGCGGAACGGACTTGTTGCTCAGGCCGGAGCTTCCGCTCAGGCCGCTGACAACGGCGCCGGTATTGGCATCAAGAACCGTGCTGGAACCGATCGTCAACATTCCGGGAAAACCCGAATTTACGTTAACGGGGCCGATATCATTGCTCACGCCAAGGTTTGCTTGACCATTGGCGATGGCAGCATGGGCAAGTGCGTTATCTGATTGCGCGTAGGCCGCGGCGGTGAAGGCAATCATGAAAACCAAAGCTAAAAACAGTAGGGTGCTCCGAGAGGGTCTCATTTGTTTTCACATCTCCTAGCGAACATATTCAGAGTTGCAGGGGCCTTGTAACGATACGCCTACTCTGGCCAGCTCTGCAATCGAGAGATGATGAAAAAACAGAATTTTTAATCGCTGCGCACGTGAGCGGTGCAACTGACTAGCGAATCTGGCAAAAATTTTTAGTTGGGATGAAATGTCTTGCGGACCATTGGATAGTTACTCGCAACAATTTGTTGCAGCAAACTAGAAAATTGCATAACTCGACTTCCAACACCCATATAGTTTCATTCCGGTTTTTGTAGAGATCGTCGGCGATGAATCCTCATTCAGGTGCGAAGAGTGCGTTCTGCTTCTCGCGCAGTACGGAACATCCCAAAACCTCAGGAACTGGTTTCTACTATGACGAGTCGTAAAACATTTTCCATACTGGGCAGGCATCTTTACAAACCTTAACCCTTTTATCTTACGAACCAACAGTGCGGGCTCAAATTTACTGGCGATTTCTTCAGCATCACATCTCGACAAATCCGGCAACTTTGGTTGAAAATGGCTGGCCGAAGTTTTACTTCCGGGACTTCCGAGCACTCTACCAGAGGTGGAAAGATGCAAAGGAAATCCTCCCAGTTCCTCTTCATTTTGCTGTTTATCGTGGCTCTGACCCTCGGAGCTCAGTACGCTCTCGCCCGTGAAATTCCCAACCACACGGCCAAGTTTGTCCAAACCGCTCCCGACATGGGACCAGCCGATCCCTCACAGGTCATCACCGTAAAGGTCCACCTTCAGGGCAAGAACCAGGACCAGCTTTCCCGCTTCATCCAGCAGCTTCATGATCCAACCTCTCCCAACTTCCAGAAGTGGCTTACGCCGGACCAGTTCAAGGCACAGTTTGGCGCCACCGCCGGCTCCGCCGCCACCGTGCAGAATTTCCTGACCGCACACAATTTGACGGTATTGAATTCTGATGGTCGTTCCATCACCGTGCAGGGCACCGTGGGCAACATCCAAAGCGCGCTGCACACACGGCTCGATCAGTTCATGGTGAACGGAAATATCGTACGCGCCAATGTCAGCAATCCCGTCGTGGATGAGCCGGCCGGCGCGAGCGTGAGCGCTGTAAGCGGATTGACCGAAGTGATGGCCAAGCCGCACAACATCATCGCGCGCGATGCCTCAGGCAATCTGCTTGATTCAATTCCGCTGGCTGCGAGCCCTGCTCCCAACACGCCTGCCTTGACGCAGTGCTTTGGCCCCGCCGCTACGGCCACGATTACTGATGGCGTCAACACCGCCACCTACACCGGCCAGGCGTATCAAGGCTGCTTCTTCCAGCCCGCGGACCTGCAGACAGCGTATAACTTCAATTCGTTGTTCAGCCAGGGCCTGGATGGAACCGGACAGACGATCGTCATCGTGGATGCATTCGGCTCACCCACACTGGCAAAGGATGTAGCCCTGTTTGACGCCGTCTTTGGGCTGCCTCCCGCACAGATTTCGACTTTCAACGTGAACGTCACCGGTGTGCCGCCGCGCCAAAATGGCGGCTTCGCCACCGAGACCACGTTGGACGTTGAATGGGCCCACGTTGTCGCCCCCAACGCCAAGATTGCTCTGGTGATCGCGGCTGACAATTCTTTCACTAATCTGAACGCCGCGGTGCAGTTCGCCATTGAGCACAACCTTGGACCAGCCATCTCCAACAGTTATGGCGCCGAGGAAAACCTCATTGACGGCGGTACGCTGGCGGCGACTGAAGCTGTGATCGCCGAAGGCGCAGCCGCCGGTGTTTCTGTGAACTACTCCTCCGGCGATGACGGCGACTTCTCTGACGTAGAAGGTCCCGGCGTCACCACGGTCAGCTATCCTTCCGGTTCACCTTTTGCTACCTCGATCGGTGGAACCAGCTTGTTCGTCAATCCTGACGACACGCGCAACTTTGAAACCGGCTGGGGCGGCAATCTCTCGCTGCTGAACTCGGCAGCAACCTTCCCCTTCCCGGACAACAATCCGAATGAAGGTCTTGGATTCATTGGCGGTGCAGGCGGAGGCGCCAGCCAGGTCTTTGCCAAGCAGCACTTCCAGCGCAGACAGCCTGGCGATTTCCGGCAACAGCCGGATATCTCCTATCTGGCTGATCCGCAGACGGGCGTGGAGATCGTAATCACCAGCAGAGGGCGGCAGGTGGGTGAAATCATCGGCGGCACCAGTCTGGCTTGCCCGTTGTTCTCAGCTCTCTGGACCATTGGCGCCCAGGCGGCAGGCGGCGGCAACATCGGCCAGGCGGCTCAGACGATTTACGAACTTTCCGAGGACTCCATCAATGACATTCGGCAGATCGATTCGCCCGGAAACGTCACCGGCGTGATCACCACGCCGAATGGGACCATCAACCTGACTCCGGCGGACATCTCGCAACCGCTGTTTAACACGCGCCGCTTTATCAGCTCGCTGGCAGCAGGCGGCGGTGGGGCGATCTTCAATCTCACCTTTGGTACAGACAGCTCTCTCACCGTGGACAACGGCTGGGACAACGTGACCGGTGTGGGAACACCCAACGCTCCCGAGTTCATTCGCCTGCTGGTGAAACAACTCGGAAAAGGCAACGGTAAGGGGAACAACGGCAACGGTCTCGGTAACGGCGGCCCCAACTAAAACCTCAACGTAAGACAGAAAACGCCCGGACCGCAAGGTCTGGGCTTTTTTATCGCTTTCCCAAAATCATAAAATCCTCTTGACGGTTCTTCATATCCTGCTCGGACCCCGCTGCATCCAATGGGCGTGGACAGCTCAGAGACCATCGGCGAAGCTCCATCTTCAAGACTGCGCGAAACTTTCCGCGCGCTCCGCCATCGCAACTACAAGCTCTTTTTCTCCGGCCAGCTCATTTCGCTGATCGGAACGTGGATGGACCAGATCGCCGAATCGTGGCTGGTTTACCGGCTCACCGGCTCGGCTCTGCTGCTGGGAACGGTCGCTTTTGCCGCCCAGATCCCTGTCTTTCTGCTCGCGCCGATTGGCGGCGCGCTGGCCGACCGCTACGACCGCCGCAAGCTTCTGGTCGGAACGCAATCCAGCATGATGGTCCTCACCTTTATGTTGGCGTGGCTCACGCTCTCGCATCGCGTACACATCTGGCAGATCATCACCCTGGCCGCGCTCACTGGGGTGGTCAACGCGCTGGATCTCCCCGCTCGGCAAGCCTTCGTGGTTGACATGGTGGCCCGCGCCGACTTGGTCAACGCCATCGCTCTGAATTCGTCCATGTTCAACGGCGCTCGCGTGATTGGGCCGGCAGCCGCAGGTATTGTCGTCGCTGCCATCGGCGAAGGCTGGTGCTTCTTTGCCAACGGCATAAGTTTCATCGCGGTCATTATCGGGTTGCTGTTGATGAAAATGGACCGCCCACGTATGGCGATTGAAGGCTCTCCGCTGGAAAACATCATTGAAGGCTTCCAGTTCGTCGCCAAGAGCATGCCGGTGCGGGCATTGATGTCGCTGCTTGGTCTGGTGAGCTTCACCGCCCTGCCCTATGCGGTGCTCATGCCGCTCTTTGCCGACCAGATCCTTCACGGCGGACCAAAGGCTCTGGGACTACTCATGGGCTGCTCCGGCATTGGCGCTCTGGGCGGCGCGCTGACGCTGGCGACCCGGACCACCGTGCGCGGGCTCGGCAAATGGGTGGCCATCTCCTGCGCTGCGTTCGGCGCCTCTCTGGTGCTCTTCTCTTTTTCTCGCTCGCTCTGGCTCTCCGCGGTGTTGCTGATTCCCGCCGGATTCGCGGCCATGCTGCAGATGTCGTCTTCCAATACGCTGATCCAAAGCATGGTTCCCGACCGTCTGCGCGGACGCGTGATGTCCGTCTATGCCATGACCTTTATGGGAATGGCGCCTTTGGGAGCTCTTCTCGCCGGCAGCCTGGCCCACAAGCTCGGACCCACCTGGACCGTTGCCATCGGGGGCAGCATTGCGATCGTCGGAGCGATTGTCTTCGGGATGAAACTTCCCGCGATCCGTCCGGCAGCACGCGAGATGATCGTAGCCCAGCAAATGGCCGGAGGCGCGCCGGCGCAGGAGATGACCGGCAGGGTGTTTGCAAAGTCTGAGTAAACCTTATTTCGTGAGATCGAACGCCAGAGAAATCTAAGCGAGCGTTTTCTTCAACAACGCGATCTGTCCACCGTGATAGACCGCATGCTGAATCATGCCCTGTAAAAGATGATAGAAGTTATAGCTCCGCCCCGGGACCGTTGCGTCAAGACGATCGTCGCTGAAGCCCTCGATCATCTCCACCAGCTTCAGGTGAGTAGCGAGGAATGAAGTCACGGCCTGCTTCCAGGCGGCTTCGCTGGTATCGCCGACCACCGGCCAATCCTGTTCCTTGGCCATTGTGGCCCACGCCGGAATGGGCACGCCCTCGATCGCTCCCTGGCAAAATTTGACCCACGCTTCCACATGCACCACCAGTTCCCAGATCGTGTGCACGTTCGCGATCGGCCTTGCTTGTGCCTGCTCGGCGGTTACGTTGTCGAGGATCTTGCGCAGCGAGTCGCCGTACCAGGCGTCTCCACCGATGGCGGAAGCAAGTGCGTAGGCAATGCGATTCGATTCAGTGTTCATAAAAAGTCTGCGGCTGGCGAACTAGATGTCCGCCAGCCACAGGATGATTCACAATTATTCCTTATCGGATTTCCTCCGTGCCGCCGTGTCTCCGTGGTAAGTCCTGCCTTACGCCCTTACATACCTTCCCGCATCAATCAGCCGGTTGGCGATCTGCTGAGTCAGCGCGATCACGTTGAAAGGCTCATGCTTGAACAGCCGGCGCAGTATTACCAGCTGCGTGCGAAGCATGTCGCCTTCGGAAACCGCGGCCACAACCTTTTTCGCTGCCGCTTCCACCTTGTCCAGCGAATGCGTAAGGCTCACCTGGGTCATGGCGATCGCGAGCTGTGACTTGGCCTCGCCCTGGCGCTCAATCAGTTTCTGCGTGCGCAGCACCACCGAATCCATGGCATACAGCTCAATCACCATGTCGGCGATCGCGGCCAGGATCTCCTGCTGCTGCTCAATCGCTGCCATGTATTTCTGCACCGCCGCGCCGGCCAGCATCAACCCGGCTTTCTTGGCGTTGCTGACCAGCGTACGCTCGGCCGCCAGCGGGCCTTCCAGCGGCTCAGCCGTGCTCGGTCCTGACATAATCTCGTCGGTCAGCTTTTTGATCGCCGGCATCAGCGGCAGCTGGCCTTTCATCGCGCGCTTCAGCAGCCAGCCGGTGATGATCATGCGGTTGATCTCGTTGGTGCCTTCAAAGATGCGGTTCACGCGCGAGTCGCGATACGCCCTCTCCGCCGGATACTCCTCCACAAACCCGTACCCGCCATAAATCTGGACCGTCTCGTCCACCACGTAGTCCAGCATCTCCGAACCATATACTTTCAGGATCGAGCACTCGACCGCGTACTCCTCAATATTCTTCGCAGTCTCCTTATATACGTCCGGCGAATTCTTATCGATCTCCGACATCGCCGCGTCAATCATGCCCACCGTGCGGTAGGACATGCATTCGCCGGTGTAAACACCCACCGCCATGTTGGCCAGCTTCTCCTGGATCATCCCGAAATCCGCCAGCGTTTTGCCGAAAGCCTTGCGCTGTTTAGCGTAAGCGATGGAGTTGTTGAGAGAGTTGCGCGCGCCGCCCACCACGCCCGCTCCCAGCTTGTAGCGGCCGATATTCAAAGTGTTGAAGGCAATCACGTGGCCTTTGCCAATCTCGCCCAGCAAGTTCTCTTTGGGTACACGGCAGTCATTCAGGATGATCGGCGTAGTCGACGACCCGCGAATGCCCATCTTCTTTTCTTCCGCGCCCGACTGGAAACCGGGGAAACCGCGCTCCACGATAAACGCCGAAAACTTTTCGCCATCCACTTTGGCGAAGATGATCACCACATCGGCAAAGCCACCGTTGGTGATCCACATCTTCTCGCCGTTGAGGATCCACTCTTTGCCGTCAGGCGAGAGCACGGCCTTAGTCCGCGCGTTCATCGCATCGGAAGCCGAGGTTGACTCTGAAAGTGCGTACGCCGCCAGCAGTTCGCCCGTCGCCAGCTTGGGCAGATATTTGGCCTTCTGTTCCGGCGTACCGAAATAGACGATCGGCAACGTGCCAATCCCGGTGTGTCCGCCGAACGAAACGCTGAAGCTGCCAGACACGGACATGTGTTCGGCGATGATGGCCGAAGAAATCTTGTCCATGTCAGAGCCGCCGTACTGCTCCGGGATGTCCACGTTGGCAATGCCGATCTCGCATGCCTTGCGGATCAGCGCGCGCGTCACATCAAACTGCTTGTGCTCGATCTTCTCGACGTTGGGCAGAATCTCGTTCTTCGCGAACTCTTCCGTGGTCTGCGCAATCTGCTGGTGCTCTTCGCTCAGGTCCTCAGGCGTAAACACCTGATCGGTCGAGTGCTCGTCGATTAAAAAGCTTCCGCCCGCCAGCTTGGTTCTGTTCGGGACTGTTGCTGTTGCCATAAATCTCCTCTAAGAACACCTACCACGGAGGCACTGAGACACGGAGAAGAGCATGCATTTGTTCTTCATTTTCCTCCGTGCCTCCGTGTCTCCGTGGTAGATGTGTTTTAAGCAAACTTCTCGAAAATCCCCGCCGCGCCCATGCCGCCGCCAATGCACATGGTCACGATCCCGTACCTGGCGTTCCGCCGCTTGAGTTCGCGCAGCAGCGTCGCCGTTAGCTTCGCTCCGGTACAGCCCAGCGGATGCCCCAGCGCCACCGCCCCGCCATTCGGGTTGATCTTGCTGATATCGAGCCCGCCTTCTTTAATCACAGAAAGGGCCTGTGCCGCGAAAGCTTCATTCAACTCGATCACATCAATGTTTTCCAGCTTTAGTCCCGCTATCTTGAGTACTTTGGGAATGGCATACACAGGTCCAAGCCCCATCTCTTCTGGCAAGTAACCTGCTGTGGCAAAGGCAATCAGGCGCGCCATCGGTTGGATGCCGAGCTGCCGGGCCTTGTCGGCAGTCATGACCACCGTCGCCGCCGCGCCGTCAGAAGTTTGCGACGAATTGCCCGCCGTCACAGAGCCCTTGGCGTGGAACGCCGGCTTCAGGTTGGCCAGGGCTTCCATCGTGGTGTCCGCGCGCGGCCCTTCATCGACCTTGAAAACGATCTCCATGCGCTTGGGCTTGGACCCATTCGGCGTGGTAAAGCTCACCGGCACGGGCACAATCTCATCTTCAAATTTCCCCGCCTGGATCGCCGCGATCGCCTTCTTGTGGCTGTTGAGCGAGAACTCATCCGCCTGCTCGCGCGTGATGCCAAAGCGTTTGGCCAGCCGCTCCGCCGTCAGACCCATGGAAAGATAAGAGTCAGGATAGTGATCGACCAGCCACGGATTGATTGAAACCTTGTTGCCGCCCATGGGGATCATGCTCATCGATTCCGTGCCGCCGCCGATCGCGACCTCGGCGCGGCCCGCCGCCACGGAATCCACCGCCAGTGAGATGGCCTGCAACCCCGAAGAGCAGAAGCGATTGATGGTCATGGCCGAGACTTCCACCGGCAACCCCGCGCGCAACGACGCGATACGGGCGACGTTCATGCCCTGCTCGGCTTCCGGCGTGGCGCAACCAATGATCACGTCTTCAATCTCTTTTTTATCGAGCTGGGGAATGCGATCGAGCGCGCCCTTGATGGCGACGGCCGCCAGATCATCTGGCCGTGTGGCCCGCAACGTACCCTTGCCCGATTTTCCTACTGCTGTACGAACTGAACTTGCAATAACGACGTCTCTCATACTTAGCTCCTGGCTAATGAGCCGTTTAGCCCTTAACATACCTGTGGAGCGCAGGCGCCCTCGCCTGCGATCGTTAATTTAGTGCCGCCCCTCCGGGGCTCAACATTCTTCTTACTCTCACCCAGCGCTTACGCGCTGGGCTAACTTCTTTCGCGCCTCCGGCGCTCCCAATCTACTGTGGCGTCGGACTCGGTGTTGCTGCGTTCGACGGCGTGGCTTGTGACGGCACCGGCGTTGCAACCGGAGTCGGAGTCGCCGCCGAAACCGCTGCCGGAGTTGGTGTCGCGCTCGGCGCCGGCGAACCAGTCTCCGCCGGGGTTGTTGTCTGCACTGCGCTGGGCGTCGGACTCGGCTTGGGCGGCATGTTCAGCGCTTTCTTGTCTTGCAGCTTTCCATCCGGCCCAAACGTGGCCACAATGAAGCTGTTCTCCGCGTCATTCGCAGGGTCCCTGGCAATGGCAATCTCGTATTGCCAATACGATCCCATGAAAGCATCACCTTTTTCGCTCACCACACAGCGCACATAATCCGGGGCGCCCATAATGATCTCGACTTCCGCTTCGCTCATGCCCGCACGCAACGTATCGAATTTCTGCGTCCACCGCTCGGGCGACAGATCCGACGTGTACGGCAGCCGTATGCTGGTGCGGAACTGGTCAAAGTTCCTGAACTTTGAGAGCCGCGCCTCGCACTTGCGCTGGTCTTCCCTGGCCGCTTTCACCTTCTGCTGCCAAAGAGCGTTTTCCTTTTCCAGGAACTCGTAGCCCACCACAAAAAGCCACGTACCCACAAGAGCGATAACTCCCAGAATGATCAGGCCGCGTTTGCTCACTAGTTCCTCAGCGGCTTACCGGTTTTAAGAGTGAACTGAATCCGTTCCTGCGTCTTCTTTTCTCCACAAAGCGACTTGAAGCCTTCGCGCTCCAGGTCGAGAATGTATTGCTCACTCACCGGCGTTCCCGGCGTCACGTTGCCGCCGCAGATCACCTCGGCCACCCTGGTTGCGACCTTTACATCGTGATCGCTGATGTACTCCGCCTGCCTCATTAGATGGATTCCCAGCCGCAAAGTAGCAAGCACGTTCTCACCCGGCGCGGGAATGTCCGATCGCGGGAACGGCGCTTTGTATCCCGCGCGCGCCAGTTCCAGCGCGCGATCTTTGGCATCGGCCAGAATGCGCTCGCGATTCATCGAGACCATGTCGCCATCGGAAAGGAAGCCGAGCCCGCGCGCCTCGTACGCCGAGGTCGAGACCTTGGCCATAGCGATAGTCTCAAAGATCCGCTTCAGCCCTTCCATCACCTCAACCGATTCGCCGCGGCCATCAGGCCGCACAGCCTTGGCGTTGTCGAGCGCCCGCAACAGCATCTCTTTGCAGCCGCCGCCTCCGGGCAGCAAACCGACACCGGTTTCCACCAGGCCCATATAAAGTTCGGCGTGCGGCTGGCGCGCAGCGGAGTGGAGGTTGATCTCGCAGCCGCCTCCCAGCGTCATGCCGAACGATGCCGTAACCACAGGCCGGGTGCAGAACTTGACCGCCTGCGTCATACCCTGGAACTGCTTGATCGCAATATCAACTTCATCCCACTCTTCTTCCTGCACAGCCAGCATCAGCATCATTAAATTGGCGCCGACCGAAAAATTTGCCGAGTCGCCGGTGATGACAAATGCGTCAAACTGGTCGCCGATCCCGCCGGTCTTCAGCGACTGTGTGACCATCTGCACAATGTCACCGCCCAGTGCGTTCATCTTGGTGTGGAACTCGATGCAGCCCACGCCGTCGCCCAGGTCGATCAGCGACGCACCGGCGTTCTTCTTCACCACGCCGTGTGATTTCTTGGCCGTCGAGACGGACCACACGCCTTCCGCAACCGGCACCGGCTGATATTTTCCAGTGCGCAGATCAAAGTAAGCGCGACCGGACGGCGACGAAGGGTCATCTTTGTACCAGGTCTTCGATCCAGCGCCCGCGGCGAGCAGCTTTTCCGCATTCGCCGGAACCGGCTTGCCTTCCTTCTTCATGCGCGCCACGGTCGGCTCAACACCGGCCAGGTCCCAGACTTCGAAAGGCCCGGCCTCCCAGTTAAAACCCATGCGCATGGCCTGATCGATTTCCACTACGGTATCCGCAATTTCCGGAATGCGGTTGGCGGAGTAAGCCCAAAGATCGGAGAGCGTGGTCCAGATGAACTGTGTGGCTTTATCGCGAGGATCGCCTGCGAGCGTAGTGCGCAGCCGCTCACCCATGTCTTCGATGTTCTTGGCCATCTCCAGCGCCGGGAACTTCGGCTTCTGCGCCGGATGATACTCAAGCGTCTTCCAGTCGATGGCGAGCCGCTCTTCCCCTTGCGGGCCTTTTACCTTCTTATAGAAGCCGGACTTCACTTTGTCGCCAAGCAGCTTGCGCTCCAGCATCTGCTTGAAGAAATCGGGCAGCTTCAGGTCGTTGCGCTCATCCTGCACGTTTTTGCTGAAGTTGGTCACCACGCTGCCCAGCACATCGAGGCCAACGAGATCAATGGTGCGAAACGTTGCTGCCTTGGTCCAGCCGCCGCTGGAAGTCAGCGCATCGACCTCTTCGATCGTGAGGTCCATCTGCTGCATGACCTTGAAGACGTTCAATCCGGCGAACGTCCCAATGCGGTTGGCGATAAAGTTTGGCGTGTCTTTGGCGACGACAATTCCCTTGCCCATGCGGACATCGCAAAAGTGCGAGACTGTCGCAATCGCTGCAGGATCCGTCTCCGGCGTGGGAATGATCTCCAGCAACCGCATATAGCGCGGAGGATTGAAGAAGTGCGTGCCAAACCAGTGGCGGCGAAAATCATCGCTG
>DATBHX010000138.1:0-7405 GCA_036557225.1 Candidatus Angelobacter sp.
AGGTCTTGCCATAGACCTCCTGAAAATCCAGCAGGGGCAAGGCCTTTATGTAGATCATTTTCCCCACCTCCCACAACACGCCCATGGCGACGGCAGCGGGCAATACGCTTCTCGCCCTGACTTTGCCATTGGGCAGGATCCAGTAGATCAAAAAGAAAATGGCGATGCTGGCCGCGGTGGCAAATATTTTGAGCGCCACGAAAGTCAGAGCACGAAAGACAATGTTTTCGTTGCCACGCATCATGAAGGTCAGCACCAGTTCGTTGCCCGCCGCCAACCCTACAGAAGCCAGGGCCAGGATGCCGCAAGCAAAGGCCAGCAACAATGAAACGACCTGATTGCCCAGATAAGACCGATTCCGTGCGAATCCCCAAATGCGATTAAACGCCACTTCCAGAGGCACGAAAACGCCGGTGGAAGTGATGAGCAAGATGACCAGCGACGCCATCTTGACCCGTTGGCGTGACTTCACCAGATAAGTAAGGTTGCTGACGACAAAATCCTGCCCTGCAGGCAGGTGGTCCTTCACCAGATCAACCACGACGTTGAACATCGCTGTGGAGTGAAAGACATTCCGAATCAACCACATCAACAGAACCATGAAAGGGAAAAATGAAAGGATGGCATTGGCAGCCACAGAAAAAGCGTAGGTGTGCGCCTCAGTCTTCATCAGGTATTGAAGGGTGGGCCAGCCGCGCTCCAGAAGCATATGCTTCCATGGCCGCAAAAATAGCCTGCTGGCGGAGGATTCCTGCGCCACAACCGGCGAAGACTCGACCGGTGACGAAATGGAACCTGGCGTCATTTACAGTCTCCTTCAAAATCCTATCAGAATTGAATATTTGCCGAGAAACGCCGAAAGCCTGAGTCAAAGCACGAAAGTTCCTTATCCGCATTCACTTTCGTGGGTTTTCGCAAGCGAAATTTTGGCGGAATGGCATTACACCGTATTTGGTGCAAAACAAATAGCTTTACAAAAACCAGAGTTCCTGAATATTATGCGTAGCTCCCAGCATTCGATCTCGCAGGGCGCATTTGGGTTGATGTTTTTGCCAGCAGTTGATCTCCACGAAAGCATATCCGGTGTGCTGAGTGGCCATCGCATGATCCATGGCCGGCAGCCAGGACTCTGGAAGCAATTGGGAGCGAAGCTGCTGCGCAGAACAACAACTTTGTCTCCCCAGTGGCAGGGGCGACTTCAATCTGAAGCTGAGGCGAAAGGAGTTGCGTTGTGAAAGAGAAGGGCACAGTGAAGTGGTTTAACGGAGCCAAAGGGTATGGCTTTATTCAGCGCTCCACCGGTGAGGACGTCTTCGTGCATTTTTCAGCCATCCAGGAAAATGGCTACAGGACGCTCAACGAGGGAGAAACCGTGGAATTTGAGCTCCTGAAAGGCCCCAAAGGCTTTTTGGCCGCAAACGTAATGCGTGGGGCAGCAAGCTAGCTCGGAGTCTCTCCTATTTCGTTTTCCCCTTGTCCGGGCGAGGGGAATTCGCGTCTGCGCCGGCAACATTATTGCGGCTGGCGCTCCAGGGCCCGGAAACGTAAATCAGGTCCCGATCGCAAGTATCAGCGCGTCCAAGAATCAAATCTAGAGTTGCGGTGGATTCTCTGATTGGTTTTGCGGAGGATCTGCAGGCTGGTCCTGTGGCGGAGCTGGCGGATCCGGAGAAGCATTTTTCTCGTTTTCGCGCTCCTGCGCCTGCTGCTTCATCTCGGCGATGCGCATTGCCTCGCGCGTTTTTTGCCAGTTTTCTATTCTTTGTTGCTGGGAAAGCTGAGGGTCTGCCTCCGTTCGACCACTGGAGACGAGATGGCCGTTCTGGTCGAGCTTTTCCTCTTCAGTGTCTTCCTGCCTGGGCTGTGGCGCGCGAGGAGCGGACATCGCATAGAGTCCAAAGGAATGACGCATGCGCACGACAACGCGTTGCAAAGCACCAGTTTCATCCCCTGCGCCAAGCACGATGTAATCGATGCGGGGGCTATCGAGTAACGACGACATAACGTCGCGCACAGAGGCCGGCCCCAGCCGGGCTACCACCGGTTCATTTTGCAGCTCCGGAACCAGATCAATCACAGCACCGGTTTTCGCGGCGATAAGGTTGAGCACAAAGCCCAGCGGCGCATTGTCAGCAACCACGGTAAGCTTTCCTGCGGCATAGTCAACAGCAGCCGGCGTAGCCACGCCTGACGTCGGCGCCGGAGTGGCGATCACCGCAGGCTGCAACGCAATGGGCCGTGGAGCAGCGATCGCAGCAGGGGCGACGACCGGAGCGGCCGGCGGCGTCGCAGGCCGTGGAAGTACAGGCGCGGTATTTGGCTTGATCGCTACAGGCTTGGCTGCCGGTCTGGATACCGTCGGCGCTGAAGCAGCCGGCGTCGCTGGCGATGGCGCAGAAGAACCCGGTTGCGGTTTGGCGCTGGGACGATAGAAATTCTCAGTAGTCACAAAACGCTGCGAATTCGCGGCGGGAGCGGCTTTGGCGGCCGGAGCGGCGCCGGAAGTCTGTGCCGTGGCTGGAGGAGCTGCCTGAGGCGCAGGCTTGCTTTGCTGTGGCGCCGTCTGCGCGCCCATTACGACCGGCGCGACAGCCAGCATGAACGTGGCTACTCTGCGAAGAAATAACATGGCCTCCCACTTTCCTGACCAACCTGGTCCGCTGATCCACCCTTTGATCGCTCAGTGTCGATCAAAATTGCGAAGTTTCCAAAAGACAGGAGCTCATGGCAACACAGCCAAAGCTCCGAATCAGCTCTGCCAGCTATTGTCTAACTCCCCGACGTCAACCGGCATTGAAAAATCATTAAATTTTCTAATCTGACAGCGATACTTGCCGGCTGCCGCACTTGCGCATTGGCCACGGGCTCAGTTGACGGTTGCGTCCCGCTGCGTGGAGGAGGATATTGAGGGCTCTTTGACCGCAAGCAGCGGCAAGCAGACCCGGAAACATGAGCCTTCGCCCGGTGTACTAGCGACTTCAATATGGCCGCCATGCGCTTCGGCGATGGCACGGGCAAAATGCAGTCCAAGTCCTGTGCCGGGGACGCTGGATTTCCGCGCCGCAGCCGTGCGATAGCCGCGTTCAAAGACGCGAGCCTGCTCATCGGCCGCGATGCCGCTGCCCGTGTCGGCAATGGACACCATGGCCATGCCGTTGACAACCGACAGAGAGACGTCAATCTTGCCGCCGGCACGGTTGAATTTAATCGCGTTATCGAGGAGGTTAAGAAGAAGGCGCCAAATCTGCCCGGCATCAAACGCGCCGACCACGTTTTGCTGTACCGCGCCGGAAATCTGTATGCTGCGCTCGGAAGCCTGCATACGCATTCCATCCAGGGCCGCCTGCACCAGCTCGGAAAGATCTTCCTTCTCCAATTGAAGCTTGATCTGCTCGTGCTCAGATTGAGCCAACTCCATCAGATCAGAGACGGTGCGGGCGAGCAGTTCAACGTGCTCAAGCTGTTTGGAGAGCGTGTCACGATAGTTGATTTCGCTGTTGCCCATACGCAGGGCCTGTTCGGTTTCCGATCGCAGCACCGTGAGCGGCTGGCGGATCTCATGCGAAAGGTTGCGCAGGAACTCGGTCATCCGTTGAAACGAACTTTGCAGGCGCGCAATCGTGGCATTGAGTGAAATGCTGAGTTCGTCCAGTTCATCGTGCCGATGAGAAACGGGAAGTCGCGAGCTCAGGTCAAAAGGTGTGATCTGCTTGGCCGCGGTGGTGATCTTTTCCAGGCGGCTTAATGACGCATCCGCCATGGCCCAGGCGTTGATTGCATGCGCCAGAACCATAAACGGCAGAAGCAGGAGCATGAAGAGACGTAAACGCCGGCAATCTTCATCAGCTTCCGCCAGCGACACGCCAATGCGCAGCACATACTGCTGCTGCCGCGGGCCAAGCACCGGCGTATTGAGAATGCGGAGATGGTTTTCCCCAGGCGCGCCGTAATACTCCCAGCTATTATGGCCGGATTGCAATGCCATTCGGGGGCCGTCGAACGGAAGCCGCAGCTCCGCCATTTCCCGGGAGCCTTCAATGACCTTTCCCGTGTCGTCCAGGAGTTGGTAGAAGCGAATGGACTTGTCGAACTGCGCCCTGACTTCCGGATCGGCTTTATCGTTCAGCCAGCGGATATCATTGCTGCGGACCTGGAGCATGCTGCGGACAGCAATAGACCGGTCCTGCAATTCCTCGTCGACTTGGCCAAAGATGCGGCGGGCCAGCAGAGCATACGCGCTCCAGGCAATCACGATTACCAGGAGCGCGAACGTCAATGTCTGCTTGAACGCGAGCCGGAAACTCAGGCGGCGTAACAGCAGTAGCTTCATTGTGAGGCGGAGAGCATGTACCCGACTCCGCGCGCGGTATGAATCAGCGGCTTTTCATAGCCATGATCGATTTTAGCGCGGAGATAGTTGATATAGACGTCGACGATGTTGGTGAGACCTTCGAACCCGAGGTTCCAAACGTGCTCAACCACCATGGTGCGGGTTACGGTGCGGCCGGCATTGCGCATCAGATATTCCAACACCGCGTATTCACGCTGCGTCAGATTGATCTGCTTGCCGCCGCGTGTGACCATGTGGCGCATGCGATCGAGTTCCAGATCCTCGACGCTGAGTTTGTCCAGCAATTCCTGGGGACGGCGGAGAAGAGCGTGGACCCGGGCCAGCAACTCTTCAAAGGAAAACGGCTTTACCAGATAATCGTCCGCGCCGGCCTGCAATCCGCAAACGCGATCGGAAACGTCTTTCCGCGCGCTCAGGAGCAGAATGCGCATGTTGGACCCTGATTTACGCAGCTTCCTGAGGACGGTCAAACCGTCCAGTTTAGGAAGGTTCCAGTCGAGAATGATTGCATCGTAATCAATCTCGGTGGCTAGCTGGAGACCTTCTTCGCCATCCCCTGCCAGATCAACGGCGAAGTGATCCGCTTCCAGACCCTTCACCAGTGTACGTGCTACTTTAGGCTCATCCTCAATAACCAAAATACGCAAAGTCCACCTCCCGCTTCGGTGGATGAATTGCCGCCACTTGTTTTGTGTACCGGTGACGTGCAAAGCCCATCCGCTGTTTTCCCCGCGAAAAAACCGGCTGGTTTCTAGCTCTCTGTCGCTGAATCCGGAGTTCGGTTTCTTCCATTAGACTTGTGAAATCAAACCCGCGTTCGTTTCAACTATAGTCACATTTCTTGCTGTACAACGGTGATGCCAATCACATGACCCTAAGGACAACTTGAAAACAACAACCCTATACGACTTTTGTTACGAAACAGCTAAAATTTTTCTTCGTTCCAAAATCCGATCATCGCCCCTCCCTGAGAGAACAGGTCAGCGACGAAGTTTGTGTACCATTAGTACAATGGAAAGACTGTACCATAGTACACATAATTCTTTACGATGAAACAAAAATCTTTCGAGAATTCTGGGCTTTTCGCAGGATTGAGACTGCACCGAAAGCGAAAAACTTTGCAGCTCAGATCAACCTGTTTTGCACCTCTGTTCTCGAGTACAACACTAGCATGGCCTGTGGTACATGGTCAATAGTGTACTTAAGGCCAATACGAAATACTCTTCGAAATCGACCGATGCAGGAGTTCTCTTTATTTATCAGGAGCTTATGAAAGCAATACGCAAAGATCGATCCTGCAAGTGGTAACAGACTGCTTGTGGAAAAACCTGGCGGTTACGCTGAAAGACCGGGCAATGAAAGTTTAAGTTGGAGCGGATCTCTGGTTTCACGGCGAAGTACAACTGCGCCGGCTCTTGTTGAGCGTTCACCGAGGCGGTATTTTCGGCCGAATTTTTTGACCAGCGCCGAAATGCGGCGCCCGTACTCCGGAGGTAAGAAGGCGCGATGGGCAAATCTTTTTTTGTACGAGTCAACCAGGTGAGGAAAATTCTGTTCAAGAAACGGCATAAAGACTTTTTCCGAACATGGCTTCAGGAATAGTGGAATTGCAGCAACGGACCGCACGCCGGCGGCTGCCGCTGCGCGCACAAGATCTTCCAGGTCGGCCGGGGAATCAGTGATGCCGGGCAACACCGGCGCGCAATTAATGCTGGTGTGAATGCCCGCTTCAACCAGTGTTTTTGCGGCCTTCAGGCGCAGATCCGGACGCGGCGCACGCGGTTCCAGGACCCGCGCCAGATCAGTTCTGGTGGTCGTCACCGTCACATGGATGCTGAAGCGGTTCTTACGTGCGATCGCCTGCAGCAGATCGAGATCACGCAGGATCAGATCAGACTTGGTCACCAGTCCAAGAGAGAGCCCCTGATGCTGTGCGAATTCTTCCATGATCGCGCGGGTAATGCCGAACTTTCTCTCGGCCGGCTGATAAGGATCGGTGGCCGTACCAATGGCGATGCTCTGGCCATCACGGACCTGCTTGAGCTCCTGACGCAGCAGCCAGGCGCTGTGCTGCTTGACGTAGATCTTCCGCTCGAAGTCGAGCCCATCGTGCATCTCCATGAATTCGTGGGTATAACGGGCATAGCAGTATTTGCAGGCAAATTCGCAACCGCGATACGGGTTAATCATCCAGTAGAAGGGCATGCGCGGCGAGGTACAGCGTGTGAGCAAGCTGCGGTTTTCCAGCGAAATATAGTCGACCTTGTGGCCTGCCGACAGCGCCTCGCCTTCCGACGCCAGACGGGCGATACCAATCAAAGGAGCTTCAGGAGCGTTCTGCGGAAAGAGGGAATCCATGGCCTATCACCATGTTTCGTATTCTATTCCCCATACGAATAAAAAGCAAATATGAATACGCTGACCGCTGGCGATAGGCTACTTGGCAGGATGCTCAGCACAGTTGCGGCCTAGGGTTGCAGCAGACGGGCAGCGTCCTGATCCAGCAACCACAGAAGGCGGCCGTTTTCAGGTTGAACGCGCTGCGCTGGGTACGTGGAATCAGTTGATGGCCGCAAAACGTCCCGCAAGATTTGCGCCTTGCCGGCCCCAGAGACAAGAAACTCAACTTCCGCGGCATGATTGAGCACTGGATACGTCAGGGTAATGCGAAAAGTCTTCTTTTCCTCGACCCAGGTTGGCGCCACCAGACGTGACGATTCTTCCAGCGCAGAGCTGCCGGGAAAGAGCGAGGCTGTGTGCCCGTCCTCGCCCAGGCCGAGCATGATCAGGTCAAAACGCGGCCAGGCGTCACCGGCCACATGGAAGAACTCGCGCAACTGGTTTTCGTACTCCTGTGCCGCCGGCTCAGGGTCCAACTCAGCGAGGATGCGGTGTACGTTTTCTCCCGGAATCGCCACCTGCGAAAGCAAAGACTCATTGGCCATTCGATAATTGCTGTCTGGATGGTCCGGCGGGACCGAGCGCTCGTCGCCAAAAAAGATGTGGACTTTGCTCCAGGGCAAAGACGTTTTGTATTCCTGGGCCAGCAGGGAA
>DATBHX010000139.1:0-47735 GCA_036557225.1 Candidatus Angelobacter sp.
CTGCGATATCGACTTGCTAAATCTCAGGCTTTAGCCGCTGAGGTAAAAGCAAAATTTAGCTCAGCCCGTGGCTCCCTTCTCCTGCAGGATGTTCCACACCTTCCACGGTGTAATAGGCATATCGATGTGGTTCACGCCCAAATGCGACAGCGCATCCACCACCGCGTTCACAAATGCAGCCGGTGAGCCCACATTCGGTGACTCGCCCACGCCCTTCGCCCCAAACGGATGGTGTGGTGAAGGCGTCACCGTGCTGCCGGTCTCCCACTTCGGCGTCTCAACAGCCGTCGGGATCAGATAGTCCATAAAGCTGCCGCCGGAGACGTTGCCGTTCTCGTCATAGTCGATCAGCTGCATGAAGGCGATACCCAGTCCTTCTGTCAGCCCGCCGTGAATCTGTCCTTCCACGATCATCGGATTAATCACGTTGCCGCAGTCATCCACTGCCACAAACCGGCGCACCTTGACCTCGCCCGTGCCCTTGTCGATATCAACCACGCAGATGTATGTTCCAAACGGGAACGTCAGGTTCGGCGGATCGTAATAGTCCACTGCTTCCAAACCAGCTTCGAGTCCCGGAGGAATGTTGGTGTAAGCCGCGAACGCAATCTCCTGGATCGTCTTGGCTTTTCCCGGCGCGCCTTTCACAAAGAATTTCCCTGGCTCCCATTCCAGGTCCTCTTCGCTCGCTTCCAGCAGGAACGCCGCGATCTTCTTTGCCTTTTCGCGAATCTTGCGGGCCGCGATGGCAGTCGCCGCGCCCGAGGTCGGCGTACTGCGGCTGGCGTATGTTCCCAGGCCGTACGGTGCGGTGTCCGTGTCGCCCTCTTCCACGATCACGTCTTTCGCTGGAATACCCAGCTCCTGGGCCACGATCTGCGCGTATGTTGTCTCGTGCCCTTGTCCCTGGCTCTTGGTGCCCATGCGGCAGATGGCTTTGCCCGTCGGGTGAATGCGGATCTCGGCGCTGTCAAACATCTTGATCCCGGCGATATCAAACGTGTGCGCCGGCCCCGCGCCTACCGCTTCGGTGAAGCTGGAGATGCCGATCCCCATCAACTCGCCCTTCTTGCGCTTCTCTTCCTGCTCCTTGCGCAATTCCTTATACCCGACCATCTGCATGGCCTTGTCGAGCGCGCCTTCATAGTTGCCGCTGTCGTAAGTCCAACCCAGCGGCGTTTTGTAGGGAAATTTATTTGGCTGAATATAATTCTTGCGCCGCAGCTCTGCCGGGTCCATCTTCAAATCGAGCGCCAGCACGTCCACCGCGCGCTCAATCAGATACGCTGCTTCCGTAATGCGGAACGAGCATCGATACGCAATCCCTCCCGGCGCTTTATTCGTATACACACCGTCCACTTCGCAGAACGCGTCGGGGTAGTCATACGATCCGGTGCAAACGCTGAACAGTCCCGCGGGAAACTTGGTCGGCTGCGCCGCGGCGTTGAACGCTCCGTGATCAGCCAGTGTCTTGACCCTCATGGCTTTGATCTTGCCGTCTTTATCGGCGGCAAGCTCAGCCGTCATGTGGTAATCGCGCGCAAAGCCCGTGGACTGCAGGTTCTCTGAGCGTGTCTCAATCCACTTCACCGGCACACCCAGCGTCAGCGAAGCCACCACCGCGCACACATATCCCGGATAAATCGGCACCTTGTTGCCGAATCCACCGCCAATGTCCGGCGACACCACGCGAATGTTTTGCTCCGGAATGCCGCCGACCAGCGCGAACAACGTCCGATGCGCGTGCGGCGCCTGCGACGTCAGATAGACCGTCAGCCTCTCCGTCGCCTTGTTGAAATCCGCCACACAGCCGCAGGTCTCGAGCGGCGCGGGATGGCATCTCTGCGAGACCGCATGCACCTTCGACTTCACTGCCGCGTTGGCAAAAGCTTTATCCGTCGCCTCCTTGTTGCCGACCTCCCAGTGAAAAATGTGATTGCTCTTCTGCTCGCGATCTTCGCGCAGAATCGGCGAACTCGGGTCCGTCGCCTTGTGCGGATCCACCAGCACCGGCAGCTCTTCGTACTCGACCTCCACCAGCTCTGCCGCATCGGCGGCGGTATACCGGTCTTCCGCTACCACAAATGCCACTTCCTGCGCCTGGAAAAGAACTTTGCCTGTGGCCAGCACCATCTGCTTATCGAAGAACAAAGTCGGCATCCACGCTAGATTGGCTTTGGCCAGATCCTCTCCGGTAATGATCGCCAGCACTCCCGGCAGCTTCTTCGCCGCGTCAGTATTAATGCTTTTGAGCCGCGCGTGCGCGTACGGACTCCGCACCATGTGTCCATAAACCATGCCAGGCAGGTTCACGTCGTCAACGTAGCTGCCCTTGCCCTGGATGAACCTGGAATCTTCTTTCCGCTTCATGCGGTGGCCCATGCCGCTGATTTCAGGAGATGTCTTGTGCAGTTCCATTACTTCCCTCCCTGCGCCATCTTTTTGGAGGCGTATTGCACGGCCTTAACAATATTTTGATAGCCGGTACAGCGGCAAAGGTTCCCCGAGATTCCCCACCGAATCTCCTCTTCTTCCGGCTTGGGATTCTTCGCCAGCAGCGCATACGTCGACATCAGCATCCCCGGCGTGCAGAACCCGCACTGCAGCCCGTGCTCCTCCTTGAACCCCTCCTGCAGCGGATGCAGAGCGCCATCTTTGATCAACCCCTCGACGGTCATCACTTCGGCGCCGTCCGCCTGCACGGCAAACATGGTGCATGACTTCACCGGTTTGCCGTTCACAATCACCGTGCACGCGCCACAGTTGCTGGTGTCGCAACCCACGTGTGTTCCCGTCAGCCCCAGCGACTCGCGTATGAAATGCACCAGCAGCAGCCTTGGCTCGGCCAGCGCCTCGCGATCTTTGCCGTTGATCTTGAGTTTGACTGCTTCTTTCTTTGCCATCGCCCATCCTCCGTACAAGCCCTGCGCGTCGATCGCTATTTGCCTGCGCGCTCCAGCGCCTTCGTAATTGCGCGTTTGGTGAATTCCCTGATCAATCCTTTTTTATACTCAACCGGCCCACGCAAGTCTGAACTGGGCTGTGATTCCTCTGCCGCCAGTTTTGCCGCCTGCTCGATCGTCGCCGGATCGGGCTTCTTGCCGGTCAGCGCCGCTTCCGCTTTTTTCGCCCGCAGCGGTGTCGCACCAACATTGGTCATTCCGATCCCGATCTTCTGCACTGCACCGCTGCCATCCAGCGTCAACTGCACCGCGACCGCTGCTGTAGCAAAGTCGCCGACCTTGCGCTCCAGCTTGAAATATGCTCCGCCGCTCTTTGGCGGAGGCACGGGAATACGAATCTCCGTGAGTATCTCGTCATGCCTGAGATCGGTTTCAAACAAAGACTTGAAGAAGCTGTCGATCGGAATCACCCGCTCGCCCTTCGCTCCGGTAGCAACAATCTGCGCGCCCAGCGCTAACATGGTCGCCGGGTGATCGTTTGCCGGATCACCGTGCGCGAGGTTTCCGCCTACCGTTGCCATGTTGCGCACCTGGGGGTCGGCAATCACCGTGGCCGTATCTATCAAGATCGGATATTTCTGCCGCACCACGGATGAAGCCTCAACCTCAGCTTCGCGCGTCAACCCACCGATCTTCAAAAACCCGCCATCTTCTTTTATGTACGACAAACCCGGGATGCGGTTGATGTCGATCAAATGGCTGGGCCGCGCCAGGCGCAGCTTCATCATGGGAATAAGACTCTGGCCGCCGCTCAGGATCTTGGCATCATCACCATGCTGTTGCAGCATGGCCACCGCTTCCGGAACGGTCTTGGGTCTGAGATATTCGAAAGCTGGCGGTATCATGTTCCACCTCTTTCAACATCGAAATATCAATAGCGACGGAGACCACAAACGCTATCAAAAATGGGAGGCGTCCCTTATATCACAGCAGCGGTGGCCAGCCAAGCTGGCTACCGCCGTAGTATCAGCGTCTCGCAATTCGCAAGCGAATTGCGGGCCTTCACGGGGTCCCAAACGCGCCTGGTTTTGGCGCGATGGGGTGAAGGCAGACGTTCATCGCGCAGCGATGAAAATTTCTCGCGCGCCTTCGGAACAACAACCACCCTCACGGCTCCGCTTTGAAATCCAGCACCACGACAGTCAAATCATCGTGCGCTTCCACGGCTGTGCTACGGTTACACCATTCCTCCACTCGGCCGACCAGGGCATTGCAAAATTCTTTCGCCGGCAGCTTCGCATTTGTCGCAACAAATTCCTTGAGACGTCCGGCGCCAAACTCTTCTTCTGCATGGTTCGGCGCTTCCAGAATTCCATCGGTGTACATCAGGCAGCGATCGCCCGGCGCAAAGCCCGCGCGCACCGTGCTGTATTCGCACTCAGGGAACGCACCCAGGAACAGCCCATTCTCTTCGATGCTCTCCACTCTCTGCTGGTGCGCCCGCCACACCAGCAGCGGGGGGTGTCCGGCGCCGGCATAGCTGAGCTCTTTTTTCTCCACATTCAAAAAAAGGTAGCCGGCGGTCACAAACTGGCCTTGCATGTTGCCGAACAAAACCGAATTTAGCCCGCCCAGAATTTCCGCCGGTTGATCAGCCTGGTGTTCCTGCGATCGGATGGCAATCTTCACCATCGACGCCGAAAGCGCAGCGGGAACGCCGTGCCCCGATACATCGGCCACCAGCACCCCCAGTTCTCTCCCATCTTTGACTAGAAAGTCGTAAAAATCTCCCGCCACTGATGATGCCGGAACATACTTTGCCGCGATCTCCAGCTTAGGTATGCGAAGGTTGCCGTCAGGCAGCAGCCCCGACTGTATACGCCGCGCGATTTCCAGTTCCTTGTTGATCGAGAGCAGCCGCTCTTCATTGCCAAACATCTGGCTCGCGGCGACGTAGCCCAGGCAGCCCAGAAGGAAAACAAACCCGATGTATTCAATATTTAGATTGCCGCGGATCAAACCGAAACCCGCAGCATTGGTGTATAGAGCAAACAGCGCAAATACCACCGTCCCGGTTCGTACAATCCACAAGTTGCGGTCGGCTCGTCGACGCGGGACAAAAAGCATGAACAACAGGAGCGGCATCAACAACAAGACGATGCCGCTGTTCATCTTTTCCGCCCAGCCTTTTTTTATGTCGAACCAACGCCCTGCCAGGACTAGCGTCTGCACCACCGCGGCTACGGCCACGATCCAGCGTGCAGCCGCCCTCCATTGCGGTGTCACTGTCTCAACAAAAAACAGGATGAAAGGAAAAATAATCAGGCTGGTGATGACCCAATCCATGCGCACCCACAGCCGCGCGTGTTCTGGAAAAAGGTACGCGTTCGTGCCCGAATTCGTGATCAGGCGGACTCCATACAAAAAAGATGCAATGCCAAAGTAGAAAAGCGCCAACTCGCGTCGCTTGGAACGCAGAAGCCATAACAGGCATGCCGCCAGTCCTGAGACCGCGACCACCACGGCCAAAAACAGCTTGAATACGTCTCCTTCCAACAAACTCACTGGCACAGAGTCAGTCATGGGTAAAAATCATACACAACAAATTGCCCTGAACGCGTGAACCTCGTTGAACCGCTGGATAATGCGGCATATCATTACGACAGATGGACTTCTATTCCAAAGCCGCGGAGTTCGCGAGCCTGCGCCAGCCCTTTGCTACCGCTACTGTTGTGCGAGTGGAAGGTTCATCTTCCGCGCGACGCGGCTCCAAGGCGCTCATCGATTCTCATGGCAGGATCGTCATGGGCTGGGTTGGTGGAGGCTGCGCCGAGAGCGCGGTCCGCAGTGAGGCGCTCAAGTGCATACGCTCTGAGCAGCCCACGCTCATCACGCTCGATATGCAGGATGAAGTTCTGGGCGTCGGCATGCCCTGTGGAGGCATCATGGACGTTTACATTGAACCGGTGCTCCCGCAACCGGAGCTGGTCATCGCCGGACATGGTCGCATTGCAGAAACCCTCGCCGGCCTCGGCCACCTGATGAACTTCTCCGTCACCGTGCACGACCCTCAGGCAGATCGCCAGAGCTTTCCCCACGCTGAACGCATTATCGATAAAGACTTTGACGTCACTGAGATCGCCTTTGGCCCGCGCACCTACGTCGTCATCGCCACCCTGCATAAAAACGACCATCTTTGGTTGCAGCGTGCTCTCGAAGGCGAGGCCGCCTACGTTGCGCTCGTGGCCAGTGCCCATCGCTCGCGCCTGGTTCTGGACTATCTTCTTGCTGACGGCATGCCTGCGGAAAAGGTCGAGCGCGTCTGGGCGCCCGCCGGCCTCGACTTGGCCGCCGCCACTCCCGAGGAAATTGCGCTCAGCATCATGAGCCAGATCGTCGCGCTGCGCCGCGGCGGCAGCGCTGCTCCCAGAAAAGAAACCGTGCACCCTGCCGAAGCGGAGCAGACTCGCACAGGTTCATCAGACAAAACCATCCGCCAGTGCGACACAAAATAAGCCTGAATACACTTAGAATTGATCTCGAGCGGTCCTGAGGTGAAGCGACAAATAGCTAAGGCCTGCGGAGCACGTAGCTGCATCCGGCTTGCAGGTCACCTATGGTCTCTACCGGGCGCAGATATAAAGTTTTCCCCGCATCCGCAAAAACAAAAGTCCAGTTAATATCAGGTATGTTCTTCGGGAAGTCCGTAATCAGCTTGAGCGTTCCTGCTTTTGCGTCGAACTCATACCTGCCGGCCAGTCTGAGGCCTGCGGCAATACCGTACTCCCTGCCGACAAAAAACTTTGGCTCGACGTGAAAAATCCATGTAGGTCCAAGTGCCACGGGCTTGCCGGGCAGCTTCGGCTTATTCGCTTCGCCGCAAACGATATTCGAATCGATGCTCCATCGTCCCACCAGTGGATTCTCGTTGCGCTGGAATGCATAGATCGTGGCCTGCAGCTTTCTCCGGCCACCGGCGACGTCGGCGTGCACCGTGGCCGTTGTGCCGTGTTTCACCTTCGCGGCAACCGTGATTTTTCCTGCTGCATCGATCGTGATTCCCTCTACCAACGGCGCAATCGACCAGACCACGGCTTCCTTGAGCGGAAACAAAGGACCATCCGGCACGGGATACATCACCTGCACAACCAACGAGCTTCCCACAGCAATCTCGATTGGCGAATCCGGGCCGATCTGGGCATTGTTCAATGCCCAGTTGTCTTTTTTCTGTGCCGGGCACGCTGCGGCAACCATGATGACAAACCAGCAAAGAACCTTCGCTTTTGATCCCGGTCCTTTCGGCTTCACGCGCTTGCCTCCACACGATTTCTTGTTGCAACGATCTCCGCCATAATGCTCAGCGCAATCTCTTCGGGGTTTTTCGCGCCAATCTCCAGCCCGGCGGGCGCGTGAATGCCGGCGAGTTTCTCCGCTGCCACGCCGTGTACGTGAAGGCTCGCCGTCAACTCCTGCGCTCGCTTTTTGTTGGCCAGCAGCGCGATGTAAACTGCGTTCGCACCCACGGCCTGGTCCAACGCCTCTTCATCAAACTGTCCCCGGCTGGCGACGACGACATAACGCTGACTTGCCGGGGGAAACAGAGAAAAATCCAGGGCGTGCAAGACCCGTGTGGCCTCAGGCAACTCTGAGAGTCGCAGAAATGGGTCGACTATGGTCACCGCAAACTTCATCATGCGCCCCAACTTCACCAATGACTGCGCCACGGCATCACGGCCGACCACAACCAGTTCCGGCGCTCCAGCGACCAAACCTTCCCTGCTCTCCAGCAGTGGCAAATCTGACTCGCGCGCTGTAATCAAAGCGCTACCACCCGGTTGGGATTGGGTCAGCTTTTCAAAATCCTCGCGGCTGTCGATATCCAGCAAAATGCCCGCATCGTCCACCGCCAGTTTGTGGATGTTCTCCGTGTGGCTGCCAAAGATCGCGCGACAACCCACGTCGCCGCTTAACTCCTGCAGTTCGGGAAAGATTGAACTGTCCAGCAGCACCGGGTTACCACGAAAGCCGCGGAACGTCGGGATCACGATCTGCGCCTTTGCCGTCTGATGACATTCAATCAGCTGGTTTAGCGTTGCCGCCTGCACAAACGGCTGGTCTGCCAGCACAATCAAGGCAGCCTTCGCGTCAGGACCAACCGCCGCAATTCCTGCTCGCAGAGAAGTTCCCATGCCTTGCTGATAACCTTCATTGCGAATGATCGTGAGACCTTCGATAAAGATTTCCTTCTCGATGGCATCAGCAGCGTGGCCCAGCACCAGCACAATCTCGCTTACCGACGAGTCGCGTACCCTCTCAAGCGTGTGCTCCAGCACGGTCTTTCCCCCAATGCGCAGCAGTTGCTTGGGCGTACCCATGCGCTGTGACTTGCCGGCCGCAAGCACCACCGCGGCCACTCCAGAAGTTTTCTTTGCTGTGCTCATCTGGTCTTGTTCGCTCCCAGCCAGCCTATCCAGCGCTTTTCTTCAAGTCAATGCGGTGCGCTCAAGGCCCTCAAGAACACGCATCGGCCGGCTTTGTTGTAACGTATTAATGACGGAGAGACTTAATGATGGAGAGACGAACTGATGCCCCATAACGACATGCCGGAGCCCTGGCTGCGCGGCACATTGACTGACGTTCCCGCGCTGCAGCGTGCGGTGCTGCATGCCCTGGAACTTGCCCGCGAAGACCTGGAGCGCTGGTGTGACGGCCTGAGCGACCACGAATTGAACCAACGTCCCGAAGGTCTCGCTCCCGTGGCCTTCCATATGCGTCATATCGCTCGCAGCATGGACCGTCTTCTTACTTACGCGGAAGGGAAACAGCTCTCAGCCGAGCAGATCAGCGTGATGAAGCAGGAGATGGATCCCGGCGCCACGCGTAATGAGCTGACCGCCGAGCTTGTCGTAGCCTTTGCCAAGAGCGGCAAAAGAATTCGCAGCTTCTCCGCACAGCAACTGGAAGAGCAGCGTAAGGTCGGCAAAAAGCAGCTGCCTGCTTCGGTCGGCGGCCTTCTTGTTCACGTGGCTGATCATACACAGCGTCACGTTGGCCAGGCCATTACCACGGCAAAAATCGTTGTCGCCCAGCACGCGTCATAGTTTCCCCGGAAAGGAGATTCATGGCCGATCAGAATGAACCATCCACTTGCGCTTCTTCGATCCAGCGTATTCTCGCCTCAGCCCGGTTTGCCGCGGCCAAACATGCCCAGCAGAAGCGCAAAGGCGCCGGCGCCGAACCGTACGTCAATCACCTGATCGAGGTTGCGGAGCTCATCGCCGCCAGCAGTAACGCTTTGGACACGGAGCTTGTAATGGCCGGCTTCCTTCATGACACCGTGGAAGACACCGGTGTATCTCTCACAGAGCTGACAGAACGCTTCGGCCATGACGTCGCGGGACTGGTGGCGGAAGTCACCGACGATAAATCGCTCCCGGACAAAACACGGAAGCGCCTGCAAATTGAAACCGCACCGCACAAATCACAGCGTGCGCAAACTCTCAAGCTGGCCGATAAGCTTTCCAACCTTCGCGCGATCCTGGTCAGCCCGCCCGTGGGCTGGAGTCTGGAGCGCAAGCGGGAATATTTTCAATGGGCCAAAGCGGTTGTGGATGGACTCGCCTCTCCTAATCCCAGGCTTAAGTCGGAATTCGATAAAACCTACAGCATGATCTCCGAGCTTAAAGACAGCTAGCCATCCCGGGAGTTTCCTCGCGCATCATTGCGACCCCAATTTTAGTGGCAGAAATCCAGCTCTGGATATTGCACAGCTCGCATCGAAGTTAGCAGTTATGCGAAAAAGGAGAGGTTTTCTCACACTCCTGGCAATCCTTGCCGGCGCAATCGGCGCCGGAAATCTCCATGCTCAGGACGACTCCGGTCCCGCGCCCACAAAATTCATCAGCGAAATCGACGAGCCCACGGGACTGCATTCTCATGCGCGCCCGCCCGACGCCAAGGAAATTCTGGTGCTCATGGGTGAACAGGTGCACACCACAGAACTGGATTGTTCCCACTTTGTGCAATGGCTCTTTGAACGCGCCGGGCTCTACTACGATTATGCTCCATCGCGCATGCTCTACGAGGGTATGGCTGGATTCGAGCGCGTGTTCGAGCCAGAGCCAGGCGATCTGATCGTGTGGCCGGGACATGTTGGGATCGTCGTAGACCCGGTGGAAGAGACCTTTCTCAGCGCGCTCCGGTCCGGGGTAAAGACGTCTTCATACACATCCGCCTATTGGAAAAGACGCGGGCAGCCGCACTTCCTCCGCTACACCCATCCATCGGATGAAAGTGGAGAGCAACCAGCCATTGCCGGCGAACGTTAGCCCGCAGGGCGCCTGATGCAAGCGCTCAGATGAATGAGTTCGTTGCGAAACCGTGAATGAGTTTTTTGCAATCCTCAGCGAGCAGCCATGGCTGCTTCCGCGGGCGCGGCAGCTTGCTGCTTGTACCACGCTACGGTCCGCTTCAGTCCTTCTTCAAAACTCACTTCAGGGTGATATCCCAGGCCGTTCTGCGCCAGGCGGATATCGGCCAGTGAATGTTTGATGTCTCCCGTACGCGGCTCAGCATACTTTGCCGCGCCGGCAAAGCCGATGATCCTGCTCAACATGGCAAACGTCTGGTTCAGCGTGACGCGCGATCCGGTGGCAATATTAAAGATACGGCCGCTCACCTGCTCGGCCGGGGCCGTGCTTGCCAGCATGTTCGCCAATACGGCGTTATCAATGTAGGCAAAGTCGCGGCTTTGTTCGCCGTCGCCAAAGATCGTCGGCGCCTCGCCGCGCAGCATCTGGGTGATGAACTTGGCCAGCACCGCCGAGTACTCTGAATTCGCGTCCTGTCCCGGGCCAAAGACGTTGAAGTAGCGCAGACAGACCGTTTCCAGTCCATACACCGAAGAAAACACCTGCATGTAATATTCGCCGGTAAGTTTTTGTATGGCGTACGGAGAGATGGGTCGCGGGACCATGTCTTCGCGCTTGGGAAGCACTTCGCTGTCGCCATATGCGGAAGAAGAGGCCGCATATACCACGCGCTTTACCCTGGCATCGCGCGCAGCAATCAACAAATTCAACGTACCGCCGACATTGACTGAATTCGTCAGTTCCGGATCAGCAATCGATTTCGGCACCGATGGCAGCGCAGCTTCATGAAAGATGTAGTCGATGCCTTCGCACGCCGCTGCTACCGCATGCGTATCCAGCAGGCTGCCTTCGCGGAAATCCAGCTTGCCTTCCATTCCCGCGAGGTTTTCCGGTTTCCCGGTGGAAAAATCATCGAGCCCGCGCGCCGTCTTTCCCTGGCTCACGAGCTTTCGTGCGATCGAAGAGCCGATGAACCCGGCTACGCCGGTGACTAAATACTTGGCCATGGACTCCTTCCTTGGTCTGGACGCGCTAACCGGGCCTGTTGCCAAGCCCGGTCGAAACAGCGTTGGGTCTTCCCGAGTTACATGATGGCGCGCAGTCCCAGATCACGGCCTGACACCGGCGAGAGGCCATGCTGCTTGATCTTGTACAGCAGGGCTTTGTAGCTGATGTTCAAGTGGGCCGCGGCCCGTTTCCGGTTCCAGTTCGTGTTGTCCAGAGCTCTCTGGATTTCCTTTGCTTCGGCATCATCCTTCAGGCTGCGGACCATGGCCTTGAGCCCGCCGCGCGACTGCGAAGCCGGTGTCCCATCCCCCGGTTCCAGCTCTACGCCCCGGCCCTTGGCCTGCAATTCATCGATGGCCATGTTTTCATCTTCCAGCACCAGATAACGCTTCACGAAGTTGCCCAGTTCGCGCAGGTTCCCCGGCCAATGGAAGCGCAGGCACTCCTGCACCAGCTTTTCCGAAATGGGGAGCGGGTTCTTGCCGAACTTCTCCGCCATGCTGTTCATGAAGTAGCGCAGCAGGACTGGAATCTCCTCGCGGCGCTCGCGCAGCGGAGGAATCGTCATGGTGAAGGCATTCAACCGATAGTAAAGGTCTTCACGCAGACGATGTTCAGCAATCGCCTTGTGAACATCGATATTGGTCGCGGCCAGGATTCTTGCGTCGGCCGTGATGTTCGTTCTTCCGCCCAGGCGGGAGAACGTTCCGTCCTGCAGCACGTGCAGCAGTTTGGCTTGCAGAGGCGCGCTCATTTCGCCGATCTCGTCCAGCAACAGCGTGCCTTTGTTGGCGATCTCAAACTTACCCGGCTTGGACTTGCTGGCTCCGGTAAAAGCTCCGGCTTCGTAGCCGAACAATTCGCTTTCCAGCAGGTCAGCCGGCAACGCTGCGCAGTTAACTTTCAGGAATGAACGGTGGGCCCGGATCGACTTCTTGTGAATCAGCCGCGCCAGGATTTCTTTGCCCACGCCGCTCTCACCCAGCAGCAGCACAGGTACGTCAACCTTGGCGATCAGCGCCACCTGCGCCCGTATCTGTTTCATGACCGGGCTGGCAGCCAGGAAGAAGCAATCGTCGTTCAGATCGTCGACCACTTCTTCGCCTTCTTTCACCGTATATTTGGTCGCCTGAACGTTGGCGGTTGCCTTGGAATCAAGCGCCCGCTGGACCGCGCCTTGCAGCTGCGTCAGCTGGAACGGTTTCACTACGTAATCGGAAGCTCCGAGCTTGATTGCCTGAACGACCTTGTTCGTGTCGTTAAGACAGGAAATCATGACAACTTTCTGTTCGGGACGAATTCTCTTGCAATTTTCGAGGGTCTGCAGCCCGTCCATACCCGGCATGACCATGTCCAGCACGATCAGATTGGGGGCAGGACCATTGTTCATCCGCTGCAGGGCTTCCTCTCCGCTGGCGGCCGTGTCCACGCGGTAGTTGGAGATCTCGAGAAGCGTTTTGGTGTAACGAAGTATACTCGGCTCGTCATCGACGAGCAGGATATTGGGCGCGCTCATTGCGTCTTGGACTCCTTCTTGACCTGGGGTAAAAGTACCGAGAACCTGCTACCTCTTCCGGGCTCGCTTTCCACCCAGATGAGGCCGCCGTGGGCTTCGACCATACGCCGGGCTATGGCCAGTCCTAACCCGGTTCCTTTGGAAGAAGTCCCCGGCAACTGCACAAAATCACCGAAGATATTGGCGTGCTGCTCTGCTGCGATTCCGGGGCCGCTGTCGCTTACGTCGATCTGAACTGCATTTTCAATCTTGTAGTTGGCCCGGCGTTCCAGGTTGAATAAGAACTCACTTTGGGCCTTCCGTCTCTCCCAGAAGCAAGGTGTTACGCTCACCTCGACTCGGCCTTTTGCGGGAGTAAACTTCAGGGCATTTTCAATCAGGTTTGATACCGTGTGTTGAAGCTTTAAAGAATCCATTCTTACCAGCGGATTCCTCTTGGCGGGATGAAATGTGTATGAAATAGATTTTTGCCTGGCGGAAGAAGCCCAGTAATTAAATATCGATTGCACATCTTCGTTGGCTTCCGTCGCCTCATTGCCTGATACGTTGGCAGCAATCTTGCCGGCTTTCAGTTCGCAAAGTAGGAGAAGGTCCTGAATCAGCCTTTGCAGACGCTCCCCGCTCTCCTGGATCTCACCCAATACCTGCTTCTGTTTATCGTTGATGGACCCAAGGTGCCCCTGGCGCAATAAGTCGGTATATCCCAACATCACTACCAGAGGGGTCTTGAATTCGTGTGCCGCTGACACCAGCGGGAAAAACTGTGGCTCCACGCCACGTTGTACTTGTGCCCGCTCTTCCGTCCGTGCTCGCTCTTCCGGCCTTGCCCACTCCGGCGGACGAGCGTCCACAATCGGCACGCTCAGAGCAACCGCACACTCTGGGGCGTGCACTTCAGAGACTCCCGATACATGACAAACCGGACATTCAATCACTGCGGATTCTCCAGAGTTGCCAATCGCTACGATGCCAACAAGTTGCTGCGAAAAACATCGTTAGCCGACTCAATTTCAAAACGTGTGACCAAGTGGTCTGGTCCAAGCTGAAAAATTGAACTCAGAGAAACTAAGGAATGGACTAGGCACGGAAAAAGCTTTCTGCCTAAATGAGGAATGGAGACAAGGATATACAGACCAGTTGCTGGCGATTGCGGTTTCACGCTACGCCAAACTTTCCTTTTTGGCTGGATCCCTTTTGTTGAAACTCGCAAATGCTCGAGTCTCATCTTTCCCCGCTTCCACGTGTCCGATTCCGTCGAATCGTGCTGCCTCGGCTCTACAAGGTTTGTTCTCGTTAGAATCAAGAATCAAACTCTCGGGGGCTGTGTTAAGCCGGGGGCCTCACATCGTCCACTTGGACAATCAATCAACCTGAACTTTAGTACAATACGATGTGCAACACTATAGTCTGGTCTTGAACCAAAATCAACAACTAAATTCCTATTTTCGTAAAATTCACAATTCTTCATCGCGGCCCACCGAAAGCTTACTACCTGAGGCCGTAAATGCTTGCAGTTATTAGTGCTTTACCCCTGCAGATCGTTTCATTCTTAAGACGTATTTTATGTGATTTTTGTCATCCAGAAAAACTGGCTTACGCATTTGCATTTTTCGGACGGGTTTGTTTTCTAAGGTTTGCCCGCTCAGATGGAAAAACACTTCCCAGTGTGAAAATGTTTTCCCATTGGCATTTGGCCAAGGGCTACCTCTTGCCCAATAGTACATGGACTTCCTGCCTCATTCCTGGGGCAATTGTTCCTTCAAAACCAATAACTTAAGCGCTTTCGGAAATTCTATTTCACGCCTGCCGAGACTTTGAAGTAGTTGGCGCGATGAATGCAAATACCAAGTCACGGATTGAAAACTATGCATCTTTCTGCCAGTCTTCCGGGAAACTACACGCGCTCCACGGGCTATGGAATGTCCGCGGGGCCCAAGCTGCCGCCTGAAGAGGTCATCTTCGGTCAAACCTCCGCTTTGGCGACGGTGCGTGAAAGAATTCTTAGAGTCGCACCCACCGATATTCCTGTCGTCATCACCGGCGAAAGTGGTACGGGAAAAGATGCGATTGCTCACCTGATTCACCACTATTCCGCAATGGCCGGCAAACCGTTTGTGCAGGTCAATTGCGCCGCAATACCTCATACGCTGATCGAAAGCGAACTGTTCGGATTTGAAAAGGGATCGTTTACCGGCGCTGTTGGCTCCAAGCCTGGCCGTGTTGAGCTGGCCAACGGCGGCACGCTATTCCTGGACGAGATCGGCGAACTCAACCCTGAAGTGCAGGCCAAACTTTTGCAACTCCTGCAGGACGGCGAATTCAGCCGCATCGGCGGACAGGAAGACCGGAAAGTGAATGTCCGCTTCGTCTTTGCCACCAATCGCGATCTGGAAGAAGAAATCCTCGCGGGCAACTTCCGTGAAGACCTCTACTACAGAATCAACGTAGCCAGCCTGCACATGCCGCCGCTCCGTGAGCGTCTGGAAGATGTGCCGGCTCTGATCGAATACTTCCGGCTGAAATACAACGAGAAACACAACTGCCGTACGGGACCGCCTTCAGAAAAAACCATCGCCCGCATGCAGGAGTACTACTGGCCCGGCAACATTCGCCAGCTTGAGAACGCCATGAAACGGTACGTAGTGTTGGGCACCGAAGACGCGCTTCTCTCCGAATTGGTGGAACACCAGTCCGACGTATTCCGGTTCACCATCCCTCCGGGCGGGCAAATCTCGCTCAAGGAGATTTCCAAGCAGGCAGCCCGGCAGGTGGAACGGAAAGTCATCCTGAAAGTGGTTGAGGCCAATGGCTGGAATCGGCGGCGCGCGGCCAAGCTGCTGAACATCAGCTATCGCGCACTGCTCTACAAGCTCAAAGAAGTCGGTATCCCTTCTGACCGCCGCAGAAGTTCAAAACCGAACCCCGCGAAGGCTGCGGACCAAACGTCAACCGTAAACAGGGACGACAAGGACCAGTTGTAAGCTTTATGCCAGCCAAACGTGAACTCGTGTCCATTCTGATTCCGATCTTCAATGAAGAAGACGGGATCGTACAGTTGAAAGAAAAACTTTCAGGCTTGCAGGAACTCTTGCAGAGTGAATATGAGCTGGAGTTCCTCTTTATCGACGATGGCAGCAGTGATCTTACCGTTCCGCGCTTGAAGCAATGTTTTCAGGACTCGGCTCTCCGTACCAGCATCCTCGAGCACGGCGTAAATCGCGGCGTCGGCGCTGCGTTCCGTACCGGCTTCCAGCATGCGCGCGGCGGCCTGGTCTGCACCATCGACGCGGACTGCACTTATTCTCCGGCCGGGTTGCAGCAGTTGCTCTCTGCACTCCGGTCGTCCGGTGCTGACATCGCTGTTGCCTCGCCCTACCATCCCGATGGCGGAGTGGAAGGCGTGGCCGCATGGCGCCTGGTTTTGAGCAAGGGATGTTCGGCGCTCTATCGGCTCTTTTCCCCGCTCAAGCTCTACACCTACACCAGTATTTTTCGCGCCTATCGCGGTGAGGTAGTGCGTAATGTCCACTTCCGGGGCAACGGATTTGTCTCGGCTTCAGAAATCCTGATCGCCGCGGGCCGCCTGGGATACACCGTCACTGAAGTTCCCATGGTCCTGCGCGCTCGGACTGTTGGCCGCAGCAAGATGAAGGTGCTGCGCACGATCGTTTCACATCTGGAAATGCTTTCCAGCTTTGCTGGCGCATGGAAGGCTGCGCCCGCCCGCCGTCCAGTAGCGCGAGTGCGCGGAACGCTGGTGAGCACGGGAATTTCAACCAGAAACAACAAAGATCCTTTTGCGGCTTAGTCGATAACAGTAATTCTTAGCGGGAGTGAATATGCGGATCGGAACTGTAGGTCTTGGCGCCTGGGGTTGGAACCTGACCAGGAATTTTGCCGAATTGAAATCTTGCAAGCTGGTTTCTTGCTTTGATCTGGACCAGAAGCGGCGCGAACAAGCAGCGCGCGCGTGGCCCGGCGTCTCCCCCGTGGATTCTTTCGAAAAACTGTTGGAACAGGACATTGATGCGGTCGCCATCGCTTCACCGGCGGTCACCCATTATCAATACACCCGGCAGGCCCTTCTCTCCGGCCGCGATGTCTTCGTCGAGAAGCCTTTTACGTTGAACGTCAGCCAGGCGGAAGACCTGGTCGAACTGGCCGACAAACTGAACCGAAAGCTCATGGTCGGCCATCTGCTGGAATACCATCCGGTCGTGCACCGCTTGAAGAAGATGATTACTTCCGGCGAGCTGGGCCCGGTCTATTACATCTATACGCAACGCGTGAACCTGGGCCGCATCCGTGGCGACGAAAACGCGCTCTGGAGCTTTGCCCCGCACGATATCTCACAGATCCTGTACATGCTCGACATGGAGCCCACCAACGTGAGCGCCCGCGGCCAGAGCTACATCCAGGACGGAATTGAAGACGTAGTCTTCCTTAGCTTGTTCTTTGATAACCGGATCATGGCCCACATTCACCTCAGCTGGCTCGATCCTCACAAAGTGCGGCGCACCACGATCGTCGGCAAAGAAAAGATGGCGGTATTTGACGATACGGAAAGCACGGAGAAGCTCCGCATTTACGATAATCACGCCGAAATGCCGCCGGCGCAGAGCTACGGTGAAGCCATCCAGGTCCGGTTTGGTGACATTCTCATTCCCCGAGTAGAAATGTCCGAACCACTCAAGCTTGAATGCCAGCATTTTATCGACTGTATTCGCGATCGGAAAAACCCCGTTTCCGATGGTCGCGACGGACTGCGAGTGGTCCGAATCATTGAGGCCGCCCAACGCTCCATGGAGCAGGACGGTGTGCCCGTTTCCTTGAGGAATGATCATGACGACGAGTTTCATCCATCCACGAGCACAAGTAGGCGCTGGTACGCAGTTGGGGTTTAACAGCGTCGTTCACGAAGACGTTCGCATTGGGACCAATTGCAGGATCGGCAGCGGGGTGGTTATCCATCCAGGCAGTATTATCGGCAGCAACGTGCGGATTGACGATAACACCGTCATCGGCAAGCTGCCGATGAAGGCCGCCCTGAGCGCCGTAACCCAGGACCAGACCCTCGATGCCTGCGTGATCGAAGACGATTGCATGGTCGGCGCCATGGTCGTGATCTATCGCGGCTGCATCGTCCGCAAAAAAGTCATGGTCGCCGATATGGCTTCGATCCGTGAAAACGTCGAGGTCGGCGAATTCACCATCATTGGCCGCGGCGTGACCATTGAAAACAAAGTCCGCGTGGGCAGCCGCTGCAAACTGGAGACGGAGGCCTACATCACCGCTCTTTCTGAAATTGAAGACGGCTGCTTCATCGCTCCGGAAGTCACCTTTACCAATGACAACTTTTTGGGACGCACCAAGGACCGTTTCAAGTACCACAAAGGCGTGACCATGAAGCGCGGCGCCAGAATCGGCGCCAATGTAACGGTACTGCCCGGACTGACACTAGGAGAAGACGCCCTGGTTGCCGCCGGTTCAGTGGTTACACGTGACGTGCCTGCGCGCAAGGTGGTTGTCGGATCGCCGGCCCGCGTGTGGCGCGATGTTCCCGCCGAACAGCTTTTGGAGAACCAGTAATCGGCCAGCTATGAAGAAACTTTTGTCCATTGTCGGAGTCAGGCCACAGTTTGTGAAAGCGGCGATGGTGTGCGCGGCGGTTGAGCGTCATAACGCTCAAGCTCTTACGGACGACCGTGTTCAGCATCGCCTGCTCAACACCGGCCAGCACTACGACTTTGAGATGGCTGAGGTCTTCTTTCAACAGCTACCGCTGCCCGCTCCCGATTTCAACCTCGGCGTGGGCTCGGGCAATCACGGCGCCCAGACCGGCGCCATGCTCGCGGGAATCGAAGAATTGCTGCTCAAAGAGCGGCCGGACTCCGTTATTGTTTACGGTGATACCAACTCAACCCTCGCGGGCGCTCTTGCCGCGGTCAAACTTCATATACCGGTGGTGCACGTAGAGGCCGGCCTGCGCAGCTTCAATCGCGCGATGCCGGAAGAAATCAATCGCATCGCCGCCGACCATATTTCTGACATGCTCTTCTGCCCCACGCAATCGGCAGTGGAACAGCTGGCGCATGAAGGCATTGTGCGCAACGTGGAATTTACCGGTGACGTTATGCTGGACGCAACCAAGATGTTCACCAAAGTTGCGGCCGAGCGCTCCACGGTCTTGCAGGAACTCAACCTCTTTCCCCAAAAATACATTCTCATTACCATTCATCGCGCGGAGAACACCGATTCCATGGAGCGTATGCAGGAATTGGTGAGCACGCTCTGCCGCCTCGAAAAGCCTGCTGTCTTTGCCATGCATCCGCGCCTGCGCCACAAGCTCAGTCAGGAGCCGGAGTATCGGGAAATGAACCAGGCGTTACTGGCAGCCCGGGACCTCAAGATCGTGAGCCCGCTTCCCTACCTGGACATGCTCCAGCTGGAGAGGAACGCGCAGCTCATCATGACGGACTCCGGCGGCGTGCAGAAGGAGGCCTACTTTGTCGGCACTCCCTGTCTCACGCTGCGCGATGAAACGGAATGGCTCGAAACCCTGGCCGATGGCTGGAACCGGCTGGTAGGTACCTCCCCCTCCAAAATCCTACCTCTGGTCCACAGCCTCTGGTCACGTAACGGCGCTTCGCCCGCGGGCTCGCCATCGCTCGCTGCTTTCGGTGATGGCAAGGCGTCCGACCGTATCGTTCAAATCTTGCAGGAGAGGGAATTAATTGCCCATGCGTAACCCAGTTGCACCCAAAACAGTTCTGGTAACCGGCGCCGCCGGCTTTCTCGGCTCGCATCTTTGTGATGCTCTGCTTTCCCGCGGCCATCGCGTGATCGGCGTGGACGATCTTTCCCACGGCAAACGGGAGAACCTGCACGAAGCGCTGCAGAACCCTCGCTTCGCCTTCCATGTTCTGGACATCACCGATGGCGAGCAGCTTCGTTCCGTGGCCGAAGGCGTGGAAGTGGTCGCGCACCTGGCCGCCTTCAAGATTCCCCGCTATGGCGATCGCATGAAGACCCTGCTCATCAACTCGCAGGGCAGCCTGAACGTGCTGCAACTGGCGGTCGAGCACAAAGCTAAATTTCTTTTTACCTCGACCTCTGATGTTTACGGCCGGAACCCTGATGTGCCTTTCAGCGAAGCCAGCGCCAGTGTAATCGGCTCTTCCACGGTCCCGCGCTGGGCCTATGCCGTCTCCAAGCTGTTTGACGAGCACCTGGCCTTCGCCTTCCATGAAGACCATGGGATCCCGGTCACGGTTGTGCGGATCTTTGGCTCTTACGGCCCACGCCAACACCTGAGCTGGTGGGGCGGACCGCAGTCTGTCTTCATCGATGCCATTCTGCGCAACGAGCAGATTCCCATCCACGGTGACGGCCTGCAGACACGCAGCTTCACCTTTGTTTCCGACACCGTCAGCGGCATTCTGGCAGCGCTCGAAGAAGACGCAGCCAATAACCAGATCATCAACATCGGCAGCACGCACGAAATCACCATCGTGGAGCTGGCGCGAGTGATTCACCAGCTGAGCGAGACGCCGGAGCCGCTGCGCCTGGAATTTGTTCCCTATAACAAAATCAGCGGACGCCAATATGAGGATGTGCTCCGCCGCGTACCGGACGTCACCAAGGCGGAGGAGCTTCTTGGCTTCAAAGCCAGAGTTTCGCTCGAAGAAGGACTGCTGCGTACCATCGAGTGGCAGAAAGCGATCCGCGGGATCAATAACAGCGTAACCGTGGGGGCTTGATTGGCAACCGACGCAATCATCGAACGCCAGGCAGCAGCGCCGCAGCCGGGAGCAAAGACGTTTGCCGTGCCCAGCCTCTCCTGGCAGTGGGCAGCGTTCGGCGCCATCGCCTTGGCCGCCTGCGGACATCTCTTGATCAAGCAGGGGCTCAGTTCTGCGGCTCACGCCGCGACAGTTGCCACGTTGGCAGACAAAATCTCGCTATACCTGTTCCACTCCGCTCTTCCGATTGGCCTGGCCATCTACGGGATCGGAACGCTCCTGTGGATTCGCGCCGTCGCCAGCAAGAACATCAGTTTTCTTTATCCACTGACGGCGTTGAACTACGTGATCGTCAGCATAGGCGGCAAGATGTTCTTCAATGAAAGAATCTCTCTCGGACGCTGGACCGGAATTGCCGTTGTCGTCATGGGCGTCGCCATGTTGCATCGCTCGGCGAAGGAGGACCAGCCATGACGCCGACCGCGGCGCTTTGGACCAGCATTGTTCTCGGGGCCTGCGCTCAGGTGTTTCTCAAGCGCGGTGTAAGCCCGAAAAATGGCCCTGCTCCATCTGGACTTTCTCTTCTGTTCTCAGGCTGGGTGCTGGCCTGGGGACTCTGCTTCGTTCTGGCAACCGGGCTATGGCTGATCGGCCTCTCGCGTATCGAAATCTCATACGCCTTTCCACTGCTCAGCATCGGCTATCCGATTGTCGCAGTCCTTTCCATGCTGTTCTTGAAAGAACGGGTCACACGCGCTCGCTGGCTCGCGATCCTCGTAATCACCATCGGCGTAGCCATCATCTGGAGGACAGCCTAAGCGACTCATGCCTGAACAAATCCAAAACGAGCGTGGAATGCACGTAGGAATTCTAGGTGGTGGCATCACCGGCCTGACCACTGCGTTTTATCTGCTGCGCTCTGGCCATGACGTGACCGTGCTTGAGGCGCGTTCTGATGTAGGCGGCCTGGCTACCAGTTTCGACTTTGGCCCCTTCCACTGGGACAAGTTCTATCACTGCATTCTTACCTCTGATCTTCCGTTGCTTCAGTTGATCGACGATCTCGGCCTCACGCCTGAGCTGCGCTGGACCAAGACCAAAGTCGGCTTCTTCACCGATGGCCGGCTCCAATCCATGACCACCACGCTCGACTTCCTGCGCTTTCCTGCCCTGTCTTTGTGGGAAAAATTCCGCCTTGGCCTGGGGATCCTTTATACGTCCCGCATTCAAGACGGTCTCGCGCTCGAACAGGAGCCCATTGGACCATGGCTGACCCGGATTTTCGGCAAAGGAAACTATCAGAAGATGTGGGAGCCGCTGCTCAAATGCAAGCTGGGCGAAGCCCGCAACCGGACCTCAGCCAGCTTTATCTGGGCCACGATTCGGCGTCTTTATTCCACCCGCGAAGCCGGCGCCAGCAAGCAGGAATGCCTGGGCTATGTCCGCGGTGGATATCGCAGGGTGTTTGCGCGCCTGGTGGAATGCATCACGCAGATGGGTGGAAAAATCATTACCGGCGTTGCCGCGGAGAAAATCCGCTCCAATCACGATGGCGGCATCACCGTCATCGCCAACCAGCAGCGCATGGACTTTGATCATCTGATTTCTACCATCCCCAGCAGCGCTTTTGCCCGCGTAGCGGCGGATCTCGATACGGATTATCGATCGAAGCTTGAAGAAGTTGAATACATGGGCATGGTCTGTGCTGCTCTGGTGCTGCGGCGCAAGCTGACTCCTTACTATTGCACCAACCTGACAGACGATCTTCCCTTCACCGGGATTATCGAAATGACAAATCTCGTCTCGCTCGACGAAACCGCAGGCCGGCACCTGGTGTATTTGCCCAAATACACAACGCCGGACGATCCCTTGTTCAACGCGAACGATGACCAGGTATGGCAGACTTTTCGCGCCGCTTTGCAGAAGGTCCTGCCTGATTTGCAAGACAGCGACATCGAGCAGCACTTCATCTTCCGTGAGCGTCTGGTTCAGCCGATTCCGGTCATCAATTATTCGAATTTAGTGCCCAGCATGCAGACAAATATAAAGCGTCTCTACCTGGCTAACACGACACAGATTGTGAATTCCACTCTGAACAACAATGAGATGGTAAAGATCGCTCGCAAGGTGACGGACCTGGTCGAGAGATCTTCTCAACCCCAAAGTGAACAGCTCCCCCAGGATTCATTTCCGGAAATCGCTCACCTGGGTAGCAAGTAATCGGGCCTATAAACCCGTGGATATTGGCAAGACGAAATTACAGACAGCAAAAAAAAATCTGAACGTGAGTTCGGCAACAGGGTTGATTTGAAATGAAACGCAAATTATTGCTCCTTCTATTTGCTCTTCCGGCATTTCTGGTTGCAGGGGCCTGGACGGGACTGGGTGTTGCGCCCGCGCACCCTGCTGCCGGTCACAGCGCTTTGGCAGCGTACGTTGGTTATGCTTCAGCATTGTTCGTGAAGGCCGGCAATCTGGCTTCGCGAATCCCCGAACAAGCGTGTTTCCTGGCTCTGGGTGCGTGCTTTATCTCGGTGGGATGGGCTCTGCATCGCAAGTCGGCCAAACGGGGGCACTAACGCATTCCTATCGAGACCTATGCCACTGCCAACCCGCAATTCGGTGGGGACTGACGCAGCTGGGCAACATCCGCCTGAGCTGAAACACATCCTCAGCATCGATCTCGAAGATTACTTCCACGTGGAAGCCTTCGCCGGAGTCGTGTCGCGCGACGAGTGGGACCGTTTCCCCTCGCGCGTGGAAAACAACTGCCATCGTCTGCTCGATATCTTTGACCGGCATTCGGTCAAAGCCACATTCTTCGTGCTCGGCTGGATTGCACAGCGCTTTCCGGCTTTGGTCCGGGAAGTTCACCAACGCGGACATGAACTGGCCTGTCACAGCTATTGGCATCGCAAGGTCAGCTCGCTCACGCCCACCGAATTCCGCGCTGACACTCGCGCCGCATGCAACGTGATTGAACAGGCTGCTTCGGTACGGGTAACGGGATATCGCGCGCCAACCTGGTCAGTCACTCCGCAAAGCCTCTGGGCGCTGGACATCCTCAGCGAAGAAGGCTTTGCTTACGATTCCAGCATCTTCCCCATCAAGCATGATCTGTATGGCATACCGGGGGCCAGCCGCCACCCTTACTATCACACGACCCGCCACGGCGGACGGCTGCTGGAACTCCCTCCGGCAACGGTGCGCCTCGGCGGCAAGAATTTTCCGGCTGCCGGCGGTGGGTGGTTTCGCATGCTTCCGTTCAGTTATACGAAGTATGCGTTCCGGAGTTTTGAGAATGAAGGTAGGCCGCTGGTGTTCTATCTGCATCCCTGGGAGATCGACCCGGAGCAGCCGCGGATCGCGGCGCCGTTCAAATCAAGGCTGCGCCACTACACCAACCTGGGGCGAACGCAGGCGCGCCTGGAGCATATGCTGCGATCATTCAAGTTCCAGACGTTCCAGGATTATCTAAAGGGTTTTGCTGGAAGTAGCGACGCGCGTGAAACAGAGGTCGCCCAACCGGTCTTGCAACCGTCAGCAAGATAACCCTCAATTCATGAAATGGGTCCGCGGCGGTGGTTGATGGAAGGTACCATCGCTCACGCGTTAGCGTGACGCCACCCGCAAGTTCTGAATGCTGCTGAGTGTGAAGCCCACAGATCCCGCGGCCTGCGGTACCCACCACAACTTCCGCAGAGTGGGATGTTTGCTGTTCATCAGGCGCTTGCCCAAAAAATCAGTCGCGATCGGCGCCAACTGGATCGCTCCGTAAATAGCGCCGGAGCCGGCAAAGGGCTTCATGAGCGGATTCAACTCGTGCCCGTTCCCGGAGGTAATCGACCGGCGCGTCGACCAAGCGTCGAGCGCTGCCGTGCTGTGCTGGATCGCTGTCATGGTGAGCCAGCTACGCGTACCAAAAAAGACCGGCGTCTCAGGCTTTTTCACAGGCTTGATCGGTGTAATCACAGGCTTGATCATGATCGCATCTGCCGCCAGCAATGGAGCTTTATTTGAAACCGGCGCCAGAGCAGCCAGGTCTGCGGCTGCGGAGTTGGGCGAGGACATGTTAAGCATCGCGGGAGCAGGCAATGGAGGTTCAACGGACCCGCTTGACGCTCCTGGCAACGCGAGCGCGAGATAAAAGCTGACAGTGAGAGCAATCATGACCCCTCCGAAACGTGCACGTCTCTTTCCACCGCTTGCACACGAATCAAGGTTACTTTTGGGAAAGAAACTATAGGGGAGATGGGCCAATAGTACGAGAAAAAGGACATGTACTCAAGGACAAAATTTGTCAGTTTTTAGACTCGATTGTCAACAATAAACGGCTTATTTTCATATAGTTAAAATGAAGTCCAACAATCGAACGAACCCCAGTTGCAACTACTCTATTCTGCGGTGGCATGCGGTCCCATAACCCGAAGGCATTTGCACTGATGGTGTGCGGAAGCCCCAACCATGAAGTGCAGAGTTTTGCATATCGGGAGAACAACGTTCCCCAAAACCCTTTGCCTTCACCCAATCGAATGCCCCCGGTCTTCAAGCAACATGCCTTGTTTTTCAACGAAATGCGCGATTGACAGGAAGTCCGGGCGCGCAATGCTTTCGCCGCTGATTTGGTAAATCAGTTGCTCATTCACCGGTACGGATACATAACTCGGTCATAGGGGTGTTAGTGATGATTTCCAGTAAGTATTGGCTTTACAAGGGTCTTGCGGTCGCGGTGCTGGCTTCTGCATGCATCGCCCAGAATGCGCAGCCTGCGCAGAAAGACAGCAAGTCAGCGAAGAACATGGCAGCGTTGAAGGCCGAGCCTCTCGTTTCGACCACGGATACGAAGACCGGCGCCGCTGATCTCACCGCAAAGCGGGAGCTGTTCTCTGAATACCGCATCGGCGAGCAAGACGTTCTCACGATCACTGTTTGGCGCGAGCCGGAGCTTTCCGGATCAGTCATGGTTCGGCCTGACGGCATGATCACTCTTCCCTTGTTGAATGATGTCCATGCCGCCGGCCTGACACCGGATGAACTAAAGAGCGCCTTGATGGACAAGCTTGGCCCGTTTGTGAATTCGCCCCAGGTCACAGTTGCCGTGCGCGAGATCAACAGCCGCAAGGTTTTCATCATCGGCCAGGTTGGACATGAGGGTTCCTACCGCATTAACAGCACTACCACCGTGCTTCAGATCATTGCCGAGGCGGGCGGTCTGCGTGATTTTGCCAATCGCAAAGGAATTTATGTCCTGCGCACCATCAACGGCAGCCAGCAGAGGCTGAGCTTCAACTATGACAAGGTGATTCGCGGCAAAGATTCCAAGGACAACATCTTGTTGCGCCCTGGCGACACCATTGTGATCCCGTAACGCGCACAAATTTTAAAGAGGATTAGAGCCATGCGAAGATTAAATCCCCAAACTGCTGTAAAACTGTTGCTTGCCGGTCTGTTGTCGTTGGCTGTGGCCATGCCTTTGTCGGCGCAGGACGAGCCCAACTCGCCTCCGCCACGTGATGAACAGTCATCGCCACTACCGGTCACACGCCAGGACGAAGTACCCGTCCAGCAACAGGACCAGGACAACGATCTTCCCAGCCTCAATTTTGAAAAACCAACCACCAACCTGGCTACGGGAACCGTGCTCACCACCACCAAGTCTCCGTTTCGCTGGGGCAATCTTTCTGTTCTTTCGATTGATGCTCTGCAGGTGTTCGACAGCAACTACCTCTTCCTGAAAGACAATCCGATCTCCGTGCAGGCGGGCGCTGTGCGCGCGCTCGTGGTCTACGCGATCAAGACCGGCCGCTCCAGCTTTAGCATTCAGTATCGGCCACAGGTATGGGCCTCTGCCGATGCCACCCAGGTGGACTACGCCAGCCACATGCTGGACTTCCACACTTTCCGCTATTTATCGTCGAGTTGGGCTTTCAATATCAGCGATCAGTTTTCCTACGTTCCTGACCGCGGACGCCTGGAGCAAATCGGTTTCAGTTCGGACTACACCAACAGCACCTCAACACAGAATCCTTTTTTGTCCACCGGCCAGCGCCTGATGACCAACTCGTTCGGCATCTCGGCCGATCACAGTCTCACGGCGCGGGATCGCATGGAATTTCTGGTCCGTCACCAGTACATTCGGCTCTCTTCTGCGGATGACGGCATCACCTCGCCGACGCTGCCGGCCGGAGTGCTGACGCAGCAGCAGGACATCGGCGGAGAAGTCGGCTGGACGCACACCTGGCGCCGCGACAACGAATTCGGCATCAAGTACGCTTACGATCGTGAGTATTTCCAGGATTTCGATTCCACCGCGCAGCTGCACAGCGTGCTGCTCGGTTTCTCACGCCGTCTGCGCCCCTCATTGTTGCTTCGCGTGAGCGGTGGTCCGGCGTTCTTGCAGCCGGCAAGACCCACAGGAGCCGTGATTTCACCGGCTACGGTGCGGACCTATCAGGCTTCGGCGGCTCTGTTCAAGACCTTTGGGCGCTCCGGACTCACGCTCTCGTATGCGCGCACCAACAACTTCACGGGGCAGATCACTGACAATCTGAATGATCGGTTTGACGTGTCCTACTCGCAACATTGGAATCGCCGTATCGACACTACGATCGGCGGGGCCTATGTGCGTCAGGCATTGACTCCTTCGCTGCTGTACGGCAAGTCGGCGTGGTCCGAAGTTGACTATCGGCTCAGCCGTTCGTGGTCGTTTTACGGCACCTACAGCTATCTGACGCAGAGTGGCGGACCGCTGGCCTATGGTCCGCGCTACCTGGTTACGTCGGGAATCCGCTGGTCATGGGATACCGAGCAACGTGGTGCAGGCTTCGCAAAGTAATCGTGATCGTGGGTCAGCTTAAAAGCTGACCCACTCTCGCTTCCGCTCGATTCAATCTTCTGACCATTCTCACCGCTGAACAAGCCCAATCGGAGGATCTGACGAGACGACAGGCTGGCATCCTGCCCGCTTGAAGTCCGCTGTTTTGTCGGCAACCGCGCGATAGCGCGGGACGTAAACAGCTAGTCGATCGCTCACGCAAAGCGGATGATAGTTGGCCTCAATCTGCGCCAGGATCGATGGGCTGATAATCGTTAGACCGCGCCACTGTCTGGGCTGGCGTCCGTTGAGCCCGACAACCACGTAGTCAAAGCTGCCATGTTGCAGGTCCTCAAGCAGCGGCTTGGGCGACCACTGCCGCGCAATCTCCAGGTAGTGATTGACGGACGGATCCATCAGCTCCGGCCGTTCGCCATGCGCAGCGATGTAAGGAATGTCAGAGAGAACGCGCCTGCCGGCGATAATCTGCGCCAGCTTTCCGTACTCTGCCGGCGGATGGACAGAGATCACAGTTCGCCAGGAATTGAGGTCCACCGCCATGATCGTGAGCCACAGCAGTACGACGACCGCGCGAGTTGCAGACGCTGTGCTCTCCCAGTTCTCCACCAGCTCCAGCAATGCAAAGGCCGCGCAGATCGAGGTGATGACCCAGGCTTCAAGAAACGCGTTCATGCTCGCGCCCGGGGCCATGGCGGTGTAGAAATTGGTCAGCCAGACCAGGAAAAAATATGTGACGAGCAGCGGACGCGCCGGAACCTGCTCGCGATCCATGCGCCACAGCCCCAGCAATCCCAACCCCAATAGCACAATCTGCCCGGGATAGCTGAGGAAATCAGTTTTCAAAAGCTTTACTGCTTCCACCAGACTGATAGGCGAATAGCGCGCCATCAACATCTCTCTAAGAAACGGCTCGTGCCTGAGAGTCAGGAATAAGAAGACCGCAGCGCCGACTCCAGCCATGCCGGCAAAAAAGGCGACTGCAGCTTGTTTTTGTCTGGAGGTGAAGAGCCACAAAAGACCAGCGATGGGCAGGGCGATGAACGACTGCTTGAACAGACCAGCCAGGCCGCATAGGCACCCCGCAAGAAGAGCGCGACGCCAGGTAACCGGCGCCGTCGTCAGCACAAAAAATGCCGCAAAGCTGATAACCAGAGCCAGAAGGTCGGGCCGTACCGTAGCATTCCACGCCTCAAAATCAATCTGCGATAGAAGCAGCAAGGGCGCCGCAAGAGCCATAGCCCCTGCAAGCATGTGTCGCTTGCCCCACCGGTAAGTTGCAAAAAGCAGTAGGAGAAAAGCCGCAACCGTGATGAACCGTCCAACCACCAAAAGGCGATCGACATCCCCGCCTACCACTTTCGCTACCACGGTCAGGCTGGCATAAAAGAGCGGTCCATAAGGAGCCGGCGTGTACGGCGTCTGGTCCAGGGCCGGATAGATTCTTCCTGATGCTTTGGCCCACAAGGCCGTCTGCGCAACAGCGCTTTCGGGAAAGGTGCTATCGCCATGGAAGAAGACGTACTGCCCGATCTTGGCAATCTGGCACAGCCCGGCCAGAAGGAGAGGGCCGAACAAGAGCAGAAGCAGCAAATTTCCGGAAGTGCGCTGGCCAGCTTTTATGCTCATTGAAAAGGTACAGACTCGTTATGGATTCGGTTGTCGACCGAAACCAGCACCACGCTAACATTCGCTCAGGCACGGGAGCAATCGCAAAGTGCCCTAGGTGCCACACTCGGCAAAATCCCGTGCTTTGAGGCTCGTAGCGACGAAAGACCATCTGCAAAACACTAGGACTTTTTGGGGAAATCCGGGAACCCAGCCCAAGCAATTTCCCCAGTGTGAAAACACTTGCACACAGTTTGATTTAGCTTGCGTTTCACGCGAATAGGGCGAATCACAAAAATCAAACAAAGCAAATAAAATCAATATGTTATAGACATATCAAAGTTTCTGCAGGGTAAGCAGAATGGCATGGCGCTTGCCATTACCAAAGTGCCAACCGGTCATTTAGGGGAGGGGGGGCCAAAGCCCTACCAAATCCCGGGATTCGGACTTAGTGGCAACAAATTGTTGGAACGACAAACTATGAGCACACAAAATCAATCTGGGTTTCAGCTTGGCTTGCCTGGTCTTGAACATTTGACCTTAGTGGGATTTCTGCGGCTGTTTGGTCGCCGTAAATGGCTTCTTATCCTCAGCACTCTGCTGGTAGGAACGCTGGCCGCGCTGGCCGGCTACTTCATCCCGAATAAATACCGGGCGACGACCGTTATCATGGTCGACCCGCGCAAGGTACCGGACAACTTTGTGGCGCCCACAGTCGCGTCCAGCATTGCCGACCGGCTGGCTACGTTGCGGCAGCGCATCCTCTCTTCCACCAACCTGACGGAAGTGATGGACCAAATGAAGCTCTACCCGGAATTGCGTGAGCGCAGGACCAATGAAGAGCTGGTGACGATGATGTCAAAGAATATTGACATCCTGGTCTCGCCCCCGAGCGGGGACCGTGGCGAAGGCACATTCAAGATTTCCTACCAGAGCACCAGTCCCGAAGAATCGGCGGCGGTCACCAACAAGCTGGCGTCGCGCTTTATTGAAGAGAACGTCAAGGCGCGCGAAAGCGAGGTACAGGGTACATCGCAGTTCATCGATCAGGAACTGGCGGAGGCCAAGCAGGACCTGCAGCAAAAGGAAGAAAAGATCCGCCAGATCAAGAGCCAGTACATCTCTGACCTGCCGGAGTCGCAGGCCATTCACGTACAAGCGATCAGCTCGCTGCAACTCGACCTCAGAAGCGAGGAAGATGCCATCAGCCGCGCGCAGCAACAGAAGGTCTACTATCAAAGCCAGCTTTTGGCTCAGCCCCAGGTCGTGAACCTTGACGGCAACAACGATCTTTCCGGGCTGGTTCCTCTGCAAACGCAGCTCGCCAAGGCACAGACTGAGCTCGATTCATTACGCAGCCGCTATGGCCAGGACCATCCTGACGTGGTAAAGAAGACGGCCGAGGTGAAAGAGCTGGAACGCCGTCTGCGCGAAGCCAAAGACGAAAACTCCGGTCATCAGGTCAAGACGGCCGCTTCCAAGCCGCACAATCCGGTTCTCGAAAGTCAGATCGCGGCCATCGACGAAGAGATCAAATCGCGCAACAAGCATGAAGCCGATATCAAAGAAAAGATTGCTTATCACCAATCCAAGTTGGAACGCATTCCTGTTCTGGAGCAGCAGCTGGCGGCCGTCAATCGCGATTACGAAAACGCACGCGACCACTACAAACTGCTGATGGACCGCAAATTTTCCGCCGATATGTCGACCAGTCTGGAAAGCTTCCAGAAGAGCGAGCGCTTCATCGTTCTCGATCCGGCGCAGGTGCCTTCGCGGCCATTCAGCCCGGACCGGCGTCTGATCGACGGCGGCGGTCTTGCAGCCGGCTTGCTGCTGGGTCTGTTCCTGGCGGTCATGCTGGAAACCTTTGACCCAACCGTGAAGTCAGCGCAGGAAATCCTGGGGATCGTAGCTGGGCCGGTGTTGGCGGAAGTTCCGGTTCTGACCACGAAGCAGGACCTCAGGAAAGCACGCTTCAAGAACTTGTTGGGTGCGGCAGCCAGTACTGCAGCCGCGCTCGTATTTGCCCTGGTCGTCTTCCTGGCCCATTGAAGTTCAAGCGAGAAAGCAACCAGTACCTTTTGATCCAGCCCGGCCCAGGCCCGGCTGCAAATTCTGACGGGGGGTTTGACGGTGTACCCAAACTTGAAGATGGAAATCTGGCTGTCCGGCATCCGGCAAAACCGGCTGGCGCGCGAGCTTCATGTCGATGAAACCGTCTTGAGCAAAGTCATCAACGGATATCGTGAGCCTTCCACCGAGCTTCGCGCACTCCTGGCGGAGTACTTCAACAAGAACGAGAATTGGCTCTTTCACACCGAACAGGCCCAGCCTATGCGGGGGCTGCGCAACGGAACCACGAACCACGAGCGCGGTGCTAACTCCGCGGGGGACAAGTAACAGGCATGAATGTAGTGGCATACAGCAACGAACTCCGTCCCCGGTGGGATGCATACGTCATGCAGCATGAGCAGGCGACGCTGTTTCACCTGATCGTGTGGCAGCGAATCATTTCCCGGGCTTTCGGCTACAAGCCGTTGTACCTGGCGGCCGTGGAAGGCGGGGAGATTCGCGGCGTCCTTCCACTGTTCATGGTTTCAAATCCGGTGACCGGGCGGACATTGATCTCAACCCCGTTCGCCGTCTACGGCGGAGTCTGTGCCAGCGACCAGGCGGCCCACGATGCCCTGATCGCTGCTGCTACCAGGGTAGCGCACGAACACAAGGTCGAATACCTTGAGCTTCGCCTACGCGAGCCCGATCCCTCCAGCGGCTTTGCCGTAAAAGAGCTTTACGTCAGCTTTGAGACCGCGATCGAACCTGATCCCGAGCGCCTGATGAAAGCCCTGCCGCGCGATACGCGCTACATGATCCGCAAAGGACAGAAAGCGGGCTTGCGCGCCACGCGCGGTAACGATCAGGTGGACATCTTCTATGAGATTTACGCCCAGAGCGTGCGCAATCTTGGCACGCCGGTATTCGCCAAGAAGTTTTTCAAGATCGTGCTGGAGGAGCTTGGTGAAGCAGCTGAGATCAGCGTGATTTGGAACGGCCAGACCGCCGTGGCGTCTGTTTTAAGCTTTCGTTTTCGCGACTGGATCATGCCCTACTATGGCGGGTCCACTCTCGACGGCCGGCAATGCGCTGCCAACAATTTTATGTACTGGGAACTGCTTGAAAGCGCCCGCCAGCGGGGCATCCGCAATTTCGACTTCGGCCGCAGCAAGCTGGGTACCGGCTCCTACAGCTTCAAATCTGACTGGAACATGCGTGAGCGCCCATTGCCGTATCAATTTTGTCTGGTAAAACGCCGCGAGATGCCGAACTTCTCCCCTGCCAATCCGCGGTTTAAGCGCGTAACCGAACTGTGGAAGAAGATCCCCTTCCCCCTGACGAAGTTTATCGGACCGGCAGTTGTGAAGCTGTTCCCCTGATTTTTTCGGAGCGAGTTAAGAGCAATGAAGATCCTTTACCTGGCACATCGCGTACCTTATCCGCCCAACAAGGGCGATAAGATTCGTGCGCTCTGGGAAATCAAATCGCTCTCCTCGCAACATGAGATCGACCTCTTCTGCTTTTACGACCACGAGGAAGACCGCAACTCGATCGACGCTTTGCGCCAGTACTGCAACGATTGCTACGTCGAGCGTCTAAGCTGGGTGGGCAGCCGCCTGCGGGCCCTGAAAGCCGTGGCGACAAAGAAGCCCTTCAGCCTTGCTTATTTTTGTTCCGCAACCATGGCGCGCAAGATCAAAGAAGCCATTGCCGCGCGCGGTTATGACCTGGTGATTGTCTTCAGCTCGGCCATGGCGCCCTACGTCGAACAGGAATCGATTCCGTGCCTGCTGGACATGGTGGATGTTGACTCCGCGAAATGGACGGAGTATGCAACCACCGCGCCGGCGCTTTTGCGCTGGCTATGGCGACAGGAAGGCGACCTGCTCGCCGCCTACGAAAATCATCTGGCAAAGACCTTCGCACAGACATTGCTCTGCACCGATGCCGAAACGGCAATGCTGCAAAAATCGGTCCCTGATGCGCGCATCGACGTGCTGCGGCACATGGTCGATACCGAGTATTTCAACCCCGAGAAAGTTGAAGTCCCGGCAGAGATCGCGGCGCTGCAGCCATATGTTGTCTTCGCCGGGTCAATGGATTATGCCCCCAACGTTGAAGCCTCAATTTGGTTTTATCGCAATGCGCTGCCTGCGCTGCAGAAGCGCATTCCGCAACTGAAGTTCGTGATCGTGGGCCGCAATCCGGCCAAGGCAGTGATCGAACTTGGCAAAGATCCCGCAGTGCACGTGACTGGCACAGTGCCGGATGTGCGCCCGTATTTTCGCGGCGCTGCCGCCACGGTCGCACCGATGCAGCTGGCGCGCGGCGTACAAAACAAGATTCTTGAATCCATGGCCATGGGAGTTCCGGCGGCGTCATCATCAAAAGCTGCTGTGGCCTTCCCGCCAGAGGTCGCCAGGCTGATTTTGGTGGAAGACGATCCGCAACTGCTCGCTGAGAAATTGACCGACGTCATAGAAAGCCAGCCGCAGCCGCCGCGCATGGAGATCCGGCAGGCCCTGGAATCAGTATTCGGCGACAGCAGCCTGAAGGCTCGCCTGGAAGCATTCGTATCCAAGGCGGTAAAGCACGCTGGAACCAATCAGTTAAAGCAGAAGACCAACAAATCGCCGGAAAGTGCGGCGCGTGTGGAAGTGAGCGCGGGTTTAACCACTCGCTAAGAGGAACGGGATGCTGAGAGCAATCGGATTTTACGCGTTGGTGGCGGTGGGAATACCTCTCTCGCTGCTGCAGCCCTTTAGCGGACTGCTTCTCTACCTGTTCTTTGCTCACGGACATCCTGCCGATTTTGTATGGCCGGGCTACATCTTCAACTATGGGCTTCTGCTGGTGCCGGCCTTACTGGCAGGATATCTGCTCTTTGAAGTGCGCAAGTCGCCGCCGCGTTTTCGTGGCATGTTCCTGCTGCTGTTCTTCTGGGCTTGGCTGGCGATGGCTGCAGTCCTCGCTTTCAACACACAGCCTGCGTACGACATGCTCTCGCGGTTCAGCAAAATGTTTGTCATGGCCTTCCTGATCGCCGCGATGGTCAATACCGAAGATCGCATTCGCAAAGTTCTCACCGTAATCGGCGCGTCTCTGGGATTCCTGGGCGTGAAGAGCTTCATCAGCGTCATCGTTACCGCCGGGCAATATCGAATTCAGGGACCGGGCGGCCTGATGTCTGAGGAGAACGAATACGCTCTCGGCATGAACATGGCGATCCCCATTCTCTACTGGATGGCCTCGCTGGAGCAGCGCCACTGGGCCAAACGCGCTTATCAGTTTGCCGCCTTTGCTTGTGCTGTAACCGTAGTGTTCACGCGTTCGCGCTCCGGCTTCCTGGGCTTGATGATGGTTTGCCTGCTCATTGCCATGCATTCGCGGCGCAAGCTTCTGGTGCCCTTCGGACTGGCCATTGCGGTGACGGTCTTCCTTGCCTTTGCGCCTGAGGCCTCCATCGATCGCTACAAGTCGATCCCCACTGCGACCCAGACTGACGCTTCGGCCATCGGACGAATCGAAGCCTGGGAAACCGCAGTATCCATGGCCAAGGCCCATCCGCTTTTTGGCGTCGGGCTGCGCAACTTTGAGCTGACCTTCCTCGATTACTCAAGCTTTGAGCCGCGCGCTCCGCACAACGCATTCATGGCGTTGATGGCGGAGGCCGGAATTCCCTCGTGCCTCCTCTTTGCCGCTCTGGTGCTGAGCGCCAGCGGCGCGTGCTGGGCCAACTGGCGCAGATTGCGCTACAGCCAGAGCCATCAGGCACTGGCCACATATTGCCTGATCGTGCATGCGACGCTCCTGGTATATCTGGTGCCCAACTTCTTTATCAACCGCCAGGATTTCGACCTTATGTATCACCTGGTAGGTTTGAGCGCGGGCATGAGCGTGGTGGTGCGGCGTGCGCTGCGAGCGGAGCGTACGGTCGTATCACAAGCCGGATTGAATCTGTCCAACGCAAGGGTGGCGATGTGATGAGACGCGCTCACATCATTCACGTGCTGCATCGCATGGGCGCCGGCGGAACCGAGCTCGCCCTGCGCAAGGTCGTGGCCGGCCTGGATGCTGAACGCTTTGAGCACACCATCTGCACGGTTGCTCCTGTGCCCGCGAGCGAACTGACCACCGACGTCCGTTTTGTCAGCCTGGAGCGCAGCGGCAAAAAGACCGGATCGCTGGTCGGCGATCTCACTCGTCTCTTTCTGCGCGAAAAGCCCGATATCGTCCACTCCCGCAACTGGGGAGCAATTGAGGCCATAGTCGCTGGAAAGCTTGCGCGCGTGCCGCGCCTGATCCACAGCGAACACGGGCGTGACATCAACACCATGAATGGCGATCCGTGGCGCCGTCGCGTGTTTCGCCGCTTCTGCTACTCGTTGACCGATGAAGTATTTGCCGTCTCGCGCGAACTGCGCGAGCATTACGCAAAACAAGTTGGCCTGGCTCCAGCCAGGATCAGCGTGATCCCCAACGGCGTCGACCTTGATCGATTTCGGCCCGATCCAGCCACTCGCTCTCGCCTGCGCGCCAAGTTGGGCGCTGCGGAGCAGGAAATTGTACTGGGCACCGTGGGACGACTTGATCCGGTGAAAGATCACGCAACGCTTCTCGCAGCGGCTGAGCAAGTCATTGCGGCGGGAATGCCGGTGCGGGTGGTGATTGTTGGCGACGGTCCGGGTAAAGAGCAACTGCAGGCAGCCATCGAAAAAAGCTCATCTCTGCACGCCTGCGTAACGCTGGCCGGCGAATCCAGCAAGCCGGAAGAGTGGTTGAACAGCTTTGATGTGTTTGTGCTGCCATCGTTATCAGAAGGCATGTCGAACACCGTCCTGGAAGCGATGGCTACGGAACTTCCCTGCGTCGTCACCTCGGTCGGTGCAAATCCTGATCTGGTGGAGAGCGACAAGACGGGATTTCTGCTCGAACCACGCGACTTCAGGACTCTTGCCAGACATGTCCTGCAGCTGGGTTCTGACCGGGATCTGCGTTCCGCTTTCGGCAAACGCGCGCGGCAAAAAGTTGAGTGCGACTTCAGCCTGCAACGCATGCTGGAGAACTATTCGCGCCTGTATACGGTACGCACAAGTCAAAAGTCCCTGGCGGGGACAGCAATGGGGAGGGCCTGAGCGAGCATGGCTATCATGGGAATTGCCGTTAGCGAGAACGCCACGCCGCTGCAGTCGAGTGCGGTTGACGCGATGTTGTCAGCTGCGTGCATCAAGAGTGCGGCGCCGCAGCGCGGGACAACGTTTCGCGCTCAGCTGGGCGCCACATCTTCGACCGATACAACGTCCTTCTGGTGCTCACCCGAACTGATGGTGGTCTGTGACGCCAGCCTGGTGGATGCAGTGAGCCAGATCCCTTCCACGGCGAAGACAGCAAACATCTCACCTGCAGAAATCATTGGCAGGCTTTATCTTCAGTACGGGACTGCCGCGCTGAGCAAGCTGCGCGGATCGTTTGCCCTGGCCATCTGGAACAAGCACCTGGAAACCATGCTGCTGGCGGTTGACCGTTTTGCTGTCAAGCCGCTTACCTATCACGCCGATGATTCGCAACTCATCTTTGCTTCGCAGGCGCGCAGCATCTTTGCCACCGGACGCGTCGAGAAGCAGGTAAATCCGCCGGCTATCGCGGCCTTCCTGAACTTCAGCATGGTGCCTGCGCCGGAGTGCGCGTTTCAATCGCTCACCAAGCTGCAACCCGGTCATTTTCTGCTGTGGAAAGAAGGCAAGACCGAGCTCAAACGCTACTGGGACCTGGAATATTCAGAAATACAAGACGCGAGCGGACGGAAGCTCGCCGAAGAGCTTCTTGCCTCGATGTCAGAAGCGGTCCGCCTCTATTCTGAAGATGTCGAGAAGCCGCAGCTGGGATGTTTTCTGAGCGGCGGCACCGACAGCAGCTCAGTGCTTGGCCTGCTGGAGCGGCACAAAGGTAAATCGGTCAATGCGTTTTCAATCGGCTTCTCGGAAGAGCGCTTCAATGAGCTTGAATACGCCCGCATCGCTGCCGGCACCTTCCACGCGAATCATTCGATCGCAGTGCTGACTCCGGAAGAGACTTTTGCCGACATCGCCAGGATTGCTTGCGCCTATGATGAGCCTTTCGGCAACGCCTCCGTGCTGCCTACCTACGCATGCCTCAAGCTGGCGAGGAAGCTAGGCGTTGAAGTCATGCTCGCGGGCGATGGCGGTGATGAGTTGTTTGGCGGCAATGAGCGCTATCGCACGGAGCGGGTTTTCGGTATCTATCACGATATTCCGCAGCCGCTGCGCCGCTTCCTGATCGAACCGATCACATTTGCTTTACCGGCCGTTGGTCCGATCGGAAAGGCCCAGCGCTATATCGGCCACACCAGAACGCCGAACCCGGAACGATACTTCCAATGGCACTTGCTGCAGCGCTTTCCGCACGCTAGCGTACTAGGCCCGGGAATCGAGCTCATGAACGGCCACAGCGACACTCTGGCGGTGCCGCGTGACCATTACCAGCATGCTCCAGCGCATACCGAGCTCAATCGCCTGCTCTATATCGATATCAAAATGACGCTGGGTGACAACGATCTGCCCAAAGTCGTACGGGCGTCTGAGTTGGCTGGCGTTGAGGTTCGCTTTCCGCTGCTGGATCATCCGTTGGCTGAGTTTTCCGGACGCTTGCCCGCGCGCTTCAAAGTGCACGGCCTGGAAAAGCGTTATCTATTCAAGAAAGCGACTGCCGGGCTCTTGCCCCAGTCGATTCTGCGAAAAAAGAAGCACGGGTTTGGATTGCCTATCGGCTTGTGGCTGAAACAGCATCCGCTGTGGCGCGGCCTGGCCCAGGACGTTCTGCTGGATCCTCGCACCTATCAGCGCGGCTATTTCCAGCGCAGCTTCGTGGAAGATCTCTTCCGCAAGATGGACTCAGACCAGTCCACCTATTACGGCGATCTCCTCTGGCTTTTCCTCATGGCGGAGTTGTGGCATCGCAATCACGTTGAGGGGGTGACTGTTTGAAGATCACTCTCTATCAGCGCTGGGAAGACATCGAGCAGAAGTTGAGCGGCCATTGGAACCCTCTGCTCAAGCAGAGTGTCAGCGACACTTTCTTTCTGACCTGGGAATGGCTCTCCTCGTGGTGGCATGCTTACGCCGAAGGCAAAACTCCCTTTGTCCTTGCGGCATGGGAGAAGGATCGGCTGGTCGGGCTGGCGCCGCTGTGCAGTGAACCCGTCCGGAAAGCCGGCCGGCCGTGGAAATACCTCCGCTTCATCGGTGACGGCTCGCATGATTCCGACTATCTTGACTGCTTCGCTCCGCGTGGAATGGAACAGGAGTTCATTGAGGCGGTGCTGGCATACCTTCGCGAGCACCGCGATTTGTGGCATTGCCTTGAATTGCATGGTCCGGTGGAGACATCGCCCTTTGCCAAGGCAATCAATACACAATTGCAAAGCCAGGGCTGGCGTTACGCGACAGAAGACGTTGACTGTCTCACACTGAAGCTTCCCACCACCTGGGATGAGTACCTGCAAGCACTGAAGCCTCGCTTCCGCTCCAAAGTAAGATCAGCGCTCTCGTTCTTCGAAGGCTCATTGAAATTGTCGCCGGTGGAGTGCTCGACTGAAGCGCAGATAGATTCATGGCTGCCGATCTTCTTCGACCTTCACGGCAAGCGATGGCAGAGCAAAGGCAAGCCTGGCGTTTTTCACGGCGATGCCAAACGGGAGTTCTATGCTGAGATGTCACGCGCTGCGCTCAAAGCGGGGGTGTTGAGCTTTCATCGCCTGGATTGGGGTGAGCGCGCGGTGGCCTTCCAGTACGGATTTTCCTACAACGGCGGCTTTCTGCTCTTGCAGGAAGCGTACGATCCCGCCTTCGAACAACTGCGTCCCGGGCTGGCGCTGCGTGCCTTCCGCCTGCGCGAGATGATCGCCAACGGTGGCGGTGAGTACGACTTTTTGGCCGGCGTAGCGCAGCACAAACTCGATTGGGGCGCTGAACCAAAGCGGGCAGTGAAAATGACCGTTGCTTCATCTGCCGGCGCTGCCACAATTTTCCTGAAAGTTCCGGCGGCAAAGCTCGAAGCCAAAGCGCGGCTGCGCAAGATGATTCCAGCAGCAGTATTGGCCTGGCGGCAGAAGCGGCATAACAAACAGGAATCTGAAATCGAGAGATCAGGGCAGCAACGCTCCGCCAAATCTGCTCTCGCAGCGATCTACAAGTCCACACCTCTGCGTCATCTTGGCAAGTGGGCCGCCGATCACTATCAGCAGGGGCCACACACATTCTCGTTACAGCAGCGGACGTTGCCCGCCTGCCAGATATTTCTGTATCACCGCGTCAATGACGATCGAGATCCCTTTCTTCCTTCATTGCCGGTCGAGGAGTTCCGCCGGCAGATGGAGTACATCGCCAAAAACTTCCACGTCGTAACGCTGAACGACATCGCCGAAGGCAGGATTGGAAACGAGAAATCGAAATACTCGGTCGCCATCACGTTTGACGACGGCTATCGCGACAACTTCACCTCGGCGTTCCCTATCCTGAAGGAGCTCGGCATTCCCGCCACGATCTACTTGGCAACGGGCTACGTCGGAACAAGCCGGATTCCCTGGTATGACGAGATCTGTCTCGCTTTCAAGCTGACGGTCCGTACGCAATTTCAGCCGGCAAGGACTGATGCACCCGCAGGCTCCATGACAACGCAGGCAGAGCGTCTGGCTTTGCTGGATCGCGTGCTCGACTGGTTGCGCGAGCTTGACGACGAGACACGTCGCCAGGCCATGCCGGAAATTTTTCGGGCACTGGGCGTGCCTGCATCGCTCGCACTGCCCAACTACATGCTGGGCTGGGACGAGATCAAACAGATGAAGGCCCACAACATCGAGTTTGGCGCGCATACTGTGAGCCATCCGGTGCTGTCGCGAACTTCAGGCCGGCAGCTGCAGGAAGAGATCAGTGCTTCAAAGAAGACAATCGAACAGAAACTCAAGACTGAGGTCCGGCACTTCGCTTATCCGTTTGGCAGGAATGCGCACTTCAGCAGTGAAGCCAAACATTTTGTTGAGCAATGCGGCTTTAAGACCGCGGTCACCACGGAATACGGTTTCAACGCCCCCGGGAACGATCTACTTGCGCTCAAGCGATTCACCCCGTGGGGGCATGATCTGGCCAGCTTTATTTTGCAGTTGGATTGGTACCGCTTTGCTGGTGTGCGTCCGTCGGCAGAGCAAAGCAGCTTAAATGCGCAGCAGCCGGCAACAGCACAGGCAAACTGAGGAACAGGACTTGAATGAGCAACTGACAAAATTGATCCGGAACGCCGCGCTCTACGGCTTTGGCCGAATCCTGGGCAAGGTCATCAGCTTTCTGCTGATTCCCTTCTACACCCATTATTTTTCTGCGGGCGAATACGGCGTCATGGAGATCCTGAACCTCGCGGCGATGGTGGCGGCCGTCCTGCTGGCGCCCGGCCTTTCCACGGCGGTGATGCGCTTCTACTACGACACCGACGACGCGAAAGAAAAGAAGCTCGTCATCAGCACCGGACTGATCAGCACCTTGATCGTCGGCGGCATTGCCGCGCTGGCCGCGATCCTCTTCCCGGCAGCATCGTCACAAATGCTCCTGGGCAATCCGAAATACGGAACGCTGGTGCAACTGGTGGCTGGCGGCTTCTTCTTTACCTTCACCGCCGATATCGGCTGGGTCTATCTGCGCGGAAAGCAGCGCTCTGGCCTGTATACGTTCCTGACACAGGCGTTCCTGATTTCTTCGGTCGCCCTGAACGTCTACTTTGTTGCCGTGCGCAAGCTCGGTGTTGCCGGATCGTTTTGGGCGAACATCGCCGCCGGCTCCATTGTATGGGCCATTCTCATTTTCATGACGCTGCGCGAGGTCGGGCTTCACTTCTCGTTGGACAAGTTCCTTCGGCTGCTCAAGTTCGGCGCACCGTTGTTTACGGTTTGGCTGGCCGCCTTCGTCCTGAACTACTCTGACCGCTTCTTCCTGCAGCGCTTTCATGGGATCGACGCCGTGGGCGTATACGCGGTGGGCTACAAGTTTGCTTATGTTCTGAGCCTGCTGGTGATCCAGCCCTTCCAACTCATGTGGGAGCCGCAGGCCTATGAGATCAGCAAGCGCGATGACGCAACCGATCTTTTTTCACGCATCTTTGTTCTCTACTCGGTTGCGCTGATTGCCGTCACGTTCTTCCTGAGCATCTATATCCGCGAAGTTTTTGAAGTCATGGTGGGACCGAAATTCGTAAGCGCCTACCAGTTTGTTCCCATGCTGGCCTTCGCCTACGTGCTCCAGGGGATGGGATTGTTCTTTGAAGCAGGGCTGTTGATCCGCAAGAAGAACCTCACGCTGTCGATGGTCGGCATTGCTTCCATCATCGCCTGCATGTCGCTCAATTTTGGGCTCATTCGCGCTTGGGGCGCATGGGGAGCAGTTTGGGCAACCTTCCTCAGCTTTGCCTTCCTGGCTGTGGCCAGCTGCTGGACCAGCGTGCGCGTCTATCCGTTTCACTGCAGTCCGGCTGTGCTGGTGAAGGTGATGGCATGGAGTGTCGCACTGCTCGCCGCTGCGTATTTTATGCCGATCGAGTCATGGGCAGTTCGTGTCGTAGTAAAAGCCCTGTTGACGGCCGTTTTCGTGGTCGTGCTTGTCCGCACGCGTCTCTTGCCAGCAGATTTGTTCAGCACGATGCGCGCTGAAATCGCGCAAAGCATGCGAGCGCGTCTTTCCCCGATCGTCAGCCGGGTCGGCAGTCTTGTTAAAGGAGTGAACTAAACCATGGTTGATGTTTCCGTGGTCATTGCAACGTACAATCGCTCCCGCCAGGTGCGGGAAGCGATCGACAGCGTCCTGGCGCAAACGGTTCCTGTGCGCGAGATCATCGTCGTAGATGATGGTTCCAGGGACGACACCCGCGAGCAACTGCTGGCCTATGGTGACCGCATCCGTCCATTCTTCCAGGCCAACGGCGGCGCCTCAGCGGCGCGGAACCTGGCCATGCGCAAGGCCCAGGGCAGTTGGATCGCGTTTCTGGATGACGACGACGTCTGGGTCCCGGAGAAGATCGAGCAGCAATGGAAGCTGGTGGAAAACGATTCGGCGCTTGGGCTAGTGTATTGCAGCGACTATGCCGTAGATGAGCAGCTTCGCGTCCTTTACGAGCGCAAAGCCCAGGAAGGTAATCGCGGCGAGGTCTTTGAACGACTGTTGATCAAGAACTTCATCTTCACCTCATGCGTAATGGCGCGGCGCGATGCCGTGGAAAAAGCCGGTTACATGCTGGGTGAATACAAATTCGCGCAGGACTGGGACCTGTGGTTGAAAATCGCTGCCGAAAATCCGGTTGATTTTGCTCCGGCGCCGCTGGTGTTGTACCGGCAATCGCCCACCGGCTGCCTCACGCATGACATGAAGGCAGATGACCGTCTCCTGGAAATGAAGACCATCATGCAGCGGGCGCTGGCGCTGCGCGATGTCAGCCCGGCCACGCGTCGCCGCGCTGCGTTTGAAATTGAAAGCCAGTGGGCCTCGGCGTCGCTGGTGAACGGAAAGAACGCGGCTGCGTTGCCGCATGCGTTGCGAGCCGTGGCGGCGAAGCCGACTTGGCTCGAAGGTTATCGTCTGACCGCTTACTCACTGGTACCCAGCGGGCTGCGTACCTGGGCCAAGAAGATGCTGGGGCGTAACGCTGCTTCAGCGAGCCCGGCCAAGCCCGTAGCTGAAGCCGGCAAGAGCGCCAAACCGGAAAGCGCTCCTCCGGTCATCATCATGAACATGTTTTATTCCGGCCTGGCCATAGCTCGCGATTTGGCAGGAACCGGAGTGCGTGTGATCGGCCTCTCTTCCGATCCGAAAGCGTATGGTAACTTCACTCGCTTCTGTGAGGTCCGGCGCGCGCCTGATTCACAGAGCGAACCAGAAAAGCTGGCGGCGTTTCTCCAGCAGGCCGCCGGTGAGTTGCAAGGTGCAGTGATCTTTCCCACGCGCGATGCCGACGTGGTCTTTCTCGATCGCTATCGCGAGGAACTGAAAGACTATCGCATCTCGATACCGCCTCGGAGCGCGTTGATCCAGGCGCTGGATAAGGGCACGCTCGTCCAGTGCGCGCAGGCTGCAGGAGTGCCGGCGCCGAAGAGTGTGGTGGCCCACAACTTGGAAGAGCTCAAGAAAGTTCCTGCGGAGCTAAGCTTTCCCTGCGTGGTGAAGCCGGTGAGCTCGTACATGTGGCGTGGCGAGGAAAAATGGCAGGCTGTCGGCTGTCGAAAAGCCTTCCTGGCCGACAACTGGGAAGAGTTGAGCGCTGAGTACGATCGCGTTGCCAAGGTGAATCCCGATGTGCTGGTACAGGAGTGGATCCCCGGCTCAACCAAGGACATCGCCATCATGGGCGCTTACTTTGGCGAGAACTCCGAAGCACTCGGATATTTCTGCGCGCGAAAGCTGGTCCAGGAACCAGACGATTTCGGCACCGGCTGCGTGGTGCAAGCGGTGCCCTTGCAGGAAATCGTGGAGCCCTCGGTGCGGTTGTGCAAGAACCTGGGCTATCGCGGCATGGCGGAGATCGAGTACAAACGGGACGAGAAAACCGGCGAGTACAAACTGATCGAAATCAACACGCGCCACTGGGACTGGCACCAACTGGCGCACATGAGCGGCGTGAACCTGACGCGCGTGGCCTACTCCGACCTCACCGGCTACAAGCTTGACGCGGCCACTGCGGCCAAGCCGGGCGGCAAATGGGTGGCCGAAGATACTCTGCTGATGCATTCGGCGGCCGGGATTTACAACCGCCGCCTCACCCTGAGAGCGGTGTTCCGGCAACTGTCGGGACCTAAGATTTTCGGCATCTTCAAGTGGGCAGATCCGATGCCGTTTATACGTTTTTCATTCAGCTCCATGTTTCCGACCATGGGCAGAATGGCAATGAAGAAGCTTCGCAGCAAGGGATAAAGGTTATGAAAACGGTGATTCACGGTTGGTTATCAAAGTTGGTGGTAATGGCGGCTGTCGCGATTGTGTCTTGCGCTCTGCAGGCACAGCAATGGCAGGTCGAGGTTGTTGACGGCGGCGCGGGAAAGAACGTAGGCAAGTTCACCTCGCTTGTCGCCGACAAAGACGGCAATCTGCACCTGGGTTATTACGACGAGACACGCCAGGCTCTGCGCTACGCCTTCCGCAGCGCTTCCACGCCCAAGTGGTACACCATGGAAGTGGATGCCAGCGGCGGTTATGAGTCGCTGGCGGTTGACGCTCAGGGACGTCCGCACTTTGCCTACGCGGCTCCGAGCGAAGCCGGCCTGCGTTATGCCTGGTGGGACGGAAGCAAGTGGAACAAGCAGACGCTCGACTCTGAGCGCATCGACTTTTTCAACTCCATCCGCATTGGCCCGGACGATCTGCCGCGGATCAGCTACTACCATCGTCTGCATAAAGACGGCAGCTTCGCCCTGCATCTGAAGTACGCGCACTTTGACGGCAAGACGTGGTTCACGGAGACTGTCGATGCGCGTTCCGCCACGGGCAAATTCAACTCCCTGGCTCTGGACGGCAAGGGTATGCCCTACATCTCATACTCTGACGTGGATGCCGGCGATCTGCGTTACACAAAGTGGGATGGCTCAGAGTGGAACTTCAGCGCGCCGGATACGCAGAGACAGTCGGATGGATGGGTCGGCATCGGCAGCAGCATCGAGATCGACCAGGCCGGAAATCCGCACATCGCTTATGTCGATGTAACACACCGCCATATCAAGTATGCCAGCTGGACCGGCAAAGGCTGGAAATCAGAGATTGTGGATACCGTCACCGGTAAAGCGGACAACATTGACCGCATCTCCATGAAATTCGACAGCAAACAGCAGCCGCACCTGGCGTATTGGGACAGCGGCATGGGTGTCCTGCGCCACGCCACGCTCACGGCCAAAGGATGGAGAGCGGAAACCGTGGACAGCGCAGACTCGGTCGGCCTCTATCCTTCGCTGGCGATCGACAACAAGGACGAGATCTATATCAGCTATTACGACATGGCAAACGGCGTACTGCGGCTGGCGCACAAGCATGTGGCAGAGTCGCAGCAAGACCGCCAGGACAAAGCGGCAAAACTTGAAGAAAAGGAGGCGGCGCAGTGAGCTGCGACGCCTCGCTTGTGGAAAGCAGATCCTGGTGGACGCGGCGGCGCGTCCACGAACCGGCCACGACCTAAACCTGATAGGCGGGCATTGCAACCGGCGATGGCACCGGCGCCGATGCGTGGGTCCCATTCTTCCACTTCCGATACATCAAGAGCGCCCACAGATGGGCTGAGCGGTCATATTGTCCCGACTGGTGCTGATTCCAGATTTTCTTCAGCAACTTTGGATCAAGGATGCCATCGTTCTGGCCGATGATGTTTTCGTAGGCCATCTCCTTGATCTCTTTTTTGAACCAGTGGTCGAGCGGTACCGCAAATCCTTGCTTGCGGCGGTACAGGACATCAGCGGGCAAGATGCTGGACATGGCTTTCTTCAGAATGTGCTTGCCGTTGATGCCACGAAGTTTCAGGCTCGAAGGAATGGACGCAGCCAGTTCCATCAACCGATGGTCGAGCAGAGGCGCACGGACCTCCAGCGAAACCGCCATGCTGGCGCGATCGACTTTGACCAGAATGTCGTCCGGCAAATAGGTCTTGATGTCCACGTACTGGATCCGCGTCAGTGGATCGTCGGTGCCGGCGTTGTCGTAATGCTTCTGGAAAACGTTGATCGAATCGTAGCCCGCCATCTCGCGCAGAAAGTCGCCGGTGAATAGCTGTAGCTTTTCATCGGGACGGAAGATGGATAGCGAATTGAAATAGCCTTCCAGGGGCGACCGGGCCAGGCTCTGGAAGGTCGCTTTGCCGCGAAACACACGCGGCGCCCAGGCCAGCGCCGGATAGATGCGCCCCAGCGGGCCGAAGATCGGGCGGCGAATGGCCGCAGGCACAAGCCCGCGCAGACGGTTTTCCATCTGGTCAAAGTAATAGCGGCGGTAGCCGGCAAAGTTTTCATCCCCGCCATCACCGCCGAGAGCAACGGTGACCTTCTCCCGCGCCACGGCCGAGACATAGTAAGTCGGGATGGCTGAGGAATCGGCAAACGGCTCATCGTAGTGCCACGCAAGTTTGTCGATAATCTCGGTTGCCTGCGGGCGTACGGTTTTTTCGAAGTGGTCGGTGTGGAATTGGCCCGCGATTTTGCGGGCGAAGGGCGCTTCGTTGTATTCGTCTTCTTCGAAAGCGATGGAGCAAGTAGTAACGGAGCCGCCTTTTTGCGCCTGCCGCATCATGGCCACGACGGACGAAGAATCAACGCCGCCGCTTAGGAAGGCCCCCAATGGCACATCGCTCATCAGCTGAATCCGCGTGGATTCGAAGAGCTGCTGGCGCAAGGCCTCGCACCATTCCGCTTCCGTGCGGTCGTGACGAACGTGGAATGAAAGGTCCCAGTAGCAAACGTCGCGCAGCCCATCTTTTGAGGCCACCATGTAGTGGCCCGGCAACACTTTGCGAATCTCGCGGTAAATGCTCTTGGGCGCGGGAACGTAGCCAAGACTAAAGTAGTCGAACAGGGCTTCGTTATCGGTGGTAACTTCCACCTCGGGACCGGCGAGGACCGCTTTCAGCTCTGAGCCGAAAAGCAGACGCTCGCTGTCGTGGTAGTAGAACAACGGCTTTTCACCGGCGCGGTCGCGAGCCAGAAGAAGCTTGTGATCGCGCGAGTCCCACAACGCGATGGCAAACATTCCGCGCAGCTTGGAAAAGCATTCTTCTCCAAAATCTTCGTAAAGGTGAACGATGGCCTCAGTGTCTGAACGGGTAGCGAAGCGGTGCCCGCGGGCGAGAAGCTGCTCCCGCAATTCCGGATAGTTATAGATCTCGCCGTTCAGGAGCACCCAGATGGTGCCGTCTTCGTTCGAAAGCGGCTGATGGCCGCCGGCCACGTCAATGATGCTCAGCCGCCGATGGCCGAATCCAACGCCGCGATCCACGTGAACGCCATCGTCGTCCGGTCCGCGGTGGCGGATGGTCTGGTTCATGGCATGAACGTCAGCGGCCGAAATCACCCTGGCCCGATCGAATTCAAAAATCCCGCAGATTCCACACATCGTCGATTCTCACCCTCAAGACTGCTAGTCAAAACCGGAAGTACAACTGAAGTGGAGGCACGTGGAAGGCCAAAAATTTCGGGAGTAGCTCGTCCCAGGCCAGCAAGTGCTTGCGAATCATAGGCTTTTGCGGGTTAAAATCCGCCGATCATAGCCCTTATCTGCATCCTTAATAATATATGCAAACATTTTCACACATCAGGTGAGACACGACATTCCGCTCCTCGTGCTCGTATATACTCACTTCGGATTTCTACTTTGCTCAGCCATTCCTGTCTAACTCGATGCAAATTCTGACCTTCACCAGCCTCTTTCCCAATGCCGCGGACAAGACGTTTGGTGTCTTCATCTACCAGCGAATGGCTCACGTGGACAAGCGCGCAGGGAACAAAGTTCACGTTGTGGCCCCGGTCCCTTACTTGCCGTCATGGCTTAAGTCCTCGCGATGGGGCGCCATGGCGAGGATTCCCAAGGTCGAACAGATCGGCGAGCTTACGGTTTATCACCCGCGCTATTTGTTGCTACCCAAAGTGTCAATGGCCTTTCATGGAATCCTGATCTTTCTCGG
>DATBHX010000140.1:0-33459 GCA_036557225.1 Candidatus Angelobacter sp.
GAAGACGCAATTCTCATTACTACCCGCGAGCACTCCCAGGACGTCGGCAAAATTGTGAAATACTTGAATGACAAAAAATTGACGGAGCTGGTGTAGAACGCACAAACTGCGGCAGACATGTTAGATCTCGCGGAAAATCAACATCGACGGCCAAGAACGTATGGGCCATTTTTCGGCACGCTCGTCGGACTTCCGCTATTGTTTCTTGCGGCCGCGTTTTCGATCCCATATGGCTTGATCGCAAATGCCCTGTATCGAGCGCGAGAGAAGCGGTTTGCTCAACGGATGGCTGAAATGGGCCGCACCACCAGTTCTGATGATTGTATTCAGGCGCTTGACGGCGGCAAGGGAACGCTGATCCGGGAATGGAAAGGCCGCTTCGTAGGACCTACTCGCTATTGGTGGACCGAAGACGATCTGTTTGCAAAAAGTCCTTTTCCGATCGCGGACCGTGCAACCAGGACTCCAGTCGCCAAGACATCGCGGTTCACGCAATGGTGCTTTGATGAATACATCAACGTATCGAACGGCAAGGCAATGTTGGTTGTAATTCCAAAACAACAACGCAAAATATTGAGAGAAAAACTCAAACAGGTTACAAAAATAGAGGTCCGGACTCTCATGCGTGAAGGCTGGTAAAAATAATTCATCTATGGCTATTCAAATCAAATTTGGTACAGATGGCTGGCGAGGCGTGATCGCCGATGACTACACCTTTGAGAACGTACGCCGTGTAGCCGGCGGCATTGCCGCCTGCGTCCTCAAGAATGCAGACGCGACTCGCGGCATCGTCATAGGATATGACACGCGTTTTGGCTCGCTCCGCTTCGCCCAGGCTACCGCGGAAGTTCTTGCTGCCGCGGGCATTCCCGTAAAGATCTCGAATGATTACACACCAACACCAGCGCTTTCCTTTGCGGTAAAAAATCTCGCCACTGTCGGCGGGGTGATGATCACGTCGAGTCATAATCCGTGGGATTGGAATGGTGTGAAGTTCAAAGCCAGCTATGGCGGATCGGCCACTCCCGCGATTATCAAGGAGATTGAAGACCATGTTGCCGCCGGCGCCATGCCCAAAGGCAAGGCGGCAAAGATCGAGGAAGCTGATTTCAAAACGCCCTACGTTGAAGCCATCTGCAAGTTTGCCGACCTCGACAAGATCGCGAAGGCCAACTTCAAATTCGCCATCGACTGCATGTACGGAGCCGGGCGTAACGTGCTGGCTGAAATCTTTGCCAGGCGCAACATTCCACATGTGCAGATCCGCAACGAAGTCAACCCGCTCTTTCCCGGAATCAATCCTGAGCCCATCCTGCCTCACGTTCGCGCAGCCCAAGAGATTGTGGTCAAGGAGAAGTGCCACGCTGCCTTCATCACTGACGGCGATGCTGACCGCATCGGCGCCGCCGCTGAAGACGGCAGCTTTGTCGACTCACACAAGATTTTTTCCATTCTGTTGCAGTGGGTGCTCAAATATCACCATGACTGGCCCGGGGATGTGGTGCGCGCCTTCAACACCACGCGCATGCTCGACCGCATTGCCGCTAAACATGGACGCAAACTGCTGGAATGCGGCATCGGCTTCAAATACATCTGCGATCTTATGCTGGAGCGGCAGATCCTGATCGGCGGCGAGGAGTCCGGCGGCATAGGCTTCCAGCGTCATCTGCCCGAACGCGACGGCCTGCTCAACGCGCTGCTGCTGGCCAACGTGATGGCCGACGAAGGCAAGAGCCTGGGCCAGCTCGTGGCTGCGCTGCAGTCCGAGTATGGGCCCCACTTCTACGCCCGGCGCGATTTACGCATCCCCAATGACGTGAAAGACGCCGCCATCGCCCGCGCCGCAGCGAACGAAACCACGTCACTGGGCCGCTATAAGATCCTGCGCAAGGAGAATCTCGACGGCATCAAGTTCTTTCTTGACGCGCCCATCAAAGACCGAGGCGCGAAAGCGTGGATCCTGTTGCGTTCCTCCGGCACTGAGCCGCTCATGCGCATCTACGCTGAGGCCTCGTCGCCGGAGCTGGTGCAGGAGATGCTGGAAGAAGCGGTCGCCTTTGTCGACAATAAAGTGCCGGCAGCTGCGCGCTGATCGCCCAAACGGGCTGCGACTGTCGATTCGAGTTTCTCGATTGCAGGCAGCCTCTCTGTTTGCTTAAATGGGCGCATCATGTCCCTGCGCATTGTCTTCTGCCTGCTTGCCCTGTTTCCTTTCGGCACGTTCATCTACGCTCAGCAGGCACAAGCCCCGCCACCGGCCATCCTGGAGCTCTATCGTGATCCGGTGAAGCCGGGAAAGATGGCTGAGTATACGCGCGCGGAAAGCGAAGCAGCATTAGCATGCGCGCGTGCCAGCACCTGGCCCTATATGGCAATCCAGTCCATTACCGGGCCACAGACGGAAATCTGGTACATGGAAGGTTTTGACTCTTACGCTGCCGTGGAGCGCAGCGGCGAGCCATTTGTGAAGAACGCTGCCTTGGCGGCTGATCTGAATCGCCTGACCGAGGCCAAAGCCAATCTGGTTGGTGACGCCCGCGTAGTTTTTGCGCACTATCGTGACGATCTCAGCAGCAGCGTATCGCTGGTGCAGCCGCGGACTCGCTTCTATGCCATAACCATGGTTACGGTACGGCCCGGCCATGAGCGCGAGTTTGAGGAGATTCATCGTACGCTCAAGTTGGTACGGCAGCGGGCCAGCGCAGCAGACAATCGCGTGATCTACCAGATCGTCTCCGGCATGCCGAAAAATATCTACCTGATTTTTTCTGCCTACCGCTCATTGCAGATTGCCGGCAACGCGCTTGACCCACCTGTCGACGATTACTCCAGTGATGTCGACGACTCCACGCGCAACCGTCTTGACGACTTTAACCGCGCATCTGTTGTGAGTTCGGAAACCTGGATTTTTTCTGTGAATCCCGCCATCAGCAACCCCGCGGGCGAATGGATTGTTGACGATCCTGAGTTCTGGAGATCATCACCGGCGGTGCAGCACCAGGTAGTGCCAAGAAAGATTGAAAACGTGCCGAAGCAGACACCTACGCATAATTAAGGCGTTCGAATTCTTGCAACCTGTCAGCTCTCTTCGTCACCAAATCTATATAGATGAGTGGATCGAAGCATCCAGGCAGGCTCGCGCGGGTTCTCGCGTGGTCGTTTTCCCTGACGACAATTGGGCTTGGCGTGGCCCTGGCGTGGAGCTGGCTGTTCTTCACGCGGCTGGCGCTCAAGCCGTTGCCGGAGCCGCCGTTGCCCGCCAGATTGCAGCCGAGTTCAGGTCCGGCTTCACCACTGCAGATTCAATATCAACTCAACATGCCCGGACGTGGCGAGATCTTCCCCGCGCTCGCGGGCGCACAGGCAGCCGACTATTGGCCCCTGGCAACGCTGAGCATCGCCAACACCGCCACCAAGCCGGTGCTGCAGGTCATCTCGGCTGAAGTGCGCGGCTGGAGCGAAGAACTACGGCTGACAGCCGTGATCGGCCCGCACGAGGTACGCACTTTCAGTCTCGATCCTGAATTGCTCGCCAAGGCATACGACAACGGTGAGATTCGCCCGGCAACGCTCGTGGTTGAGGTACAAGATCCGGCCACCGGCCGAACGTTTGCGCAGCAACGTCCGGTGTTCTTGCATAGCGCGTCAGACCTATTCTGGGGCAGGAAGTTTGCCAACGCCCAGCTGCTGGCCCGCTGGGTTACGCCACACGATGATCGAGTACTCCAACTGGTTTCAACCGCTGAGCGATTGACGCCGGGCCGTCATCTCCGCGGGTACAACCCTGTTCCGGGCGTCAAGCTCGACGCTCAAGTGCGCACCCAGGCGCGCGCGGTGTTTGAAGCCATGCGCCGCTCCCGCATCAGCTACGTCAGCAGCATTTATACCTTTGGAAATTATCCTGACGAAACCCAGCGTATCCGCCTGCCGCGCGAGACCCTGGAGCTGAGCAACGCCAACTGCATTGACGTCAGCGTGGCCTTTGCCTCGGCCATTGAGAATCTGGGCATGAAGCCGGTGGTGGTAATCGTCCCCGGCCATGCTTTCACGGGCGTGCGTCTGGGCCCGAACTCGCAAGAGATTCTTTATCTCGATCTCACCGTACTGCCGCGTGGCACGTTCGCTGCGGCCGTCGCTCGCGCCCAGGCCTGGCTCAAAAAAACGCCTCAGAGTGAAGTTCTCACTGTCGATATCGGAGCAGCGCGGTCGCTGGGCGTTTATCCTATGCCCGTGGCGGCAGAAAAACAGTCAGTTACCGCCGCCAGCCTATGACGAACTCAAGCGACATGCTGGTGATTGGCGGGGGTGTTGCCGGCCTTGCGGCTGCCGGGCGGCTCACCAGCGCAGGCCTGCACGTTACCTTGCTCGAGGCGCGTGATCGCCTGGGTGGCCGCATCTGGACTCACCACACACCTGAATATCCCGTGGAGCTGGGCGCAGAGTTTATTCACGGACGTCCAGAAGAGATTCTTTCACTGGCCGCAGAGGCCGCCGTTCCGATTGTGCCGGTGGAGGGGGGCTTCCGCAGAAGGATCGACGGCGCCTGGGCTGACGCCGGCCGCCTGATGGGCGAGGTGGATCAACTGTTCGAAAAAATGCCGGCTGATGAACTGGACCAATCATTTCAACATTACGTTGATCGTGCTGGTATAGAGGAAGAAGTGCGGCAACAGGCGTTGCGCTACGTGGAAGGCTTTCACGCTGCCGATCCCACCCTCATCAGCGTGCATTCCCTCATACGCGATAGGCACGCAGAAGAAGCTATCAGTGGGGATGGGCGACAGTTTCGCTTTGCTAAGGGCTATGGTGGCTTAGTTCAGGCCATGAAAGACCGGATCGAGCCTGCTCGCTTTGATATGCAGCTAAGCACTGCTGTGACGGAAATTCAGTGGTGTGCCGGCGATGTTGTAGCCCGAAACTCGAACGCAGAGTTCCGTGCTCCGCGGGCGATCATCACCGTTCCCCTGGGCGTGCTGAAAGCGAACCGGATTGCTTTTCACCCGGAGTTGCCCACGAAAAAGCAAGCGATCAACTTCCTGGAGATGGGCGGAGCAGTGCGCGTTATCCTCTGCTGCAAAGAAAGATTCTGGGAACGCGATCCGGAAATGGACGACCTCGGCTTCCTCTTCACCAACGATCCACAATTCCCCACATGGTGGACTGCAAACGGCCTGCCGTATCCCATTCTTACCGCGTGGGCAGCGGGCAAGTATGCGTCAGCGCTGAAAGACCTTTCTACGGACGAAATCACGCACAAGGCAACCCAGTCTCTGGCGCGGATCGTGGGAATGACTGAGCACGATGTGGCCGCACAGGTGACCGACGCTTTTACTCACGACTGGCAAAGCGATCCATTTTCCCGTGGTGCGTACAGTTATGCCGCCGTCGGTGGGATTGACGCTGCACGGGCGCTTGCTGCTCCCGTGGCTGGAACGCTCTTCTTCGCCGGCGAGGCCACGAATGCTGATGGCTACAATGCGACCGTTCATGGCGCCATTGCCACCGGATATCGCGCGGCGGAGGAGATTTTCGCCGCCGCCGGCATTAAACAGACAGCCTAGACTTTGGCCGCCATCGCACGCCTATGCCGCACCAGGCAAATTACGCGCACGAATAATGCGGCCAAGGCCACAATGCCGAAGAACGAATACAGGGGCCACCCGGAAACAAGGCGAGGCACGAATGCCAGTGCAAAAATCAGCCAGATCAGGTACATGGCAAAGGCTTCAAACTTAGGCCGCCGCAAGAGAAATACTTCCCGCCCGTGGCACAAACGCAGAAATGCAACGATCGCCAGCCCGTAGATCAAAAGGTAAACTGAACCTCCGCCTACCAGCGTAACCAGCATCAGGTGTGACCAGCCGATAACCTGAAAGAAGGCGATGATCGCTGCCAGATGAAACGTATGCGACGTAGCGGCAGCCAGCAGAAACCAATCTCTCTGCCGGGCAAGCCAAGCTGAAAACACTCCTGGCCTGAGATCGCGCAGCGCATTGCCGGCAAACGCACACACAAAGAAAACGAAGGTGGTTCGCGCGGTCAGATGGAGCAGCGTTCGCAAGCCGTCTACGCTCATGCGCTATATTTTATGCCCTTGGACACGCGCAGTTTTCCGCTTGATTTTCAAGCAGATACGCGAGCGCAAGATATTATCCGGCAGCAATAGCCTGAGCGTTGTACATTGGTTCGCGAAGGTGAGAAGGAGTCTTATGCAGATGTTTCTCAGGACTGCCGGCGCAGCTTTATTCGCGATGCTGATGGTCGTCGTGCCATTGACAACTGCGCAGCAGAAATCCGCTGCGCCCGCGACGGCATCGCCGGTGGCCGGCGATTGGCAAGGCACACTGCAGGCGGGCGTACAACAGCTGCATCTGGTTTTGCACATCACGCAAGCCCCTGACGGCGCCCTCAGCGCCAGCATGGATAGCCTCGACCAGGGCGCAAAGGGCATCGTGATCGACAAGATTTCATTCCAGGAGGGAAAGCTTTCCTTCACCTCCAACTCGGTCCATGGCACATATGAAGGAAAACTTACGGCCGATTCTACGATCGAAGGCGCCTGGACGCAGGGCCAGTCTTTGCCGCTCACATTCAAGCGCGCCGTTACGGCATCGGACATTGATGGTTACTGGATGGGCACGCTGGACGCAGGCTCGGCAAAACTGCGCGTACTCTTCCGCATTACCAGCACGCCTGAAGGCCTGCAGGCAACGCTCACCAGTATTGACCAGGGCGGTGGAGCAATTCCTGTCACGTCGGTCAAACGTGAAGGCTTGAATATCACCATGGAGATAAAAAATGTTGGCGGCAGCTTCACAGGCGTATTTGACCAAACATTGACTAAGATTGAGGGCACGTGGAGCCAGAATGGTGCAAACCGTCCTCTTACCGTCAACCGAACCGATCCCGGTAAGATCAGCGCCAGCGCCAAGCCGCGTCCGCAGGAACCTCAGAAGCCGTATCCCTATCGTGCAGAAGATGTGAAGTATGAAAACAAATCGGCAGCGATCACTCTGGGCGGCACGCTGACACTGCCACAAGGCAAAGGTCCCTTTCCGGCAGTCCTTCTGATCACCGGCTCCGGGCCGCAGGACCGCGACGAAGCTCTGCTTGGCCATCGGCCGTTTCTTGTGCTGGCGGATTATCTGACGCGCAAAGGAATCGCCGTCCTTCGCGTTGACGACCGGGGCGTTGGCGATTCAACCGGTAATTTCAGCACGGCGACCACAGCAGATTTCGCGACCGACGTTGAGGCGGGTGTGGCCTATCTGAAGACGAGGCCGGAGGTCGACACGCACAAGATCGGCCTTGTCGGTCACAGCGAAGGCGGCGTAATTGCCCCGATGGTTGCGGCCCGCAACCGCGACCTGGCTTTTATCGTGATGATGGCCGGTACAGGTGTTCCGGGTGATCAGGTCATCGCTGAGCAGACGCGTCTGATCCTGGAGGCTGATGGGCTCAGTCATGAAGCGGCGGCGAAGCGTGGCGCCAGCGAGCTCGAAACGCTCGCTCTGGTGAAACAGGAAAAAGACCCAGCCGTGCTGGCTCAGAAGCTGCGCGAGAAACTCGCGGGCACGCTCCCGGAGGCGCAAATCGGCGCCGCCATTATGCAGGCCAACTCGCCGTGGATGCGGTACTTCATCAACTACGATCCGGCAATCACGTTGAGCAAGGTGACTTGCCCGGTGCTGGTGCTCAACGGCGCAAAAGATTTGCAGGTACCGCCTGCACAGAATCTCCCGCCGATTCGCCGGGCCCTGGAAGCCGCGGGCAACAAGCATTTTGAGATCGTGGAACTGCCGGGACTCAACCACCTCTTCCAGACAGCCACCACAGGCTCACCCAGCGAGTATTCGCAGATCGATGAGACAATGGCGCCGGTGGCATTGGAAAAGATCGCCAGCTGGATTGTGGCGCAATAACCTCAGAGGCGGCTGCCCCAGCGTGAGGCTCTGAAGATGGCCGAGCGCGACGGTACCCAGCCCGGAATACGGCGGAAACGCGAGACCGCCTCAAGGGCGCGAGCGCGCTGGTGGCGGTCAAAGGCGCGCACATATTGGTGGATGATCTGGGGCATGGTCATGCGCAGGGCCGCGGAAAAATTCTGCTCCGCCATCTCATGCTGTTCCTGCTCATTGTGGATCAGCTCAATCATGCTGCGCGCCAGGGCGGCTTTATCGCCTACAGGATAAAATTTGATGGCCAGCCCGCCGCTGTCACCCATCTCGCGGAAATCCGGCACGTCAGAACAGATAATAGGCACGCCATGAGCCGCAGCCAGGTTGGCAACGCCGCTGGCGCCTGTAGCCGATGTATACGGCATCACCATAAACGAGGCGCTGCCGAAGATTTCTGGAATATCTTCCTCTTGCACGTATCCGCTGAACTCGATTCCCGGATGGCTGGAATACTTGGCCCGCAAGCCCTCAATATAGCCGGGCGAATTGGTGTTGTTGGTGCCGGCAATGATCAGCTTTGCGTTCGGCACTTTCTTTGCAACTTCGCTTTCAAAGGCTTCAATCAGCATTTCGCAGCGCTTGTACGTGCCCCACTTGCCGAAGGCCAGGATGCGATGCTCCGGATTATTTCGCCGGGAAAAATCCGGGTATTCCGGCCGCGCGGAGAGAATACCGTGGGCGCGAAAATGAATGTTTTCTCCGCGATATTTCTCAATCAGGGTACGCCGGTACGCCGGCAGGAGCACAGAGACGGAGTTGGCCATCAGAAGCATGCGCGTAGCCACGTTGCCGGCAATCCGGAAAAGCGCTTTGCTGCGCACGCCGGCATCGTCCAGATCTATGTGGTCCATCAGGTGGTGCAGGGTCACGTGCGTGTAGTAACCGGCCATGCGCGTGAGCGCGGGCAAGGTAAGTCCGGAAAAGGCAGCCAGCGGATGTTCCTTGTTGCCGAAGCTGGAAAAAACCAGGTTGAACCAGACAACATCCGGCTTGCAGTTGCGGATCGCCCGCAGCAGCTGCGCGTGATTGCTCATGCGATTGACGGTCCAGCAGCGCTCCACGTCAAACTCAGGCAACTCCGGTTCCGGTCCGGAATATTGATCGGCCAGGATCTGCAAACTGACCAGCGGATCGGCCTGCAGCTCGCGAGCTACGTGATATCCGTATTCGTTGAGGACAACCTTGCTCGGCGGAAAGCCGCTGACAAAGCAAATCTTCATGGGCCCCTGAAACCTAAAAAATCGAAATCTGCACCACAGGGCGCAGCGCGAACGTGCGACCCGGGTTAGTAAAGTTATAAAAAGACTGCTGCTGCAGCCCCACAGAAAACCGCAGCGGATAATCAACCGGCAATTCACCGCTGCCATCGTTGACGCTGCGGCGCAAGGGCTTCATATAAGAGATGAGGAATCCGGTCTGCACGTTGTTGTACAAATCGAATCCCTCTCCGTGTGAAAAGTCGCCGGAGGCATCAAAGCTCCAGCGGTCATTGAAGTTGTATTGAAAACGCGCGCCGGGAACGAACGCCTGGGCGATGGCGAATTCCTGGTCCTGCACACGCCATGAACGAATGTATTTTCCAAGCAGAGTGAGATCGGCCTTTCGTCCGAACTTATGCTCCACTCCGGCCCAGGTGGAGGTCGTGAAGAATTCGCGGGCCAGCGGGTGAAAGAGCAGGTCTCGGACCTGGTACCCGGTGACGAACGAATTCTGCCCCCACGGCCTTCCCACTGCAAACTCCAGGCTGGCGCCCAGATCGCGCGAGCTCAGGTTCTGGTCAGTAAACGGACCGGATTCATGAATCGCGCTGCCGCGAATGGTGAGCCAGTTAAAGAATGGCGAAGTATTCATGTACAGATACTGGCGGAAGAGATTTTGGTTCATCTGTACCGGCGAGTCAGTATCGCGCCGGATGGTGAACTCGATGCCTGGGTTGAGAATGATGTGCGCGCTGCCCAGATGCAGCACTGGAGTCGTGCCTACGTTAAAAATTGTGTCAAAGGTATTCCGGCGAAGGATCGCCACCTCGCTCGGTATTGAGACTGTACCTTTGAAGTTTCGCAATCCGACGAAGCCATTGATCGGTAGCGGACCCGAGGGATGGTAACGGAAGTTCGTTCCAAAATCCGTCTCCTGTGAGAAGCGTGGCGGCACTGGCGCCCCGAAAAATTTATTGTCCATCTCATAGAGCGTTGGATCGTCAAAAATTGCGCCGGTGAAGAAATAACTCTGAAAGTTCAGATTTGACGGCCGAGGCAGAGGAGTGCCTTCCTGGCCCGAGACTACCAGCAAACCGCGTTCAGCCGTGGGATCGTCAGCCGCCAACTGGTTGGCGCGGGCAAATGCAGAGATGGCGCGGACGTTATCATGCCTCTGCGAGTAGATGTTGCCCCAGGCAAGCTGATAGTCGTAGCTCTGCTGATAATCGACGGAATCGCCCAGCGCGGTGAGGACTTCAGCCGCTTTGCGATCGTCGCCTTTGGCGATGTAGGTATCGGCCAGGCCGATGGCTACTGTATCGTCCGACGCGCCAAGATCTTTGGCCTTAACAAAGTAGCGCTCTGCCAGGTCAAAATCATGCCCGGCGAGAAAGACGTTGCCGGCTTCAATCAGATTATCGGCAGTAATGGGGGAAGCTTCGCCGATGCGCGACTCGGCGAATGCCAGCGCCACTTCCTGCTTGGCGTCTTCCATCTTGCCTTCGCGAACAAAGAGCTTGGCAAACTCCATACGAACGTCGACGCGGTTCGCGTCGGGCGCGTCCAGGGCGCGGGTGAAGCGTTCATTCGCGGCCGCGTGGTCGCCCAGCGTCATCAGCGCCTCGCCGGTCGCCAGCAGGATTGCCGATTGATCCACCGCCTCGCGTTCGGCGGCCTGAATATACTTAAACGTTTCTTCGCGATGCCCGAGCTGCGCATGGGCTGAAGCCAGGTTGGCGTAGATCAAAGGATCATCGGGCGAAAGCCGCAGCGCGGTCTGCAGTTCCGCGATCGCCTGCCCGTAGCGGCGGCCATGATAGAGCGCATCTGCCAGCGCTTCATGCAACTTCAAATCATCGGGCGCATATTTAAGCGCAACGCGGTATTCATCCACAGCTTTGTTCAACACCCGCATCTGCCGGTAGGCTGTCGCGCGCGCCATGTGCGTGGCGCCCGATTCGCCCAGAAGCTTCTCTGCCCGGTTGGTCTCATCGAGTGCCTCGCGTGAGCGATGCAGCTGCAGATAAGAGAACGCCAGTCCGAGATGGGCAACGCCGCTTTCAGGATTCATCTTCAGCGCCGGTTCAAAGTCGCGGATCGCGCCTTGAGCGTCCTGCATGTCATTCTTCACATAACCGCGGTTCACCAGCGCTTCAAACATTTTGGGATCTTTGGCGATGGCGCGCGAGAAATCATCGATCGCCTGCTGCAACAACTCATTCTGCTTATGCACATGACCGGCCAGCAGCGGGAAATTGGGTTCCTTGGGAAGGACGCCTTCATAGCGGCTCACCAGAGCTAAAACTTCGTCGTACCGGCCCAGGTTGTAATAGTCATAGCCCAGGTAGACCGCGGCATCACGATCGCGCGGCAGCTTCTGGATCGCCTGCTCACCCAGCCGCGCCGATTCCGCATACTTGCCTTTCAGAAAAAGATAGCGCTCGGTCTCCCGCATGATGCGTGGATCGTTTTTCATGGAGCCCGTGGCCCGTGCCACCCATTGCCCGGCCAGGTCAACCTTGCCTGCTTCAATGGCGGCGTTGGAACCGCTGGCCACGATCTGCGAATTTGTCGGCGCCAGCGAGTGCGCCTTCTCGTAACTGGCTTGGGCCTTGGAATAGTCCTTCATCGCCGTGTACAGATCGCCCAGCGCCATGTAAGGAACGTAGTCATTGGGATAAGCGGCGGCCATGCGCGTGAAGAAGCTTTCAGCCGCTTTGTTGTCGCCATCATCGCGCGAGAGATAACCGAGCGCTTCCAGCGCATAGCGGTTCTTTTCGTCGCGCTTGAGCAGCGTGGTATACATCTGTCGGGCTTCCGTTTTGCGGCCCATCTTCCACAACAGACTGCCGTACTGGAGCGTTACGTTGTCATTCTGCGGATCGAGTTGTAGCGCCTGCTTCAGATCGGCTTCGGCGCCGGAAAAATCATCCCCCAGTCCTTTGAGCGCGGCGCGCAGCCGCAGATACTCCACCTGCTCCGTGCCTGCAACCTGAATCTTGGCCAGCTCCTGCTGCGCGATGTTGATCTGCTGGCGGCTGGCGGCATCGTCATCCAGGTCGCGGTAGGTATCGATCAGGTTGAGACGCAGTTGTGTGGGATAAAGAATTCCTTCCGCCGGACCCTGCGGCATGGCTGCCAACGCGGCAAGGTATTCGCGCACGGCATCGGTGTCGCGCCGCTCGATCTTGGCCAGGTCGCCACGGATGGCGTGCAAGCGATAGTAATTAGGATCCAGCTGTTCCGCGCGAGCCAGAAAAGTACGCGTCTTATCCAGGTTGCCGACGCGCAACTGTGCCTGCGCGGCAGACAATTGCACGTTGGTTGACTTCGGCGCCATGCCGGCGGCCTTTTCGTAGGTGTCCGCCGATTCCTTCTTCATTCCCGCCAGTTCGTACGTATAGCCAAGCTCAGACATGACGTCGGCATTTTTTACCGGAGCTTTTTGCAAAACCGCGATCGCCGACTTGTAGTCGTGCTCCTCGCGGAAGAACTGGGCCACTGCGCGGAATACCTCGGTGTTCTTCGGGCTGCGCTTCATGGCCGTGTCGAGCAGTTGCTTGGCTTTTTCCGTCTGCTTGCCCTTCATGTAGGTGATCGCCAACAACAGTTCGGCGTGGGCTGAAGGCTTGATGCTCTCTGCGCGTTCCAGCAGGCTTTGTGCGCGCGCCAGGTCGCCCGATTGCATGAAGAGTTCACCGGCCATCGCCAGGTCTACAGGCCGGCGCGGATTGGCGGCGATCACCTGCAAGAGCAGCTTCTTGGCTTCGTCTGCCTTGCCCATGCGGATGTAAGTCTGCGCCATGCCGGAGAGCCCTTCGACAGACTTGGGCGAACGCTGAAGACCTTGCTGGTAAGCGTCAAGTGAAACCTGCGAGCTGCCGGCAAGACGCGCCGTGTATCCGAGCAAAAACCAGTTACAGGCATCGTTCGGCGCGACTTGGGTAAGATGCTGCGCGTAGTTCATGGCCCCGGCGGGATTGCCATTCTTGAGAGCCGACTCTGCAGCACGCGCGTAGCGCCCAGCTTCAATGCTGCCGCCCCAGCCGCTGCCGGAGGTTCCGCATGCCATCGACGACACGCCGCCACCACCACCGCCTGCAGACCGGGGAGCGCCCGATTTCCTGTTGCCTTGTTTCTGCTGCGGTTTCTGCGTCTGGTCCTGCGGCTTGCCGCTGAGATCAAACGTTTGCGCGAAGCCATGGCCGGCCGGCAACAAGGAGCAGAAACACGCGAGAACCAAAAGATTCTTCTTCACGGGACCACCGTCAATAAGAGTGCTGCGGGAACACGTGCAACCAAGTTCCACGACGCCATTTGGATTTAGCGCAAGCCGGACTGCCACGCCAGCGGCAGCAGCTCTGTTCTCATGCTGAATCAAGATGCTACTTCTGAGTCAGGGGATTCCTTGGCCCCTGAACTTCCAGTCACTCTCTTTCCTGGTGAGAATCCAAGTGCCACAAAGCAAACCCTGGCGGCAGTTTTGGAATCGAAGTAGCTGCTGGAGCAAAACTGCTGCAGGGATCGGCATCCCTTAGTGAGGCAGTCACCGTCAATCACTAATTGACGCTAATTCGCTGATTGACGCTCGACCCAGTCGCATTCGCGGAGGTTTCTTCATGAGTTCCCCAACCATCGCTGCGGGCAGACAGGTTTCTTTGCCTAGCCGCGCGATCCCTTTGAGCTGGGTACTGCTGCTGGCTATCCTGGTGCACGGCCCCCTGCTGCTGATGCAGCTTCCTAACGATTCGTATGACGCGGACTTCCACAAGTTTTTTGCCGCCCATTACGCTCAGCACTGGTTCAATCCGTGGAATGAAAAATGGTTTACCGGCTTTTCTCAGACCACCTATCCACCCATGGAGCAGCAGTGGATGGCGTTGTTCTCGCACGTCATCGGCCTGAACCTGGCCTATGCGCTGGTGCAGCTGATCGCGATCCTGCTGCTGCCGCTGGGAGTTTATCGCTATGCGCGCATCTGGGTAAGCGAACGCGCAGCCAGTTATGCCGCGATCGGCTGCGTCTTGCTGGGATCGCTCTCCACGCTTGTGTATCAGGCGGGACAACTTTCCACCACGTGGGCGGCGCCACTCTACTTGCTCGCGTTGGCCTATTTCTATGAATGGGCGCGCGAAGCCCGCTTCACGGCGCTGCTCAAGTCAGTGGCGCTGACTCTGGCCGCTGCCTCCGCCCACCACGTCACGCTCCTCTTTGCCAGCGTGCTGTTTGCCGTTCCCGTGCTCATCACGGCGATCATGGACCGCAAACGTGATGGCCTGGACTCAACGGTCGGGGGCGTGGTGACGCGCGCGGTGATCTATGCTGCGTTATCAATCGGTGGAATCCTTGTGGTGCTACTGCCGTATTGGATCGCGTTGCTGCACAACCCGATCAAGCAGATGCCCATTCCGCATGGTAGCCGTGAAAATTTCTTCTCGCAGGGATGGCTTACCCTGAATTACATCTTCGTGCCCTGGGGAGCGTTGTTGCTGGCGCTGCCATTTGTCTTCATCAAGGGCCTGAAGGAACCCCGGCTGCGACCGCTCTTCTTCGGCTTCTGGCTCACCGCGATCTTTGCCCTCGGCGGCACTACGCCCCTGCCGCGCGCACTGCTCGGCACCATGGCCGCAGTCGTGAATGGTCTTACCGGTAAGAATATTCGCAACCCGTTTGACATCCTCACTTTTGAGCGTTTCTGTTTCTGGGCCAGCCTGATGGCGCTGCCCATTGTTGCGCTTCTGGCCGTCAAGCTCATTGACCGTTACGGCAACAAAGCGGCATTCGCACTGGGAACGCTGGCCGCTCTGACCACAGCCTGGGCGGTTTCGTGGCCGGTTTACCATCCGATCCATGATGCCCCGTTCAGCACAGCCGAAGTGGTTTCGTTCCTGAATCGCGACGGCCATGAAAAATTCCGCTTTCTGACTCTCGGCTTCGGCAACAAGATGTCTGAGGTCGGCATATACGCCAACGCCAGCAGCGTTGACGGTGAATATAACTCCGCCCGCCTCTTGCCGGAGATGACCCAATACGGCTCCGCGCAGCTCACCAACTCAAAGTACTACGGGACCAACGGCATTGAATCTCTGCGCGCCGTGCTGAAACACGCGGACCAGTACGGACTGAAATACATCTTTGTTCGCGATCCGTACTATGAGCCGCTGCTGGCCTTTGCCGGCTGGCGCAAGACTGAGGTTTACGATCGCGGCAACGTGACGCTCTGGGTGAAGGACGGCATCCCGCCCGCGCATCCGACGCCCTATGGAACTCCGCCCACAGCGATGGAAGGCTTCTTGTGGGGCACGCTGCCAATCGGAAGCAGCATCCTCGCGCTGGTCCTCGTCCTGCTGTTCCCGGACAAGCGCCGCAGCCGCGAGACGATTCAATTCCCGATGGTCGAAAGCGAAGAACCTCTTCTTCGGGAGGCACAATAATGGGACGCTTACTCACGATCATCTTTGCCGTCCTCACCCTTGGCCTGATCGCCGCCGGGACCGTGCATAAGAGCAGCACGGCGCCCGCCTCGACGCCGGAGGGCGCGGTGCAATCCATGTTTGCCAACGCGCAGTCGCACAATTGGAAGGACGCCTATTCTTACGTAGCGGCGGCCAGCAATGTCGACGAAGGCGGTTTCACCCGCGACCTCACCGGCCGCAATGGCAGCCTGCGCACCTATTCGCAGCTTGATTCGTTCGAAACCCGCGTGATGCACGAGTCTGACAGCGAAGCCACAGTTCGTACCCAGCTCAAATACGCCACGGCTGTCGGCGCCTGGTATGACACACGCGACCTGAAGGTGGTGAAAGATGGCGATGCCTGGAAGGTCGTATGGCCGGCGGAAAAAGAAGTGAATGTGCCGCCACAGGTCATCCCGGTGAACTATCTTCGCTGGGACATCATCTGGCGGGGCCCCGGTGACGATTGGGGCGCGCAGAACGTGGAAAACCCGAATTGCCGCATCCTCTCCATGAACGCCGTGGAGCGCGAGGGCAGCCTGGTCATCATGGGCGAAGTCGAGAATGAAGACACGGTGCCGGCTTTCATCAGCGTTGGCGCTGTACTTAACAATGCCAACGGAAAAGACGTGGCTCAGGAAAGCAGTTTCGACAAGATCTCGCATGTACTGCTGCCCAAAGAAATTTCTCCTTACCGCATCGATTTTCCGGGGATCAAGAAGTCCGACGTTAAGAGTGTTCGCATGGTGCCCACCTGGATGCTGGTGCCGGCTTCGGCAGACCCGGTGATCGGCGTGCTACATCAGCGAATTGAAAAAGACCTGACCGGGCGCACCGTGCTTAGGGGCGAGCTGCTCAATGAAAGCGGGCAGACCGTGAACATCCCACACGTGCTGGCGACGTTTTATGACAATTCCGGCAAGGTGATCTGGGTTTCTGACGCGTATTCCGATCACGCGTTGCTGCCGCAGACGCCGCAGCCCTTTTCCGTGGCGTTGCGCGACGACCTCGCGGCCGATGTACACACATATCGCGTCACCGTGAACCACTACAACCTGAAAGAGGACTAGCCATGCGGACCCTGGTTTTCATTCTGCTGGTGGTTGCGGTTTGCTGGTTCGCGGTTGATTGCGCGCGCGCAGCAGAGTTGCAGGTGCCGCAAAACGCCGTCGCCGGCCAGCCGCTCACCATCAACGTGGGCGGCAGCGGAACGCTGTATCTGATCGGTCCGGGGCAGGTAATCAAGCGCGAATTCAAGTCCGGCAGCGTACAGATCAAAGGCGAAGAGCTGCGCAACGCCGGCCGCTGGATCGCGGCGGTCGAGGGCGGCAGCCAGTCGCAGGTCTTCTGGGTCAAGCCGGGAAAACCAGGTAAGCTCAATTTCCTGGCTCGTCCATCGCGAGTTCCAGTTGCCAGGAAAGACGTAATCAGCGGCGTGACCTTCGTCTTCGATCAATACCAGAACCTGGTTGTCGATCCGACGCCGATCAACTTCAAACTCTCCGTGGGCGACGCCGCTGGATCGGCCAAGACCGTTACCACGCGCAACGGCGTGGCGTGGGTGAACAGCCCCTCGGCCAGCAAGGCCGGCGCAGCGCAGTTTGTGGCCACGGTCGATGATACCTCGGTGCGTCGCGTGATCCAGCAAGTGGCGGCAGATCCATGTGAGCGCAGTCTGCGCATGCACGTTGCCGGGAGATCGCGAGACCGGATGATCATTGAAACCGATCCGATCCGTGATTGCAGCGGCAATCCCGTGCCCGATGGCACGATCGTCACCTTTATCCAAACCGACAAAACCGGACGCAGCACAGTGGACGCGCGCATTAAAAAAGGCACAGCGCGGGCTGAGCTGCCTGCCTCTGACAGCGCCACCATCACCGTGGCTGCAGGCGTGGTGCTGGGCAATGAGCTGCATGTTGGAGGCAAATGATGAAAAAAGTAGTACGTGCTCTTGTTGTCCTCCACACGGCTGTGCTGATTGCGGCCTTAGTCGGTGCAGTGCAAGGAGTGCTGGCAGACAGCAAGCCGGCAATTCAGCTCACCGTAAAGAACGCTCAGCCGCGCGAGATGGAAGACGTAACCCAAAACGCCATTCAACGCGACTACACCTTGGCCTGGCAGGCCATCAGTACGGCGTTTGCCAACAACACGCTCAAGCCATTGAATGACAACTTTACCGGCATTGCGCTAGATAAGTTCACGCAGCGCGTCAAAGACCAGAAACAGAACGGACTCACCACGCGCATCGTTGATCACGGCCATAAAGTCGATGCCGTCTTCTACTCGCAGGACGGATCTGCCGTTGAGCTTAAAGACACGGCGAGCATCGAAACGCAGGTGCTTTCAGGCGGCAAGGTCATCCATTCCGATCAGGCGCAGATCCACTACTATGCGGTGATGACCGGCGCGGAAGATCGCTGGAAGGTAAGGGTGCTGGAAAGCTCGGCGGAGTAGACGTTAATCTCTGAATATCGGAGGCGCATCGCCGGCCTCGAACGACTCTGACTCCGTGAGTTCGGGAATGGTCTGCATCAGGCGCAGGCAGCGGTTCCAGCGCAGCAAAGCATCGTCATTCCCCTGCGGACGAATCTTTTCCGCCTCTTCATAGAAGTGCAACGCGCTTTCAAAGCTCGCGCGCAAAGTGTGCGAACGATGCCCGGCGCGGAGCTGCGCTTTGGCACGGCGCTCATTCACAATTCCCAAATAATAAGAGCGCTCATAAACACTGGTGAGCTTTTCAAAGCAAGCATGCGCTTCATTAAAGTGATCAGAGACGCCGCCGGTGAACTGGTCTGTGATGGCCAGGCCAAGTTGCCGCAACGCCATCTGGTTTTCCGGATCGGCGGCGAGAATATCGCGGCAGATTGACTCCGCTTCTTCCGCCTGGTTCAAATAACGATAGTGCTGCACTTTGGCCAGTGCTTCAGCAATGCCACTCTTGGAGATGGTTTTAAATTCTCGTTCCATACTTCGGGTTCCCTGCAGGCCCAGCTTGGGGCCACCAACAATTCTAATCCGACTTAGACGTTCCGCGAATTCGGCGCACAATTTTCAACACCGGATCGTAGAACTCATCCACCACGCGCTCTTTGAGCGGGATAATGGCATTGTCTGTGATCTTGATCTCTTCCGGACAGACCTCAGTGCAGCATTTGGTGATGTTGCAGTAGCCGATCCCCAATTCATTTTTAAGCAGTTTGGCGCGGGAGACGTTGTCCAGCGGATGCATCTCCAGCGACGCGACACGAACAAAGAAGCGCGGCCCACCAAACTCTTCTTTCTTGTGATGGTCGCGCACCACGTGACAGACGTTCTGGCAGAGGAAGCATTCGATGCACTTGCGGAACTCCTGCACCCGGTCCATGTCTTCCTGGTACATCTTCCAGTCGGTATTCGGCTTGGGCGTGAAGGGCGGAATCTTGCGATTGACGCGGTAATTCCATGAGACATCGGTCACCAGGTCTTTGATCACGGGGAAAGACTTCATGGGATAGACGGTGATCGGCTTGTCCGTAGGAAGCGAATCCATGCGCGTCTTGCAGGTGAGCCGGGGACGGCCATTGACCTCCGCCGAGCAGGAGCCGCACTTGCCGGCCTTGCAGTTCCAGCGGACAGCGAGGTCGGGCTGCTGCGTCTGCTGGATCTGATGCAGAGCATCCAGCACCACCATGCCCGGCGTAATTTCGACCTTATACTGCTTCGCGCTACCGGCTTCCTGATTGCCGCGGAAAACTTCAAGGATTGCGTCCGCCATATTTGTCTCCCGTGTTCGTTTCGAGTCTGTTACCTGGCTTTCCTACTTGTCTTCCGCCAACAGTTCTTTCAATTCCTGTGGAACCTCGTCGACTGGGGACTGCTGTAGCTTCATGCTCTCCCCCTCGCGCTTGATCACGTTATGTTGCTTGCCCCAGCCCTGTTCATCGAGCTTGGGGTAATCGATGCGGCTGTGAGCGCCACGGCTTTCCTTGCGAGCCAGCGCGCTGCGCGCTACTGCCTCTGAGCAAGTAAGCATCGACTTGAGATCGCGCGCCAGGTGCCAGCCGGGATTGAACAGCCGGGAGCCTTCCACGCGAACCCGAGCTGCGCGGGCTTTCAGCTTCTCCAGTTCGACCATGGCTTTGTTCATGTCTTCTTCCACGCGGAAGATGCCAACCAGGTTCTGCATGACCTCCTGCAGATCGCGATGGACGCTGTATGGGTTCTCGCCATCACCGCGATCGAACGGCGCCAGCATGTCGCGCTCGGCTTCCGCGACCTGCGATGCGTCAGGGTAAGCCGCAGAGGCTTTGCCGGCATAAGCGGCTGCAGCAAGTCCTGCACGACGGCCGAAGACCAGAAGATCAGAGAGTGAATTGCCGCCCAGACGGTTTGCGCCGTGCAGCCCGGCCGCGCATTCGCCCGCAGCATACAAACCAGGCAAAGTGGTCGCGCCGGTTTCGGCTTCAACGCGGATTCCGCCCATCACATAATGGCAGGTTGGGCCGACTTCCATTGGGCCTTTGGTGATATCAACATCCGCCAGCTCTTTGAACTGGTGATACATGCTGGGAAGCTTCTGCTTTACGTATTCGGCAGGCTTATGTGAGATGTCGAGGTAGGCGCCACCGTGCTCGCTGCCGCGGCCCTCGCGAACTTCCGTGTAAATTGAGCGAGCGACCACATCGCGGGTAGAGAGCTCCATACGCTTGGGATCGTACTTTTCCATGAAGCGTTCGCCGTTCTTATTGCGCAGGATGCCGCCTTCACCGCGAACCGCTTCTGTCACCAGGATTCCCTGCACGCCCGGAGGCCAGACCATCCCGGTGGGATGAAACTGAACAAACTCCATGTCGACGAGCTCAGCGCCGGCGTCATAGGCCAGGGCCATGCCATCGCCGGTGTACTCCCATGAATTCGAAGTCACGCGATACGCTTTGCCGATGCCGCCGGTCGCCATGACCACGGCTTTTGCCTTCAGCACCACAAAGCGGCCCTGCTCACGCCAATATCCGAAAGCGCCGATCACACGCTGGCCATCCGTCAGCAGGCGGATAATGGTGCACTCCATGAAGACGTCAAAACCCATCTGCACACCGCGGTCTTGCAACGTGCGGATCATTTCCAGCCCGGTGCGATCGCCAACATGGCACAGGCGTTTGAAAGTATGGCCGCCGAACGCGCGTTGCAGAATGTCGCCGTCAGAGGTGCGATCGAACAACGCGCCCCACTGTTCCAGTTCGCGCACACGGTCCGGCGCTTCCATGGCGTGAAGCTGGGCCATACGCCAGCTGTTCATCAGCTTTCCGCCGCGCATGGTGTCACGGAAATGGGTGCGCCAGCTGTCAGCTTTGTCGACGTTGGCCATGGCTGCGGCGATTCCGCCTTCGGCCATTACGGTATGTGCCTTGCCCAGCAGAGACTTGGAGACCACAGCCACGCGCGCACCTGCAGCCAGGCCTTCAATCGCGGCACGCAACCCCGCGCCGCCCGCGCCGATGATTAAAACGTCATGTTCATGGGTTTCGTACTTCGTCTGGTTCGTCACAGTATTCTCAGGTCCTTGATCATGCCGCTGGCAACCATGCGGATGTAAAAATCGGCAAAGCCGACAGATATCAGACTGCACCAGGCAAACAGCATGTGGCGCTCATTGATGAAGGTCAGCTTTTTCCAGCCGGTATGCCGCGTGCGATTCATGGCCGTGCAGGAAAAGCAATCCAGCTTGCCGCCCACAATGTGCCGCAGCGAGTGGCAGGAAAATGTGTAGAGCGTGAGCAATACGATATTGATGAGCAGAACCAGCGTTCCCAGGCCGATGCCAAAGTGAAGCCTTCCGTCGGGGCCGGTAAAAAAGAAAGCCCTGATCGCGTCAAACCAGAGGAAGCCCAGAAAGACGATCGCGCCGTAAAGAAAATAGCGGTGGATGTTTTGCAGGATAAACGGAAAGCTAGTCTCGCCGCGATAGTTCCGGCGCGCGCTTTCACCCACGGCACAGGCCGGCGGATCCATGAAAAATGCTCGGTAGTAGGCTTTGCGGTAGTAATAGCAGGTGGTGCGGAAGCCCAGAGGAAAAATCAGGATCAGCAGTGCCGGCGAGAGCGGCCACCATTTGTGCGATGCATCGATCAGCGGAGAATAGAACGGGGAAAGATATGGCCCCCACTCAAAAAATTTGCCTTCAAACGCCCTGAGCGTAGCGTAAATGCCGAATCCGCCCAGCAGGATAATGACAGGAATATTTTCGAGCCACCAGGAGTCGCGGCGCAGGGTTCGCCTGGACGCCGGCATGGTCGGTCCTCCTTGTACAAGCGGAGTTGTGCGCTCAGCCAATGTTTGTCTCCTTCAGAATTTGAAATCCAGCCGTGCGGAAGCTGCGTTGCGATTCAAAAGACCGAATAGTGTAGCAAAGCCCTGCAACTCTCGCGCACCGAAGGGGCATGGTCTTTCCGGTCAAGGCGGAGTTTTAGACAGCGGTGAATTTTGATCAGATCTCGAATTTTGAGTTGCAGGAGCTAGATCAGAGGGATTTTCACGAACCTGGGGCGAAAGCCTACGGGTCAACCTGAGACGCGGGGAAAGACTTCTAAGTTAATAAAGCCATAGCAGAATTTAGAAGTTCTGGAATCCCGCTGGTCTGCGGTATTGGTGCGCTTTCGCGAAATCATGCCAGGCCAGAGCGGATTTCAGGGAGGCGACAAAGTGAAAAGACAGGCAATCATTACCGCAATCATCGCGTTCGGGATGGGAATATGCCAGGCGCAAGTGCATACGCCGCCGGCGCCCATGCAAAGTGGAAACGGGCCGGTGCGAGGAAATCAGCAGCAACAGCAGAGTTCTGTGGGTGGAGTACCAGGTCTTGGCACTCCATCCAGTACTGACACTGCGCCGCAATCCTTCAAGGGATGTGTAAGCGGATCATCAGGAAGCTGGAATTTGACCACAGACAAAGGCAAGAACCTGGTCTTGAGCGGAGCTGACGCTCAGATCTCACCTTACACGGGCCATGAGGTCCGGATCAGCGGCGTGCAAGCCAGTGACGGCACCGTAAGTATTAACACGATTGATCAGCTTCCGGGGTCGTGCCCGAATGAAACCGCCAGCAACACTGCGACGCAAAGTTCCAACGCAACTTCGGACAATTCGGCGACGTCAACCACTACCAGCTCAACCGAAAGCACAGCTACAACTCAACCTCCGGCGACTGCCACCACGCCTGAAAGCAGCGGGGCGATGAGCGGCCAGAGTACAAGCCCAGCCGGTAACAATCCTGGCACAACGACCCCGCCTGTGACCAATCAAACGCCGGCCAACACCGTGGGCAGCGGACAGACAGCACAGCCCACAACTCAACCTCCAGCCACAGGCAACGCGCCCGAGGCCAACGCTGCCGGCAACAATGCAGAACAGAGTTCGAACCCGGGCGTCCGGAAGTACAGTGACATGGACCAGAATGCCAGCAAAACCGGCAGTAGTGCCGGTGATAATGCGCAGAAGCTGCCTCAAACCGCTTCTCCGCTGCCGCTTCTTGGTCTGTTCGGATTGGGCTCGCTGGCTGCCGGTTTGATTGGCCGTCGAAACAGGAAGTAAAACTCAAGGACTCGTAAGACGAAATGCCCGGAGCACAGACTCCGGGCATTTTTTCTTTTCCCACCCCGGCGCAACCGCGCTTGCGCTCGTTAAGCTACAATTTCCCACCATAAGTCCGGGGCCAAACTGGTTTGACGGCAGTTACAACAGCGAGAGGAGCAAGATCATGCCCAACCTGGGTTCCCTGCGGCCCCTGGTTCTACTGGCGCTGCTTTCAATTGTCTGGGCCCAACCGGCGAACCACTCTACCGATATGGCGCCGATCGAGCGCTCACAGCTGTGCGTTACAAAGGGAAAAATAGAAGTTGTTTCCGGCAAACACCTTGAAGTAAGCGAGCCCGAGATGCGGGCTGTTCTTACCGCAATGACGCCGCAACATGTGGAAGCCCACTTTACCTACCTCGGCCCCAGCGCGGGTGAGAAGCGGCTGGGATCAGGCGAACTGCGTCGCCAGTTTGGCCTTAAACTTCGGGCGGCGAATGGTTGCAACCTGGTCTACGCCATGTGGAGAATCGATCCGAAATCAGAGCTGGTGGTCTCTGTGAAGAACAACCCGGGCATGAGCACCAGCGCCGAATGCGGAACCAAAGGTTACAACAACCTCAAAGCAGAAAAAGCGTCGCCTGTGCCGCCGTTGCACAAGGGCAGCAGCCACACATGGCGCGCGAAGATGCATGGCGGCAGGCTGCAGGTTTGGATTGACCAGAAGCTAGTATGGGAAGGTGATGTAGGCCAGACGGCACTGGCGTTTGACGGGCCGGTGGGCGTTCGCACTGACAATGGCCGCTTCAAGTTTGAACTCTTCACGGATAAGCCGGTGACTTCGAGTACGCCGCTACCTTGTCATGAGTCCAACGAAGATGAGTAGCGATCTGTATGGCATGAGGGAACGCGGCGCGACTTGTTAGTGAACTTCGCCGAACGGCTTTCTGGCCGCGATAACCCGCGGGATCCCCTGCAGATCGGGTGTGACCTGGACGTCAGTCCAGCCACTGAGCAGTTCGCGGACCTTTGCTTCTTCTGAAAAACCGATCTCGGCGACGAACCAGCCGCCCGGGCGCAGATGCGCATACGCCTGCGGAATCAGGCGACGATAAATATCCAGGCCCTCATGGCCGGAGAAGACGGCGATCTTTGGTTCAAATTCACGGACCTGCTTCTGGACCTTGTCAACATCAGCTTCGCCGACGTAAGGCGGGTTGGAGATGATGAAGTCAAATTTTTCTTCCGAATAAACAGCCAGCAGATCAGACTTACGAAACAGGACCTTGCCGCCGAGCGCGAGCCGCGCGGCGTTGATGCGGGCCATCTCCAGGGCTTCTTCAGAGATGTCGCAGGCATGAATTTCCGTCTGTGGCAGTTCGCTCGCCAGGGCCAAAGCAATGCACCCGGAGCCGGTGCCAACATCGAGCAGGCGTATGCGACCCGGGCCGGCAAAACAGTACTCCCTGACAAGCTCCAGCACGGTCTCTACCACGTGTTCGGTTTCCGGGCGCGGGATGAGCACCGCGGGCGAGACCAGAAGATCAAGCCCCCAGAATTCCTGATGACCTGTGATGTATTGCGTAGGACAGCCGCGCGCGCGCTCGCGGATTACCTCTTCGTATTGCACCTGCTCGTCGGCGGTAAGTTCGCGCTCCGGATGAGCGTAAAGATAGGCGCGCTCGCGGGCCAGAACAAACATCAGCAGCAGCTCGGCGTTCAGCCGGGGCGAGGGGACGTCATGCTCGAGGAAGAGCTGGTATGCGGAATCGACGGCCTGCCTTAACTGCATGGAGGAGAGACTGTACCGCAAAGGACGGGTAAAGGCCAAATTTACCACGGAGACACGGAGGCACGGAGCAGAACAAAATCAGCCGCAGATTGCCGCTGACGATCGCAGAAAATTCGTTTGCCTTTGAAAAAATCAGCGTTCATCTGCGTAAATCAGCGGCGAGAGCTTCTCGGTACCTCTGTGGCAAGGTTACGCCACCACTTCCGCCTGCTGTTTGAGTTTTTCTGCCTGGAAATGCGTGACCAGCCCGTCGATGATCGGCTGGAGCTTGCCGTCCATGACGTCGGTGAGCTGGTGCAGCGTCAGGCCGATGCGATGATCGGTCACACGATTCTGGGGGAAGTTGTACGTTCGGATCTTTTCGCTGCGGTCGCCGCTGCCTACTTGGGCTTTGCGCTCTTTGGCCAGCGCCTGCTGCTGCTTCTCCAACTCCATCTCATAAAGACGGGCACGCAGCACGCGCATGCCTTTCTCGCGGTTCTTGATCTGTGACTTTTCATCCTGGCAGCTGACGACGGTGTTGGTCGGCAGGTGGGTGATGCGGACAGCGGAATACGTCGTGTTGACGGACTGCCCGCCGGGACCGGAGGAGCAGAAGGTATCGATGCGCAGGTCTTTGGCTTCAATCTTGATGTCCACGTCTTCGGCTTCCGGCAGCACGGCGACCGTCACGGCCGAAGTATGCACGCGGCCCTGCTGTTCCGTGGCCGGCACGCGCTGTACCCGATGCACGCCGCTCTCATACTTCATCCGCGAGTACACACCTTTGCCTTCAATGATGGCAATGACTTCCTTCAACCCGCCGACGCCTGATTCCGAAGTCGAAAGCACCTCTACTTTCCAGCGCTGCGCTTCGGCATAGCGGCTGTACATGCGGAAGATTTCGGCAGCAAAGAGCGTGGCTTCGTCGCCGCCGGTGCCGGCACGGATTTCTATCACCACGTTCTTTTCGTCATTCGGGTCTTTCGGCACCAGCAGGATCTTCAGGTCATTTTCCACCTGCGTGAGCTGCTCGCCCAGACGAGTCAGCTCTTCCTGGGCATAAGCGCGCAGCTCGGGGTCCGACTCATCGGCCACCATCGCCTTGCTCTCGTCGATCCCGCGCTGCAGGTCTTTGTACTCGCGGTATCTCTCCACGATCTCAGAAAGATCACTGTGCGCTTTGGCGGTCTTCTGGTATTTCGACGAGTCGCCGATCACCTCAGGCGAAGAAAGCGCCTGGGTAAGCTCGTCGTATTTAGCTTCGATTTGGTTTAAGCGTTCAAACATTGCGATACCTACTATTCTAGCCTGCTGTTACGCAGCTGCAGCGGCGGTTTGTCGAGCTCTGTCCACAAACTTGAGCCACGCCATAGCGCACTGCCGCGCATTCTCAATCAGCGGCATGTGGCCGGTTCCGGGCAGCAAGAGAACTTCAGAGTGATTGATACCCCGGCGGAAAACATCGGTGCAGGAAACGTGAAGAACGCGGTCCTGCTCGCCCCAGATGATCAGCGCCGGCGCTTTGATTTGCGCGAGTCTAGCCTCGAGCGGCGGATCGTTGATCTGCATCTCGAAAAAAATTTTGGCCGACTTGGCTGAACCAGCGATCGCGCTGCTCGCCACCATCCGGAGAACCGGCTTCGGAATATATGGGCGTCTGCCGAATACATTGGTCAAAAGCCGTTCAAACCCGGGCATCGAGGATGCCACAAGCCAGTTGTCACCGGCAGCCACTGACCGCGCAAGCTCGCTTGCTTGCGGCTCAGCTACACCATGCGGGGCGATCAGGCCGAGCGTGATCACGTCGTCAGGATATTGGGCCGCATAGGCGGAGCTGATGAAGCCGCCCATGGAGTGCCCGATCAGGTGTACTCGCCCGAGGCCAAGCGCACTAATGAATTCACGCAGACGCGCCACCTGTCTGGGATAGCCGTACGACTCGGCTTCCATCCGCGTGGTTTCACCCCAGCCGGGCAGATCGGGTGCGACCACACGATACTGTTTGGTCAATCGGCCGGCCATACGGTTCCAGCTATCGCGCGAGGAACCGAACCCATGGACCAAAACTACCGGCTCACCTTTTCCGCCTTCGGAGTAGACCACACGATGATCGCCAAGCTGCAGCGAGCGACGGCGAAAGCCTGCGCTCAGGCGCTCAAGCGAGATCAACATGGTGGCGAGATTTGGCACGGCGATTCCTCCTTCGCTGGATCAATCAAAATATGAAGGCAAGGATTCGCGGCGGGGACCGCTAGGCAATTACCAGCTCGCCGCCATTTTTCTTCTCAAGTTCCATGGCGAGGTCGAGTGCCTTAATGGCGCATTCCACCTGCTCATCAGTCGGAGGCTGGGTAGTGATGCGCTGGAGCCACAAGCCGGGCTTGGTGAGCAGAGCAAAGAACGATTTTCCGTGTTTGGCGGAGAAGCGGATCAGTTCGTAGGAAACCGAAGCGATGATCGGCAGAAAAGCTACGCGCAGGCCAAATTTGGCCCAGAAGCTCTGAACAGGAAACGCGGCATAGACGAAGATCGAAATCAGCATGATCGTCATCAGGAAGCTGGTGCCGCAGCGCGGGTGATAGGTGGAGTATGTCTGCGCCTCGGCAATTGAGGGCATGCCGTGATCCTCAAAAGCGAATACGGTCTTATGCTCCGCGCCGTGATAACGATAGACGCGCTTGATGTCGGCCCACAGGGAAATTCCCCAGATAAAGAGCAAGAAGAGCGCGATGCGGATCAGACCATCCACCAGCGTGAAAAGAAAATTGTTGTGCAAGGCCGCCCAGCGGGCCTTGAGACCGGTGGCGGCCGCCAGCGGAACAAATTTGTACATGAAGATAAAAAAGCCGATGGAGACGATCATGCTGCCGACGATGGCCCAGGTTCCGATCTCCGGTTTCTTCTCGCCCTCTTCTTTGGCGATCTCTTCCAGGCCCACGTTCAAAGAAAACTTTGAGGCGACAAAACCCAGGCGCATGGCCTGGCCAAGCGTTGCCAAACCCCGCACGAACGGCCAGCCGAGCCATTTGTGTTTTTCTGAAGGGCGCTGCAAGGCTTCGCTGTGGGTGGTGATCTCGCCGTTGGGCTTGCGGATGGCGATGCCCCAGGCGTGAGGTGAGCGCATCATGACGCCCTCCATCACGGCCTGCCCGCCGACCAGGGTTTCTTCACCGCTTTCCAGAGCGGGCAACAGCTGCAGAGCAGCCAGAAAACGCAGAAATTGACGCCAATATCTCATGAGGGTTGTTAGATGATCTTTAGATGATCAGAGAGCCGAAAAAAGCTCAAGCGAGAAGTTCGCTGCGCTACAAACGGCTGTCAAAACAGTATTTTACGGGATTTAGATAGAAAAGGGAACGGACATTCTCGGTACCAAAGGGAAACCGCGACGCCAAGCTTGCCGCATGTACAACCGAGGCGAAGCTAATCGCGTAACCACCTCAGCATGTGCGGATAAGAAGGAATTTGCAGAGAAGCGGCTTCTTTCCTGCCGGCAGTCAGCCCGTACCATTCGAGCAGCGGCACGCCCAGATATCGGCCCTGAGAAAAGTTCTCGACGATGGCTGGCGAAGAGCCACGATAGCCATCGGCGTGAAATACGATCGCCAGATCGATTCCAATATAGAGCGCGGCAGCGTAAGACCACGCGATGGCGGCCATCTCCTCACCGGCATCGCTACCGGCCGATTGGTGAAGTTCCCGTCGCTGGGCTGCGGGCGTAACGGCGATATGCCCGGCTTCATGGAGTACATCACCCGGATATGTCAACCTGGCTTCGTCAATGAGCAGAATCCCGTGGCTGATCATCAGGCCGGGAAGAAAAGTCTCTTGGGAAAGAACAGCGGGGGCTGTTTCCAGTCCAATGCTTGAGAGGAATCCGGTCATAAGAGAGGTAATCGGACGGCTAAACCGGTTGTCACAGAAGCGCGGTGTTTCCTCAGCCATACGGTATATTGTGAACACTGGCGCCGGTAAAGAAAAGAGAGCGTTGGTCTTCCCCTGGATCACCACTACAATCGAGACATGAATGCAGCGATCCAACCCGCTGGGGTGCTGAGCTTTGAAGAGGCTTACGAGCTTGTGCGCGGTTATGCCGGCCAGATCCTGCAACGGCAAGTGCTGCAGACGGAAGAATTGCCGCTGGTACAAGCGCTTGGCCGCGTGGTGGCGGAGCCGCTTGTGGCCGATCGTGACTTTCCGCCGTTCCCCCGCTCTACGCGCGACGGCTATGCGGCGCGAGCTGCAGATTTACGCCAGGATGGGCCGACTGTGTTGCGCGTTGTTGGACAAATAAAGGCCGGGGATACTTATGACCTGCCCGTTGCATCCGGTGAGGCGGTTGAGATCATGACCGGCGCAGCCGTGCCGCAGGGGGCAGATACGGTCGTAATGGTGGAATACACGACGCGCAAGAGCCCTTCGGAAACTGACCGTCAAGAAGGCAAGAGCGCGCAACCGAAGGAAAGCGTGAGTGGAGCGTCTGCCGGCGGCGATGATGATGACGTTTTGGAAGCTTTGCATGACCTGAGTGTCCCAAAGGAAAACCCGGTACAAACTGGCGGAGAGGAACTGGTGGAGATCAGGCGGCAAACGGCAGCGGGAGAAAACATTGTTGCTGCCGGCGCTGAGGCCAGGACCGGCCAGGAACTGTTGTCCAAAGGAACCAGGCTGGGGCCGGCGCAGATCGCGCTGGCTGCCGCGGCGGGAAAAGCACGTGTCAAGGTATTTGCGCGACCGCGTGTGGCTATTCTTTCCACAGGAGACGAATTGGTCGACGTGGCCGAAAAGCCTGGTCCAAGCCAGATCCGCAACAGCAACAGCTATTCGCTGGCAGCGCTGGTTGTGGCCAACGGTGGCGATCCGGTACAGCTGCCTATTGCACCGGACGAGGAAGGACGGCTGACCGAATTGGTACTGGAAGGCGTGAAATCCGATCTGCTGCTGCTCTCCGGCGGCGTCTCAATGGGGAAATTCGACCTGGTAGAAAAAGTATTGCAAGCTCTGGGAGCAGAGTTCTTTTTTACCGGAGCGATGATCCAGCCGGGCAAGCCCGTGGTGTTTGGCGCATGCGGAGAAACACCGTTCTTTGGGCTTCCTGGCAATCCGGTCTCAGTGATGGTGACATTTGAGCTTTTCGGCCGCCAGTTGGTGGAGGCGCTCAGTGGTGCTGAGCCATCACGGTTGAAGTCAGCCCAGGCGCGGTTAAAAAAAGAGTTCAAGACCAAAACAGGGCTGACCCGGTTCCTGCCTGCGCTGGTTGAAGGCGGACTGGATGGTACGGAGGTGGAGGTCGTCGCGTGGCAGGGCTCGGGCGATATGTTGGCCGCGGCGCGAGCAAACTGTTATCTTGTGGTGCCTCCTGACCGGGAAAAGCTGGCCAGGGGTGAGGTGGTGACGGTGGTGCTGCGCTGAGGAAAAAGGACTCAAATCGGCAAGATGCTTCTGCGGCGGGCAAGCTCTCCCACTACGATACCGCCGGTCGCGCCCAGATGGTGGACGTTTCCGGAAAGGCGGTCACACGGCGCGAGGCTGAGGCTTCGGCGTTTGTAGAGATGTCAGCCGAAGTGTTGACGGCGCTGCCGCGCAATCCAAAAGGGAACCCGCTGGAAGTGGCCAGATTTGCAGGGATTTCCGCAGCCAAGCGCACCAGCGAGCTGATACCAATGTGCCATCCTCTGCCCCTGAGTTTCATTGATGTGACCACAGAGGTATGCGAAAATGGCGTTCAGGTCCATTCAAGAGCCGCCACAACAGCCCAAACTGGCGTAGAGATGGAGGCGCTCATGGCAGCAACCGTCGCCGCCTTGACGGTTTATGACATGTGTAAGGCGCTGGACAAGGGTATTACCATTCGCGAAATTGTTTTGCAGCGAAAATCAGGCGGGAAGAGCGGAGAATTCCGTCGGGGCCAACCGGGTAAGCACTCCAGGAATCGCTCAAAGAAAGCAGGTAGCTAAGTCAGGTTTGATCTAATGTCGATCGCGCACTAGGTTTATCGCTGGCGCGATAAACGTCTGCCTAAAGGCCCACGTCCCGGCGCGCCGGGACGCTTAGACGCTGATACACGATAGCGGTCAGTTTTCAAACTGACCACTATCAAGAATAGGTTTCAATGCCAAGCAACATCAAGGTCCTGCTCGTCGATGACAATCCCATGATTTTGGAGATGCTGCGGCAGGCGCTTGCCCACTTTTCCACCGTCCAGACCATGCCGGACGCTGCCGATGCCCTGCTCAAGGCCATTGAGGACAAGCCAGACCTGATCATTGCCGACTATGCCATGAATGGCATGGACGGCCGCCAGCTCCTGCAGAAGATCAAGAGCCGCAACGCCAGCGCAGGTATTCCCGTGATGCTGATGGCCAGCAAGAGTGACATCAACGAAAAACTCAAGGCCGTCCAGGACACCGTGGAAGATTTCATCGAGAAGCCGTTTTTTATCAAAGAAGCCGCGGCCAGGATCAAGAAGGTAGTCGACAAGATTTCTCTGGAAAAGATGGCCAAGGAAGCGCCGGGAGAGTCAGTCTTGCGCGGCAGTTTGGCCCAGATGAACGTCCTGGACCTGCTGCAATCGTTGGATATGGGGCGTAAAACCTGTGCGCTTACCCTGAGCAACAATGGCGACCGGTGCAAGATGTTTTTTACTGACGGCCAGATCAACCACGCGACTTACGGCGACTTGAAGGGCGATCCAGCGGTTTACAAGGTGCTGACTTGGACGGCCGGGAGCTTTGAAATCGACTTCGCCGGCAGCAGCAACGAGCAGACAACCACGCAGTCCACGCAAGGCCTGCTGCTGGAAGGCTTGCGCCTGCTGGATGAGTCCAATCGCGATACAGAAGAAAACGTCCTCGAAGCCTGAGAGCAGACCTAAAGGCCAAACGAGTAAGCTAAAGAACGAGAACCCCGCCTGTGAATCTTCCCCTAAAGACCGCGGCCGTACTGACCATCAGCGATTCCTCTTTCGTCGGCCAGCGCAAAGACCTTTCCGGGCCGGCGATCGTGCATGAGCTGGAGACGGCCGGCTTCAAGGTGTTGCACAGCTCCGTCCTGCCCGACGAAAAAGATGCGATCTCAGCTCGGCTGATCGAATGCAGCGAGGTCACCCGGCTGGTCGTCACGACCGGCGGCACTGGGATTGCGCCCCGGGACGTTACGCCGGAAGCCACGCTGGCTGTGATCGAGCGAAGGATTCAGGGGATTGAAGAGAAAATGCGCCAGGATGGCGCGCGGAAGACGCCTTTCGCCGCGCTCAGCCGGGGGGTTTGCGGGGTCCGAGGGAAAGCCCTTTTACTCAATCTGCCGGGAAGTCCGGCCGCGGCTGTGGAATCCTTACAAGCCGTGATCGGCGTCCTGCCCCACGCGCTGGACTTGTTGGACGGGCGAACCGAACATTGAGTAGACAAGGAAGCGGAATGTCCGATCAAACTGTATTTCCCATGATCGCGTATGAAGACGCAGCCGCCGCCATGGAATGGCTGGCGCGTGCCTTCGGCTTCACTGAGCATCGCCGAATGACGGACAACCAGGGAAGAGTGGTCCACGGCGAATTGGAACTCTCAGGCAACATCGTAATGGTGGCCAGCCCGACACCCGACTATCGCAGCCCGAAGAGCCACGCTGAATCCTGCCCGCAGGCAAAGCAGTGGCTGACTGCTCCCTGGGTAATCGATGGCGTCCTGGTACTTGTGGAGAACGTGGATGCACACTTCGAGCGTGCCCGACGTGAGGGCGCAACCATGCTGAGCGAGATTGAAACCGGCGGTCCCGGACGCTTGTATAGAGCGGCAGACCTGGAAGGTCACCGCTGGATGTTTTTGGAGCAAAAAAGCAGCTAGCTCAAACAGGAGCTAGGCGTCGGCTGTAACTTCAGGGAACTTCAGCTTGCACTTGGCGAGCGCCTTGGTGAGCAGGTCTTCCACCTCAGCTTCTTCGCTGTTGCGGGCCATGGCAAGTTCTGTAACCAAAAGATAGCGCGCCCGTTCCAGCATCTTCTTCTCGCGGAATGAGAGCGGCTTATCTTTGGCCAGGAGAAGCAGGCTTTTCAGCACTACGGCCACTTCCAGCAGGGAGCCGGTGCGCATCTTGTCGGAATTCTCCTTGAAGCGGAACTTCCAGTCGGTGTGGTTGTCACACTTACCGTCAACCAGGAAGTTGAGGATCTTGTTGACCTCGCCGTTTTTGACCACAGGTCGCAGGCCGACTGTCCCTACGTTGCTGAAAGGGACCTCCACTTTTAAGCTGCTGGCTTTGATCTTTAGGAGATAGAACTTGTGGACATTGGGGCCGATAGTGCGGCTGCTGATCTGCTCAATTACCCCTACGCCGTGGTTTGGATAAACTACTTTATCGCCTACTTGGAAGTTCAATTGACCATTCATGCAACACCTAGATGGGGACTTAAGCGGGGGAACGTCAGACAAAAAAGATTATAAACTTTTTATCGCTTTTAGGCAATATTCTTGGTGCATTTTGCGCGTCACGGCGGAAAATAATTCAGCTGCGACCTTCCGGAGCGAGTT
>DATBHX010000141.1:0-41304 GCA_036557225.1 Candidatus Angelobacter sp.
TGCAAAGAGTCATAGGGCTATGGTGAAAAAGTGGCAGTAAAAATTGAAAAGACATTTCAGGTCGGCGAGCCGATCGACAAAGTCTGGTTATTCCTGAGCGATCCGCGCAAGGTGGTGATTTGCGTACCTGGAGCAGAGATCACCGAGCAGGTGAACGATACGACCTATAAGGGCGCAATCAAGGTGAAGGTCGGCCCGAGCGTGACGGACTTCAAAGGCGAAGTGCAGGTGGTGCGGCTGGACGCGGCAGCGCATGAGATCGAAATCCTGGGCAAAGGCCAGGACACCCGGGGCAAGGGCAGCGCGTCAATGAAAATGACGGGCAAGCTGCGCGAGGTTGATGGCGGAACGGAAGTTTCAAGCGTCGCTGAACTGAATATTGTCGGGATACTGGCGCAGATGGGCTCGCGGGTGATCAACCAGGTGAACGACATCATGTTTGAGCAGTTCGTAAACAATTTCCGCCAGCAGTTGCAGGGCGCCGGCACGGTCGACGCAACCGCGCCGAAGCCGATCAGTGCGGTTGGCGTAGCGTTTTCCGCGTTGAAGGCGGCCATCAGCGGGCACGGCGGAAGCGCCGAAGGGAAATCGGACGCCGAGAAAACCAAGAGCGATTCCGGCAAAAAGTAAATGGCTCCTCCCACTCTCCGCAAAGACAGGGCAATCCAGGACATCAAAGATGTGACACAGGGCTTTGAGCAGCAGGGGTATGTCACGGATGCCGCGCTGGCCACCGTGGTGTACCTGGCGGTGAAGCTGGGCAAACCGCTGTTGCTGGAAGGGCACGCGGGGCTGGGGAAGACCGAGGTCGCGAAGACACTGGCGACGTGTCTCGGGACGCGGCTGATCCGGCTGCAGTGTTACGAAGGGCTGGACGTGAACTCGGCGGTGTATGAGTGGAATTACCAGAAGCAGCTGCTGGCGATCAAGATTGAAGAGCAGAGCGGAGAGTCGATCACGGAAAAAGAGAAGCATATTTTTGGGCGCGAGTTTTTGCTGGAGCGGCCGCTGCTGCAGGCGATCCAGGAGCCGGAGACGTCGCCGGTGCTGCTGATCGATGAAGTAGACCGTGCTGACGAGGCGTTTGAGGCTTTTCTGCTTGAGCTGCTCTCGGATTTTCAGATCAGCGTACCGGAGTTGGGAACGATCCGCGCAAAACATCAACCACTGGTAGTGCTGACTTCGAATCGCAGTCGCGAGCTGAGCGATGCACTGAAACGGCGCTGCCTGTACCACTGGATCGAGTATCCCAGCCGGGAAAAAGAGATGAAGATAGTGGCGGCGCGACTGCCGGGGATTGGCGAAGAACTGGAGCGGCAGGTGGTGGGCTTTGTACAGTCAGTGCGACGGCTGAAGCTGATCAAATCTCCTGGTGTGGCGGAGACGCTGGACTGGGCGCAAGCGCTGATGGCGCTGGGCAGACGAGGGCTGGATGCCGGTGTGGTCGAAGAGACACTGGGATGTCTTTCGAAATCGATGGACGATACGGCCAAAATCAAAGGGGCAGGGATTGAGAAATTGATCGCGGAAGTTGGGTGAGAGGCATATCGGGTCATCGGGACATCGGGACATCGGCAGAAAAGGCCTAGCACAGGTGAAACAGAGCCGAGCAGTGGTTGCTGCTCAAGCAAACACAAGGTCCCTCACCCCTACTCGTGCGCTGATCTGCCCATTCACGCCAAAAATCGGGCGCGAATGGGGGCCCTAAACTGCGCGCACTCGTTCACGGGGTTCGGGATGACGACGCTTTTTGTGGCTAGACACAGTGCATGAGTCTGGAATATGCCATCGTCGACTTTTGCCGTTTTGCTCAGGCCAATGGATTGCCGGCGGGCGTGAAGGAGAGCCTGGCTGCTCTTGAGGCGGTGAGTACGGTCGGAGTAGGTGACCGGCAGACATTCAAAGCGGCGTTGCAGGCGGTGCTTTGCTCATCAAAAGCTGATTGGGATTTGTTTGCAGAACTGTTTGAGGTCTTCTGGTCTGGTTCTGGTGAAGACTCGAGAGGGCGTACACAACTGAGGATCCGCGCTGTATCGGAGAAGCCGTTGGAATCTCAACGGGAAAAGGCTCTGGCGGTGCCAATCCCGGGAAAGATAGAAACTGGTGAAGATCAGGAAGGCAAGTCTGTGCTTGGCGCAACGGTACAAGAGCGGCTCAAGCAGGCTGACTTTTCGGAAATTACAGCCGCTGACCTGGCGGATTTGGAACTGATTGCTCTCCGGCTGCTGCGACAGATGAGTTTGCGACTATCGCGACGGCTCAAAGCGGCGAGATTGCCAGGGAAGGTCGACCTGCGGCGGACGATTCGCGCCAGTATCAGCCGCGGTGGCGATCCAATCTATCTCAGCTTTCGCAATCGAAGATTGCAGCAGCTGCGGCTGGTGGTTCTGTTGGACGTCAGCGGATCGATGAATCCATACAGTCTGTTTCTGGTCCGGTTTGCTTACGCGTTACAGAAGTATTTCAAGCGCGTGGATACCTTTCTTTTCAGCACGCGGCTGACGGACATCACGACGGCGCTGCGGGCCCACAATCTCAACGACGCTCTGAATGCGGTCTCGCACGAAGCGTCAGATTGGTCGGGCGGAACGAAGATCGGCGAGTCTCTGCGGGAGTTTGTCTCGGCCCATGGCAGGTTGCTGACGCGAAACACGCTGTTCATGGTCCTGAGCGATGGCTGGGACACGGGCGATCCAGAGGCGCTGGCGGCGGAGTTGGGTGAGATCAAGCGGCGCGTACGCAAAGTGATCTGGTTGAACCCGCTGCTCGGCATGGAAGGCTATGAACCGGTGACGCGCGGGATGAGCGCGGCGTTGCCGCATATCGATGTCTTTGCGCCGGCACACAATTTGCAGAGCCTGCTGGAACTGGAAGGACATTTGCGAAGAGCGTGACGCAATCGCCGGAATTTCACCCCAGCAAACCAAAACCGGGCTTGCTGGGGACCCTGGAATTGCCAAAATCGCCGGAATCGCCGGAGTTGTGCCTGAAAGGACATATGGTTTTGGATTCATTGATATGTACGAAGAAGGAACGCTGTCACGCAGGGAATTTAGAATAGAACTAAGATGTTGGATCAGTTCCTCCAAAAAACCGCCGATCTAATGGCCCAGGGCGAGAGATTTGCCGTGGCGACGGTGGTGCGCTGTTTGCCGCCGACTTCGGGTAAGCCAGGCGACAAGGCGATCGTTTTTGCCGACGGGAAATTGTGGGGATGGATTGGCGGAGGCTGTGCACAGCCGGTGGTCGCCAAGGAAGCTTTGAAGGCTCTGGCTGAGGAAAAGCCGAGGCTGGTGCGGATCAGCCCGCGACCGGATGCGCCGGAGGAAGGAATTGTGGATTACACGATGACGTGCCATAGCGGCGGATCACTGGACATATATATCGAGCCGGTACTGCCCCGACTGCATGTAGTGATACTAGGTCGCTCGCCGATTGCGCAGTCGCTGGCGCGGTTGGCGGTAGTTGTGGGGTATGCGGTTTCAATGGTTGTGGAAGAAGAGGCAGCAGTCAGCACCCACGGCACGCCGGGGCAGGCTCAGCACCCACGGCCCGCCGGGGCAGGCTCAGCATTCAGCCCCGAGACATTGATGGGGAATATCAAGGTAATCGAAACCCGGGACTACAGCCTTGAGACTGCAAAGGTGACTGGACAGACGTTTATTGTGGTTTCCACCCAGGGTGAAGGCGATGAAGAGGCGCTGGAGCAGGCGCTAAAGACGGATGCCGGGTATGTCGCGTTTGTAGCCAGCAAGACCAAAGCGGAGAAGGTTTTTGACTATCTACGATCGCGTGGCATCGCGGCCGAGAAGATCAAACGGATCACTGCGCCGGCTGGGCTGGATATACAGGCGAAGTCGCCGGAAGAGATCGCGGTGAGCATTCTGGCACAGATCATACAGTTGCGCGGGCAAGCTAAAGAGACCGCCGGTCAGGCGAAGAGCAGCTCGGATGCATCGATTCCACTGCTCAACGTGATTCAGGCCGAGGCTAGAGACCCTGTTTGCGGTATGAGCGTGAATCCCGGCAAGGCCAGGCATAAATCAGAATATGAGGGCGCGGCCTATTATTTTTGCTGCGCAGGCTGCAAGCAGGCTTTTGATCGCGAGCCAAAGAGATATCTGGCGGCGACAAGTGCTTTAGGATGAGCCACACTTGCGGTGACTGAGCGCTGGTGATCAACGGCAAAGGCGCGCTTTTTCCCGAAACGGGAATAGTTATTTACAAATCTTTGCAAAACCCAAGCTGATATGTAACAAAAGTAACTACTAGCAAACCCCACATTAGATTTTCTAATATACCGATGAAGCTGACTTAGGCTACTGTATTCAGCCAACGAGGTAAAAACAGCTATGTCGGATGATCCTTCCGGGCATCTTTCAGAACGTCTGCAACGATTGTCTGCCGACCTCCGAGCAGCTGAGGTTGACCTCAAATCCGGCCACGCGCCAGAGGCATTGCTTTTGCAGGAATTTCGCCATGTGCTGGACAATGCCCGTATGACGGCATGGACGGTCAGCGAATTGATGAATGCACGCGAAAGGCAGCAAGATCCGGCCGCCGTGATCTCGTTTGTGGTGGCGGAACGGCTACGCCGGGCCAACCAGATGCTGAAGGATTTATGCGCCGATATTGAACAAGAGGGCGTTACCTGGCAGACCCACGGGATCCAAACCCTCTTTGAAACCGTAAAGCTGCTGCAAATACAGCTGATCAAACTCATCGACGATCACCGAGCACGATTCGAAAAGATCAGCGAAGCGGCTCGGTAGCGATCAGCCATCAACGGTCAGCATTGAGCCTGTGAACGGTCTGGGTTAAAGGCACTCAGAGTCGAGAGCTGATTCAGGCTAGAGGCATGGATTTCCTCAATCCTAAAAGCTTATGAAAACAAACAGCTTAACAAGTCTTATCGATTCTCTAGGCTGGTTCTGTTGAAAGATAACTAAATAATTAGTTACTATTGACTCAATCCTGCGTCTAACTAAACAAAGGGATCAATCTCTCACTGGAAGCGAGGAGCAAAGGACTTTGCCGCCGAAGAAGTCGCCTACACTGACGGAAGCTGAGCTGCGGTTGATGGAAGTGTTGTGGCAAAAAGGGCCTGCAACGGTCCACTCAATCCTGGAGGCGCTTCCGCCCAAGCCGGCGCTGGCTTATAACTCCGTGCTGACCACGATCAGAATTCTGGAGAAAAAAGGCTACGTGCAGCATGTGAAAGAGGGTCGGGCACACCTTTATATGCCGCTGGTGGGCAGGCAGGAAGCTTCACGATTTGAAATCAAGAACCTGATGGGAAGATTCTTCAAGGACTCACACGAATTGCTGTTGCTGAACATTCTGGAAGATAAGAGCATCAGCGCGGATGAACTCGCACGTTTGAAGGAGCTGGTGCAGGGAGGGAAAGAGTCGTGATGAACCTTCCCGAGATTCTTCAATCGATAGCTCCGATTGCAGCGGAACGGCTGCTGTTCAGCCTGGGAACCGGTACGGCGCTGGCGGCGACAGTCTGGTTGCTGCTCCGGTTGTTGCCCAAGCGTGATTCAAAGACAAGTTTTGTCGTGTGGTTTGCGACGCTGCTGATCACGGCAATGTTGCCGGTGCTGGGCCTGTACTCGATGCGGGGAACGGGAGCGGCAGGAGCAACTCGCGCTGTGGTAACAGTTTCATCGACGTGGGCTTTGGCAATCTTTCTAGCGTGGGCGAGTGTGGCTCTGATCGGGCTTTTGCGCGTCGCGGTGGCGCTGTTGCAGGTACGAGGGTTGCGGCGGAAATCAGTTGCGCTCGATGAGCAGACGCTTAACCCAGAGGCAGCCGCGTTAGTCAGCGAGTTCGGGCGTTCACGCCCGGTGGAGCTAAGGGTTTCAAAACAGTTGGAAGTTCCTACGGCGATTGGGTTCTTTAAGCCGGCCATTCTGTTGCCGGCATGGCTGCTGGAAGGAACTCCGGCGGAAGAGCTGAATTTTATTTTGCTGCATGAACTGGCGCATTTGCGCCGTCGCGATGACTGGACCAACCTGGCTCAGCAGATCGTAAAAGCATTTTTGTTTTTCCTGCCCAGCATATGGTGGATTGAGCGCAAGCTTGCGCTCGATCGCGAGATGGCCTGTGACGACACAGTGCTGGCCCACTCCAGCAAGCCGCGTGCGTACGCTGAGTGTCTGGCGCACGTTGCGGAAAGAAGTTTTCTGCGCCGGCAACTGGCACTGGCCCAGGCTGCGGTGGCGCGGCTGCGACAGTTGACCGTGCGCGTGACCAAAATACTGGATCCAAGCCGTCCGCAACCGAGCCAGATGTGGAAGCCCGCAGTTCCTGCGGTGGTTGTGGTGGCTGGGCTGTGCGTTTTGACCGCATCACAGGCGCCGACCCTGATTGCCTTTACGGATGCGAAGCCAGCGGCAAACACTGTCGCGGCACAGCCAGCCGCCAATGTGCAGGTTGCGACGGCGGAGAACAAACAGTCGGCACAGGTTGCTGCAGAAGCCAAGACTGCGTCGCCATCAGCGATGGCGAAGCCCAACATGGTCGCGGCGATGTACAACGAATTGGCTGCGGCCGGTCCGAAGGTCCGGGCCTGGAATGGTTCTTTGAAGTTGCGTGAAACGCAACAGAGAGCTGCGTTGAAGAAGCACACTACGCAGCCTGAAACAAAAGAAAGCAAGGCGCCGAAATCGGACGAAGGCAAGATCAGGGAGACGTTGCTGGCAGAAGCGGAATTGCCGAAAACGTCGCCTGCGCAAGCTGCGCCAGAGTACGTAACAGTGCGCGAAGAATTCTTCATGGTGGTTAGGCAGGGGACAGATACGTCCACGCCGGCGAGCTGGCAGGTGCACATTGTCGAAATCAGCGTAGTGCCGGCCCATCCGCAACCCAAGCAAGTTCCACGAAAGATCTAAAAGCATAACCGGAGCAGGAGGGGATCTTCTGCTTCGTAAAAACTAAATAACTAGTTGCAGCAACGAGCGGTGACAAAAACACGTTTACAGCCAAATCGAAATCATAAGGAGATGAGCAAGCAATGAAAAAGTTGATAGAGCAGTGGAAACCATTTCTCAAGCGGAGAACTACGGCGGCAGTGTTGGCACTGGCGTTGGCGGGATCGCTGGGGAGCTACGAAATCTTTAAACCTGCAGCCGCGAACGCCGCGAGCATGGCGCCAGCCGCTGCAGCGCTGGATGAAAACAGCGTGAGCGCCATCAGTGCGCTTGACCAGGCCATGGAAACGCTGGCAGCGCGTGTGACGCCGGCGGTGGTGAACGTGACGGTGACGTCGCGGGCGAAGCAGCAACAGGTGTCGGACGATCAGCAGGATGAAATCCAGCGCTTCTTTGGGCCGTTCTTTGGTCCGCAGGGCCAACAGGGGCCGCAATTTCGGGGACAGCGCCAAGGCCCGCGCGTGGAGCATGGGCTGGGCAGCGGGATCATCATCTCGCCGGATGGATACATCGTCACGAACAACCATGTGGTTGAGGGAGCGACCGATATAAGGGTGACATTAAATGATCGCCGCGTGCTTCCAGCGAAGCTGATTGGCGCCGATCCTATGACCGATGTAGCCGTGATCAAGATCAACGGCAACAATTTTCCGAGCCTCCCCTGGGGTGACTCAACAACCTTGAAGCCTGGACAAACTGTTTTAGCCTTTGGCAATCCGTTCAATTTTCGGTTCACGGTAACGCGCGGCATTGTGAGCGCGCTGAACCGTCCGAATCCATACTCTGACGATGCCCGGAAACCCGGTGAGTTTATTCAAACCGACGCCGCTATCAATCCCGGCAACTCCGGCGGGCCGTTGGTGAATGGGCACGGAGAAGTCATCGGGATCAACACATTCCTCATCTCGCAAACCGGCACGTTCTCCGGCATGGGCTTTGCGATCCCCACACAGATCGCGCGCCCTGTAGTCGAAACGCTGCTCAAGGACGGCAAGATTGAGCACGCACGCATGGGCATCGGCATTAATGATGTGACGCCGGAGAACGCAGACTTCTTCCATCTGGCGAATGCCAGCGGCGCGCTGGTAAGCCAGGTTGAGCCTGATTCGCCGGCAGCCAAAGGTGGCCTGAAGGTCGGCGACGTGATCACCGAACTCAATGGCAAGAAGATGGAGAGCTCCGGCCAGCTTCAGGCCGCCATCAGTGGACATCGCCCAGGCGACAAGATCACGCTCGGCATCTTCCGCGACGGCAAGACCACCAGCGTTCCCGTTACGCTGGAGTCCATCAACGCCAAGACAGAGCAGGCGAGCAACAGCTCCGGTGAAACGCATGGCAAGGCGCGCTGGGGCGTCGGATTGCAGAGCCTTACGCCTGATCTGCGCGATCAGCTGCAGCTGCCCTCGAACATGAAGGGCGGCGTGGTGGTGGGTAACGTTGTTCCCGGCAGCCCTGCGGACAACGCCGGCATTTCTCGCGGTGACGTGATCCTGGAAGTAAACCGCAAGCCGGTGCAGTCGGTTGACGATGCCAAACGCGAACTCGGCAGCGTCTCGGACGGCAAGGACGCAATGGTGCTGATCTGGTCGAACGGCGGCAGTTCGTTCCGTGTCATGCACGCTGCGGAGCCCGGTGCCGATCAGAACGGCGACTAATTATTCATCCTGATGTGGTGCTTGGCGCATCTCGCAAGAGATGCGCCGTTTTTTTTGCCCGGTGTTGGCGTCCGTGCCGGCAATCGCGGCAACTCCGGCGATTTCAGGTATACTCTCGGCAAAGCACAGCTCTTACAGTGGCTCAGGGTTCATTGCATCAGCAATCGGAGGTCTACCTATGCGCGGTTGGGCCCTCTCTTTTCTGTTATCTGTATTTGTCCTTGCAGCGCCAGCATTCGCCGAAGTCCAGACTGTGGGCGATATCTCCTTTGCCGTGCCTGAAGGCTGGACCTATCAGGGCGCGGCCAACGGTGGCTTGATGGTCTTGAAGTCGGGCGCAAATTTTTGGGTCATCTCCGTGCATCCGCCGCGTCCGACCAGCGGGAACCCCGTCGCCGACTACAAGGCGGCATGGCGCAGTGAGATCCTTACCATGCCGGGTTTTCAAAACAGCCTTCCCGGTTACGATCCGTATGACATTGGAAAGACCCTGGGATATCCGGGCAAGGAATATGCCGGGAGCAGCGACAACAATCAGATACACATCCGTCTCTACACGCTTGAGACCGGCAAAGTCGTGGTCCCGGTCACGGTCATGGCGCCGAGCCGCCAGGTGATGGACCTGATGGAACACCTGATCGCCGCGGTGGTGGGCAGCGTGCGCGTAGCGCCGCTCAAGGCTTCACCGATTCGCAACTCGCTTACCATGGCTGACCTGCCCGGCGAGTGGCGGAGCGGCATGGCCACCAGCCAAAGCTATTTTGACCGGTACAACGGCGCCTACGTAGGCAGCACCCAGACGTTCTACGGCGCCAGTTATCGCATCGCCGGCAATAGCTTTACCTACCGGCTGGACGGCATGCTGAACAACCGCGTTGTCCGCGACGAGGACTCCGGCACAGTGGAACTGGGCGGAGAGTTCGTCATCTTCAAAGGACACGCTCGTACCAAGCGCTTCCGCTTTCTGAATTTCCAGACAGCGATCGACGGTTCCACCGTGATGATGCTCCTGGCGGAGGAAGCTGACCCGGCGCAGGTCAATATCGCTGCGCGCCAGGAGGAATGGTCCCGCCAAATAAAGAAGTAGGTTTTTTCGTTGGCTTGGAGTATTCCGGTAATCCTCGACGGCGTTACGGTGGTGGTGCAGTTTGAAAAATCTTTTATAAGCTCGTCATCCCGAACCCCGTCAGCGAGCAAGCGTTGTCGGGCTCCCATTCACGCCCGGTTTTGGCGTGAATGGGCAGAGCGCGCGAGTAGGGGTGAGGGACCTTGCGTTGCCGAAGTTGTCAAACTGTACCACCACTGGTGTCACGGTGTCCGCGCCCGCTCTAGGCGGCAGCAATCTCTCCGCTGTCCGCAGCCGGCCTGTTGCGTCTCCCGCCAATCGTTCCGCCCAGAGCTACCAGGGGCACCAGAGTTCCCAGGAAAGTCAGGTGATACCACACCGGGAACTTCGACCACAAATAGATGTGGGAGGGAATGAACAGGGCCAGGATGATGGCGCCGAGCACCCACCACACAGCCGGCTTCCGCGGCGCGATCAGGCCTGCTGCCGCGCCGGCCGCAAGCGACGCCAGTGCGCCCATCATCAGCCGCGCGATCTTCATGGTGAGCGTAAAAGTCATGGTTGGTTCAGCCAGTCTGTAGCCGGGAATGCCGGCCCGCAGCCCGAAATTGACGAGCGTGGCCACCACCATCCAAACCAGTAATCCGGCAAGCACTGCAAGAATCGATCGTTTCATGGAAATCTCCTTGCTTATAGTTTAATTAAACTATTATACTCCAACTATGAAAGCCGAACTGCTTATTTTGGGAGTCCTGCACCGGGGCAATTTTCACCCTTATGAAATCAAGCGCCGCCTGCGCAACGCCATGGTGGAGTGCTATACCGAGGTCGACGTGGGTACTCTCTACTACGCCATACGGCAACTCGAGAAGAACCGCTTCATCACCGCCGTTCGCGAGGAGCGCGTGGCCCGCGGCGGCGTACGCACGGTGTATGGAATCTCGGCCCGCGGCCGGCGGCGATTTCAGGAGCTGCTGAACGAGCAGTTCGCCGCCCCCGGCCCGGTTGCCCAGACGCTGTACAGCGCCATGCTGTTTCTGCAGTTCGCCGACCTGACGCTGGTCGCAGAATTGCTCCGGACCCGGATCACGCGCGAGACTGAGTCGCTGCGCGAGCTTGCGGAGATTCGCAAGCAACTCCGGCCAGCTGCGGCGACCGGCGCTCTTCACCTGATGAAACACATTGAGCTGCAGCACCGGCTTGACCGCCGATGGCTCCAAGGCGTTCTCGCCGATGTCGAGGCCGGGCGTGTGCACGACGTGGCCGATCCCAGGCAGCTGGGCCGGCACGGTTAGAGAGCCGAGGATGCGGGACTGGAAGAATTCGTCTCGATCAATATCTGGCACGATGCCCAGCCCCGGAGGGGGCGAACGAGCCTAGCCCAGGGCGGAAGCCCTGGGAAAGCATGTTGTAAGATGACGAGCCCCGAGCCGGGGCCCCCGATGCGCGCGGGTTTTGCGCATTGGGCTGGGGAGGGGCGGTACATGTCCCATAGCTACGCCCAAAATCATATCCACCTGGTGTTCAGCACGAAGAATCGCGAGAAGCTGCTGGCGCGGGATTTCCTGCCATGCTTATGGAGTTACACGGCGGGTGTTTGTAAAAACCATGACCTGTTGACCTTTGCCGTGGGCGGCATGGAAGACCATATACATCTCCTCTTTCGGTTGCCGCCGACCATGGCACTGGCAGAAGCCGTGAAATTAGTGAAGACCAACTCCTCAAAATGGATCACCGAGCAAGGGAAGAGGTTTGCCTGGCAGGAAGGCTATGGGGCATTTAGCGTGAGTTCGTCCAATGTTTCGTCGGTGATCAAGTATATCGACAATCAGGAAGCGCATCATCGGAAGATCAGTTTCGGGGATGAGTACATTGCATTGTTGAAAAAGCATGGCGTGGCGTTTGATCCGAAGTATGTGTTCGGTTAGTGTCGCCACCTATGGGGCTCGCTTTTCTTCGTTTATGGTTACCCAGGGCTTCCGCCCTGGGCTAGGCTCGTCCGCTCCTCCGGAGCTGGATTTTCCAACCGCTCTCATCCGCTTTGCCTTCCCGATTTCCCGATGATCTCACTCAGCTCGAGCACCTCCAGCGGACACTCCTCCCAGTTGTGCCGCCAGCAAACAATCATGTCGCAATCATTAGAGTTGTGGCCATGCACCAGAAAATTCCTGCTTTCATATTCACATTCAATTCGGACCATCTGGCATCGCTCGTGGTCTACCTTGCGCAGCGCAATACAGTCTGGAAACTCCGTCTGCACCTTCAACGCCGCATAACCCAGGTCGCGCGCCATCGACGCAAACAAAAACATGACTCCCGCCTCGTTGGTCGGGGCATTCACCATCGCCGCCGATAGCAAGGGCGTGCCAAAGATCGGCTGGCCTTTCACAATCCGCGGACCAGAAGTCGTACCGGCCGTCATCACTGAAGTCGTCTTCGGTCCCCGTCGCCGTGCCACATAAGCGGACGCAAGGTCCAGCACATCCTTCCATTCGCCTTCCAGTCCGTTCTTGCGCGTATACTCCAGCATGCCCCCAGGCACCTTCGGCCAGCCGCCGAAACGGTTGACCAGCGGACGTATGCTGTGCCGTGCCCGCATCTCCCAGTCCGTGATCGTCGGTACCTTTCCGAGCCTTCTTACCAGCGTTGCCCATTCCACAAAGAGCTCCTCCATGCTCACCTGATACCCGCTACCTCGGCGTTCCATTCCGCACTCATGCAGCGCCTGCGTGTAGGTCCCAAATGTTTTTCTCACGCTGCGTATGCTGATCTTTGCGATCTTCTGCAGCTCCTTGCGGCAGGGAACATGCCCCAGCTTCTCCGCGCATTCCTTAATGGCAGCAATCACTTCTTCTTTCGTCACCGTCTTCCTCCAGAAATGAAAAAAGCCACCTTCCCGGTGGCTGTTGATCTTGGATTTTTGGTTTTCCGATCACGGCGATCACGCGCGATGGCGGCGATCTCGGCGATCCATAGACACACTTATCTTGACATGGTTGCAGGCACAGGCTGCGCTGTTCGCGACCCGCGGATGCCTACGAGGGGTTGCTGGCCGTTTGGGTTTGGCTTTCCTAAGTACTAAATTCTAAGTACTCAGTACTCGCTTTCCCCCGACGCCGCTCTCGGTTGTACCAGCATGAAGAATAGGCGAAGACCACGTTTCCAGTCAATAAAAATCAGCTCGAAACAGCGTGCGAAATGGTACATCTTGACAAGACCGTCCTGCGGGCAATGGCGCTTTTTATCTCCTCCGGCGGGCTCCAGGACCGCAGTTCCGAAAACCCAACATCGATCAAATATGCAGGCGCAACAACTGTATTACGGAGCAAAGTCAATGCTCCCGAGGAGTTGTCTGAGTTCTTCAGCGTCCTCGGCCGGATACAAACATGTCAAAAAGCCAGCCTCTTTAGAAGTGTCACTCATGACCGACTCTGGCGAGAAACCGCCGTAAAAAAGCATCAGGCTGGATTTTGGGCTTACACTGTCAATTTGGTAGCAATTCAAGATGAGAACATGTTGTGCGTTGACGCTTGGACTAGCGAGTATGAAGCCATTCGCTGTTTTGCCAGCTGAATCGACAGTGGCAATTGCAGGTCCAACGATGTTTGGTGAGGTTTGCGAGAAGGAGAGTCGATGATGATCAAACCAACGTCCGACAATCTTAATGGCACCAGACGCCTTATGGTCCTCAAGCGCAAAATTGACTACTGCGCGCTTCTTTGAGAGCCCTCTGTCCTTTGCAGGATCAGCAAGCGAAAAATTCTCCAGCCCTTGAATGATGATTGAGAAAATGTGTCCGCGCAACATGGTTAGTGGAACAGATTGACGCCTTATTTCGCTGCGCACTTTTCCATCCTGCGAGAAGAGGGCGGTGCCGGACCAATGATGCGAATACTTCACCAGGTGGGAGCTGATCTTTCCCCCGATTTGAAGATTTACGTCATTGGTCATTTTCTGATTGCCAGGGATAGTGGCACTCGCAACGATACCTGCTTGATATGAGAAGTAGGGCAGCCCGACGTAAAGGCTACCATCCTTGCCAAACACAACATTGAACAGTTTGTGGCGCTGTGAACCCGCTTGAACCGCTATGACGGTAACATCAGATCGCACTGCGTTTATTCTTACTTGTCTCATTACTATTTCTCGTACAGTAGTCAGCCCTTCGAAGTTTCGCCCTGCCCGATTGTTTGGTATATCAGATGCGTTGCTCGACGATATCCACATGCGCGTATCTGGCGTCTGTTGCAACGAGCTGATGAAGCTGTGCAGTCACGCCACAGGTCGGCAACGTGAACAGGCGGCTAACCGTTGCCGGATCGAAGCGAGAGAAGTACATGTCAGCGCCGTTATTTTCCAAACGACGGAGAGCACGAATTGAACGCCATTCGCGCTCAAATGCGTAGGGCATACGCTTACGAAAAAACGTTTGGGTAACATCTGTTTCGATCAACCCAAGGAACGATTCATAGGCGAGATCACTGTACTCCACCCGGCCGATCCTCCCTGGCTCACGCAGGAGGCCAAAACTCATATGAGTTGTATCGAAGGCAATTACAAACCCATGTCCATTATCCGCATAATCCTCCCACATGTCAGGAGAATCCGGGCACTCTGTCAGACAAAGGATCCCAAATTCATCCAGGCTGCGCATGTTTTTGCGGGTGGTCTGAAGCATCCTACTTTGCGCATCTACACTGTCTGCTAAGAAGCGAACTAATCTAACGTGGGCCGGATTTGCGGGATCAAGAGCCATTCCTGTATTCGCTTGAAACCGCCAAATCTCGTCATAGGTCCCAAATCGTTCGAAATCCGGTAATAATTCGTGATCATCACTAAATGCCGTCCGCTGGCTGAATCGAATACGAGCGGTGGTAAGCGCATCGATTCGATCTGGTTTTAAGTACTTATATAGACTCACAGGAAGCGGCTGCTCCCATATTCTGTGCATGAGCCAGAGTAGCACTCTGTCAGCCTCTGGGGCAGAATCGGATGGCCCAAGGCGTGGGTCCCATCATTATTCTGCGTCCCGCGAATCTATGTTTCTGTCAAAGTTGATGGCCGGACACAAAGAGTGTTTAGAAAGCTCAAACGTTGCCTACAGTGCCACGTCTAAGTTCCAGCGGAGTTTCCGAAGCAGATCAAGATAAGGAGCAATCCACTTTTGAATCGGTCTAAGCTTGCACTCGTTGCGGTCATTCTCCTTGCTGGTATCGGAATCAGTATTCCCGGTCAGGGCCAATCGCAGAACCAGCCTCCCAGTCCCGCGCGCTCTCGTTCGGACGAGATGCTGGAGCGGTGGAACGACATTGGGAACAAACTCATCGCCATGGCGAAGGATTTTCCCGAAGACAAATATGACTATAAGCTGCAGAAAGATCAGCGCACCTTTGCTCTGAATCTTCTCCACGCCGCGGCGCTGGACTTTGTCCTGATACGCAGGATTTCCGGAACCAATGTCGGCCCCAACTTCGGCGAAGGTGACAATCCTACGCGTGACCAGTTCAAGACCAAGGCCGATGTCGTGAAGTTCGTGGAAGAGGCCGTCGCCGATGGAGCGAAAGTAATTCAGGAGCAGGGCGACGCGGGTCTCGACAAGACCTCGAAATTCTTTGGCAACCGCATGGCCCACAACTCCACCATCTGGATGTTCGCCATCGAGCACAGCGGCGAACACTATGGCCAGCTTGTGGTCTACTATCGTGCCAACAATCTGGTTCCGCCAGATTCACGGCGATAATGGGAAATCCTGTCCTGGTTGCCGTGGATCAGTGGTGAGTTTTGCCTTTTTGATCTCCCGATGTCCTGATCTCCCGATGATCCGATGACCCGATGTCCCGATACCCGTTCCGGCAGAAGACAAGACGCGGGTGGCTTTTGCTGGGGAGCTTGGGCCACCCGCGGATAGTGGTGCAGTTTGAAAACTGCACCGCCAGCAGTATCAGCGTCTAGCGATTCGCTTGCGAATCGCGGGCCTTTAGGCAGACGTTCATCGTCGAACGCGGACTACGCTGTCTTTCTCTGTTGCTGCATGTTGGCAAAGAAGTCGCGTGCGCGTTTCTGTACTTCGTCGTGCGTCAGGTTCTCTTTGTGCGTGGCGATACCCCAGACGTAGCCGTAAGGATCGGTGAGCAGGCCGTAGCGGTCGCCCCAGAACTGGTCGGCCACGGGCATGTTCTCTCTGGCTCCGGCGGAAACCGCCTGGTTGAACACCTTGTCCACGTCAGGAACATAGACGTTGAGCGAGACCGTGCAGCCGCCGAGCGTCTGCGGTGATTTGCAGAATCCCATGTTCGGGTTCTCTTCACTAATGAAAATTACAGAATCCCCGATTTTCAGCTCAGCATGCATGATGGCGCCATCCGGGCCCGGCATTCGCATCAGTTCCTGGGCGCCGAGCGCTTTTTTGTAGAAATCAATGGCCTGGGCGGCGTTGCGCACGATCAGGGCTGGCTGGATGCTGTGGAAGTTTTCAGGAATTGGCTTTACAGAAGCTGGCATAATCGTCTCCTTTGAAAAAATGGATCCGACACGTTCGCCGGAATCGACGTTGCCACGTAAGCAACTCCCCATTCTATTGATAGGCAGAATTGCTGACTGAGGAAATCCCGAAAAAATTTGCGAGCAGGCGTGACATCCTGTCGAGCATTTTGCAAAACGGTGGAATTACAAAAGATTCTGATGAAGTTTAGCCGACAGCTTTAAATTGTTCGTCGATCTCCACCTGGTGTCCGGCCACCAGCCGATTATTTTGGTTGGCCAGGCCCACCACCGCCAGCAGCTCGTTAAACTGCGCTTCCGTCATGCCCTTCTTGCGCGCCGCCGCTGTATGCGCGGCGATACAGTAGTCACACTGGTTGCTCACGCTCACCGCCACGTAGATCAGTTCTTTCACCAAAGCGTCGAGCTCGCCCGGCGCCATAATCTGCTTGGTGTCTTCCCACGTCCTCTTCAGCCGCACCGGATCATGCGCCAGCGCCTTCCAGAAATTTGTAACCTTGTCGATCTTGCGTGTGGCTTTTATGTCGTCATAGACCGCTTTCACTTCCGGGCTGGCGTTTTCATATTCAATAAATCCGTACGTCGACATGATGGCTCCTCAGTTTCCGTTCTAAGACTTAGTCCCGGCTATCGGCTGCCGATTCCTTGCACCAGCAGCACCACCGCATCCGAACCGGCCTTGCGATCGCGCGCGATCTCCAAATACTCGGGTGACTCTGCCCATTCGTGGAATGCAGCCTCATCAGGGAATTCGAGCAGCACGACCTTCTCGCGGTCCCACTCGCCCTCAACGATCTGTGGATGCTCGTCGGCCGCGAGCACGCGGCCTTTGAACTGCTTCATCACGCTCATAAACCGCTGCTGATAGCGGTTGTACGCCGCACGGTCCGTGATCTTCAGTTGCGCGATTGCGTAAACCATAACCTAGCGCTTACGGCACCAGCAGAATCTTGCCCGTGGTCTTCCGCCCTTCCAGATCACGATGCGCCTGTGCCGCTTCTTCCAGCTTGTATACGTGCCCGATACGCAGATTCAGCTTGCCACTGCCAATCATGTTAAAGACGTCGCTCGATCGCTGCTCCAACTCTTGGCGCGTGGCGATGTAATGCATCAGGCTCGGCCGTGTCAGCGTGAGCGATCCTTTCTGCATCAGCGTGATCGGATTCACCGGAGCCACAGGGCCGCTCGAACCGCCAAACAGCACCATATGTCCACGCGGGCGGAGAACATTCAAGCCTTTTTCGAACGTGCTCTGTCCCACTCCGTCATACACCACATGGACGCCTTTGCCATCGGTCAGGCGTTTGGTCTCGGCTTCAAAATCCTGTTCGGTGTAGTTGATTACCTCGGCGGCGCCCGCTTCGCGTGCCAGCCTGGCTTTCTCGGCTGAGCCCACAGTTCCAATCATGCGCGCGCCGATCTCGCGTCCCATCTGCAGCAGCAGCAAACCAACGCCGCCTGCGGCCGCGTGCACCAATGCCGTCTCGCCCTTCTTCAGTGGATACGTGCTCTTCACCAGATACTCCGCGGTCATCCCCTGCAGCATGGCTGCCGCAGCCTGCTGATCCGTGATTTTCGCCGGAACGTGCACCAGTCGCTCTGCCGGTACTGCAATGTATTCCGCGTAGGTGCCAAGCACGTTGCTGAACGCCACGCGATCACCCGGCTTCACTGTCGTTACCTCGCTGCCGGCTTCCGTTACCGTGCCTGCAGCTTCCTGGCCATCGACAAACGGCAGCGGCGAAGGATATCGTCCCTCGCGGAAATAAACGTCGATAAAATTCACGCCCGAAGCAGCAATCTTTACGATCGCTTCATTCGCCTTCGGCTTGGGCACGGGCAGGTCGACCAATGTCAGCACTTCCGGTCCGCCGGTCTTCTGTACTTGAATGGCTTTCATTCGCTCACCATGGTTTGTGAAATGATGATTCAGGAGATTGTGGCCGCATTGAAATTGTAATTGTTGCAACGCGTTTTGTGTGCCCGGTTCATTCTGCGTACACAAAACGCTGCTTGCAGCAAACTCTTTTTCCGCCGCGCGAATTCGGCTACACTGGCTCTCATCAACGTGAAGTTGACCGCATGCCGCAAATTCCCAATCTGATCAATTTGGCGATTCCCGGCTTCATCGCCCTGGTGCTGCTGGAAGTCGTGCTTGACGCCGTCATGCGCCGCGATCTTTACCAGCTCAAGGACACCGCGGCCAGCCTCAGCATGGGCACGGGCAACGTGCTGATTGGCATTGTCAGCAAGGCCCTGGTGTTCGCCTCTTACACGGCCGTCCATCGCTTCGCCATCTTCAAGATCGGATATCAATGGTGGGCCTGGGGGATCTTGTTTTTCGCCGAAGATTTCACCTATTACTGGTTCCATCGCATCAGCCACGAATGCCGGCTGTTCTGGGCCTCGCATGTCATCCATCATTCGTCGCAGCGCTTCAACCTGGGCACAGCCCTGCGCCAGACCTGGACCGGCGGGTTCATGTCATTCGTCTTCTGGCTCTGGCTTCCGCTCGTAGGCTTTCCACCGTTGATGATCATGACCATGCAGGCCATCAGCCTGCTTTACCAGTTCTGGGTCCACACCGAGCTCATCCACACCCTGGGGCCGTTCGAGTGGGTGATGAACACTCCTTCGCATCATCGCGTGCATCACGGCTCCAACCAGCGCTATCTCGACCGCAACCACGCCGGCGTGCTCATCGTCTGGGACCGCCTCTTCGGCACATTCGAGCCGGAAGGCGAGAGGGTCATCTACGGCCTCACCAAAAACATCAACAGCTATAATCCGCTGCGCATTGCCTTTCATGAGTGGATCGATATCTGGCATGACGTGCGCCGCGCGCCGACGTGGCGGCTCAGGTTGCGTTACGTCTTTGGACGGCCTGGGTGGAATCACCAGAACGAAACAGCAAACGTCACGACCTCTGTGCGTTAGCCGGTGTGACGCTTCGATGCAGAGTGCCGCAGGTACTTCATTCGCTGTGCAGAGCGCTGATCGGATCAATGCGTGAAGCCCTGCGCGCGGGAATGTAGGTTGCCAGCACGGCGACGGCGACGGTCACCACCAGCACGATCACATAAGCTCGCGGATCGCCGGCAGGAAGATCATTAAACATGGCCGTGAAGACCCGGGGTAACGGCAGAGCCAGTGCCAGCCCAATGGTTGTGCCGATCGCCGCCATCTTGAATCCTTCCCGCAAGACCATGCGGCGTACCGCGCGCGCCTGAGCGCCTAAAGCCATGCGGATGGCGATCTCATGTGTGCGCTGGCCTACCGAGTAAGAGATGAGCCCATAAATTCCGATGGCCGCCAGCGTCAACGCCAGCACCGCAAATGCGGCCAGCATCTGCGCGAAGAGCACATCGCCGCCTTTCTGCAAGTCGATGACGGTAGACATGCTCATCACTCGTGCCAGGGGAAGTTCAACGTCAGTCTGAGCGACGGCCTTGCGCAATTCGGGAATCAGGCTATTGGGGTCGGCGCTGGTGCGGATCATCAGCGAGAAGTACGGGAGCGGACGCTGCACATAGGCCTCGTAAACTGCGGGATCGTAGCGCGTGTCTTCCGAATACGTTTTCACGTTGCCGACCACTCCTACAATCTCGCTCCACACCGGCGTCAGGCCGCTTACTTCCAGCTGGATTTGCTTTCCCAGCGGGTCCTGGTCTTTGAAGTAGCGGTGCGCAAACTCCTGGTTCACTACCACCACGCGCGGAGCGGAGTCATTGTCACTCTCGGCGAAACTCCGTCCATGCAACAAAGGCACCTCGGCCGTCCGGAAGAAGTCTGCCGTCACCAGAAAATCGAGTACGCTGGGCCGCTGGCTGGCGCGTGATTCACGCTCTCCCTTGATCTGAAAGGTGGTGCGATTAAATCCGGATGCAGGCAGGTCGGATGTGGCGGCAACAGACTCGGCGCCAGGAATTTTCTGCACGGCACGAATCAACTCTTGCGTGAAAACGGCCTGTTGCTCAGGTCTTTTGTAATGCGCTGTATCCAGCGTTAATCCCGCCGTGAGCAGACGTTCCACCCGAAAGCCCATCATCTGATGTTCAATCATGTAGACGGCGCGGAGCAGCAACCCACATCCGGTCAGTAGAAAGAGGGCTGCAGCGATCTCTCCCGTAACCAGCACCCTGCGAAAACGGCTGTGCGACCGGCCGGAGGTGGCCCCGCGGCTTGCACTCTGTAGATTCGAATTGACGTTGGCCCGCGACGCGCTGACGGCGGGCGCCAGGCTGCACAGAATCGCAGAGAGGAGTGAAACGGCGAGAGAAAAAAGCAGGACATTCGTGTCGAGCGTCAAAGGCACAGCGCTGACGGCCTCATTGAACTGCATCCCAGCGGCCAGGAACTTGATGCCCCAATAAGCCAGCAGCAGTCCGCCACCGCCGCCAAGCAATGCGATCATTAGTCCTTCGGTGAGCAGCTGCCGTATGATCCGCCGGCGGCTCGCGCCTAATGACATGCGAATGGCCAGCTCCTTCCGGCGCGTCCCCGCGCGCGCCAGCAGCAGCCCGGCCACGTTGGCGCAGGCGATCAGCAGGACAAAACCCACCACGGTCATGATCACGATCAGCGGGTTGCGAATGCCGAATGAATAGACCAGGAAATCAGGCAGCGTACGCGCCGCCACGCCCCAGCCTTTTTCTGCGTCGGGAAAATCTTCCTCCGCGCGCCGGCCCATCATCTTGAGTTCGGTGCGGGCCTGCTCCAGTGTCGCCGCGGGTTTCAGCCGGGCAAAGACATTCAATGAGCGGTATTTGCGCGCGGCCGGGGTGATGTCAGTAGCGCTGAACACCAGCGGTGTCCAAAGCTGGGGTGTAAAACCCATCATGCGGAAATTCGCCGGCATAATGCCGATTACCGCACAGTCTTCACGGTTGATGCGGACGGTGCGGCCAACCACCGATGGGTCCGAGCCAAAATCGCGGTCCCAGAGGTCGTGGCTCAGGATGATGACGTGGTCGCGGCCCGCCTGCTCTTCCTCCTTGTAGAAGGCCCGGCCCAGCTCCGGCGTTACACCCAGAACGGCGAAATAGTCGGCGCTCACGGCCGCGGCCGGTACCGCTTGCGTCTGGCCATGCCAGGTCAGGTTCGCCGTGCGGTTCTCGTCGGCCGCCGCCATGCTCTCAAAGACATCGGTTGTTGACCGCCACACCAGGTAGTTCGGAGGAGAGACAAGGGCCACATCGGCAAGAAAGAGTCCGCCCGCAGGGTTGATTGACGTGATGGCAAGCACGCGCTCGGGTTCACGGCCCGGTGGACGCCGCAACAGAAACCCGCTCACCATGCTGAACATACTGGCATTCACGGCGATGCCCAGTGCGAGAGTGAGCACGGCTGCTGCGGTGAATCCCGGGTTCTTGACCAGCCCGCGCAGACCGTAGCGCAGGTCCTGCAGAAATGTGTCGATCACCTGCAGCCCTCGCGCTTCGCGATGCCGTTCTCTGGCCTGTGTGCGGCCGCCGAGCTGAATCAGGGCTTCACGTCGCGCCTCTTCCGGCGAGAGTCCGCGCTCCTGGTTCTCGTCGATCGCCAACGCCAGATGCTCGGCCATCTCCGCATCCAGCTCGCGGTCCAACTCATCGTGGCGAAACATCGAGAGTAGACGCTGGAAGAATTCCTGCATCCGGTCGATCATGATTACTCTCCCTCGCCTTCCATGCTCAGCACGCGGCCCATCACTCCGGCCAGCCGCTCCCAGTAAGCTGCGTCTTCGGCAAGGCGCTTGCGGCCCTTTTTGGTGATGGAATAAAACTTGGCTTTGCGATTGTTGGCCGACGTCCCCCACGCAGCGGAGATCCACCCACGATGCTGCAGGCGCACCAGCGACGCATAGATCGTTCCCTGGTTGAGCAGCACCATGTCCTGGCTCACCTGCTCGATGCGGCGCGCGATGCCGTAGCCGTGCAGCGTTCCCATGGCCGCGAGCGTTTGCAGGACCATCAGGTCCAGTGTTCCTTGCAACAGATCAAGTTTGGATTCCGCCAAGCCGGTTCTCCTGTGTTACTACCACAGGAGCATAGCACAGCTTATGTGGGAATGCCACAGGAGGGTTTGTGTCAGAGGTTTGTGCCGGGAGGGCTCTTCCGCAGGATCCATCCCTGCACGCCATTCACGGCTGCTGACGTCGCCCAGTAAAGCACGACCGCCGAGGACAGCCGCCAGGCCAGAACTACCGTCAGCAACGCAGGAAGCACGCTCGTTACAATCCGGTTCTGTTCAGAGACATGAGGCCCGATCAGCGAAGAGATGAACGTAATGACAGCCGTCACGGCAACGAGAATGGCGTCAGGCTGGCCAAGGTTGCGAATCCAAAGAAACTTGCCGCCGGTGCATACGCCACGGCGAATCGCGGAATACAATCCAGTTCCTGCGGCAAGTTGAAGCAGGCCGCCGGCCAAATTGCGCCAACTCACCGGCTGTACCCCATTCTTGTGATACAGCTCGGCCATCTCCGTAGCCAGGCGCTGCGGATTCGCCTTGTACCTTGCTCTTAGTGAGGCAATCTGGTCTTTTAACTTGTGGAGCAGCATCTGCTGATGTTGTGCATGCCGCGCCATACGCAGCGTAAGCGGCAGCAGAGACAGGCGGACAATCAAGGAAATCGTCAGAATCGCCATACCCAGATTGCCACCGTAAATTTGTGACAACGCGCATAACACCGCAGCAATCGCGCTTACCGGATTGTTCCAGCCAAGCATCGTTTTTCCCGGGCCTCCGTGATGATTCTACCCCTTCTTCCTGGGCTTCATCATCTGCCACTGCTCCTCAGTCAGAAGATCGCCCATATGGCTGAACTCGCTAGCGCCTTTCAGTTGCTCGCCGCCGTCCATGACCACCTGGTGCCCGTTGATGTAACCGGAATAATCGCTCACCAGGAATGCAGCCAGGTCAGCCAGTTCGTCATGCGTGCCAAAGCGGCCGAGAGGATTGCGTCTCTTGGCGCGGTCTTCCAGCGACTTTACCGGCATCAATCGTGAGAAAGCACCTTCCGTCGGCACAGGGCCCGGCGCAATGGCGTTGAAACGTATGCCGCGATTGCCCCACTCCACCGCCAGGCTGCGCGTCATATTCAGGACGCCTGCCTTCGCTACCGAAGACGGCACAACATAGCCGGAACCGCTCTCCGCATACGTTGTGGTGATGTTCAAAACATTGGCTTTGTGACCCTGCTTGATCCAGCGTTTGCCGCATGCCATGGTGCAGTGAATCGTTCCCATCAGAACAATTCCGATCACTGCTTCAAACGCGCCCGGCGAAAGCTCCTCGGTACGGGCAAGGAAGTTGCCGGCGGCATTGTTCACCAGCACGTCCAGAGGCCCGTCTTTCCATATTTCTTCAATCATCGCTTCCACGCGCTGGTTGTCGCGCACATCGCAGGAAAAACTCTTTACCGTGCCGCCGGTTGCTTTGCGCAATTCATCCGCGGTTTCTTGAAGGACATCTTCTCTGCGGCCGCAGATGTAGAGCGAAGCGCCCAGCTCCAGAAATCTTTTACCCATGCTCTTGCCCAGGCCGGTGGCGCCGCCGGTTACCAGGATTCTTTTGCCGGAAAGCAGATTTTTTTGAAACACAACTTGTCCTTTCGCTTCGTGCTTTTGCGTTTGAGGGGTGACGAAACATCCTACACGCCGGCCGCTTTATTCGGCCAGAAGGAGTCGTTCGAAAAGCTTTTCAGGGTTGAAAGGCATTTCTTCGAAGAGTATGTCCAGTCCATGCGAACGTGCATGGTCCAATTCTTCTTGATGAGGATAGCCGCTGATGAATAAGAATTTGGTTGCCGGCGAGTCTCGGTGAATGGCCGTGGCTACGGCGACTTGGCCGGATGAATTCAGGCCTTGCAGCACCATAATCACCCAGTCAGGAGTTAAGTCTCGTGCGCAGGATACAATGTGGTCAACCATTTCAGCCTTGTAGCTCGTACAAGCTCTTCGGCTTCATACAACAAAGGGGCGTTGATAAACTGCGCTGTGTGTCCCAGAGCTTCTAGGCCTGCATGACACAGCGTGCCGGGCATTCCGCTCACCGAAGGATCGTCAATAACTAAGGCTTTCATTTCGTACACATCTTATTTCCTGATCGTACGCCACCGATACCATCGGCAAATCTTTTTTCGCTGCCCGCTCAAACCAGCCACTCTCGCGTGATCCGCAAAGGTTTGCAAATTCAGATTCGCGCAAAATACTTACGCCGACTCGTCCCAGCCTGTGTGGCTTATTCCAGCGTAAGCGAGTAAGATTTCTTCGAGCGAGCAAGAGGTGTTCGGTAGCGCGGGCTGCATAGCTGGTTTTTCTGATTTTTGGCGGGTTCCCCGGCTTCCCAAGGGCCTCTTTTTCGTCGGCGCTTTTTCGTTCCTGCCTGAAGATCGGATCGTAGTCTCCCGTGCATCCCTCTCGCATTAAGGAGAAGTCTATGCCACAAATGCGTCCTGACCCGACCTTTTATCCTTCGCCCGGTATGGCCATGAAGGCCCCGCCGGAGCGTCTGGCCTATGTTGCTCTGCTCAACGCCGGTAACAACGGAAAGAGCGACGCCATGGGAGTGATCGACCTGGACCCGAGTTCCTCAGGATATGGCAGGCTCGTCGGTCAGGTGGATTTCCCCGGCAATGACAATGAGCTGCATCACTTCGGTTGGAATGCCTGCAGCGCGTGTCTCTGCCCGCAAGCGCCACACCCCCATATGGAGCGCCGCTACCTGGTCGTACCGGGGATTAACTCGTCACGCTTCCACATTCTTGACGTCAAAGAAAATCCCCGGCAGCCGAAGATCGTCAAGGTGATTGAGCCGGAGGAGTTCATCCGCAAGACCGGCTACACTGCGCCGCATACGATACATTGCGGACCCGAAGGCATCTACGGCAGCGCGCTCGGCTCCGCCACCGGCGACGGCCCCGGCGGCATCTTTCTGATGGACGCCAACACTTTTGAGCTTAAGGGCAAGTGGGAGCAGGACCGCGGTCCGCAGCAGCTGGCTTACGATTTCTGGTGGCACCTGGGCCATGACACCTTGATCACCTCTGAATGGGGTACGCCCAACATGGTGAAAGACGGCCTCAATGCCGAGCTGCTGCTCGGTGGCAAATACGGCCACAAAATGCACGTCTGGAACCTGGATCAGCGCCGCCACTCGCAGGAGCTTGAGCTGGGCCCGGAACAGCAGATGGTCCTTGAGCTGCGTCCTGCACACAATCCCAACAAGACTTACGGATTTGTCGGCGTGGTGATCTCGCTCAAAGATCTTTCAGCCTCTGTTTGGATGTGGCGTCGCGATGGCAATGACGCGAACGCCCGCTGGTCAGTACGCAAGGTCATTGAAATTCCTGCTGAGCCGGCTGATCCGGAACATCTTCCGCCGCTGCTCAAAGGCTTCAAAGCGGTGCCGCCGCTGGTCTCAGACATCAACCTCTCGCTCGACGATCGCTTCCTCTATGTCTCCTGCTGGGGCACAGGAGAGTTCATTCAGTATGACGTCACTGACCCAGCGAACCCCAAGAAGACCGGCTCAATCCACACTGGCGGAATCGTGCGTCGCGCGGCGCATCCGAAGAAGCCGAACCAGCCGCTCAACGGCGGTCCGCAGATGGTTGAGATCAGCCGTGACGGCAAGCGCGTTTATTACACCAATTCGCTCTACTCGCCCTGGGACGAGCAGTTCTATCCCGACGGCATCAAGAGCTGGATGGTGAAGGTGGACGCGACCCCGAATGGCGGCATGAACCTGGATGAAAAATTCTTTGTCGAGTTTGACGGGCTGCGAGCGCACCAGGTGCGTTTGGAAGGCGGCGACTCCTCGTCCGACTCGTACTGCTACCCGGAGCCGCAATGACACATTCCGCGGTAGGCCCGGCAGCATTGTGGATGATGCTCTTTCTAGGCGCCTACCACGGAATCAATCCGGCCATGGGCTGGCTCTTTGCCGTGGCGCTGGGCATGCAGGAGCAAAAGGGGAGCGCGGTGGTGAAATCGCTGCTCCCCATTGCTCTTGGTCATGCCCTGGCCATTGCGTGCGTTGTCTTGGCGGCGGTTTTTCTCGGTATGGCGCTTCCGCTCACGGCGATTCGTTATCTGGTCGGCGCAATTCTGCTGGGCCTGGGAATTTATTGCCTGGTGCGCCATCGTCACCCGCGCTGGGTCAAGATGCGCGTAGGCTTTCGCGACCTTACGGCGTGGTCATTTCTCATGGCCTCAGCGCACGGCGCAGGGTTGATGCTGCTGCCTGTGCTGCTGGCCGGTAGCACCGTCGAAGCAGTGGGACAATCAGCCGCCCACAGTCATCTCTCTGCTGCGGCTAGTCCGGGCGCCGGACTGCTCGCCACTGCAGTCCACACTGCGGGCTATCTTGCTGTGACGGGACTCGTGGCTTGGGTGGTCTATAAGAAGTTTGGACTCGGACTTCTGCGCAAGTCGTGGTTCAACCTGGATCTTCTGTGGGCCACGGCGCTGGTGGTAGCCGGAGTGGTTTCGCTGATCATGTAGCGCGTCTCACTTTTATTGGCGTGCGCCGATTGTTCCTATCACCGCCACCAGCGGCAGGTCTCGCTCGGATGCCCAGCTTTCCCATTCGGCGGCGCTACGCTCGAGAAAAATTCTTTCCAGTTCGCCGCGGTTCACTTCCTTAAGACTAAGTTCAGTCAGCAGACGTTCCGCAAAATGCGGTTCCAAAGCCGCGATCGCTACCCAACCGTCACTGGTTTTGAAAAAACCGTACAGCGGATATCCGCCGCCGAGCAATCCGCCTGGCGTAGTGAGACCGGCTTTCAACGGCCCAGCCAGATCACGCGCGCATTCATGTAGTGATACCCACGCGCCGTTCGCTTCTCCTGTTCTGGCAAATTTGTTCAACAGCGCCAGAGACATGCTTACCGCCCGCTCGGCGCCGCCCAGATCAACAAAGAGGGATGCCGGCATCAGCGGCGGTCGCAGCAAACCGAAGTCCGCCTGATACGTCAGATCATGCCCGCTGCGCTCTTCCTCTGGCGCAGCGTGCCCGATGATCCCCACGAAGGACAGCCGCGGATGGCGCGCATGCAGGCTTTCCCAATCCAGCCCCAGCCTCTTCAGCGCTGACGGACGAAATGAGGCCAGCAGCAAATCAGCCTTGGCCAGCAGCTCAACAAGCTTTTGCTGTCCTGAAGGATCTTTCAGATCGAGGCGCAGCACAGTTTGTCCCTGGCAAAGCTGCTGATACCAACCAGGAGCGGCGTGGCTCAGCGCATCGCCGCCCGGCGGTTCGATCTTGGTGACCTCGGCGCCCAGCTTCGTGAGCCGGGCCGCTGCCACGGGGCCCGGCGCATTCAGCGCCAGGCTTACGATCCGGATGCCTTGCAACAGGGAAGAATTGTCAGTCGAGATCATGCAGCCTCGCACAGCAGTGTACCGCACCAAAACAAAAGGCCCGTATGGTTCCGGGCCTTTGTCTTGAATGCCAGATGCGAACTACTTTCCGCTCGGTGCACCTTCTGCTTTAGCTTCCACGGCCTTGCCGTCGGTATCGAACATCTCCACCGTGCCGTACTTGGCTACGCCTTCGCGCACCTGCTTGGCATCGCCCACGACGACGATCTGCAGACGATCGAGATCAATGTACTTCTTTGCCATACGCTGTACGGTATCGGCATTGACCTTGGCTACTTCATCTGAGAAATGGTCCCAGTAATCGTTGGGCAGACCGTAGTATTTCGCGATCATCCAGCTGTTCACGATGCCCGCGGGGTTTTCCAGTGAGAGGGCAAAGCTGGAGACAATGGAGCGCTTGGCGTCGTCCAGTTCGGCTTGCGGGACCTTTTCGTCGCGAATCCGCTTGAACTCATACATCAGCTCGTGCAGAGACGGATCGGTCACGTTGTTGCGGACCTCAGTGTTGGCCACGAAGGTTCCCCGATAGACGTCGCTGCTAATACGGCTGTATGCGCCGTAGGTGTAGCCCTTCTCTTCGCGCAGATTGGAGAAGAGCCGCGCCGCTGAGCCGCCGCCGAGAATACGGTTGGTTACGGAAAGCGCTATGTAATCCGGGTCAGTGCGCCGCAAAGAGAGATTGCCGGCCAGGATATTGCTCTGCACCGAGCCGGGCCGGTCAACCAGATAAATCTTTGCCCCCGCTGGGCCGGTCACATTGCCCATGGCTGCGGCCTCCACGGGATGATTTTTCCATTCGCCAAAATATTTCTTTGCCAGCGCGGTGGCCTGGGCCACAGTCAAATCGCCTGCGACGGCCAGGATGGCGTTGTTGGGCGCGTAGTACTTGTCATGAAACGCTTTGAGCGTTTCAGGCGTGGCCTTCTTGAGAGAATCGGCGGTCGGCGACTGCACGGCCGCGCCGAAGTCTCCATAGACTGCGCGAGCAAAACGTTCACGCGCCAGAAATCCCGGGTTCGAACGCTGCTGGAGGAGCCTTGCGCCCTCCTGCCGCTGATATTTCTGCAACTCATCGGCAGGGAAGCTGGGGTTGAGGACCATGTCGCTCATCAGCTCCATCAGTTTGTCGGCCGATTGGCTCAAGCCTGTGCTGGTGACGGTGGTGAGGTTCGAGCCGAAAGCGGCATCGGCGCCAAACGTTCCGCCCAGTTCGTCCAGTTCCGTTGCAATCTGCGTGCTGTTGCGCTTGGCGGTGCCGTCGCGCAGAAGGTCGGCCGTGAATGAGGCCAGGCCGGGCGCGTCTTTGGGATCAGAGAGCGCGCCGGACTTGATCCACAGCCCGAAATAGACGGTGGGCAGACGGTGCTGCTCCAGCACCAGGATGGTCAGGCCGTTCGGCAGCGATGATTCCACCGGGTGCGGCAGCTTGACCTTGAGAATTTCATTGCTGACCGGAGCTTTGTTGAGCCGCTCAACCTTGGTAGGAAGCTGCTTGTTGTCGCCGCCCTGGGGTTGTTGGGCTGCGACCGCCCCGCTGAGGCAAAGGGCCAGAGTCAGAGAGAAAAGTTTTTTTAGCATGGCTTCCTCCTTACCGCGTTCCTGCGCCCGCGATTGATCCGCGAGCAGCGGGCATGGTGATGACCACAGACCGGTGGGCCGGTACAAGATATTTCTGCGCCGCCTGCTTGACCTGGTCGGCCGTGACAGCCATCAGTTTGTCGTATGCCGTGTTGATGAGATTGGGATCGTTGTAGAAGACCGTCAGTGTCCCGATCTGATTGGCCAGGAAGAGCACCGAGCCGCGTGTCTGGATCGCCTGACGCAGGAACTGCGTGCGTACCTTGTCCAACTCCTGCTGGGTGATTCCATCTTTCTTGACGGCTTCGATTTCGTCATCCAGCGCTTTTTCCAGCTCGTCCATTTTCACTCCCGGCCGGGGCAGCGCCACCACGTTGAACAGGCCAGGTCCGCGACGATTCTGCGCGCCGGCAAAGGCGTTCAGTGCAACCTGCTTATCATGCACCAGGTGCTGATAGAGGCGCGAACTGCGTCCGCCGGAGAGCACGGAGCCCAGCACTTGCAGGGCATACGTGTCTGGCGTGTTGCCGGGCGGCATGTTGTAGACCGCGTGATATTGCGGCAGACGTGCCAGAGCATCTTCCATCGTCTTGCGGCGCTCTTTATCGTGGTCCGGTTCGGTCATGTCGACCGGAGGCGGCGCCGTCTGGCGGGGAATATCGCCAAAATACTTCTTCACCTTGGCCAGCGTTTCCTTAGGCTCAACATCGCCGGCGATGACCATCACCACGTTGTTCGGAGCGTAGTAGATGCGGAAAAAATCCTTGACGTCGTCAATGCTTGCGGCGTTCAGATCTTCCATAGAGCCGATCACGGAATGGTGATAGGGAAAACTGTCATAGGCCATCGATTCCACTTCCTCAAACGACTTGCCGTACGGCTGATTGTCCACACGCAGCCGCCGCTCTTCCTGTACGGCGTTACGCTGGTTGTCCAGGTTGGCCTGCGTGATATTGAGCGCGCGCATGCGGTCTGACTCCAGAAACAACGCCATGTCCAGCTGGTTCTTGGGCAGCTCTTCAAAGTAGTTGGTCTGGTCATTGTTGGTGCTGCCGTTCAGGGTGCCGCCAAAATTCTGCACCAGCAGCATGTGCTCGCCCTTGCCCACATTGGCCGAGCCTTCAAACATCATGTGCTCGAACAGGTGGGCAAAACCGGTACGACCCTGCTTCTCATTGCGCGATCCGGTGTTGTAGGTAAGCGAGAGAGCAAATACCGGCGCCGTATGCTCCGGCACGATGATCACGCGCAGCCCGTTGGGGAGCGTGGTGTCACTAAACTCTACTTTGGGAAGTTTGGTTTGCGCGGAGGCCGCAACGGCCAGGGCCAGCAAAGTTGCGCACAGCAGCGGCCCGATACGTAGTTTCTTCACAATGCACCTCAAGCTCGTGGAGTGAAAAGGTCAGTCAGAGAGGGACGCAATAGCTTCTGCGAAACCTCAGGGAAAATCAACTGAAAAATACCTCGAGCGGCAGCTATGGCTGGCCGCAAGCCCGCTGGTTGGCGTTCGGGATGGAAGAAATCTGTCCCGTAGTGGGATCAATGGCGGCATTGATCAGTTCGCCGCAGTTGAACTGCAACGCGTAGCGATCATTGTCAAAGGTTTCGACCGCGACCGTATGGCCTTGCTGTGCCAACTCCTGGCGCATCTTGAGCAGCTTGCCCTTGGCAAAGAAGGCCCAGCCGTATGGCGTGCCATTGCGGTAGTAAACTTCCTGCGTTTTGTTGCCGAACAAGTCGCGGTAAACGATCGGGCCATCCACTTTGCCATCGCGATACGTGGTCTCGAGCACCGGGTGGCCGCTCTCCAAACGCTGGAACGGTCCGTGCTTTACTTCTTTACCGTCGGCGCCGCTGTAAGCGTAGTAAAGCCGGTCACGCTGGAAGTGACTGCCTTCAACCCACACGGTCACGCGGTGCACGCGCCGGCCTTCGAAGGTGGTGGGGAAGCCGACAAAAAATTGATAGGCGGCAGCGCCGCCGGCGATCGCCAAACACAGGAAAAAGAGCAGAAGAAACTTTACCGCGCGGGACATGAACGAACTTTAGCGCATTTTGCCGCGATTATCTATCTGCCTGGGCACGGGGTAGTGGTGCAGATTGAAAACCTGCACCACTAGCAGTATCAGCGTCTAGCGATCCCGCCGCGCGGGATCGCGGGCCTTTAGGCAGACGTTCATCGCGAAGCGATGAATTGAGAGTCCAAACTACACCACCACCAGGCACGGCAGAAGCTTGACGCTTCGGGGCAGAACCGCATGATAGAATCCGCGAGCGAACTTCCCGGAGAATCCTGATGCGAAAACTGTCTCTGCTGCTTGGCCTGTGCGCGTGTCTCCTGTCCGTATGCGCGAATGCCACTGAACGGCAAAACAATGCCGACTATCGCGCCCGCCGTGTTGCGTTGGCCAAAGCCATGGAGGGCGGATCGTTGGTGCTCTTTGCGCCCACGGAAGCTGAAGGCCCGAATAATCTCTACGGCTTTCGCCAGGATGACAACTTCTATTACCTCACGGGCTGGGGCGAGCCGGGGGCAGCCCTGCTGATCAACGCCAATCCCTACGTGGAGATCCTCTTCCTGGCCGAGCACAACGTGACCCAGGAAAAATGGACCGGTCCCAAACTTGGTCCGGAAGATCCACAGGCGCCGCAGAAGACGGGCTTTGACAAAGTTGTAAGCCTGGACAAAATGCATGACGAGCTGGTCAGGGTGCTCCCGCAGCCGCGCGCCACCGTGTATTCCGATCTCGGCGCGAATGGCCTGACGACGCCTTCCACCGGCCCGCTGGAATGGCTGCGCCGTGGCAACGCTTTTCCGAACTACGTTTCGTTTAAAGATGCCAAGCCGTTGATCGCCCGCCTGCGCACAGTGAAAGACGCCGGCGAGCTGACGTTTCTTGCCAGAGCGGCGGATAATTCTGTTGCGGCACACCTGGCAGCGCTCAAAGCCATCCATCCCGGCGTCAACGAACGCGAAATCTCCGCGCTCATGCAGTATGAGTTCGGGAAGCGTGGCTGTGAGCGCCCGGCCTACGCACCGATCGTCGGTTCGGGCTTCTACTCAACTGTGCTGCACTATTCGGCCGACGATCGCACCATGCAGGACGGCGATATCGTTGTAATGGACGTGGCCGGCGAATTCTCCATGTACGCCTCTGATATTACCCGTACAGCGCCGGTCAACGGCAAATTCACCGCCCGCCAGAAGGAGATCTACAACATAGTGCTGGGCGCTCAGGAAGCGGCCATGAAGGCGTTCCAGGCAGGGAAGTCCAAACTACCTACAAACCGCACCGACCCTGATTCGCTGTACAAGGTCGCCTTCGACTACATCAATTCGCACGGCAAAGACCAGCATGGCGAGCCGCTGGGCAAGTATTTTATCCACGGCCTGGGACATCACGTGGGGCTCAATGTTCACGACGCAAATGATTCATCTCTGCCGCTGGACAAGGGTATGGTTTTTACCCTGGAGCCGGGGATATACATTCCGGAAGAAAAGCTGGGCGTGCGCATTGAAGACGTGTTCGCCGTGAGCCAGGAAGGAAAGCTCATCATGCTGAGCCATGGCCTACCGCGGACGCCCGAGGAAGTGGAAGCAGCAATGAAGAAATAGTTAAAAAAATTCCGGAGTGGTTGCGTGATCCACCCCGGATGAGTTCGTAAACTGTGCATTCAACTCTCATGAGTTGATACGTATTTGGACGGCCAAAGGTTTCACAAGTTAGTGCTGCCTGTCCCAACAACAAAACTTAATCCAGCGGGAACTGCGCGGCTTGCGTGCTGTCATTCATTTTGTGCTCCTTGGCCCGTGTGCTATGACACCCGGCGCACATCCGGCGCGGCCCAGAGTTTGGTTCCGTGCGCACAGCCGCAAATAGCCGATGGCCCAGGTTTCCGCTATCCTTATAGTCATGCGCGTCAAAGTGCTGCTGTTCGGGCAGCTCAAAGACATCGTCGGACGAACGGAGGAATCTCTCGAACTGCAACCTGGCGCCAGGCTTGCGGCCGTCATGTCGCACTACGCTGAGCGATATCCGAAGTTCCAGGGTCTCGGCAATTCCATCGCCTGCTCCATCAACCAGGAGTACGCGCAGGGAACGGCAGCTCTTAAAGAAGGGGATGAAGTCGGTTTGTTGCCGCCGGTCAGCGGAGGAAAGTCGGGAATTGAAGAGCTGCGCTCCGAACATTGCGCCATTGTGCGCGAGCCCATTAACGGCCACCAAGTTAAAGTAAAGCTCGAACACCCCGAGGATGGCGCTGCCGTGCTGTTTGATGGCGTGGTGCGCAACAATACCCGCGGGCGGCGCACCTTGTACCTCGATTACGAAGCCTATGAATCCATGGCACTTAGCGAGATGGAAAAGCTTGCTCAAGCAGCACTTGAACGTTTTCACGTGCGCGATGTATGCCTGGTTCATCGCCTGGGCCGGTTACAGATCGGCGAGACCAGTGTGCTGATCGGCGTGGCGTCAGCGCATCGCGCAGCGGCCTTTGAGGCCTGCCGCTGGCTGATCGATACACTCAAAAAGACCGTCCCTATCTGGAAGAAGGAGTACTTCGAAGATGGCGCGGTTTGGGCCGATGGCGAACCGTTTCCAGCCGATTTGACCAGCAAGCCGGAGACCCCGTGAGAAATTTGCAAAAAGCAATAACTCTTTACCGCCGCTTGCATCTAACGATTCCAGAATACAAGCCCAAACTATGAAACGGACTCGCGCTGTTTCGGCATGGTTGTACCTGGCCGTGTGCCTGCCCCTGCTGCTGGGGGTGACCGCCTTTTCCCAGGATTCGCAAAAGGGAGACCAGATTCCTCCTGGCACACGTTCGCAGCCGGGCACACAAACCCAAAAACAAGAACCGACGTTTCGCGTCAACGTCCGACTGGTAAACGTGTTCACCACGGTTACGGATTCGCACGGCGCGCCGGTCGCCAACCTGACCAAAGACGACTTCCGTCTGCTCGAAGACGGGATCCCGCAGGAGATCAGGATTTTTGAGAAAGAGTCGGCCATGCCGTTGAGCATCGCGCTGGCCATTGATACCAGCGCCAGTACGCGCCGTGACATCGCGCTGGAAGTCTCATCGGCCAAAAAGTTTGTGCATTCCATTTTGCGGCCGGTCGATCATATGTCGCTATTTCAGATCTCGGAAGATATAGATCAGCTTACCCGCTTTACCTCTGACACAAAGGCGATCGAGCACGGCATTGATCATCTGATCCCCGGCGCGGGAACATCGCTCTATGATGGGATCTTTCTTTGCTCGGAAGCGCTGCTGGACCGCGAAGGCCGCAAGGTGCTGGTGCTGATCACTGACGGCGGCGATACCACCAGCAAGACCGACTATAACAACGCACTGAAGCGCGCCCAACAGGCGGAAGCGATTGTCTACAGCATCATTGTCGTCCCGGTGGCCGCCGATGCGGGACGGAATATCGGCGGCGAACATGCTCTGATCCAGATTTCGCACGATACCGGCGGCAAGTATTACTACGCCGAAGGCGCAGAGCAGATCGACGATGCTTTCCGCAAGATCAGCGACGAGTTGCGCACGCAGTACCTGCTGGCGTTTTATCCCAACCGGCGCGTCTCGGATTCCCCGTTTCGGCGTATCGAGGTCGATCTGCTCAAGAAAGATCCCGACGGACGCGCCTACCAGGTGCGCCATCGCGCGGGATATTACACGGCGCCCGCGAAATAGCATTTTTCTGTTAGTCCCGATCCCGCGAATGCGGGAGAGGGAACTCTACCTGCCAAGATGATGTTCAGGCGGATTGCGTGGAAACGGGCGAATTCTGGACAGGATGGCGCAATGCTAACCACTAGTGAACTCTAGTTTTCGTGGTGAGAGGGTTCCCTCGTTTCGCTCGGGATTTAAACCATTTGCTGAGTGCTGAGTGCTGTTTTTAGGCTACAATACCCGCATGTCCTTTCGCGCGCCTGCCCCAGCCTTTGCCAAAAAGACGACCAAGACACCTCCGCCCGACGATACCGGGATGGAATCCTCTTACCTGAAAGCTCTGGGTGAGAAGCAGACGCCCGTGAGCGTGAAGCTGCTTTCCGGCGAGGTTTTTCGCGGCTGGATCGAGTATTACGACATCAACATGATCCGCCTGACCCGCGAGGGTTCGCCCAATCTCTTCATCTTCAAACACGAGATCATGTATATCGCGGAAGATAACGGGCGTCGCGCCCGCTGATGGCCGTGATGGGCCGCAGCAACCTCCAAGACTTTCTCACACCCATGCAGGAGCTGGCCCGCGAAGCCGGCGCTTTGCTCATGTCATTTTTCGGCAAGGTCTCCATTGAGTACAAGGGCGAGGTCGATCTGGTTACGCAGGCCGACCGCGCCTCAGAAAAGATGGTGGTGGAACGCATCCGCAAGCAGTGGCCGGAGCATGACTTAATTGGTGAAGAGGGCAGCCGGCGCGAAACCGGCAGCGACTATCGCTGGTATATTGACCCGCTGGACGGCACAACCAACTTTGCTCACGGCTATCCCGTGTTTTGCGTCTCTGTGGCGCTGGAATACAAAGGAGAGCGGATCGCCGGCGTGATCTTTGATCCCACGCGGGATGAGTTGTTCGCCGCGGAAAAGGGAAGCGGCGCGCTGCTGAATGGACGGCCGGCTCGCGTTTCATCCACGCCGCGATTGAAAGAAAGCCTGGTGGCTACGGGATTTCCCAGCCATAAGCGTCACAAGAACCCGAACATCAACTTCTATCACCAGATCACGCTGCGTTCGCACGGCGTGCGCCGTGCCGGCTCGGCCGCTCTGGACCTGTGCTATCTGGCCTGCGGACGTTTTGATGCCTACTGGGAATTTAACCTCAATCCCTGGGACACGGCGGCCGGTGTGCTGCTGGTGGAGGAAGCCGGCGGCAAGGTGACGAATTTCACCGGCGGGCCATTCAACATTGATAGCCGAGAAGTACTGGCCAGCAACACGCTCCTGCATGACGAACTGCTGCGGGAATTTCAGGCGATTATCGGCGGCCGCGTGGAAGGCGTGCCGTCCGTAGTGGAGTACTTCCAGTCGCGAAGGTAGGCAGTTACTTCTTTTCCGGCGGTGCATTACTGCCGGGCAGAGCGCCATGCAACTCTTCCAATGCTTCTTTAGCTTCTGCCGAGTTCGGATTCAGGGCAAGGACGTGCCGAAAGGCTTCGGAAGCTTTGTCGTATTCGCCCATGCGGGCATAAGCGGTGCCCAGTTCAAGCAAGGCTTGCTCATCGCCGGGATGGTCATGGGTATATTTTTCCAAGTATTCGGCCTGCATACCGTAGGCCCCTTGTTTGGCGTAGGCGCTGGCCACATACTTTTGCGCTTCACCTCCGCGTGTCTGGAACAGCTCGCGACCGGCAGCAAACAAGACAGCGCTGGTAACCAAGACGGTGGCCACCTGCAGTGCCTTGTTACGAATGAAAGCTCCCAGCGGCAGTCCCAGAAGCAGCCCTGTTACAAATCCTCCGAGGTGGCACATGTTATCAACGGTGCCGAAAACACCTCTGCCAATCTGCGAAAACCCAAGCACAAAGTTGATCACGGCGAAGGTGGCAGCGCTCGAGAAGACGGCGCGCTTCTCTCCGGCAGAGATATTGAGATCGCCAAACTTAACACCTGCCATGACCGCGCCAACAATGCCAAAGACGGCGCCAGAAGCTCCAAGCTCCGCATGGTTCGGATCACTGGCAATACTGAGTAAGGCCCCGCCGACGCCGGTGAGCATATAGATCAAAAAGGTCTGCCACTTTCCGAAAAGCCGTTCTGAAAGGCGGCCTAAACTCCATAGGCACCACATGTTCACGCCGATGTGAAAGATGTTGGCGTGTAGAAACCCCGCTGTGAATAGTCTCCAATACTCTCCGCTAAGGGTTAGCGGGCCAATGTTCGCTCCCCAGTCGGTTATGTCGAGGCTGGGTATTTGCTGGAGAAGAAAGGCGATTATGTTGATCGCAAGCAGCGCCGCGGTGACTGGATAGCGGCCCATGCCCGCCATGCTCATGCTGCGTCGCGCACGGCCGGTGGCCGCTCCGGCGCAGCGGTCACACAGGACGGGCGCTACTCCTTCTTCGTTCACCGCCAGCTCGGCGCCGCATTTCAGGCAACTAGGCATATTGGCTACAGGATAACAAGGAAGTCAAAAATTTGGGTGGACGATCCCCAAGCGGGGCGAAAGTTATTGGTTGACCTTTATCCGCCTGCTTCGTCTAGAGGGTAGGTACTCCTATCGAATGTCGATGCAAAGGAGCTGAACCGCCGCATATGCCGCCTGGGAATGCCAGAGCTCATTCTTCGTGGATGCGCCGAGCCTTGTTGCCGACTTTAGCAGCCGCGCTCGCATCGTCCGCCGCTCTGCATGCGCAAATTATGCCGAACGCGCCATACGATCCCGGCACACGCGTGATGCAGCCGCGCGTCTTTGCTCCGGGTGTGATTTCCACCGATCTCGACGAATCTGGCGGCGCTCTAAGTCCTGACGGCAAAGACTTTTACTTCACCGTGCTTGCGCCCTATACAACCGCGCCCCGTTTCGGCATGATCTGCGTCAGCCATTTCAAAGACGGTCACTGGCAGAAGCCGGAGACGGCCTCGTTTTCCGGCCAGTATCTTGATCTGGCGCCGCGACTGAGCGTCGATGGCAGCAAGCTTTATTTCACCTCAGTCCGCCCCGCGCCCGGGAGCAAGGTGCTGCGATATCGAATTTGGGTGACTGAGAGGGCCGGAGACAAATGGTCGGAACCTGCTCCACTCCCCGCTCCCATCAATGAGGACACCAGCCACAGCGTGGATGCGAGCGTCAGCGCCAACGGCGATCTGTATTTTGCTTCTGACCGCGGCGACCCGGCTCATCATCTGCACATCTTTCGTTCGCTCATGGTCGACGGGAAATTTCAGGGACCGGAGAAGCTGGGGTCGGAGATCAACTCCGAATTCACAGAGTCAGCGCCGGCAATCTCGCCTGACGGCAAGGTGCTGGTGTTTGCTTCCAATGCCGCGCCCGAAGACGCCGAACGTCGCCGGCCGCAAGATCTGATTGCCGCGGGCAAGCCGTATCCGCGGCAGGATTTGTACGTCAGCGTGAATCGCAATGGCCAATGGACGCCCGCGCGGCATCTGGAGCATGGCATCAATTCGTTTGCGGAAGAGGTCTATCCCAGCTTCAGTCCTGACGGCAAGTTCCTCTTCTGGGGCAGCGAGCGCAGCAGTTTTTCCATTCCCACGAAGGCGCTGAAACGAGCCGAAATTGAGAAGCTGTGGCCAGACTTGCTGAATGGTCGAGGGAACATTTATTTCATCAGCGTTGATGCACTGGAGGCAGAGAAATGAAGGTCTTCCGCGTGCGAGCCGGCAATGCGCTTCTGAATCTTGTGGTGCTCTTATTCTTCTATCATCTCGCGTTGGCTGCCCCCCGGCCGAAGCCTGAAGTGGCGCCGCAGCCGGAGCTGATCGGCGAAGGCGTGATCTCCACCAGCCAGGATGAATTTGGCGCCATGCCGGACAAAGACTGGACCGTCATGTATTTTGCCCGGTCCATCCCTACGCATTATCACTACGTGATGTATCTCTCGCGCTTTGAAAAAGGGAAGTGGAGCACGCCAGAGGTCCTGCCGTTTTCCGGTCAGTATCGCGATTCAGATCCGGTGATCAGCACGAACGGCAAGACGCTGTATTTCGTCTCCGACCGTCCGGCGCAGGGGTTGGAGGCCAATCGCTTTCACGCGTGGGCCGTGGAGCGGACAGCCAAAGGCTGGAGAAATCTTCATGCTCTTGCGGGTCCAGTGAATGAGAAAGGAAACACAGAGTTCATTTCGTTTGCGGCCAACGGCAATCTCTATTTCACCTCGGATCGCAATGACACATCGTTTGACGTTTACCGCAGCCGCCTACTGAATGGCCAATACCAGCCTGCGGAGAGCCTCGGCCCGGCGGTGAACGATGGCCGTTACACGATTGAAGCTTTTGTCGCGCCGGATGAAAGTTACATCCTTTTGGGCAGCTTCGCCCTTGACAGCCTGGGCAACTCCGATCTCTACATCAGCTACAACAGCAATGGCGTGTGGTCCAAACCGGTGAACCTGGGGCCCACGATCAACACCCGCGCCCGCGACTACAGCCCGCGTATCTCGCCCGACGGCAAATACATGGTCTTCTCCAGCGAAAAGGGCTTTCCCATCGAGACGCGTGAGCAGCCCATGACCTATGACGATTTCATGCAGAAGACTCGTGGCACGTTGAACGGCCTGGGCAATATCTACCGCATACCGCTCGACTACGTGCTGAAGACCGCCAGGCCGCCGCAGTAGATACTTGGAAGAACGAGTACCGTAGCACCGATCGCCGGCTCAGTTCTTTTTGTCATCTGCGCCAGCAGTATCAGCACTGGACGGCGGATTGTCCGGCAGGGAATCAGCCAGGCTTTGCTCCTTCCGCGCTTCGGCGGTTTTGCCTTCGCGTTTGAGGACTGAAGCCAGCAAGTCATGGCTTGCCTTGGCTTTGCCATCCTGCGCAATCGACTTTCGCAGCTCCGTTTCAGCTTCTCCCAACTCGCCGGTCTGCGTCAGGGCGCTGCCGTAGGCATACATGTCGTCTGCATCCATGACAGAAGTGGCATTTCTGAAAAGAGGCACTGCTTTTTCCGGGTGGTGCTGCTTAAGATAGAGCTCGGCGAGATCGATCTGAATATAGTGGTTTTCAGGATCGATGGCGAGACCGCGTTCATATTCGCGCACAGCATCGTCAAAACGGCCTAGTGCTTGAAAAGACTCCCCAAGCATGTCGTGGCCGATTTCGTCGTCAGGCCGGTCAGCGGTGTATTTTTGCAAATGCTCAACGGCCCCCTTATAGTCCTTATGCTCAAGGGCTATTTGCCCTTCGTTAAACTCAACCGCGTACTGCTTGGCCTTAGCGACGGGAACGAACAGAACAAGCAGCGCCAGGGCGCTGACGGCCATGATGGTCCGGCGCTGTGTGCCCCGGTCTTCCACGGGAGAAGCAAAGGTCCGCGCCAGAAAAAGCCCAATCAGAAGTCCGGTCACCAAGCCTCCCACGTGCGCCGCGTTGTCAATGTGACCTTTTAAACCGAAGAGCAAATTCAATAAAGAAAACCTGACTACGTATCCCAGCAGGCGCCGGACCGACTCTTGCGGCAGATTGTGTTTGCCATAGTAGAGCGTGGTGATCAATACCCCGGCGATCCCGAAAATTGCGCCGGAGGCGCCGGCACTGACACGCATGGGGTCCCAACTCAGGCTCAGCAATGAAGCTCCAACCCCGGTCAGGAGATACGTGCCGATCACGCTGAATGACCCCAGCAGTTTTTCCGCCAACCGTCCAAGCGACCATAGGCACCACATATTGCCGAAAATGTGGATAATCCCAAAATGTATGAACATGGAGCTGATCAGCCGCCAATACTGTCCACTGAGGGTGTCGGGCCCGTAGTCGGCACCCCAGTGGAGCACCTGTTGTGTATCAGGGCTAAAGATGGACACTCCTGAGGCCACCATGACGACAAAGACCACGACATTGATACCCAGCAGGGCAAAGGTCGCGGGCGTTGCGCCGGCAGCGAGACCGGATTGAACTGGAAGAGTGTCGACTTTCTCGGGTTTCTGCGGCTGGCTCTCAGCCGGCAGCTGCGACCGGCAGGTCTTGCAGTAGGGTGAGGCATCACCAAAGCTGAATGAAGGGAGCTCGGCGCCACATTGGCGGCAGTTGGCCAAATTGAAGTCCTCGCCTTTCCGGGGGTATTGCCGCCTATTCTAACCGCTATCGCCCCTGCAAACCGCCGTTAATCTTGCTAGAATTTTCTTGTGGAACCTTCTTTATTGACTCGCGCCATCCAGAAGCGCCCTGACAAGTGCAAGTTTGAGGGACGCATCCTTTTTCTAACTGAAGATCCTGAGCTGATCCGCCGCCAGCTGGCAGGCGAAGACCTGCCCTGGGACACGAAGAATCCGCAGAACAATCCCAAGCTGCGTGATGACATTTCGACCGACGAGATTACACCGGCGCACATCTGCTTCTTCTTCGACGAAAAGCTGGGCGAGTGGCCTTATACGGGGCTCAAGTGCGGCAGCGAGGTCCCGATCAAGCGCGGCGACGTGAAGAAGGGTGGTTTTGTTGCGGCTGTCAGCGGCAAGCGTCGCGGTAAGGGATCGAGCCGTGAGCAGTCGCCGTATGCCGAGTTGTGTGCCGGC
>DATBHX010000142.1:0-71935 GCA_036557225.1 Candidatus Angelobacter sp.
TCCCAAGGGACTTCATCCTCCACGCGGCGTTGCTGCGTCAGGGTTTCCCCCATTGCGCAAAATTCCCCACTGCTGCCTCCCGTAGGAGTCTGGACCGTGTTTCAGTTCCAGTGTGGCCGTGCGCCCTCTCAGGCCGGCTACTGATCTTAGCCTTGGTGGGCCGTTACCCCGCCAACTAGCGTAATCAGCCGCGACCCCCTCCTTGAGCGAATTGCTCCTTTGATCACAAGGATCTTCCCCTCGTGATGTTATGCGGTATTAGCCTCGGTTTCCCGAAGTTATTCCCCACTCTAGGGTAGGTTAGTCACGTGTTACTCACCCGGTCGCCACTTTACTCATGGATTGCTCCACTTTCTCGTTCGACTTGCATGTGTTAGGCACGCCGCCAGCGTTGATTCTGAGCCAGGATCAAACTCTCGTTTGAAACCTGTTCACTCCCCGACGGGTCATCGGCTAACCTAACCGACCCTCAGTTCTTTCGAACCAAGCGCCTGTAGATATCCCGATAATTACGGGGAGTTGCTATGCGACTAATATCCCGGCATTGCCGGGACGGAATTCATCGCACAGCCCTGATTTTGTGAGATCACTCGGGCACTAAACCCTCGTTTCATCTCACGACTGGCACGTTCAACCTTTTTGTCAAAGACCCAATCAGCTCTCCGCCTGAGCGGCGCCTTTCAGGTACCCCAGCCAACGCCGGGGCTCCTCGAAACTTTTGTCTCTTCCAGCTTTACCTTGCGGTCTAAACTTTCAGAGACGAACCTTTCAAACTTACCGCGATGTGTCACATCCTGTCAATGTGTATGTTGTGTATATCCGGGGGCGAATCTCAATTATTAACTTGAGCCGCTTTGCAGGCGTCCAGGCGTCCGAGCGTCCGAGCCTGCAGGAGAAATCCCGATCTCGCAGAAGAAAGATCTCTACAGCACCTTCCCCACAGCACATCGCTGCCTCTTCCATTGAGAGGCAAATCTCAATTTGATTAAAGATCAGTTAAGGCTTATTCAACCCTTCAGGACTCTTATCGTTCCCGAATACAGCCTCGCGGGATTTACCTTGGAGGCGAATGAAGCTGATTTCTCAGCTTTAGGTGGCTTACCGTTTAGATAACCCGGCGATAAGAAGGATTCACCTTATCTTCTATTTCGGTCGCGCGCCTGGCCCCTCGCTGCCCAATGCAGCGGCTGCCACGTCTCGTACGTCCTCAATTGTTATATCAGGGCAGCCCTAATCGCGCAAGCGCTTCAGCCCAAATATTTTACAAATTATGCACAATTCCCGGCCATGTACTTCCGCTTTCGGCGATGCTCCAATCCTGATCGCCCACTTACATTTTTCATTTATTTCCCATATCTGACCGGTGATAAGCTAAGCCCGCTCCGGGGGGTGCCTTACGTTCTGTCCGACTTGTGGAACCCAGAATCCTGACACTGCTGCTTCCTGCGCTCGTTGCGCGCGGTTCTTCTCTCCTTCTGACCTGAAAACCGCTCCGCCGCCAACGCCCGCTTCCGTGGCGCCGCCTCCTCCACCCGCCCTTGCTGCACCAGAGGAAACGACTTCAGTTGCACCACCGCCCCCACCGGCAGTCGCCGCACCACAGGCAACGACTTCTGCTGCGCCGCCTCCGCCGACCTCCGCACCACCTCCGCCTGCGCCCACAGTTGCTTCACCACAAGCGGGCGCAGCCGCTGCGCCTGCGCTGATCGACCCGCTGCCACCGCCGCGCGTCTACCCGCCGATCGACCCACGCTCCATGGTTCAGCCGCCGGCTGCCGTGCCATTGCCAGGGAATGCGCCAGCGAAGACGAACGCCTTCGCCATCATTGCCATCGTCGTGGTAGCGCTACTGGGGTTCTTCGTCGCTATTGCGACGCCGGTTCCAGAGCTGCCCAATGAAGCCCAGGCCGTGGGCTACAGAATCGGACGCGCCATTGGCATGTTCTTCCTTCCCTTGCTGGTCGCGTATCCCATCGCCGGACGCAGGAAAGCACGGAACCCCAATCTTTTTGCCGGCATCTTCTGCGGCCTTACATTCCTGTTCATTTTGACCACCGCATCGAGCTCATTCAAGATCGAAAGCACGGAGCAGAAGCTGGGCCGCCTGATGCGCGAAGCTGCGGGCCTGCAGCCGGTACGAAAATCGTTTTTCAAAGAAGCCAAGACCGATACCCAGATGCGCAGCTTTTTTAAGGACGTGATCGACGTCAACAAGGAGTATCAGCAGGGCGTCGACACGCTGGACATCAGCGAAACCAAAAAGTTGAACACTCCGGAATCTTTCGCCGATCCCGGCACCGCCACCGAAGCTCTCCGGCAGCTCCACGCGGCGTACGATCTTGATGCGCGTCAGGAACAGCGCCTGCAGGAGGTATTGGAGAAATTCAAGAAGGGCCTGGACGAGCTCTCCCCGTCAGACCGCGAGGACATGCTCAAAGGCTTCAATGAAGGCCTGGCCAAAGCCATGCCGACGCGGGAACGCGCGGTCACCGCGGAAAAAGCCTGGATTGATTCCGTCGACGACGTATACGCCTACGCCCAGACCTACCACTCGTCGTTCGTCTTTTTCGGCGGCCGCCTGGCCGTTTCCGACAACAGAGTCCGCGAGGAATTCAACCAGCGCATCCGCACTATGAACGCCCACCGTACTGAATTCCTCGAAGCCAAAACCACGCTGGAACAGATGCAACGCCAGAACCTGGACAAAATCGGCATCAGCCGCCAGCAGACGGGGTTGCACTGAGGGGCAGCGCGGCCTCTGAGGACTGGTTGCCGCTCGGCGCAACGCCCATTGACGGATGTTGGCGTTCTCCTGAAACAATGCTATTGGACAGTGTACGCACCATCCAAGGAATACTTGCTCCCGTCCGGATTCTTGACCGTGATCTGGACCACGCCCGGTGGCAGCGTTGGCGCGGTCGCATTAAGAGTACTTGAGTCCACAAATGTTGCGATAACCTGGGTCGCACCAAACGTGATCGTAGCCCCGTTCTGGAACCCGCTCCCTCGAATTACGATCGTTGTTCCAGATGGTCCGGCAACAGGATTTATGTTCCCGATACTGAGTGGCGCGGAATCAAGCTGCGCGATGGCAATGCCTGTGGTGGTTATAAGGAAGATCTTGGTTCCGGTCTCATCGAGGGCCAGGCCGCCGCTGTCAAGCGGAATGGAAACGGGCAAAACAATATGCCGGGCCAGCCTCCCAGTGTGCACATCAAAGATGGTCACTCCCGAATCTTGCGGATAAAACAACAGACTTCCCGAGGCATTCAGCTTTTCCCCAAAAACGTTGTGAAAGCTTAGGGCTCCCGCATCGGCATAGGGTTCGGCCGCCGTGAATCCGCGCAGGTTCACCGCCGCATCCAGCAGAGCGAAATTCGCGGCAAAAACTGTGCCGTCCGTGCTCATCGCAGCGTCTCTCACATCGATCGCAGCTCCGGCTGTCAGCGTATTGGCGTTCAGATCGAGCAATCCTACGGGAAGCGGTGTGCCGCCTCCGGCTGAAGTAGCTAACAGGATCTTTGTCCCATCGCTGCTCGATGCCAGGCCGGCCAGCCCATTTTGGAAATTGATGTCGGTTCCGTTGGCGCTGCAACCTGCTACTCCCGTGCAATCCAAACTGCCTGTATCGAGATTGATGAGATGAAAAACCCCGTTGAACGCCGCAGACGTGCACACCACGTCAACCATAGCCCGATGCGGCTGCGCATTCGTGAGGTTGACCGCCACGCCACCGCACCCAACCGGGTTGCTGTCGGCCGCGGTCAGAAGAGAGAAATTCGCTTTGAGGGTATTGGCCGTGAGATCGATCACCGAAACAGTGCTGTCACCGCGGTTCAAGACCGCCAGCAGCGCACCGTCAGGGGTCAGAGTCAGTGCTGTCGGTGAAGTGCCGGCCGGCAGAGGCGACAAATAACTGTTTGTCGCCAAATCAAACACCTCAACCCGATTGTGGTCTTGATTGCTCATATAGAGCCGTTGCCGGAGTTTGTCGTACACAATTGCGTCCAAAAGGCCAACGGTCGGGTCCACGGCAAACGAACTTAAATAGTGGAATCCGCCGGCTACTGTGGTGCTGCCCGCCGCGGTGCTCACCGTAACATCGGCCTTGCCACTCGTTCCTGCGGGAGTTGTTGCCTTTATTTGTTCGATCGGAAGCAGGTGCCCCAAGTCTACAAACCCAGGCACCTGTTGCGTAACGGCTGCCGGCCGTCCTCCAATCGTCACCTGGGTATTTGGCCGCGAGAGACCATACCCGCTGATCGTGATCGTGCTTCCACCGGATGCAGGGCCGGCATTGGCATCTATGCTTAGAATCGTCGGTCCATAGGTAATCGCATCCGGCATTATCTGAAAGAAGCCGTCAGAACGCGTTAGCGTGGCGTTTGCCGGGCCCGGATTGCTTGCGGGCGGAATAGTCAAGTTTAAAAAGTTCTGCGACTGAAACGCAACATTACTTGCCTGCAGGGTTTGCGGAGAGGCCGGTGGCGCACCAAAAAAAACGCTGTACGAATCCGTCGCAGACAGAAATGCCCCGCTGAGTTGCGCTTGCGAAGGAGAGGAGATACTGGCAAGGCTCGGCTGCATGAAGAACAGCACCCCAGGAGTCGGCTCGCGCAAGAATATTGGCGAGGTTAGATCCAGAAGCCCAACCCCGTCAAACGCGGCGCCGAACAACATGCCCGTTTCGTCCACTGCGAACGTTGTAATCCATTGTCCACTGAATGGCAAAATCGCTCCAAACTGAAATGCCGGCACTACTCCAAGAACAGAGAAGGTGGTCGTATCGATCACTACCGCAACCGGATTAACGCCGCTTGGACCGATTCCCTGATCAGGCACCATGTACAGCCGTTTCCCATCCAGGCTATAAAAAAGTTTCGTGGAACCGCCGCCAGTGACCTCCAACGGGTCCAGCGGCAACGCAGCCAGTTGATTCAGGTTCTGATCATAGAAAGTCAACAGGGGTGGAGAAACGGCAAACGATGCTGAAACGATTTGAGACCCATCCGGCGAAATTGCCCCGGCTCCGCCGAAGGCTACGTCGGGACCGCTAAATGTATCCGTGGTTGCATCGTAAAGAATGCCTTCTACTCCGCCCGAACTAAGCACCTTGGAATGGTCTGCACTGCGGGTAATGAGCCCTGTAAAGTTCGTCAGCGCCGAGGAGCCGAACTTCGTGTACGTGTCAGTGACAGGATCCCACAAGTAAAAGGGCTGAAATCCTGCCTCGCTTTGCGACGTGGGAAGAAAAAGCACTTTGCCATTGGAAAGCGCGGCCACCTGAAAGAAGGTTACCGGCTGCGTCAGTCCCGACGCCGAGAAGGGTACATCCGAGTGCCCTATCACTTGCAGTCGATTTGGATCAATGATGGTCACTCCCCCCACAAACGGGCTGACCACGTAAATTGCGCTTTCATCCGCAGCCACATCAATTCCTGCAGGAAAATTCACCGGAATCGAAGCCACCTGATGTCCATCAGCCGCTGAGAGGACCAGCACTTGGTTCAGGATCTCGTTGCTTACAAACAGTTGTTTGCGTAATGGATCGTAAACCATGCCAGTCGGGCTCGTGTCCGTGCGAACAAAAGTGCTTCGCGTCAGGGCGGGAGTCGACGTAAACGGTACTGTTACCGTGAGTGTGAAAGTTACGAAAGCGGTGTTGTTGGCATTATCAGACGCTATGACGGAGATGGGAAAGTTCTGCAGTGGTTGTGCCAGTACTGTAGCTTCAACAGGAAAAGTACCTGGGTTTGCCGGCGTCACAAAGCCTTGTGGTGAGCCAACCCTTATCTGGGAACCGTTGGGCGCTCCAGAAACGTCCACCGCCAACTGCGTAGCCGGATCCCCCGTGACCGAAACCTGTACGGTTGTGGCTGATGCCGGCGTCAGGGAAATCGAAGACTGCGATAATTGGATGGAAAAGGGCGCAGCCTGCCGGACGGCCACCGCAAAGGTTACTGAATGGCTGATGGCGCCGCTGGTGCCGGTGATCGTTACCGTCGATGTCGCCACCGGCGCGCTCAGCGCCGCCGCCAATTGCAGTGCGACCGCCTGTGGACTGGCAGTGACAGTAATCGATGGCGCCGCGGATGTCGTGGAGACTCCCGACGGCAGCCCGGTGATCGCTAGATTAATCGTTCCCTTAAACCCATTGCTGGGGTTCGCCTGCACCACCTCAAATAAGGGCTGGCCTCCCTGCTGGACAGTAATAGTAGGGGAGTTAACGACTAACTGAAAATCGCCAACCGGTGGAGTAGGCGTAGGGTTGGGATTAGGGTTAGGATTCGATCCCCCACCCGAGCCGCCACCGCAAGACACCAGCGTCACCAAGATAAGAAAAAAAATAGCTCCCGCACACACACGCTTGCGGATATCGGATGAAAGTATTCTCAGTTTCATAGGTAAATGGGAGCAAAGTATACATCGATTCAGAAAGTGCTGTTAGGTATTTTGATGGAAAAGGATATAAAACCAACAATAAACTATTAGATTGTTGTGAGTCCGTTAGCGGCTTAACTAACGTTAGCTTTGCACGCCATGAGCGGTTTCAATTTTTTAGTCGACGAACGCTCTTGTCTGACTTCTTGGCCTCGCACCGCGTTTTTCTTTCTTCTTTTCCCGTTCCTCTTCCAGCCAGCCGCCGTGCATGGGGTCTTCGGCCATGTCGCGGCGACGGCGCTGGACGAATAACCGGCCCGACTCGCGGTCCTCTTGCTCAGAAAGGAGCGAAGCCGGGTAGCCGCTGGCGTCAGAGCGGATCTCCTCAAAATAATCCACGATATGCTCCACCCTCGCGACCCGCACAGACTTCATCTGCGCCAGCTCGCGCAGAGCGGCTACAGCAAGCTCTGTATGCTGATTGAATTCGTAAAGCTTCTGGTAAATATCTGCGCGCATCAGAGTCCTCTGTTGCGCAGCAATATATCGCAAGGGCTTGAAAAACCCGCTATTCGTATATCACTGATATATCGTGTATCACGTATACCTGAGATATCGCAGAGACTAGAACGCTCCGCTGGTTGCTGGAGTTCGCCCTGAAGCAGAATCCCAAGCCCAACAAATAAACGCAGCCGAGGGCGGCTGCGCTCCACAACTTTTTCCTACGTTCAGCAGCAGTGGGCCGCAAAAATTGCGGCTTCCCGCAGAACTGCTTTGTCGAGATGTACTACTTCGCAATTGATTCGCCGGGAGAAATTTGGTAAATGGGTAAGTTGGTAGATGGGTAAATTCAAAACCAGAACCGCGACCCTCTGCTGATTCCTTGGGTGACATTGGGTAAGGTTGGGTGGAATTGGGTAAAACCTGGGGGGCAGGGGAGGGATGGCAGGATCGGGACATCGGGTGATCGGATTCATCGGGACATCGGAAAACCAAAAACTGGAAGATCCAACCCCGGGTATCGATTGGCTAAGTGCTTATTTTTCGGGGATGAAGCGGATGGGGGGGAAGGGATGCCGAGGTCGGCAAAAATCCGGAGATCGAGCACCGAGGCGGGAGTAAAATTACCTTGTCTTGTCTGGGGGCCCACGATGCGTACCTCTCGTACCTCTCTCCTTCCCGTACTGCTCTCACTTACTTTGCTCACCACCCTCGCGGCCGCACAGCACGGCCCCGCTCCCGGGAGCATGGGAGGCACCGCGAAGGGCGGCGTTCCGGCGAGCATGGCGCCGCCGTATCGGCCGACCAATAGTGAAGAAGAGTTCAAGACCTATGACACCAAGCGCGCGGAAGAGCGCAAGCAGCAGGTGAAGAACGAACAGCCCGGCTGCTTTCGTTTTCCTATGAGCCCGGTGCTGAGCGGCACGGTGAGCGTGAGCCACATGGAGATCTCGGGCAGCGCGCGCGATGAATTTGACCAGGCCTGCGGAGCGGTGCACAAGAACGACCTGAAAGATGCGGAGAAGCGGCTGATGAAGGCGGTGAAGTCGGCGCCGAAGTATGCCGCGGCATGGACGCTGCTGGGGCAGGTCCAGATGGACCAGCGCCAGGCGTCGCAGGCGGCGGAGTCATGCGGACAGGCGCGTGCGGCCGATCCGAACTATATACCCAGCTATCTCTGCCTGGCCGATATCGCTGCGCACCAGGAGAAGTGGAACGTGGTGGCGGACCTGACCAGCCAGGCGGCGGCGCTGCATCCGGTGCGCGCGCCGGGCGTCTACTACTACAACTGCATTGCCAATTTTTATCTGCGGCAATGGGACGCGGCGGAAAAAAGCGGGTTGCAGGCCGTGGACGAAGCCGGCAAGCAGCTGCCGCAGGTCTACTGGCTGCTGGCCAAGGTCTACGAGCAGAAGGGCGATCGCGTGAACGAGGCGGCGCAGCTGCGCGAGTTCCTGAAGGCGGCGCCGCATGATCCTGACGCCGCGGCAGCGCGCCACGTGCTCGAGCAGATTGAGAGCCAGGCGGGCAGCGGCGTATCGGACAATCAGAAGCCGCCGGAGAAGAAGTAAAAGACGGGGTGAACGGCAGGCGATCTTTGATTCGAAAGTTCAGACGACCTGGCTGTTCAGTTCAATCCGCGAATATCCGCGTTCATCCGCCGTAGCTGTTTTGGTTGTTGGCTCTTGGCTTTCGCTGCTAGTTGATCGCTGACAGCTTTTATGCGCTCTGCCGTTCGCTCTCTTTTTCTTTTTCTGCAGGGACGAGCAACTCGAAGCGCACCAGTTTGTCGCATTTGTTGCATGCGGGAAAACGTTCCCGGGCTTTGAAGGTAGCTTTGTGAGGCAGGCGATGCTGCGCGTGGGAAACTTTATAGATTCCCGCTTTCGGAACGAGTTCCCCAGGTTTGTAGATTGTCTTGGTGGTGGAATCTGAATCCATGGGCCCTGCCGAGTTGCACTGTCGGCGTAGAAATATGAGTCTTCATGGAGTAGCCGGGGTTGTCTCCCCCGGCTTCATGGAAGTCTTCATCTTCGGAGATGTGCGGCACCGGTCGCACCAGCCTGTAACGAACGTTCTCACCGCACTGGCGGCAGAACGGGAAATAGGTATGGCGCATCAGGAGTACGGTGGCGCGTGAGTCGTCAACATGGCAGATCTCGTAGATTCCGGAGTGCTGGATCAGCTCACCGGGATTCAGAGTGCAGTCAGTTTGGTCAAAGTCAAGGCGTTTGTCCGTCATTAGATCACGCTCCTGTTGATTTCGCTGATTTTGCGGACTTTCGACGCCTGGCCAGAAAAGCATCAATAAAAATGACATCGACCAGGCACAGCCCGGTCGTGAGAGGGGAACGGTCTCAGTATTGTCCGCTATTGATTAAGATGCCGGTTAGACGGCGCAGGTTTGCATGGCAGTCAAACCCAGAGAGGGTTGCTCTTCCTGCTATCTTCCTGTAAAATTTACCTTTAACTAAGCGCTCTGAAAGCTTCTAGCCTCTTCTGAGTCACTTTCTGGAGTTATTCAAATGGCACAAGTTTGCGACATCTGCGGCAAAGGTCCGCAATTTGGAAACAAGATCAGCCACGCCCACAACGTGAGCCGCCGCCGCTGGAATGTCAACCTTCGTCCCGTTCGCGCCCGCGTCAACGGCGCTAACAAGCGCGTCCGCGTCTGCACCACCTGCTTGAAGTCCGGCAAGGTCGTTAAAGCATCCTAAGTCGCGCGATTTTCTGCGAAATCAAAAAGGCCTCCCCTACAGGAGGCCTTTATTTTCCTTGCTGCTCTCGATCTTCTGCTCGTGCCCAGATTGACGCTCGCCTTCAGCCCATTAAACTCGCGGGCTGAATGCTGATTGCTGATTGCTTAGAACCGCAGTACGATTCCGCCGCCGGCCAGGACATTGTGATGGTGCAATCCGCCGTCGTTGCCGTTCAGCACGCTGACCAGGCCAAAATTCGGTTCACCCGTGACATAGTCGCGTACCTCGGCGCGAAGGCCGACCGCCGGCAGCAGTTTGAAGTCGAGTCCACCACCGTACTGTACCGCGCCCTTGTTGGTGTTACCGGTATCGAGCGAATATCGTGCCCAGCCGCCGCCGAAGCTGACCCACGGTGCAATCGGCGAAGCTGGAAGCAATTTCAGCCGCAGGCTTGGTGTAACAAACACAGTGGAAATGTGGTTAATCACCGTAGACGGCGAAGTCGACGTCGTGATCTTGGTTGACGGGATTCCCGCGACCGGCACTTCGAAGCTCAACGACGCCGCTCCGGCATTGAGCACTCTCAGCCCCAGTGTGCCTTCAAGGAAAAGATGGCTGTCTGTCTTGAGTTTGCTGGCTGCAGCAACGCTGGTGATAAATGTCGACTGCGTATCCGACACGAACGACCCGCCGGCCACAAACGATACATCTGCATTCTGCGCGACCGCCGCCACCGTCGAAACACACACCATCGCCATCAGGATGAAAAAACGCTTCATTCAAGCTCCTTTACTGGCCGCTCTGAAAATTTTGTAAGCTGGATTGTGAGATGCACATCCAGCCGCCGGGTTGGCTGGGATTCTCCCTGCATGGGTGCCTGAATGGTAACCAAAGGCCTTGCCTGTGCGTGCTTTTTCGCTGCGTTTAGAATCGCAGCACAATTCCGCCGCCGGCCAGCACATTGTTGTGACGCAATCCGCCCGTATTGGCCAACTGGATCACGTTCAGGTCCGGGTCGGCCGTGATGAAATCCCTTATCTCTGCGCGAAAGGCCAGGAGCGGCAGTCCTGTCTTGAAATCCAATCCTCCGCCGAACTGAAGAGCAGGCTTGTTCGACGTGTTTCCTGAATCCAGGGAATAGTGCGCCCAGCCGCCGCCGATGCTGGCCCAGGGTGAAATCGCGGCAGCGGGGAGCACCTTGAATCGCAGTGACGGCGTAACGAATAGAGTCGAGAGGTGATCAACAACCTGCGAAGGCGCTAGGGCGACTGTCAGCTTCTGTCCTGACATTCCCGCCACGGGTAATTCCAGAGTCAGCGAAGCAGCCTTGGCATCCAGCATCCTGAACCCGAGCGTGCCTTCGAAAAAGATGTGGTGGTCCGTCTGGAGAGTTGGACCAAAGGCAGTCGTTGAGGGAGTTAGCGCCGTCACGCCCTGCGTGTCAGATACAAACGATCCGCCAACCGTAAATGCAATATCGGCCTTCTGCGCCAGTGCCGCCGTTGCCACACACATCACCGCCATCAGGATAAGAAAGCGTTTCATGCAAGCTCCTTCAAAACGGTCTGCAATTTGAATATTGGATTGTGAGATGCACAATCCCAATCAGCGTAGCTGAACTTGTGCACTCTGAACGATAACCAAAGGCCATGCCCGTGTGCTCTCTTCTCAGAAATACAGCATGATTCCGGCGCCAACCAAAACATGGTGGCGACGCGATGAAATTAGTTACGGTCCGGGTCTTTGCGTGATTGCGACAGCCGAAAACAACGCTAGACTGCAGATAAGCAGAAGAAATCTTCTTTGCAGCATCGTTCCTCACGCGCGCATTTACGCCAGCGCAATCACATCAATTTCCACCGCCACATCCTTAGGCAGGCGTGCTACTTCAACCGTGGAACGGGCCGGCGGAGCGTTCTTGCAGATTTTTCCATAGACCTCATTCATCTGCCCGAACTCGGCCATGTTCTTCAGGAACACCGTGGTCTTCACCACTTTTTCCCAGCTGCTGCCCGCTGCCGCCAGGATCGCCGACAAGTTCTTCAATACCTGCTCCGTCTGCGCTTCAATGCCGCCTTCAATCAAGTTGCCCGTCGCCGGATCAAACGCCACCTGGCCGGAGATAAACACAAATCCGTTGGCCTTGATCGCCTGCGAATACGGCCCAATCGCCTTGGGTGCGTTGGCTGTGGAAACAACATCGCGGGTAAAGCTCATGCATGTCCTCTTTTTCTGAAATCCCGAGCGCAGCGAGGGATCCCTATTACCACCAAGCTTTTATGGATTAATACACCAGTACCGCAAAATTTTCCAACGGACAACTCTACCGTGAACTCTTGAATTTTGGTATGGATAGGGTTCCCTCGCTGTGCTCGGGATTACAGAAGAACCAACTACACCTTATTCAACCTCTGCACATCGTGTATCCCGGGGATCTTTCTCAGCCCGCTCACCACGCGCTCCAAATGCTTAACATCGTCTATATCGATCACAATGTCGATCGTCGCCTGGCTGTTGGCGGTGCGCGCCTCAATGTTGCGGATGTTGGTGTTGTCGTCAGAGATCACAGCCGTGAGCTGCTTAAGCATGGCTGGACGGTCGTCGCAAAAAACCGTCAGCTTCACCGGATACGCCACCTTCCCATCCGCTTTGCCCAGCTTCGGCGGCTTGGCCCACTCCACGGCAATCCGCCGGTCAGCCTCATACATCAGGTTGTTCACGTTCGGGCAGCTCACTGCGTGTACCGCTACGCCCTTGCCGCGAGTCACATAGCCCACAATCGCTTCACCGCGAATCGGATTGCAGCAGCGCGCGCGATACACCAGCAGATCGTTATAGCCCTTTACCTTGATCGCGCCGTTATCGGCGCTCTGGCCAAAGACCCGTCGTATCACCGTGCCCAGCGTGCTCGTCGGCTTCGGCTCTTCCGCAGCCGGCGTCTCATTCTGGATGTCCGGCGAAAGTTTCGCCAACACCTGCCTGGCGGAAAACTTTCCATAGCCGATCCCCGCCAGCAGGTCCTGCGGTCCGCCCAACCCGTACTCCTTGGCGATCTTGTCCATCTCTTTTTCGTCGAAGTCTTTCATCGCCAGGCGGTATTTGCGCGCCTGCTTCTCCATCAGTTTTTTGCCGATCTCAATCGCCCGCTCCCGCTGATGGATGTTCAACCAATGCCTTATCTTGTTCCGCGCGCGCGTTGACTTGGCAAACCCCAGCCAGTCACGGCTGGGATTGTGCCCCGGCTGCGTCATGATCTCCACCACGTCGCCATTGCGCAGCTTGCTCCTGAGCGGCACAATGCGCCCATTCACCTTGGCGCCCACGCACGTGTGTCCGACCTCGGTGTGAATGGCATAGGCAAAATCCACGGCGCTGGCGTCGCGCGGCAGGATCACCACCTTGCCCATCGGCGTAAACGTGTACACCTCTTCCGGGTAGAGATCGACCTTCAGCGTCGACAAAAACTCGCTCGGATCTTTTACGTCCTGCTGCCACTCCACCACCTGCCGCAGCCAGGCCAGCCGTTGCTCGTCCTTGGCGCTTACCGGTGTGCCATCTTTATATTTCCAGTGTGCGGCAATGCCTTCTTCCGCCATCTTGTGCATCTCTTCCGTGCGGATCTGCACTTCAAACTGGTGACCGTCTTCGGTGATGACCGTGGTATGCAATGATTGGTAGAGGTTCGGCCGCGGCATGGCGATGAAATCCTTGATCCGCCCAGGCACCGGCCGCCACATCTGGTGGATCGCCCCTAACACGGTGTAACAGTCTTTTACTGACTTGGTGATGATGCGCACTGCCAGCAGATCGTAAACCTGGTCGACCGTAATACGCTGCCGCAGCAACTTCTGATGAATGCTGTACAGCCGCTTGATGCGGCTCTCCACCTTCGCATCCACCCCGTTCTCTTTCAGCTTCTGCTGCAGGATCTTGACCACCTTGCTCAGGAACGCCTCGCCCGCTTTGCGGCGCTGCTCCACCGCCGACCGCACCTGCTCGTAGCCGATCGGATCGACATAACGGAAAGACAGATCTTCCAGTTCGCCGCGCACTTTGCCCATGCCCAGCCGGTGCGCCAGCGGAGCATAGATTTCCAGCGTCTCCTTCGCTACCTGTTGCCGCCTCTCTTCCGGCAGATGCTTCAACGTGCGCATATTGTGCAGCCGGTCCGCCAGCTTGATCAGCACCACGCGAATATCGTCCACCATGGCCAGCACCATCTTGCGGACGTTCTCCGCCTGGCGCTCCTCCCGGCTGGCCAGGTTGATCTTGTCGATCTTGGTCACGCCCTCAACAATGTGGACGACCTGCTCACCGAACTCGCGACGTATGTCCTCATGCGTCACCGGCGTGTCTTCAATGGCGTCATGCAGCAGCCCGGCTGAAATCGCAGTTGAATCCAGTTTGAGATCGGCCAGCACCAGAGAAACTTCCAGAGGATGGATCAGGTATGGCTCGCCCGAAGCGCGCGTCTGTCCCTGATGATGTTTGAGGGAAAAATCGTAGGCTTTGCGGATGATCTCCAGATCATCCGTTGGACGGTTCTCGACGACCTTGCCCAGCAACTGCTGGAATTTGCCATTCAGCAGCTTCAGCTCCTTTTGCGAGCCGGCCTGCGGGTTTGTCGCCATGTTTCATTATAGCCTGAAAAAATGCGGGTTTCTAAATGTCTCCGCAGCTCAGTCGTGGTACGGTTTGAAAGAGTTCTTTATAGGTCCGTCATCCCGAACTCCCGTCAGCGAGCAAGCGTTTTCTTCAGCTTGCGAGCAGGGGTGAGGGACCTTGCGTTGTCGAAGTTGTCAAACTGTACTAGTACCGCCCATTCTCACTAAAGAGCGTCATCCCGAATCCCCGTCAACGAGCGCGCAGGCCTTCTCCGGCGCGCGAGTAGGGGTGAGGGACCTGCTCCGCTGCCGCATCGCGTGAGCCGGCTATGCAACAGCCCGGAGGACGGAATGACTGAGCCCACCACGTAAGAGGTGGCAAACTGTTTCGAAAAACCTCAAGCCCCGTTTACCGGGCGGCACAAAAACTTAGTCAATTCGTAGCATTCGCCCCCTGCAACAGCTTCCTCTTGAAGAAATCCGCTGCCGCGTCGCCCGCCGGAGCCCCGATGGAATGCTCTGCTTCTGGAAACAACTTGATCTCAAATTCCTTGTGCAACTGGGTCAGCCGGTCGCGCAACATCTTTGCCTGGTTTACCGGGACATTAATATCTCTCTCACCATGCAGGATCAGCACCGGACACTTCAAACGGTCCATTCTCAAAATCGATGACCGTTGGATGATCGCCTCTTTCGTCATGCCGGTTTCATCGCGCATGTTCTCGCGCACGCCGCGCAGCGTGCTGTCGTTGTACAGGCGCTGAAAATCGTAGACGCCGGCGCCAAAGACCGCCGCCTTCACGTCATCCAATTGCACCGAAAGCAGAGACGCTGCCATCCCGCCGCGCGAGTAGCCATAAATAGCCATGCGGTTCGGGTCCACATAGCTCTCCTTCTGCAGCTTGCGGTAGGCAACCGTCAGCACCGCCAGCGTCTTCGGCCCGACAAAGTCCGGCGGCCCCTGCGACCTGCCAAATCCCGGCTGCGACACAGACACGCCGGCAAATCCTTCCCGCGCCAGCCGCACTCCCAGCGGAACAAAATCTCTGGCCGTGCGTTCATACCCCGGAATCAACAGCAAGCCGGGAAACGGCCCGCTGCCTTTCGGCGTGAACGCGATTGCTTCCACGCGCTTTCCCTCAACTTCGTAATCCGCGCGGCACACCTTCACGCCCGACTCCAGCGTCGTGCAACCGTCCTTCTCCACGCGCTCAATAACCCTGTCCCAGCCGCCGGGCTGTTGCGCCGGCAATAAACCGGTCAAGAGGAAACTCAGCGCAATACCTATGGCGAATCCAAGCCTCGTCCTATATCTTGCTCGCAGAACGCTCATGGTCTCGCTCCTCCTGTATGCTTTCCCGTCTTCAAATCCACTTCAAACTCAACTTCCTTGTCCGCCGGCGCATCCCATCCGCGCCCGTGTAGCGTGTCCCCTTGAACGTCAGTGATGGTCAAACCCTCCCATGTCAATCGCTCTGTGGTCCATAGCACTCCGGTCGCGCCTACCGCGCTGATGGACGTAAACCCCGCAAACAGCAACAAGCCATGTTGCGAAAGTACACGCAAATCCACCACCGGCCTCTGCTCAATGCGCGACCACCTGTCTGGATCGCCCGCCTTCATCAGATACGCATACCCGCCCACCACTGCGCAGAACGAACCCGGATCGGGTGTGGAGCAAACCTCGCTGATCACCTGGTCAGAATCAAAACCCTGGGCAAAGAATCCCGTCCACGCCGTGCCGTCCTTGGGGATCACACGCAGATACGCGCCGTTGCGGTCGCCCTCTTCCAGCTCCATCGGATAGTGATACAACTTCTCGATCGGATGCACCGGCGGCGCTTCCCCAAGGATTCTTACCTCATAGTTGTGCGGAAATGTGAAATCAAAACGGAAATGCTGTTTCATGGGCCGATTGGCTGCACCGATTTTGGGCGTGCAGCATGCTCTCTGGGCCTCAGCCTGTACAACAAATTTATATTTCAGGTGCAACAAACTTACGTTTCAGGCTTTAGCCTCTGCAGGTATCAGGGCACGACTTTAGTCGTGCCGTAAAGATCTTAATAGATATGGGGCTTTAGCCCCTGTGCCTTAGAGAGCTCGCACAAATTCTTCCGTCCTCTCCTTAACGCTCTTCACGTGCACGGGCAGCTCGAGCTTGCTTCCTTCTTCAATCACGGGAATCAGCCTATTGAAGTCCGGCCCTGAATGCGAACCAATCAGCATGATCCGTACGGGATGAAACAGGTCTTTCCCTTTCGCTCCCGTCTCCGCCTTGATTTCATCCATGATCGCCTTGAACTTTTCCGCCGTCAGCGGCGATTCGGTCGTCGCACGTTTCGCAAACGCCTCCGCTACAGCTCTTGCTTTCTCGTTCGCGAAGATTTCCGCATTCTCCGGCACAGCCAGCGCCGTTGTTGCGCCGCCATCAAAAATGATCTTCGCTTTTTCCGGCAGCTGGTCCAGCTTGTCCACGTACGGCGCCAGCAGATCAATGACGCTGTTGCTCCATCCGCTCACGCTCCCATTCGCTGATGCCGGCAACAAACCCGCGCGCTGCAAGAACCCTGCGCCCAGCTGATGAATTCTCTCCGGCCGGCTCTGCTTGATGTAGTGCCGGTTGAGCCAATGAAGCTTCTCCGTATCGAACACTGCTGGCGAAGGCGTCACGCGCTCCAGGGAAAATTCCTTGATCAATTCATCTTTAGGAAAGATCTCGCGATCGCCGCCGCTCGGCGCCCAGCCCAGCAGCGCCAGATAATTCATCAGCGCCTCGGGTAGTATCCCCATCTCGCGGAAGTTCGCCACCGACGTGGCTCCATGACGCTTTGACAGCCTGCCTCCATCCGGCCCCAGGATGGTCGAGAGGTGGGCGAACTCCGGCACCGGCAGCCCCAGAGCCTCATAGACCGCCACCTGCTTCGGCGTGTTGGAGATGTGATCATCGCCGCGGATCACATGCGTGATCTTCATATCCGCATCGTCGATCACCACCACGTAGTTGTAGATCGGCATGCCGCTCGAGCGCACGATGATCGGATCGCTCACCACTTCGTGCGAGAACTCCACCTCACCGCGCACAATGTCGTGAAAACGGATCGGGCGCTCCGGAATCTTCAGCCGAATCGCAGCCGCTTCGCCCGCGGCGCGCCTCCGTTCTGCCTCTGCTGGATCCATCTTCCGGCACTTGCCGGAGTAAATCGGCTGCCGCTGCTCCTTGAGCGCTTGCTCGCGCTCGTGCTCCAGCTCTTCCGCGGAGCAGAAGCAGTAATACGCTTTGCCTTCTTTGATCAGCCGCTCCGCGTACCCGCGATACACTTCCATCTTGTCCGACTGCCGGTACGGCGGATACGGTCCACCCACGTCCGGGCCTTCGTCCCAGTCCAGCCCCAGCCACTTCAGGTCTTCCATCAGCTGGGCCTCGTAGCGGGCTTCGCTGCGCTCCAGGTCCGTGTCTTCAATCCGCAGGATGAACGTGCCGCCCTTTTGCCGCGCAAACAACCAGTTGAACAGTGCCGTGCGCACGTTTCCAATATGCAGCTGCCCCGTGGGCGACGGAGCAAAACGCACGCGCACCTTATCGTTTCCAGCCATATCTTGATGGTAACAAAATCACGCTTAAACCGAAGGCTGCTAGTCGCTGAAGTTACAAGTCGTCCGCATCTATAAAAACGTCGTCATCCCGACGGCCGTTTAGCAAGCGCGCGCCGTCATCAGCGCGCGAACCGGGGCCCCCGACACGCGCGTTTTTCGCGTGCTGGGGTGGAAGTAGGACGGAGGGACCTTGTGCTTGCTTTTTGTCGAAGTCCAAAACCATACCCGCGGCAACACCTGCTGCTCAGCTTTCATCTCACTCCTAGCAAGCCGCGCGGAGAACCATTCGGACTCAAAAATGCCAGCCAACGCCCTCGGGCCACTCATTTTATTTCTAGCACTTCTTCTCACTGCGGCGCACCTGCTCGGATACCTCTTCGCCCGCCTGCGCCAGCCGCGCGTGATCGGCGAAATCCTGGCCGGCATTCTGCTCGGGCCGTTCGTCCTGGGCAAACTGCCTGCGTACAACAACCTGCTCCAGTTGAACGTCGCCGCCGAACCCAAGAAAGCCGCCCTCGATCTGCTCTACCAGCTCGGCTTGCTGCTGTTGATGTTTCTCTCCGGTGCTGAGACCAAAGCGCTCTTCCAGAAACACGAGCGCAAACAGATCGCCTGGCTCGCCTCTGTAGGGACCGTGCTGCCATTCTTCGTTATGCTCGGGCTGGCCTCGCTGATTCCACTCGGCTGGTTCATGGGCGACAAGCAGAATCGCACCTCGCTCGTTCTGGTCATGGGCATCGCCGTCGCTGTGACGTCAATCCCCGTCATCTCGCGCATCTTTTTCGATCTCAAAATCCTGCACACGCGTTTCGCCCGCCTAGTGCTTGGCGTGGCTGTCCTTGAAGATATCGGCCTCTGGGCAGTGTTGGCCGTGGCCACGGCCCTGGCCACTTCCGTGGGTATGCCGCAAAAATCCATCGCCCTGCACATCACGCTGACCATCATCTATTTCGCTCTCGGTCTCACCCTGGCTCCGCGCGCCACCAAGCGCATCTCCAAGTCGCGTTTCAACATGCTGGCCAGCAACTCGCCGGTGACGTTTACCCTGCTCATCGTCTTCGGCTATGTTGCCGTCGCCGGGCTGCTCGACGTAAATCTCGTCTTCGCCGCGTTTCTCGCCGGCTTCGCCGTCTCGCGCAAGCGCCTGGGCGACGCGCTGGAAACGATCTCCCGCTTCTCTTTCGCGCTCTTTATTCCTGTCTATTTCGCGCTGGTGGGCTACCGCCTCATCTTCGGCAAATCATTCTCCCTCACCATGCTGCTTGCATTTCTCGGCGGCGCCTGTGTGTTGAAACTGATCTCGGTCGCGCTGGGCGCGCGCCTTGCCGGCTTCCGCGGACTGGATATCGTCAATCTCGCTGTCGCCACCAACGCCCGCGGTGGCCCCGGCATTGTGTTGGCCAGTGTGGCTTACGAAGCAGGCATCATCAGCGCTGCCTTTTATACCACCCTGGTTCTTGTGGCTGTACTCACATCACAGGCTGCGGGCGCATGGCTGGAATTTGTTCTGCGGAAAGGCTGGCCGCTGCTCTCGGCCGACTCCGCAGCAACGGCATCAGCGGCCGGCGAGAAAGCGCCTGAGCATCTTGCAGCCTAGTTAGCAATCAGCGATCAGCATTCAGCCAGCCTTCACACACTCTACTCCCACTCACGCCGTTCCAAGGACTGAATGCTGACTGCTGAACGCTGCTTTTCAGATACGTCTGGCTGATCCGGTCATGCCAGCCCAGCCGGTCTTCGTCGAAAAACGCCCAAAAATATCCCAGGCCGATGGCAAATCCGGAGAGCGCACTGGCCAGTGCACGCGAGCGTCGCGCCGTGAGCGACACGGGCTTGCCTTCAAACGTACACAGCTCAAGCTGCGCCAGTTTCATGCCCGGCGTTCGCCGTCCATAGATAAGGAACAAATACTGAAAAGCCATCCAGAGCACTCCGCCCACCGCCAGCGCGCAAGCCACGAGCAAACGTGACTTCGGCGTCTCCTCGGCCAGCTCAAGGAATGTCAGTGCGCACAAGGCGCTGGCAATGAAAACGATCGCGGCATCCACCAGTCCTGCGGCGGCTCGTTGGCTCAGTGGTGCGGCCTGTGGAATGACATCAAGCTCCTCCGTAAGCCGGCTGGTCTCAGGTTCCAGATGTATATCGTCAAAGCTCGGCAGCAACTGCATCTGCTCGGCCGGCGCCGGGGACGCAAGCGGCGCCATCTCCGTCTCCACCACAAAGTCGCTTTCGTTAAAACCGCTTTCGACCTCCGGAGCGTCCAGGATTCTCGGGGCTTCGAGCGCCGGCGCAGACAGCTCATCCAGCCTTACCTCCTCCACTGCAGGGGGCTGTGCGACCGCGGGACGGGGAAAGCGTATGATCTTTGGCGCATCCGGCTTCACCACGATTTCCGCGAACCGCTGCGGTGGTGGAGGCAGCGGATGGCCCGCCGGTTGACTAAACGAATATGGTTCTTCCGTAGTGAAGTCCAGTTCCAGCGCATTGGCATCGCCGGGTTTGCGACGACGCTGCCGGTGCTGCTGCACGCGCGAGACTACTTCCTGCCGCCACGACGGATCACCCGGCGACTGGTTCGCACGGGCTGTACTCGGCTCGCCGATCGCAGAACCAGGTGAAGATATTTCCTGCCTGCTCTCCGCAGCCTGGGGATCAACTGTGACGGAAGAATTCCTCGAGCCATGGGCGCAAGGCTGCGTCTTACCGCAAACGGGGCAAGTCATCGAGGGGTTCTTGGAGTTTCGCCAGATGTGGGATACCGCCGCCTACCGCAGAGTTTTTGCTTTCTAAAACTCTGCCGTGTTACCTTGCCCAGTCTGGGTCTAAGGCATGCGTTCCCAACACAACTTAGTTATCACAGCGGCATTGCTTTGTCACCTGTTTGCCACTGTTCCCCTAGTGACAAGCCAGGCGCGGCCTGAGCCGCCCATGGAAGCGCAGCAATCTGTTCCCACTTCGCCGAGCCCCGGCCAGATTCCAACTCCCACGCCCACGCCTACTCCTGCGCCAACGCCGGCGCCCACGCCGCTCGCGACGCCAACTCCCGCGTCAACCGTCGGCAATTGTCATTCCGTCATCACTTCGCCGCCGCAGCCGAAAGAGACGCAGAAACCTGGATCGGCGAAAGGCCCCGTGACCAGCGCGCAGGCGGCCCAGAAAAAACAGAACCTGTCGATCAGCGCAGAAACTCCCGTGATCATCGATGCCGACGAATGCGATAAAGCCGGCAACATTTATTCTCTTCACGGAAATATCAAGATCCACTCCGCCGACTACGATTTACGCGGTGACACCGCCACCTTTGACTCCTCCACAGCAGACGTCACCGCCAAAGGCAACGTCTCTCTCGATGGCGGCCACCGCGACCTGCATCTCACCGCCACTGAGGCGTACTACAACGTTCGCACGCACACGGGAAAGTTCTACAACGTGCACGGCTCAACCGGCGCCCGCTTCAAAGGCCGCAGTGTCACGCTCACCTCTTCCAGTCCGATTTCTTTTACCGGCAAGTACGTGGAGCAAACCGGGCCGGACGAATACGTTCTTCATCATGCATCGGTCACGTCCTGTGAGCTGCCGCATCCCAAATGGACCTTCAATGCCCAGAAAATTATTCTGCGGGTTGGGAACTATGCCCGGGTGCGTAATTCGTCGTTCCGTTTGAAAGGTGTGCCCGTTTTCTATCTGCCTTATGTATCGCCGCCGGTGGAGCGGCTGGGGCGCAAGAGCGGCTTTCTCATTCCCACCTTCGGCACCTCCAGCACCAAGGGCACGGTGATCGGCGATTCGTTCTACTGGGCCATCAATCGCAGCATGGACGCCACGCTGGGCGGCGAGTATCTCTCCAAGCGCGGCTGGGAGCTGCAGGAAAATTTCCGCGCCCGTCCGAGCGAAAAATCCTTTCTCAACCTCAACTATTTCGGCGTGATTGATCGCGGCATTACCACCACCAGCATCACCGCTAAGGGGCTCCAAACCACCACCACTCCACAGGGCGGCGAGGACGTAAAGCTCAACGCAGAAACTATATTTCCCGCGAACATCCGCGGCGTTGCTTCCATTGAATATCTCAGCTCGTTTGTCTTCCGCCTGGCCTTTACTGAAAATTTCTCTCAAGCGGTTGACTCTGAAGTGAAATCAAGCGTCTTTGCCACCAAGAGCATTCAGGGGTTCTCTTTCAATACATACCTTGCTCGCTATCAGAATTTTCAAAGCACCACCGCTGACGACGTAGTTACCATTCTGCATACGCCTGCAGTTGAGTTCACCGGCGTTGACCGTCCCATCTTCCACACCCCGGTGTATTGGTCGTATGACGTTGCTGCGGAAGGCGTGCGCCGCAGTGATCCTCTACTCGCTCCGACCGTGTCTGGTTTGGTTACGCCAGGCATCGTTGGCCGGTTTGACGTGGACCCGGACATTAATCTGCCTCTTTTCTTCAAAGGCTGGACCTTCCGGCCTGAAGTCCAACTGCGCAATACCGTCTATTCTCAGCAACAACTGCCCACGGTTGTGCCAAATCCTCCCAACCCGCCGGTGAATGCTGATGTCGATGTGAAGAATGTGCTCAACCGCCGTTCCATTGCCACTACGGTTGAGCTGCGCCCGCCGGCGCTGTCGCGAATCTTCGATCACACCGTTGCCGGCCGCAAGCTCAAGCACACCATCGAACCGCGATTGGTCTATCGCTACACCAATGGCATTGAGAATTTTTCCCACATCATCCGTTTCGATTTCCGCGATATTCTCAGCAACACCAATGAAGTGGAGGCCGGCCTCACGCAGCGCGTGTTCCTGAAGCGCGAGCACGCCGGCTGCAATGACGAACCCACTCCTGCCCCGGCCGGGACCGCAGCCCAGGTCATTCCAGCCGCTCCCTGCGTCCCCGCGGGCGCCGACGAGTTCGTGACCTGGGAAGTCAAAATGAAGTATTTCGCCGATCCCACCTTCGGCGGCGCCGTCCAGAACGGAACGCGCAACGTCTTCACCACGTCAGTGAACTTCACCGGGATCGCCTTCATTACGGATCCACGGCGCTTTTCTCCCGTGGTTTCTCGCTTTCGCATACGCACCAGCGCCAACAGTGACCTGGAGTGGCAGCTCGACTATGACACCAAGAAGGGCCGCATCAACTCCAGCACGCTCTACGCCGGATATCACTTTGGCGACTGGTTTGTAGGCGCCAGTCATGCCTATCTGCAGGTGCCGGGCGAAATCGTCACCGATCCCACCAAGGGAACGGTGCTTCCCGTTTGCCCTCCGCATGTCATCAGCCAGTTCCCCTGCGTCGCGCCACTGTTTGACCAGTTACGCGGCCAGCTGGGTTATGGCAGCCCCACCAAGAGGGGCTGGAGCGCTGCCGCCAATGTCGGTATCGACCGCGAGTTCAACCTGCTCCAATACTCAGCCGCTCAAACCTCCTATAACTGGGATTGTTGTGGGCTGAGCTTCGAATATCGCCGCTTCTCACTCCCCGCCGTCCGCAATGAGAATCAGTACCGCTTTGCGTTCACGTTGGCCAACATCGGCTCATTCGGTAACCTGAAACGCCAGGAAAGACTCTTTTAACCACAGAGGACGCAGAGACACACGGAGTTCCAATCTTGCGCTTCGAACCCGACTGGCATTTTGAAATTGCAATGCAAGTTTTCGCTTTACCCCTCGGTGCCCTCTGTGTCCTCTGTGGTTAAATAAGTGAATGGATTTGTCCGCAAAGCAAACTCGGCTGGAAGACTCGCTGCGCTCTCTCGGGCGTACCCTGGTCGCTTACTCCGGTGGCGTCGATTCGGCTTACCTGGCCTGGACGGCGCACAAGGCCCTTGGCCAGGACATGCTTGCGGTCATCGCCGATTCACCCAGCCTCGCCCGGACGCAGCTGCAAGATGCTCTGGCCTTCGCCCGGGAGCAGGCAATTCCTGTCGAAGTTATCCAGACCTCGGAGATGGACCGCCCGGAGTATCTCCGTAATGATCGCCAGCGCTGCTTTCACTGCAAAGACGAGCTGTTTCACGCGATGGAAGCTTTTGCCGCGGAGCGCGGCTTTCGCTCAATTACGTACGGCGTCAACGTGGACGACCAGGGTGATTTTCGCCCCGGCCAGGCGGCCGCGCGCCAACACCACGTGGCCACACCATTGCTTGATGCGGGCTTGACCAAGGCCGAAATCCGCCAGCTTGCCGCGCAGGCAGGCTTGCGCGTATGGGACAAACCAGCCTCGGCCTGCCTATCTTCTCGGATTGAATACGGCCGGCCCGTGACCCGTGAAGCGCTCTCTGCCGTCGAGCGTGGAGAAGAAGCCCTGCACCAGCTTGGCTTTCGCCAGGTCCGTGTACGCCATCATGGCGAGATCGCGCGGATAGAGATCGCCCGGGACGAAATGCAGCGCGCCCTCTCCCCGGAGATGTTTTCCGAGTTCACCCGCATTTTCAAGTCGCTGGGCTTCACCTTTGTCACCCTCGATACGGAAGGGTTTCGCTCCGGTTCCATGAACTCTGCCAAAACGCCCCAGCCCCTTATCAAGCTTATCTCTTAGGCATCTGGGCGGCCCTTCGTGAGATAATCGGAAAGTAATTTTCGAACGAGGGTGGTTGATTTTGGCTAGATTTGGCGGCATTTTCCTTAGCATCTTTCTTTTTACGTTTTTGACGGCTCAACTGGGCGCTGCCCAGAGCGCGACCGCGCCTGCGAAGAAGAAAACCGGCGCTACCGCCGCAGACACCAAGACAGACTCCGGCAAGTCTGCCCCTGAAGCTGCCAAACCCGCCGCCAAGACCGAGGATATGCCTCCGTTGACCCCGGAGATCACGCACCGCATCGTCACCGAAGTGCGCTCGCGCTACCAGGTACCGCCGCAAATCAACATCACGGTCTCCAATCCAAGAGCCGGCAAGTTTCCCGGCTATGACGATATGACCATCACCTTGTCCGGGGCCGGGCGCAGCAGCCCGCACGAGTTCCTCATCTCCAAGGACAGAAAAACTCTGGCCCAGCTGGAAACCATCGATATTTCCCAGGACCTGATGACCAAAATCGATGTCAAGGGCCGCCCAGTCAGAGGCAATCCTGACGCCAAGGTCACCATCGTCAACTATGACGATTTTCAGTGCCCGTTCTGCTCCCGCATGCACGCAACGCTATTCCCCAATGTGTTCAAGGACTATGCCGACAAAGTCCGCGTGATTTACAAGGATTATCCTCTGGTGGAGATCCATCCCTGGGCCATGCGCGCTGCCGTTGACGGCAATTGCCTGGGCGCTCAGAACAATCAGGCCTACTGGGACTTTGCCGACTACGTCCACGCCAATCAGAAGACCATCTCCGGCAAGGCGCCCAGTGACGCTTACGCGAACCTGGATAACGCCGCGAAAGACCAGGCGCAAAAACACCAGCTGGATCAGGACAAGCTTCTTGCCTGCGTGCAAAAACAGGATGAATCGGCGGTGCGCGCCTCCATGGCGGAAGGCGACAAGCTTGGTGTTGATTCCACTCCCACGCTTTTTGTCAATGGGGAGAGATTCACCGGCCTGATTCCGGAGCAGGATTTCCGCGCTGCACTGGACCGGGCTTTGCACGAGGCTGGGCAAGAGGCCCCCACAAGCGCTAAAAAGTAGTCATGCCGGTGAAAGTTGGGTATCGTACCTATCTCAAGTTGGCATTGGAGGCGATGGTTTGATCCAGTCGCGTAAACAACGGCGCAGTCTGTCTTGTCTTGTCCTTGTCCTGGGAATGACGCTGGCTCTCACCGGCTGCCCCAATCGCGCCGGCGAGAAGGACGTGATGGCCAAGGTGAACGGCTATAAGGTTCTGCGTTCTGAAGTGGACAAGACCTACAACCAGCAGGTGGCGGGATCGCCGCAAAAACCTACCGCCACGGAAGAAGAGGCGCTGCGCCTCAATATCCTTAGCCAGATCATCTATCGCCAGCTTCTGCTGCAGAAGGCGGAAAAGCTGGGCGTAGTGGCCAGCGACGATGAGGTGGAAACAAAATTCAACCAGTCCAAGGCCCCTTACACGCAGGAGCAGTTTCAAAAACAGTTGAAAGACAGCGGTCTCACCGAGGAAGATTACAAGCTCGACTTGCGGCGCAACCTGACCGTCGAAAAACTCCTCAACAAGGAAATAGCCTCCAAGGTCAATATCTCTGACACCGATATCAGCGCCTATTATGATCAGAACAAAGTCGAATTTAATCTGATTGAGCCGCGCTTTCGCCTGGCTACGATCTATGTCAGCAATCAGCCCTCAGGCGAACCCGGCCAGTCCACGGACAGGACCCAGCTTGACGGCCAGGCAAAGAGAAAGATCCAGATGATCCACAATCGCCTGGATAGCGGTGAGGATTTTGCCGACCTGGCGCAAAAGTATTCTGAAGATCCCGATACCGGCCGCTCCGGTGGCGCCATTCAGCCCATCCCCGAATCGCAGATCAAGAACTTTGACCCGGTCACGCGCGACGCCATCCAGAAGCTCAAGCCGGGACAATATACTGACGTTCTTCCCGCTATCAATCCGCAGACGCGCCAGCAGGGCGGTTATCAGATCATCCGTCTAAATGGAAAAGACATTGCCGGCCAGCGCGATCTGAACGATCCCCAGGTGCAGCAGTTCATCCGCAGCAAGCTGCGCAGCCAGCGCGAGCAGATTCTCCGCGCCGCCTACGATGAAGAGCTGCGCAACAACGCTCAGATCAACAACTACTTCGCTGAGCAGATCCTCAACAAGACCGGCAGCAAATAAATGGGTCAGCAAAAATGACCCACGATTGCTGGATCAGACGTTTACTGCGCCCCCACAAACTGCTCCGTGACCGCCTTGCGCAGCAGGTTGGGCGGCAATAGCCCCTGGGAAAGAATGAAGTCGTGGAACTTCATGGCATCGAATTTCTTGCCCTGCTTCGCTTCCACGTCTTTGCGCAGCGCCAGCAGCCGCGAGTAACCGTAAAAATAGGAGCAGGCCTGTCCCGGCGCACGGAAGGTGTACCGCTCAACCTCAGTGTTGGCGAACGCCTCTGAGAGCACCACATCCTGTGTGAGCACGTGCATAGCATCCGCGGGCGTCACCTTGCCGCTTTGCAGTTCCGGATCGAGGAACGCTCGCGCCGCGCGCATCAACCGCAGCTGCAGCGAGATGAGCTGGCCATCCAGCGGCATGTAAGGCTTGGTGATGTACTCGGCATAAAGGCCCCAGCCTTCCACGTTGGTGCTGTTGAAAGCGTAGAGTGAGCGCGCCACGGAAACGCCGCGCTCCACCATGGAATCAAACTGCAACTCATGCCCGGGACGCGCCTCATGCGCCACCAGCGTCCAGGTGGAAGCCGTGTAGGTGAAGTCGTCAATCTTCTTGGTCTCCGCCGATCCCGGCGCCGTGGGCACGTTCAGCGGCAGCACAAATGTTCCCTGCTCGCCTTTATTGTTCAACAGTGGCGGCGGATCCATGTGCGCCGCCGGCTGCTGCGCGGTTTCTGCGGCCGAGGCCAGACGGATTCGCGCCGGACGCCCCGGCAGCGTCACCAGCCGCTGCTGGCGAATGATCTCTTCGATCTTCTTCAGCGTCTGCTCGTATTGCGGCAGAATCGCTTCGCCCACCAGTTGGTCTTTCTTGAGCTCGCGGATCACATCGCGATAGTCGCTCGATTTCCAGCCTCGCTCCTTGGCGATCTTGGCCGCTATCTGCTGCATCTCCTGCTGATATTCCGTAAAGGCCTTGTGCGCCATCGCGGTCAGCTGCTCCGGCGGGATGTCGATTCCGAACTGCTGCAGGCTGAACGCGTATTCTTCCGGCGGCAGGCGGAAATCAGTCCGCGCCTTGGGCAGAATCTCCTGCTTGACCCACGCGTTGTAATCCGTGAGTTGCTGCTTCAGTTTGGCAAACGCCTCCTGATAGCCGTCAATCTTGTACTTGTCAAAAAGCTGGGCGATTCCGTTGATGAAAAAATCCGCACGCGCCAGATCGGTTTCAACCTGCACCTTCGCCGGTCCCAATTGTCCCGGCTTGCGCCACTCCAGGGAGCGCGCCTTGGCCTGTTCAGTGATCGGTTCGTAGCCCGGCTCCATCCCGGCGTATTTGCGCAGACGCACCAGCGCCTTCCTGCGCCGCTCGTCGGGGACCTGATCGTCCAGCAGCCCCCGCAGCCCGGAAAACACCAGCTGTGACACGTTGAAGTACGGCATATCGTACTTCTCGCCCAGCTCCTGGCCTTGCAGGCCCTGCTCGGTCGCCTTGATCATGATCTCGAGGTCCTGCTTCACCAGTGGGTCCTTCTCCACAGCCAGGGCCTTCCGCAGCTGATCCAGCGCAGCCCGCGCATCGGCTTTCTGCTGCTCGCGACGATCAGAGGAAAACCGCGAAATCTGCTCATCCAGCCCTTCCACACCCTGCCGCGCCGCGAACTCCGGAGCGTACTTGGCCTGGACCTTGAGCAATTGCTGCGCAAATTCATTGCTGCGCTTGATCCACTCTTTTTGCTCTTTGGGCCCGGCCGTAGTCTGGGCTGAAGCGCTCACACTGGCGCAGAGCGTGAGCAGGGCAAGGCAAGACAACGCCCTAATTCGCAGGTTTCGCATTTTGGCTGATCTCCTAATGGGTTACTGAATTGGACGAGCAGAAGGTGGGAAGGAAAGCCGCCGGCCTACTCGACCTCCGCCAGCGATTGGCCCGCCTCCACCGCGGCCCCTTCTGTGATGTTCACTTTCCTGAGCACGCCGCTCTTTGGGGCCTTCAGTTCGTTTTGCATCTTCATGGCTTCAATCACGATGACGCTCTGTCCCGCCTCCACCGCGGTCCCTTCGGCAACCAGCAGACGTACAACTTTTCCCGGCATGGGCGCGGTAATCTTTTTGATGCCCTGCGCTTCGGCGCCGGCACGGCGCCGCGAGCGGAATGATCTCGGGTCGCGCACGGCAACGCTGAAGCGTTCGTGACCAACCACCACCTTGGTTTCCGTTGCCGTGTTCTCCTGCTTTACCTCATAAGACTTTCCTGCCAAGAGCAGTGAGAGCACTCCGTCTTCACCGGAGACAACATCAACCGGAAGCTCGCGTCCGTTAAGCCTGCACTTCCAGCCTGGCCCGGCGCGCTCCAATTCCACGCGAAAGCTCTGCTCGCCGATGGTGACCTCGTAGATCATTCCCCGCGCAGCCCTTCAGCGCGCGCAGTCTGCTTCCAGGCTGAAAGCTCTGGGCTTTTCCCCGACGCCGTTTTGCCATTGGTGCCATTCTTCTGCGGTACTGTGGCAGCGAACAACGCAGCCGCGACCGCAGCAATCTCCGCCAGCCCATTTCCTGCTGCCGCCGCGTCCTGTTTGTTGGCAAGCAGGCGGTCGAGAAAGCCGGTATCAATCCGCGCTGCCGCAAAATCAGGATGTTCGAGAATTCTCCGGAACAGCGGCAAGTTGCTCTTGATCCCGCCGACGAAGTATTCATCCAGGGCGCGCCGCATGCGTGCGATGGCCGAAGCCCGGTCTGCCGCGTGCACAATCAGCTTGGAGAGCATGGGATCGTAGTCCAGCGGCACCGTCCAGCCCTCATAAACACCGCTGTCTTCACGCACGCCCGGTCCCGAAGGCCGCAACAGCCGTGTGATCTTTCCCGGCGAAGGAAAGAAGTTGTTCTCCGGATCTTCGGCGTAAATGCGGCACTCAATCGCGTGACCGCGGAGCGCCAGATCCTCCTGCTTAAACGGCAGCTTTTCTCCTGCGGCGATCCTCAGCTGCAGATGAACAAGATCAAGCCCGGTTACCAGCTCCGTCACCGGATGCTCCACTTGCAGCCGCGTGTTCATCTCAAGGAAATAAAAATTGCGCGCCGAATCCACCAGGAACTCGACTGTCCCTGCGTTGGTGTAGCCCGCTGACTTCGCTGCCTGCACCGCCACGGCGCCCATCTTGCGCCGCATCTCTTCATCCACAATGGCCGAGGGCGCCTCTTCGATCACCTTCTGGTGGCGGCGCTGCACTGAGCATTCACGCTCGCCCAGGTAAACCATGTTGCCGTGCTCGTCGCCCAGCACCTGGATCTCAATGTGGCGCGGGTTCTCAATCAGCTTCTCGAGATAAACCTCGCCGTCGCCGAAGGCCCGCAGCGCCTCGCTCTGCGCAGTTTCAAATGCCGATTTCAATTCCCCGGCAGCGCGCACCATGCGCATGCCTTTGCCGCCACCACCGGCGGCGGCTTTGATCATCACAGGGAAGCCGATCTTTTCTGCTGTCGTTTCAGCTTCAGCCAACGTGAGCCCGCGCGCCGAGCCTGGAACCATCGGCACTCCTGCTGCCTGCACCGCCGTACGCGCCCGTGTTTTTGATCCCATGATTTCCATGGCAGACGCGGGCGGTCCAATAAATTTGATTCCTGCCTCCGCACAGGCACGGGCAAACTGCGCGTTCTCTGACAAAAAACCGTAACCGGGATGGATGGCCTCAGCCCCGCTGCGCCGTGCCACATCAAGGATCTTGGCGATGTTCAGATAAGACTCTCGTGCCGGCGCCGGGCCGATCGGATATGCCTCATCGGCCTTGCTCACATGCAGTGCCGCGCGATCCACGTCAGAAAATACCGCGACAGATGCAATATCAAGCTCGCGGCAGGCGCGAATTACCCGTACGGCAATCTCGCCGCGGTTCGCTATGAGGACCTTTTTGAACATAGTCGAAACTTTGATTGTAGCAACAAAGCCGGACTTCCAGCTCTCGCCTGCCGGCAGCATGAACCATTATGATTGTGAACAGCCATGTCCCAGGAACACACGTCCCAAGAGCAATGGACCACAGTCGACGACTACATCACCAACCTTTTGATTCCATCTGATCCCGCGCTGGACCGGGCGCTGCGCGCAAGTGTCGAAGCGGGGCTTCCATCCATCCAGGTATCCGCGGCGCAGGGTAAGATGCTGCATCTGCTGGCGCGGGCCGTCGGCGCGCGCAAGATACTGGAGATCGGAACTCTAGGCGCTTACAGCACCATCTGGCTGGGGCGCGCCCTGCCGCCGAATGGTTCTCTCATCACGCTGGAAGCCGAGCCGAAGCACGCCGAGGTAGCACGGGCCAATATCGCTCTCGCAGGTTTATCGAACGTGGTTGAGCTTCGGCTGGGCCGCGCCCAGGAAACGCTCCCTCAACTTGTGGCGGAGAAGCACGGACCGTTTGATCTCATCTTTATCGATGCCGATAAACCGGGATACTCCGCTTACCTCGGCTGGTCTCTGCGCCTCTCGCGCCCCGGTACCTTGATCATCGCCGATAACGTTGTGCGCAAAGGACAGGTGGCGGAGCCGGCAGGCGGCGATGCCAACGTGCAGGGAATACGCGCTTTTAATCAAGCTCTCGCCGCGGAAAAGCGGGTAAGCGCTACCGAAATCCAGACCGTGGGCAGCAAAGGCTACGATGGCTTTGCCCTAGCTGTCGTTCTGGCAGAGTAATCCCGGGACCAGCAAAAAGCCCCTCCCGCAGGAGGGGCTTGGAGACAGCGATGCTTTATTTCGATTTTGGCTGGTCCAGCACAATGCCGCCGGAGGTTTTCTTGGCTGCCTCATCTGCTTTCTTCTTGCGCGCCGCCATTGCCTTATCGCTCCAGTCGTTGGCCGTCTTCACGTAGTTTGCGCGCGCTTCGGCATCGTCGCACGTCATGTCCGCGGCCTTGCGGCGATAGAGCAGGTTCAGGTAGGCCATGGCATCGTCGTAGTCCTGGCGCTTGTCAATCGCCGTCTGCAACATCTTCATGCCTTCTTCCACGTTCTGGCCGTCTTTTTCCTTCAGCTGATCGCAGAGCTTCTGGCTGCTTTTGCCTTTCAGCTCGTCTTCCACATGGAGCCCTTCTTTTGACTTGACTTCTCCCGCGTCCTTGTACGTTTGCGACCAGTCAATCACACCCACGGAGTAATACGTCTCCGGATCGTTGGGATCGGCTTCAATCGCTTTTTTGTAGAAATCGCGGGACTCATCGAATTTCTTCTGCTGCATGTACAGGAAGGCGATGCCTTTCAGGCTGGTCACATTCTTCGGATCAGCCTCCAGCACGTGCTTGTATTCCTCAATGGCCTGCTGCGCGTTACGCAGGTTTTCCGGCGTCTCCACGCCGGGGACGTACTGTTGCGCGTACGCGGTGGCCAGGTACATCTTGGCCACTTTCAGGTCGGGATCGAGGCCAACGGCGTTCTGGAAATGGTTGATGGCCTCTTCATAGTTGGCGCCGCGATACGCCTGGACTCCCTTGTTCAACTGGTCGCGGGCCTTGAGTTTATTGCAACCTGCGGTACTCAGGACCGCGGCGGCAATCGCCAATACCGTCACGAAACGTGCGGCTCTGTTCATGTTTGCTGCTCTCCTTGCCGGAGTAAAAATTTTTAATGTCCGAATAAAAAACGCTTTTTGCCGGGGCCGGCAACTGCTCACCACCGGCCCCATGCTGAGGAGGAAAAAACTACTGTCCCGCTTCGATCTTGGCCGTGATCAGTCCCACTCGGTCCACTACCTGAGTTCCGTGAGCAATGTCGATCACTGTCGCCACGTTCTGGAACTCAACATCCGGGTCGCCTTTCACGAACATCACGCGCTCGGCGCGCGTCTTGAAGATGTCCGTCAACCGCTGCTGCAGATCGTCCCAGCTAACGTCATCCTGGTTGATCTTCAGCTTCGGTTTTTCACCGGCTGCGCCCAACACCTGCACCACCACCGTGCGGTCGTTCGGCGTTTCATGCTGGTTGGGCGGCGGAGGCTGTGGTACCAGCGCCTCCAGGCCCTTGGGAGTGAGCGGCGTGATGACCATGAAAATGATCAGCAGCACCAGAAGCACGTCGATCAGCGGCGTTACGTTGATGTCAGCTGTCTGACCGCCGCCTCCGCCCGTTGTCATTGCCATAAACTGCTCCCTTTCCTGCCTGCTTACTGCGGTTGAGGTTGCTTGGGATTCTGTCTCTGCTCGGTGAGCAGGCCCAATTGATCAACGCCGGCTGAGCGCACATCGTCTACCACGTCCACCACCCACTTGTAGTGGGCGCGTGCATCCGCCCGCACAAACACTTCCTTGTTGGTGCGGCTGGAGACCCGTTCCTTGACCTTTTGCGTCAATTCATCAGGCGAGACGATCTGCGAATCAAAGAAGACTTTGCCGTCGCGATTCACCGCCACCAGCAGCGCGTCTTCCTTGTCGGCCGCCTCCATCGGGACGGGATTGTTGGTCTTGGCCATCTCCACGATCGTGCCCTTCTGCAGCATGGGCGTGATAACCATGAAAATGATCAGCAAAACCAGCATCACGTCCACCATGGGAGTCACGTTGATGTTGGAATTTACCTTTGCGCCTTCGTTACGAACTGAGATTGCCATTGGTCTGCTCCTGGCTTACCGCCGGACGGCTGTGGTCCGTTTCAGGAAGTAATCCACCAGTTCGCTGGATGAATTGTCCATCTCCACGTCAAAGGCTTCCACTTTGCCGGTGAAATAGTTGAACATCATCACGGCCGGGATGGCGACGAACAATCCCAGAGCGGTGGTGACCAGCGCTTCAGAAATACCGCCGGCGACCGCGCCCAGACCTGTGGCCTTCTGCTCGGAGATCTTCTTAAACGCGTTCAGAATTCCGATGACCGTTCCAAACAATCCCACAAACGGCGCCGTGGAACCGATGGTGGCCAGTCCGCCCAGGCCGCGCTTCAGTTCGGCGTGGACAATGGCTTCTGCGCGCTCCAGGGCGCGCTTGCTGGCGTCAATCTGTTCGCCGGAAATTTCATTGGAGTCGCGGTGGGCCTTGAATTCCTGCAGACCGGCCGTGACCACCTTGGCCAGATGGCTCTTCTTGTGACGCTCGGCTACGCGGATGGCTTCATCCAGCTTCTCTTCGCGCAGGGCGCCGGCAACCACCGGAGCAAATTGCCGCGACTGCTTGCGGGCGGCGCTGAAGGCGATCCAACGATCGATCATGACGCCAATCGACCATGCCGACATGATGAATAGAATGACGACGACTACCTGGGCCACCCAGCTCATCTGCTTCCACAAGTGGATCGGGTCCCAGCCGATCGAACTGTCATCCTGGAAGAACCAGAAGGCGAGTAGGTGCGCTTTCGCGAGCATAAGAGTTGCAATATTGGCTACAAGCATGAGTTTAAGTTTTCCTCCTCAGAACTTTTAGAAACGTTTTTGCCGAGAGCGTGCCTGGGCGAGAACACACAAGAATTGCGTGACCTGCGCGACGAGACAGAATCTCCTTCGTTTTAGGGCCGGGACGGTGTCTCTGCCCTGGTTACCGTCCCCTTTCCATCAAGAACCTTGCTTACATGTGGAACTGGACTTTAATCGTGGTCTCCACTTCCACCGGCTCACCATTCAGCACGTAGGGTTTGTACCTCCACTGCCGTACGGCATCCAGAGCAGCCTGAATGAGAATTGGATGCCCGCTGAGCGCATGAAGGTTTTCAACGGTTCCGTTTTTGCTGATGGTGGCCTGCAATACCACGTCACCCTGGATATGGGCGATGCGTGCCATCTGCGGATACTGTGGGCTGGGCGCGTTCAGCTTCAAACCTTCCACCACGCCGGAAGAAACCTTCAACTTTTGCGGTGTCGCCACCTTAGGCGGCGGTGCAGCCGATCCGATCAGGCCTCCGATCACTCCGCCCGTCGAACCGCCCGGGACTCCGCCAACAACTCCGCCGACCACGCCCGTGCTGGGCGCCGGCGCTTCTTCTTCCTTGATCATCTGAACTTTTTTGGGAATCTTGTTCGGCGTACGCAGCGCGCCGTCCACAATCTCGCTGACCTTCTGCACATGCTGGATCTGGGGTGCTGCAGGCGGGGGCGGCGGGGGTGGGGGTGGGGGCGCTACCAGGAAGGTCGTCATCATCCCTTTGGGCAGGGCCTCGGTGAAAATCAACGGCAGCAATACAAGAAATATACCGATACAAATTTGCACTGAGGTGGAGAGCAAAACCGTCCATTTCTGGTTGGTTTTAATCCTGCCTCCGGATTCCATTAGGCTGTCTTCAAACATGCCTCTTCTCCAATCAGGGGGACTCTTCGATAAGTTATTTGGACACCGGGACCGCCTAATTTGCTCCCGCAAAAACACCGAAAACAGGAAAAAAATTTCGGCCTATACCTTGACCCGAACCTTGCCTTTATTCCCCTGGGCCGGCAGGGCCATTGCGCCGGCTCCGGACCGCTTGGCTCGCCACTCCGTATACGCCACAAGCATGGGGGCCGCCACAGCGATCGACGAATATGTACCTATTAAGATGCCGACCACCAGGGCAAAGGAGAACCCGTGAAGTACTTCCCCGCCAAAAAGATACAACGAGAGCACCGTCAGAAATGTCAGGCCGGAAGTCAGAATCGTCCGGCTCAGTGTCTGATTAATGCTCCTGTTTACGATCTCCGCCAGGCTTTCCCGCCGCATAATCTTCACGTTCTCGCGAATGCGGTCGAACACCACGATGGTGTCGTTCATGGAATAGCCGACCAGGGTTAGAATCGCGGCGATAACAGTAAGCGTTATCTCCTGATTCGTCAAGGAGAAAGCTCCTACGGTGATTAAGGTATCGTGAAAACAGGCCACCACCGCGGCCGCGCCGTAGATCAGCTCAAAACGGAACCACAGGTACACCAGCATCGCCGCCATGGAGAAGCCCACCGCCAGCGCAGCCTGCTTTCTCAGCTGGCCTCCCACCTGCGGCCCGACAATATAACCGCCGCGCACGCCGAAATTACCGGCATAAAAATCCTGCTTCAGGGCATCGATCACCGGGTCCGGCACTGTGCCTTTCAGCTCGTCCAGGCTTTTCAGAATGCCGCCCTTCACTTTGTCGCGCACGTCCAGGATCTGCCGCGCATAACGCTCGTAATCCGCCGGTGCGGCATGCGTGGGATCTCTCTTCACCAGCGCATCTCGTACCGCCACCAGCCCGATCTTGTCGCTATTGTTGATGTTCAGCTTGTCCGGAACAGGATTGGTATCGAGCGCAGCAATGATCTCGTTCTTGCCCTTATCGAGCTCGGCTTCGTTGGTTTCCTTCAGGTCGAGCTTGATCGCCACTTCATTGCTGCCGCTCTCGCCGTATCTCTGGATTACGGCGTTGTGCAGCCCTGCTTTATCCAGAGCAGCGCGGACGGCGTTGTTGTCCGGCGGTCCGGCAAATTTCACGTAGACCAGCGTGCCGCCACGAAAATCCACTCCGAGCGGTACCCACTGACCTCTGCTGCCGTAATGGCCAGCAAACATGGAAATAATGCCGGCCACGCTGAAGATCGCTGAAAAGGCGAGGAAGTACCATTTCTTGCCCAGAAAATCGATGTTGGTATTGCGAAAAAATTCCACTTTGTTTTGACCTTTTGAACTAGATGCTCAGCGCCGCACCACGTGTCTTGCGGCTCAGAACAGCGTCGAAAATTACGCGGGAGACAAAAACCGCGGTAAACAGATTGGCCAACAGGCCGAAAATCAGCGTGAGACCAAAGCCGCTCACCGGCCCGGTACCCACAAAGAACAGGATCACCGCCGAAACAATCGTGGTCACGTGCGTGTCCAGAATCGTGGTCCAGGCGCGAGCAAATCCCTGGTCCACTGCGGCTGCCGGAGCTTTGCCGTGGCGCAGCTCCTCGCGGATACGCTCAAAAATCAGCACGTTGGAATCCACGCCCATACCGACGGTAAGAATCACGCCTGCGATGCCCGGCAGCGTTAGTACTGCGCCGAAAAAGCCCATGAAGCCCAGCAGGATCACCAGGTTCAGAATCAGCGCCAGGTTGGCGTTGATCCCGGCGCCGCGATAGTAAACGAACATAAAGATCATGACCGCCAACATTCCGGCGATCGCCGCTTTCACGCCCGAGCGGATCGAATCGGCGCCCAGCGAAGGCCCTACCGTACTCTCGGTGAGGTAATGCAGGCTGGCCGGCAGAGCGCCGGAACGCAGCAGCATGGCCAGGTCTTTCGCGCTTTCCGGAGTAAAGCTGCCGAAGATCTCGCCGCTGTCGGAAATCTGCCCTTCGATGCCGGGCGCGGAAATGACCTGGTTATCCAGCACAATGGCCAAGTTCGCCGGATCAGGACCGCTCTTCAGATGGGCCCCGGTAAAGGCGGCAAACTTTTTCGCTGGTTCGGGATTCAGATAGAAATTCACTACCGGTTCGTTCGTGGTTGACCTGGTCCCTTCGCGCGCATCACGGATATCCATGCCGCTTACGACCGAAGTTTTTGAAACCAGATACACTGCGTCGCCGTGCCCGTTCCTGTCCGGCTTGCCCGGCAGCAACACCATGTTCGGCGGAATGACGCCGCCTAGCTGCTGCATGGCCGCCTGTTGGCTCGGATAGCTGCCGCGCGATTCCCGCAGCTCCAGACGCGCGGTGGACTTAATAATCTCCTTCACCCGTCCCGGGTCATCGACGCCCGGCAGTTGCACCAGAATCTGGTTTTCTCCCAGCCCGTTTTTCTGGATCAAAGGCTCGCTCACGCCCAGCGCATCCACGCGATTGCGGATGGCTTCAATTGACTTGTCCAGCGTGTCTGACTTCAACTGCGCGATCTGCTCCGGCTTGAGGGTGAGGACCTGCGAATTGTCAGCTCCCTGGGTCTGGGCAAACTCCGGCAGCTTGCTCTGCACGATATCGCGCACCTGCGTGCTTGAATCCGGGAGCAGCCCCTTGATCACCACTTTCTCCGGCTGGTTCGGATCAGGCTTGCTGATGTCGGCATAGGTGATTCGCGCCTTACTGAATTCGTCTCTCAGGATCTCAATCGCCCGGTCGCTCTCGGCGTTGATCGCGTCGCTTACCTGTACCTGCAGGATCAGGTGCGTTCCACCCTTAAGGTCCAGGCCCAGATGAATGTTCTTGAGCACCGCTTCTTTCAGGCCATCGCCTGAGAGAGACCCTGGAATGCCAAAAATGCCGTAGAGAAACACCAGCAGGGTGCCGATAATAACTGCGAGTTTGATCAATAAATTTTTCTGCATTTTCTAAACGTCACTTCTCTTGTGATTTCTTTTCTTCTTCATCGCGATTGATCGAAACGATCGAGGTCTTCATCACTTCCAGCCGAAGATTGTCCGGAGGCACGCGCAGATGAATGGTATCGTCCTTGAGCGCGATCACCGAGCCCCGTATGCCGCCGCTGGTGGTGACCCGGTCGCCGGTCTTCAGGCCGCCCAGCACTTCCTGCCAGCGCTTGGTCTTGCGCTGCTGGAAATAAAACGTGGCAAAGATAAACAGCAACGGAAGCAGCAGGAACATGATCATACCGCCGCCCGCAGCTCCGCCCACCTGCAACAGAAACATCATGATCGTTTTTTGCATCATTCCAAGATTGCCTTCACTTGAGCGCAAACGCCCGCACTCGACAGCGAGGGAAGCGACACCCTGATTTGTACCGCTGATTGAATTCCGCCCGGGCCTCCGGCAAACATGGCCTGCTTGATACCGGAGTTTTTCGGAGGGTTTTCCTTTTGACGCCGAATCAGGGGCGCTCAGGCCAAGGACGCACTTCCTCGCAGCATTCCTGAGAGGTCCCCAAGCTCTATAGCATGACGTACGGACCGCATGGTGTCAAGGTAGAACGCCAGATTGTGAATCGTGTTTAACACCGCCGCCAGCGGCTCCTGAGAGACGAACAGATGACGCAAGTAGGCCCGCGTATAGCGCCCGCAGACCCGGCATCCGCACCGCGGATCGGGCGGCAACTGGTCCTGCGCATAACGTGCATTCTTGATGTTCATTCGTCCCTCTGAGGTAAACAGCAAACCGTGCCGTGCCGCTCGCGTCGGCAGCACGCAGTCCATCATGTCCACTCCCATGGCCGCGTATTGAACAATCTCCTCCGGATACCCCACACCCATGACATAGCGCGGCTTGTCCTTTGGCAGGATCTCCAGCGCTGCTGCAATCATCTCCATCGTCTTTGTCCGTGACTCCCCGACACTTAATCCCCCAATCGCGTATCCAGGAAATCCGATCTCTACGGTCCGCTCCGCCGACTCACGCCTTAGATCGCCGTACATCCCGCCTTGAACGATGCCGAATAACGAAGGCATGGTGGGCCGCTGCTCCTGGTAGTTTTGTCCCCCGATTTCAACGATTCCGGGCGATTTCGGCGATTCTCCAAAGTTCCGATCTCCCGACCTCCCGATCACCCGATCTCCCGATTCCGTCCACGGGCACTCCCTCTTGTGCGCCTCAAAATACTTCTTCGATCTCCGCGCCCACCTGAGCGTCAGCTCCATCGACTCCCGCGCCCGCTCCTTCTCCGCCGGATGCTCCGTGCACTCATCAAAAGCCATCACAATGTCCGCGCCCAGCGCGATCTGTATCTCCATCGATCGCTCCGGCGTAAACAAATGTGACGTGCCATCGATGTGCGAACGAAAACTCACGCCCTCTTCCGTCACCTTGCGCAGCTCGCTCAAGCTGAAAACCTGGAAGCCGCCGGAGTCGGTGAGCAACGCCCGCTCCCAGCTCATGAACCTGTGCAGCCCTCCCAGATTGCGCACCAGCTCATGCCCCGGCCGCAGATAGAGGTGATAGGTGTTCCCCAGAATGATTTGCGCGCCCAGATGGTCGGAGCCGAGGTCTTCCAGAATGTCCTGCGGAACCGCTTTGACCGACCCAGCCGTTCCCACCGGCATAAAAGCAGGCGTCTCCACGTCACCGTGCGCAGTCGTGATCTGTGCCTGTCGCGCTGTACCGGCCTGAGCTTGAATCGTGAAAGGGAGTGTCACGCCTTACATGTTACTAGCTGGGTGTCATCCCGAACGAACCGGGGTCCCCGCCGCGCGTTCTCTGCGCGGAGGGGTGGAGAAATGAGGGATCTGCTCTGCGGCCGTTAAGGAAACACCACGCTTGTTCTTATCCCCGCTAAGCCTCTTGTTCCTGCCTCTTCTTCAATCCCGCCCGTACCTTCCGCCACAACCAACGTACAGGGAAGAACAGGATCGCCGCCCAGATCAGCAAACTTGGGCCCGACGAGAGCAGGAACAGGCCAACATCAATCAATCCTTCCACCACCGTGTTGTAGCCATCCACTGCGGCGTTGCGGAAGCGGCTTCCTGTTGAAGGTGGCGTGGCCTCCAGCTTCGCGTGATATTCCTCTTTGACGATCGCACTCAGCGTGGCAAAGGCAACCCGCTTGGTCAGTTCTTTCTTCTCCGCCTGCATCTGCTCGATCTCGCCGCGCACCCGGTCAATCTCGAGCTCCACCTTGAGCACGTCCGGCAGCTTGCCGGTGCGCGAGCGCAGGATCTCCGTCAATCGCTGCTCCGTGTGCTGCGCATTGGCCAGCCGCGCCGCCAGATCGACATACTGCTGCGTAACCTCTTCGCCGCCCTGCGCCTCATTCTCCACCCGCCCCAGCTGCTTCAACTCCGCCAGCGCTGCATCCAGCTGCGGCGCAGGAATGCGCAGGGTCGCCGTCAGCGTGCGTCCAGAATCCGAGGGCGCGCTTACGCTCAACTCCCCGATATAGCCATTGTGCCGCTTGAGAATCTCTTCCATCGCCGCGCGCGTCTGCTCAAACTCTTTGGCGACCAGCGTCAGCCCAGCCGTGCGGGCGATCATGGGAATTTCGGGGACGCCTTCCTTCAGTTCGTCGGCAACTTCATCGCCAGAAACACGATCTTCAGCTTTGGCTGCTTGAGGCTTGCCCGCTCCTCCCGATCCACCCGCAAGAGCCCCATTGTAGCCCTGCAGCGTCGCGGCCGGCTTGGGGGTCGCCGGATACACGTACGCGTCATCTCGCATCTCTTTCACAGGAAACCCCGGCCTCAGCCGGCTCACACCCGCCATCATGAATAACAAAGCCAGGACAACCCCGCCTCCGGCCCACGCCAACCCTCTCCGCGTCAGCAGCACGCTCCAGGCCAGGGGCTTGATTCGTTTTTTTGATTTTCTCGGAACGTCCTGTAATGCCGCCCGCAGCGCGATCGGCATTTCCTTTGCCGGCTCAAGCTCCTCAATCTCCCACGCCATCAACTCCTGCGACATCTTCCGCAGCTCCGCCGCCAGCTCCTGGCACTCTTCGCAACGCTCCATGTGGGCCGCTGCTTCCACGGCGCGGTCCGTCGCCAACTCACCATCCAGGTAGGCCATGAGTTCTTCGTGTTCGATTGGATGATTTTTTCTGCTCATTTCACACCCTCGTCCTCGGCCGCCCTGGCTCCTCGCAACTTCTTTTTCGGTTCCAGAAGATCTTTGAGCGCCATCCTCGCGCGGAACAGCCGCGAGCGCACCGTGTTCACCGGCAGCCGCAGCACTTCAGCAATCTCGGCGTAGTTAAGCTGCTCATATTCGCGCAGCATCAGGATCTCCCGCTCGCCCGCTTCAAGCTTCTCCACGGCCTGCCGCACCCAGACTTTCTCTTCGCTCGCGATCTCCCGCGTTGCCGCTTCATGTTCCGGCTCCAGTTGCGGCTCATTGCCGGAAAGCCTTCTTCGCTCTGCCGCCAGGAGTTTCAGCGCAATGCCATAAACGTAGGTTTTCACTAACGCGCGTGGCTCATACCGATATGCCGCGCGGATGACCGCCAGAAAAGTCTCCTGGGCCAGATCTTCCGCGCGGTCCTTGCTCGCCAGCCTGCGACGGAAGAAGCCATACAACGGTTCGCGATAGCGGGCGAACAACTCCTCAAAGGCCTCGCGCGATCCGCGCTGGAACTCCAGCATCAACGCTTCGTCGCTGATCATGGTCACCGCTTCACCGCCGTACGTTCGAACCTCGTCTATCTCTGTAATGTCTCAAGTAGAACGAAAGTTCCCGGAAATCTTTGCGAATTTCTGTTTAGGTGCAGAGTCCCGTTGTTTATTGAATCGTCATCCCGACGGCCGTTAGGCGAGCGCGCGCCGTCATCAGCGCGCGAGTAGGACGGAGGGACCTTGAGCTTCGCCAACTGGCAGCCTTTAGGCCGTCGGGACGGCCCGTGCGGATTGGGCATCACCCCGCTCTACCCACCACGCCATCAACGCGAGCACGAAGTAAAAGAACAAAGCCGTCACCGCTTCGCCACGGCCACTCGTCGGCTGAGGAAGAACGAACGTCCCGGCAAACTGGACGGCCGCCAGCACCGAGACAAAGCCAATCAGTCTGCCGCGGCGCGTCACCGTTCTCAGCAGCAAAACAAAACCGCCAAACAGCAGCGCCATTTCCAGAACAAACTCAGGAATGCGATAGTTCCACAAACCAAAGCCCATCTTGCCCACGCTGTCATAAACCGCCAGATCGGGCCGGTGCACGATCAGGTCGAGAATCCAGTGTGAAAAAACGGCCGCCGCAAGAATCAATCCTGTCCGACGGCCGCGAAGCCTTGGCGCCAGCTGGCAGACCACGTACGCCATCGCCGACCAGCCCAGCGCGCCCACCAGGCTATGCGTATACGGCATGTAGTAAAGGTCCAGATCATTCGACGCGGTAAATCCGGGAACGATCCTCACCTTCTCAATCCCCACCAGCACAAAAATGCCCCACAGCACATCCACGAACTGCACAGCAATAAACAGCAGCCACAGCGGCAGGCGCTTCTCTGCGGCGCGTCCGGCAAAACTCGCGCTGTAATGACCGATGAACAAGACAGCTCCCTGGCCGATTCTCCGTGCAGCAACCTAGACGCAGCCATCCACAATGGCCGTGATCCTCGCCTCTATGCTTTGGCAGGGAAAGAACGCGGGCTTCTCCATGCACTGGATCGTCAGCGTCTGGGCGCCGGCATTAAAGTTCCACTGGAAGGTAAAACCGCTTTGGCTGGCGCTACCGCTATCGGTCGTAACCTCGACCCTGGTTGCGGTCTTGATGGTCTGCTTGATGCAATCCCAGCGAGACTGGGTAACGCCGTTGAAGGTCTGCTGTTGGCACGCACTGCTCATGGCTCCCTCTTTCGCGATCAATTCTATCGGTGAGAACGTAAACGATAATTCAAAATCGCCTCTCTGTCTTGCACGCTTTTCGTCCCCGCTGCCTTTTCTCCCTCTCTGATAAACTCTCTCCAGCAACACCCGAAGGGGCCAACATCTTGCGACAACTTCCTGTACTGGTCGTCCACGGCGGCGCCTGGGCGATCCCCGACGAAATGGTAGAAGCCCATCTGGCGGGCGTGCAGAAAGCGCTGGCCCAGGGCTGGCACGTCCTGGAAGGTGGCGGCAGCGCTCTGGATGCCGTGGAAACCGCGATCGTCTGCATGGAAGACGACGAAACTTTTGATGCCGGCCGCGGCAGCTTCCTCACTCGTGATGGCCGCGTCCAGCTTGATGCCCTCATGATGGACGGCAACACCTTGCGCGCCGGGGGCGTTGGCTGCGTCGAGCGCATCCGCAACCCGATTCAGGCCGCCCGGCTGGTGCTTGACCAGAGCCCGCACGTTTACTTTGTCGCTGAAGGCGCAGAGCGCTTTGCCCAGGAGCACGGCATCGAACTTTGCCGCAATGAAGAGCTGGTCATCGAACGCGAAATCAAGCGCTTGAAAGATGCGCAGGAGAAAGAAGCCGCCGGCCAGCCTGACCTCACTTTTGCCGGCCCGCAATCGAGTCATGACACCGTTGGCGCTGTTGCGCTCGATGCCGCCGGCAACATCGCTGCCGGCACCTCAACCGGCGGCACGCTCAACAAAGCCCCGGGACGCGTGGGCGACTCATCGTTGATCGGCTGCGGTTGCTATGCTGACAATCTCAGCGCTGCGGCATCCTGCACCGGCTGGGGCGAACCCATCATGAAGCTGGTTCTGGCCAAGTGGGCCGCGGACCGCGTCCGCAACGGCGGCGCTCCTGACGCTGTCACGCAGGAGGCGATGCAGTACCTGCAACGCCGTCTCAACGGCCACGGCGGCATGATCCTGCTCGATGCCCGTGGGCGCTTCGGCATCGCCCACAACACTCCGCGCATGGCTTGGGCTTATAAAAATACCGAGCGGGAAAAATCGGCAATCAATTGCTAAGGGACCAGTAGTTCTTTAGGCTTGGCTTCTAGCGTCGTCCGCCACCGCGACCCGTATCGTCACCGCCGCCACCACCGCCAAACAGCGGAATATCGATTTCCTTTTCGCTAGCCACTGCTGAAGTTCCGCACATTGCCGGCGAATAACGCCATTTTTTCAACGCTTCCATGATCGATTGCTGTAGCTCGGCATCCCTGGTGAGCATCTTCACGTTCTGCAGATTGCCATCCTTGTCGATGATTCCGTAGACATGCACCACCGGCGATAACGCCGCATTCCTTCGTGCGACCATCGGAGAAAATTCCGGCCGCGGCATCTGCAGCGCCTTGGGCGGCTGGAGTTTCTCGCAGGTATCAAACTCGATAGCGCGCGGCGGGATTGCGAATGCCGTCTCCGCAAACTGCGCTTTGAGTACATGAATGTCCTCGATGGTCAGGATGGGCGTCTCTTTGGTCGCCAGTTCCAGCAGCAGAGTGATGGTTTGAGGAAACTGGCGGCCGTCCACGTCGGTGTATTTCGAGAACTCATACGCTCTCTGTTGTTCCATCGATTCCAGCAGCACCTTTCTATCCGGATCAAAACACAGCCGGTGCCGCTGCTCGCCTTTCACGTCGAAACAATTTGCCGCCTGGTTTTGTACTTTCTTTCGCGAGACATCACCTAGCTTGGCATCGCCATCTTCCCCCAGCTTGTCCCAGAGATGATCGGTTTCGGTCAGCCGGCCCAGCAAAGGAACCGGCAGCGGCGTGGAACGATAGATATAGAGTTTGTTGCCGCGCACCAGCCGGATCTCCCGGTAGTCCTCGACTCGCAGCTCAGATAATGACCTCTCATGGTCGCGATAAATCGTGATGCTGCCCTTCTTCTGGCTCTCCGTGCCGGGATTGATCACCACTGTTCCCTGCAGTTGGTACGGCAGCAGCGCCGAGAGGTCAGAGGCTTCATGGGCTGATTGCAAAAGTTGTTTCGCTTCGGGTCGCGCATCGTCCGTGGCTCGCGATCCCACACTTAGGGCCAACACCAGCGCCCACAGCAACACAACAGGTTTCTTCGTTGTCATGGTGGAAGAAAAGTTGGAGCCCCACCTCCAACTGCGGCGAGAAGTGTAAACGTAAAGCGACGTTGAATCCAGCGCTTTCTAAAAAGGATCGGGAGTTGCCGGACGTGAATATCAAAAATTACTTGTCATAGTGCAGCAGTGAAAAGACTTCCGTCCCGTCAAATTTGTTGCGCCCACTCAGGAAGTCGAGCTCCACCACAAAGCCCATCCCCTCCACCTTCGCGCCAAGCGACTTCGCCAGCTGCAGGCAGGCATTCGCCGTACCGCCGGTAGCCAGCAGATCATCCACGATGATCACCGTCTGCCCCGGCTTGATGGCATCCTTGTGGATCTCCAGCGTGTCCGTTCCGTATTCCAACTCGTAGGTCCATTTCACGGTCTCGGCCGGCAGCTTGCGCGGCTTGCGAATGGGAACAAAACCGGCGTTCAGGCGATAGGCCAGCGCCGGTCCAAAAATAAATCCACGCGCCTCGATCCCCAGCACCAGATCGATATTGCGGCCCAGGTAGTGCTCGGAGAGTGCGTCAATCAGCGTGGCAAAGCCCAGCTTGTCTTTGAGCAGCGTGGTGATGTCGTAAAAAAGAATCCCCGGTTTGGGGAAATCAGGCACCTCGCGGACCAGTTGTTTGAGGTGTTCGCAGCTCGCTGCCGCTTTTGGCTCCATCTACCATGCTCCTTCAATGCGAAAAGTTTTCAGACCGTCCACCGGCTCGGCCGGTATTTCATTCACTTCATCCACGCGCGCGGCCCGCGGCCCCTGGCGCAGTTTGTTGCTGAACATCCGATGCTGCTCTTCCGATCCCATCGCCAGAGCTTCCACCGTGCCATCAATATTGTTGCGCACCCATCCCGCCAGGCCCAGCACGCGCGCTTCGTGATCCACGAACCAGCGGAAGCCCACGCCCTGCACCCGCCCGCGAACTATGTAACGCCTGGCGATCATAAAAGTCTTTGATTCAGAAAGTATCAGGAAAAATGAAAATCGAATCGCGTGCCGCCGCAGTTACCCGCCTCAAAAGCTAGGCTCTCGAAAGGTAAGCGCCTTCGGCGGTATCCACACGGATCTTTTCGCCTTCATTGATGAAAGGCGGCACCTGCACCACCAGCCCAGTCTCAGTCTTGGCCGGCTTGGTTACGCTTGACGCCGTGGCCGACTTCAACCCTGGCTCAGTCTCCACCACGGTCAGCTCTACCGTCTGCGGCAGCTCAATTCCCACTGCCTTGCCGTCATAAAACTCCACCCTGATCAGCAGGTTGGGCGTGAGATAGTCCACCGAATCACCCAGCACGTCGCGATTCAAATGCACCTGCTCGTAGTTCTCCGTATTCATGAAGCAGTAGCTGTCGCCGTCCTGGTAGAGGTACTCCATGGGAATTTCATCCACCGTGATCTTCTCAATGGGATCGCTGGAGCGGAAGCGGTGTTCAAACATGGCGCCGGTGCGGATGTTGCGCAGCTTGGCCTGGATAAACGCGCGCAGGTTGCCGGGCGTCCGGTGCTCGACCGTAAAGACCAGGTGCAGGTCATTGTTGTGTTTGATGATCATTCCCGGACGCATCTGGGTTGCTGGAATTGCCATGAGTTGAACTCTCTCCTTGAAGCGCTAGCTGTATTTTGGGAGTCTTGCCTGCTTCATTTGCGGGATACGGCGAAGCAGACTGAACCTGCTGCGGCCCACAGACGGAACTACGTTAAGACGCCGAACCAAAAATTTTACCTCAAACCCGAACTGCCTGCTTGCAGCGTGCCGCCGCCACCCGCAGAGTGCTACGCCGGCTCGGAACCGCCGGATAACCCAACGGTGCGTTGGACCGCAGAACGTCAGATTTGGCCCGTCTGCGCCAAGCCCGTCACAGCGTGATACACGCTGCCTGATTACAAATCCTTAACAATCAATCGTTTAATCCATCCAAGGCCGTGGCTGTCGACCTGCATATAAGAAGGTAGAACGCCGAAATGGGAACACTATTTATGGGTGGTTACTAAAAGGCCATGACGTCGATTCAAAAGCGAGTACAAATTGGCTCCCTCCTGCTGCTGTTGTTCATCTCAGGTTCTGCTTTTGGCCGAAAAAAGCTGTCTCCTGAGCTGGATGCGAAAAGTGCCAGGCTCGGAGCTCTCAGCGGCGCACAATCGCCGACCGAACTCATCGATGTAATTGTGCAAGTTCGTCCGGGAGCGGCTCTCAGCCAGCATCGCCAGAAAATGTTGTCGCTTGGCGCCCGGCAAAAAGGCGCGCTGGATGTTATTAACGGCACCGTCCTTCGCATTCCCGCCAGCATGCTGCCGCAACTGGAACAGGACCCGGACATCTCCTATGTGTCACCCGACCGCAAAACGATTCAGCTTTCGCAGGAAGATTGGGTGCTCGACGCCACACAGTCCACGGGTGTGATCAATGCCGGCTATACCGGCAACGGGATTGGTGTCGCCGTAATCGATAGCGGCATTCGCACCACGCACCCCGACCTGATGAATTTGTATACCGGCAATTCCCGCGTGGTGTACAGCCAGAGCTTTGTTCCCGGGCTTGATGCCAATGATCAGTACGGCCACGGGACCCACGTCGCCGGCATCATTGGGGGCAACGGCTATGTTTCTAATGGCTACATGCAGGGTATCGCCTCGCGCGTCAACTTGATCAACCTGCGCGTGCTTGATGCCAATGGCGCCGGAACTGACAGCGCTGTGGTAGCGGCTATTCAGCGCGCGATCCAACTCAAAGGCCAATACAACATTCGCATCATCAATCTGTCCCTGGGACGCAGGATTTCGGAAAGCTATTTGCTGGATCCAATCTGCCAAGCGGTGGAGCAGGCGTGGAAGGCCGGCATCGTGGTGGTTGTCGCCGCTGGTAATTTCGGCCAGGACAACTCGATGCAAACCAACGGTTATGCCACGATTACCGCGCCGGGCAACGATCCCTACGTCATCACAGTGGGTGCAACCAACACGCACGGCACCGACATGACCAGTGACGACACCATGACCAGCTTCAGTTCCAAAGGGCCCTCTCTGCTGGACCATGTGATCAAGCCTGACCTGGTTGCTCCGGGAAACAGAATGGTATCGCTCAATGCGCCGGGCAGTACCCTGGACAGAAACTATCCCGCAAACGAAGTCGCACCCTCACTCTATGGAAGCTGTTCCAACACGGCCTATTATTTCCGCATGAGCGGCACCAGCATGGCTACGCCGCTGGTGACAGGCGCCGTTGCGCTCATGCTGGAGCGCACGCCCGGCCTCAATCCTGACCAGGTCAAAGCCCGGCTGATGAAGACGGCTACCAAGTCTTATCCGGCCTATAGCACCGCCACAAGCAACGGGACCATCTTTAACATCCAGGATGATCTGTTTACCGTCGGCGCCGGATATCTCAATACCTATGCGGCTGTCGCCAGCAATGACGCGCCTTCGGGAACAGCGCTTTCGCCCATTGCGACGCGCGATCTCAGCGGCAACGTGCTCTTGAGAGCCGATCCCAGCTCTGTATGGACCAACTCGATCGTCTGGGGCAATTCCATCACCTGGGGCAACGCAGTCAATTCCAACTCGATCGTCTGGGGCAATTCCATTACCTGGGGCAACAGCACACTGAACGGATTCAGCATCGTGTGGGGTAATTCGATTGTTTGGGGCGACAGCACGACCACGGCATTTTCGGAAGCGGTAAATTCAGACCAGAACTAGGCAAGCATACGTGTTCCCGCGCGGACGGGAAAACCGAGGAACTATGCAGAGGGTTTCGCTCAGTGCGAAAGGATTTATCGCGGTAGTTGTCGTGACCGGCATCGCGGTGCTCGCGAACGGCCTGCTTCACTGGACCTATAGTAGGCCAGTTGAGCTGGTTGGGCTGCTAATCATGGCTGCGGTCGCCTCACGGCTTAAAGTGAAGCTGCCCGGGCTCAACGGCAGCATGTCAGTCAATGTGCCGTACCTGTTGATCATTGCGGTACGGCTCGGCGCCGGCGAAGCATTGGCCATCGCTGCGCTAGCCGGCCTGCTTCAGTCGATTTCAGCGTTGAAGAAGCGCGAGACTTTCGTTCAGGCGCTCTTCAGTTCAGCGGCGATTACCAATTCAACCGCTGCCGCCATACTTGCTTTCAAGTCAGCGTCAAGCCATGGTTGGTTCGGCCCACTTTCGGTCAGCGCCGCCGGCGCGGCCTTCTTCCTGGCCAATACCATTCAGATTGCTCTGGTGTTGTGGCTGGCGGAAGGAAAGAACCCTCTGCAGGCGTGGCGGGGAATGGCTCAGCTCTCGGTGCCCTACTACCTCCTCAGCGCCGAGATTGCTGCGGTTATCTGCATGGCCGTTCAGTTTGCAACGTGGGGAGAAGGGCTGGCCTTGCTGCCGATCATGTATTCCATCTATGCGTCGTACAAACTTTACTTCGGAGCACCACTAGCGGCAAATCGAGAAAACGCCGAAGTGCGATCAGAAGACCAATCCATGGTTCGAGCCGGAGTGAGCGCCTCTGCGCCATCTGTGGTAACCCACTGACGTGGCAGGGTGACACTCACTGGCAGACTTTCTTTCTCATCTCGGCAGAAAGGTCCTCGGGGTCAGGGCCGGCATTGTAGATCACTTCGATTTCCCGGACTTCCTGAACATCAACCTGGTAGGTAAACGCCCCTAACCGTCCGTACACGCCTGGACCGCGAAAGGTACCCGTGAATATTCCGTTCACCATGATTCCATTTTCATTTTCCTGGATAAGGTCATTGAGTCTTTTTAATCCGGGAGCAATTTCTCCGCTGGCAGGCAACACCTCTCTCATCCACACGCGGCCCGAATCAATACAGCCCATGCAAAACAGCTGGCTCTGTTTTCGACCCAGTCTAAAAGTCGCTTTTACCGTGATTTGTTTTCCTTCATAAAACTCAGAATTCCGCAGTACCTCGCATAACTCCACGCGTGCCGGTAGGCTGGCAGGCTTTCCCTTGTTGGCCCGGAATCGGCCGTTGGCGCTTAGGATAAAGAGCAAGCAGGCGAGCGTGGTCAAAAACATCAGCATCACGGTCTGATATTTTTGCTTGAGCGGCATGGCTTGATTGTCTAACAGCTAGTGCCCGTCAGACGCAAGCCGCAGTGCAACCGTGTACTTGCCTCCCTCGCCAACCAGGATCTGGTCGCCACGTCCCCCAACCCTCCGGGCGAAATCCGGATCGTTCACCTGGTCATCCAATTCCAGGCTGTCCATCGCCAGCATCCGGTAGCTGCCGGGCGGTATGCCGCGAAAGCTGAATTTGCCGTCAGAGCCGGCGCTTCTGCGACGAAACAGCTCCGGCGGTCCGGGATCGGCGAGATCAGGCACCAGCAGCACCGATCCTCGTGTCGGCTGGTCATTGCCATCGAAAAGCGTTCCCTCGATATGTCCGCCTCCGGGACTCAACACCAATTCCATATCGCCGCGACGGCCACTCACCACGAAATTGTCCGGCGGCATTTCATGCCCAGCGAGTTGTAGTGATTTCAGATAGTAATCTTCCGGCAGGTTCAGGACGTTCACGCGATAGCGCTTCTCCGGACGCAGCTGCGCAACAAATTTGAACTCCGGTGGCGCAGAGTTTGCACGCAGTCGCGGCATCAGCCCTTCGCCTACAAACTCTACGGCAGCACGCTTCAGTACTGTTCGGCCATCGCTGATCAATGTAACGCGGCCCGCAGCTTCAAAATCCGGCAGCCCTGGAATCTCAACGTTCAGTGCTCCCTGGTTCCCGACTTCCACCGTCTGCTCGCCTTGATACGTCTGGCCGTCCTCGGTAAAGCTGGCCCGCACAACGTAGAGTCCCGGAGCTACATCCCGGATCTCAAACGTACCGTCGGTTTGAGATACCCTGGCAGGAAGCCCTTCTCCTTCCACGAAATCCGTCCAGTAGGCAGCAACACTGGCGTTGGTTACCGGCCCGCCGCTCATGCCGTTCACAACCCTTCCTTTAATGGAGACCACCGGGGCGCTCACAAAGATGAAATCGGCTTCTGCCAGATCGCCCGGATTCAGTTGGATAGACTGCGCCTGTTGAAAGTCCCCGCTTCCTGGATAAAACAACGGCGGATAGGTGAAGGATTGTCCGGTATTGTTCAGTGTCTCAAGGTCGCCGGTGTCGTTTGAGACTTCCAGATGGATCGTCCCCGGCTGCTTTGTACCCCGCTGTGTTTGTTCTGCAATTCGCGCGGCGACAATGGTCCTGACCGCTTCCGTCAACTCATGGTTGGATTTGTACTCCGCCGCCAGATAATACTTCCCCGGACGAAGCCCGGAGATGCGGTATTGTCCGCGATCGTCTGTGATCGCTCTTCCCGCCTGTCGTAGATACATCTGGCCGAGCCGCACCTGCCGGGCCAGCAATTTGACTTCAACGTTCTGCAGGCCATCGTTATATTCGTCAAGGATCTCGCCCGTTACCACAGCAGTCGGCATCAGGCGCACCGCCAGGCCTTTCACGTGTTGCCCCGCAGCGGCTTCCACCATGACTTGATACTCACGCTTATGTTCGTCGGAGTAGAAGCCCTGCCGCTCCGCCGTCAGCTTGTATTGGCCCGGTTCCACGCGATCAAAGATGAAGTGGCCGCTGCCATCAGCGCGTGTTGACCTGCTCCCCACGCCTTTCATGCCCTGCAGGCTGACGCTGGCCCGGGGAATCGTGCGGCTGTTCTGTGCGTTGATGACTGTGCCTTCTACGGTAGCAGCCTGCGGTTCTTCCGCTTGTGCGGCCCATGGGAGGGCCAGCATGAGTGCAAACAGAATCGTTTTGCCGGCAGTTGCCATTCTCCGCGCTCGATCTTTCTTGCTAATCACCTGCAGACTGCTGATTGTTTCCCCGACTGCGAAATCCCTGATGAAATTCCTGTTAATTTGGTAGTGGGTCAGTTTGAAAAACTGACCCACTAGCAGTATCAGCGTCTAGCGCCCCGGCACACCGGGACGCGGGCCTTTAGGCAGACGTTCATCGCGCTAGCGATGAATAGGAAACTGACCTGCTACCTCAATTTCTGCTATACCGGTTCTTCTTCTTCTCCTGGTAACGCTCCATCGCCAGCCCGATCAACCTGTCAATCAGCTCGGCATATCCCAACCCTGAAGCCGCCCACAGCTTGGGATACATGCTGATAGACGTGAAGCCCGGCATGGTGTTGATCTCATTTAGATAAATTTTTTCTGACTTGGGGTCCATCAGGAAATCCACCCGCGCCAGTCCGGAGCAATCCACTGCTTGGAACGCGCGTATGGCCATTTCTTGCACCTGCCGGGTCTGTTTCCTGGTGATCTTGGCCGGGATCACGAGTTGCGAACCTTCATCCAGATATTTGGCGCTGTAATCATAAAACTCCGCCGCGGGCACAATCTCACCCACAGTGGAAGCCTGCGGCTCATCATTGCCCAGCACCGAGCATTCCAGCTCCCGCGCCTTCTGCTTTTTTCCGCCCACACCCTGCTCGATCACGACCTTCCGGTCAAAGCCCGCTGCCGTCTCAATCGCCGGCCCAAGTTCCTTGCGATCATGCGCCTTGCTGATGCCGACAGACGATCCCAAATTCGCCGGTTTCACAAACACCGGATATTTCAACTTGCTTTCCACCAGCTTTCGGGCCTTCTTCGCATCTTTTTCCCACTGGCTGCGCAAAATGGATACGTGCCTCACAATCGGCAGCCCTGCGCCGGCGAAGAGCTGCTTCATCACGTCCTTGTCCATGCCCGCGGCAGAGCCAAGTACGCCCGCGCCGACGTAAGGAATGTCGGCCAGCTCAAACAGTCCCTGGATTGTGCCGTCTTCTCCAAACGTTCCGTGCAGGACCGGGAAGATTACATCCACATCAATGCTTTCTTGTCCGGAAGAAGCCGCGCTCTCAAACGGAATCAGCCCATGCGACTGCGGCACCGGCGGCACAATCACCGCTTCACCGCGCGCCAGCACGGCGGCGCCAGGCGTGGTCTCCGGATCCCCGGCGCGAAGATGGCGGCCGCCTTCCTCTTCTCCGCGCAGCAGCCGCTCCGCGTGCGCATCGGTAAGCCACCGGCCTTCCTTGCTGATGCCGATGGGTACCACTTCATATTTGTCTTGGTTGATGGCCTTGAGGACCGAGGCCGCGGAAAGAAGTGAGACTTCGTGTTCGCCGCTGCGTCCGCCAAACAGTATGCCGACCCTGAGCTTGTTCATCAGGAATACTGTAAAGCAGCATTCAGCAGTCAGCAATCAGCGTTCAGCCTGATCTCACTCTTTGCGTTCTTCGCGCCCATTGCTGTAAGAATTCTTGCTGATGGCCGATAGCTGGTTGCCGACCGCTTCATTTACAGATTTCTTCCGAACGTGGCCTGTACGCGATCTGATTTCTTGAAATATAGAAACCACCCGATTGTCGAGACCAATGCTCGGAAAAGCTGCATCATCTCTCCTGGATCTTGTTCCTCAGGCAGAAAAAATGAACTGGCAATGTCCAGAACCAGCAGGAACACCGTCACTCCAAAGTAAATCCACAGCAGCACGAAGGCGCGTGGGTGCACATTCCAGACCATGATTCCAACCAAGACACCGTATGCGGCGAGGGCAAGATCAAAAATGCCTTCCCATCCAAGGCCGCTTGCCCACACGCGGAAAGCCAAAACCAGCGGCACCAGAACTGTGAGGGAAACACAGAAGAAAAGTAGCCAGCCCCCGACTCCTTTCAGATCAGGACGGCGTTTGGGAGGCCCGATTACCGCTGGCTCATCCGGCCATAGAATCTGCCCTGGAGCAGCCGCGGCTGCCTGCGACGTCGCCGGCATTGCCGGTGGAGGATCGACTTTCAGCGCAGCCTCACGCCCGCAAAGTGGACAAATCTCACTGGCATCGGGGATTTGCTGGCCACATCGAGCACAGAACATTGTTCTCCTCCGGCAAATTAAGCTCACATAGCGGAGTAGCAGGGCTATGCCGAGCGGAGGAAACTATACCGTGGAATCAGAGACAATCCTTAACTTTTTCCCGCACCGTCTCCGCCAGCTTGCCCTCTTTCTGCTTCTGCAATAGTCCATCGAGCGAGCTGGCTGTGGCCTGAGGATCGGTTTTGAGAATCGCCGAATAGGCCTTGAGCACGCCTTCCATTCCGCCGACGCTCTGCGCCACATTGTCCGACGACTGTTCCGGGTGCTCAATCAGAAAAGCAGCGCTCGAAATCAACAACTGGCTGTTGAGTTCAGGACGGTATTTATATCTGGGCCGGCGCAGATCGGAAAGCAACGTCGTACACACGCGCACATGGACGTCCGGCGCCGCCACCACCCACTTCACTGCCCATTCCCGGTCAGGACCAAGCGTGGGATCGAGCGGCGCAGCCTCCAGTTTGTGGGCAATCGCGACCAGTCGCTGCTGGTCCTCCGGCGTTGAGTGTTTCTCCGCCGGCTTTTCCGGTACAGCAGGCGCAGTGGCTGAATCCTTGCTGTCAGGCTTTGCTTGTACTGGCCTGCTTTGCTGCGCGTATCCAGTTCCAGCCAACACAAAGGCCAGGCATCCAATCAAGCAAGCCGGAAAGAACCTTGGCATGAGCCGGCTCATCAGTCGCTCATGCTCCTTCTTTTTTGTCTTCGCATTCCTTGCTGGCATCGCGCACAAAATCAGCCAGCTTGCCCTGCTTTTGTTTCTCCAGCAGGTCATCCAGCGCCTTTGACTTGGCGCCCGGTTCGCTCTTTACGATCGCCGTATACGCTTTCAGCGCGCTCTCCACACCCGCGAGAAACTGCGCGGTGGTGTCGCTCTTTTTCTCCGGATGTTCAATGATGAAAACTGCTTCGGCGAATGTCGCCTGATAAGAGAGCTGCGGCGTGTACTTGTTCTGTTCTTTAATAAAGTCCAGCCCAAACAGAACCGGGGCGCAGATAGTCACGTTCACATCAGGAATGTCTTCCAGCCACTGCTTGGCCCACGCCTTGTCCTGGTACAGGCTCTTGTCTAGAGGATTCTGCTCGAGTTTATGAGTCAGGTTGACAAACCGCGTACGCTCCTCCGCCGTCGAAGGCGCGCGCTTGGGCTCGTCCTGGACTCCATTGGCAGGAAAAATGGATAAGGAAAACAATATCAATAGAGGCACTACCGCTTTGCGCATGCTTCCTCCATTCCTCTCGCTTCGAAAGATGTTGGCAGATCGCCAACAGGATGCCGCGTCACAGAATCTTCTTTCCAAACGCTGAAAGCGTCAGCTCCACCGCCAGGTCCGCCGTGCGATTGTGCTCGTCGATCACCGGGTTGACCTCCACGATCTCAAAGCTGGTCATGCGTCCGTGATCGGCGATGATCTCCATCGCCAGATGCGCCTCGCGATAGCTGGCACCGCCGCGCACCGGCGTTCCCACTCCAGGAGCATCTTCCGGATCGATCCAGTCCATGTCCAGCGAGACGTGATAACCTGCTGTGCCGCGACCGGCGACACGCAGCGCTTCTTCAATCACCGTGCGCATGCCACGCTCGTCGATGTCACGCATGGTGTAAACCTCGATCCCCGTCTCCTTGATATTTTCCTTTTCCCGGGCGTCTACGTCGCGCACACCGATCAGCACGCAATTCTCCGCGTGGACCTTGGGTTTGAAGCCGTAGATATCCGCCAGCTCCGGCGGCCCCAGCCCCATGATGGCCGCCAGCGGCATGCCATGCACGTTGCCGCTGGGCGAGGTTTCCGGAGTATTGATGTCGGCGTGAGCGTCAATCCAGATCAGCCCGACCTTCTGCTCCTGCACGCGCCGCTGCTGGCGGAAGAATTCCGCTACTCCAGCAACCGTGCCTGCCGCAACCGAATGATCTCCACCCAGCACCAGCGGAAATTTGCCCGCTTCCAGGGTTTTGAAAACCTGTTCCGCGTGCTTGGTGCAGGTGGCCGTGATCTCCTTAAGATACTTCGCATGCGGATCGCCCGATTTCTTCTGCTCCGCGATCGCCACGGCGATATTGCCGCCATCTTCCACCACGTGGCCCAGGCCTTCCAGGCGCGCCTCAAGCCCGGCTACTCGCACGGCTGACGGGCCCATATCGACGCCGCGCCGTGACTGCCCAAGATCGAGCGGCACGCCAAGAATCCTGATCTTCTTGGGAACAATGTTATCGGCCACCACCGGCGGGTTCGATGGCTCAATCTTGGTCGCCGCAGTCGCCGAATTGGTTGGATCGGGAGTCATAGGTTCCAGTCTATGTTCTCAATGTCTTCAGTCTCTTCAATCTAGGGATAGATACGGGTGAGCGTACGCGCAAACGGAATCGTCTCGCGCACGTGCTCCAGGCCGCAAACCCATGCCACAGCGCGCTCAATGCCCATGCCGAAGCCCGCATGCGGCACGCCGCCAAACTTGCGCAGATCCAGATACCACTTGAACGCCGCCTCCGGCAGGCCGTGCTCCTGGATGCGTTTCACCAGCTGGTTGTAGTCGCCAATACGCTGCGACCCGCCGATGATCTCGCCGTAACCTTCCGGCGCCAGCACGTCCACGCACAGCGCCAGCTCCGGCCGCTGCGGGTCCGGCTCCATGTAAAACGCCTTCACCTGCGCCGGATAGCGATGGATCATCACCGGCTTATCAAATTGCGACGATATATACGTCTCATCGGGCGAGCCAAAATCGCCGCCCCACTCAAACTTTGCTTCCACCTGGCCTTTGGCATGGCCTCCCTGCAGCATCTTCACGGCTTCGTCATAACTGATGCGTGGAAACGGCGGCTTGATGTTGGCCAGCTTGCTCACGTCACGCCCAATCGTCTCAAGATCGGCTTTCCGATTCGCCAGCGCACTCTGCACCAGGTGGCTGATGAACTCCTCGGCCAGCACCATGATGTCGTCCAGCTCCGCGTACGCGACCTCGGGCTCAACCATCCAGAACTCGGTCAGGTGGCGGCGCGTCTTCGATTTCTCAGCACGGAACGTTGGCCCAAACGAATACACCTTGCCCAGCGCCATGGCCATGGCTTCGATATAAAGCTGGCCGCTCTGCGTGAGGTATGCCTGGTCATCAAAGTAGTCGACCTCAAACAGAGTTGTGGTGCCTTCACACGCAGCCGGCGTCAGGATCGGCGGATCGGTCAGCGTGAAGCCGCGTTCGTCAAAGAAATTACGTGCGGCGCGTATGATTTCCGCTCGCACGCGCAGGATCGCTGTCTGACGTGGGGTGCGCACCCAGAGGTGGCGGTTCTCCATTAGAAAGTCAATGCCGTGCTCTTTGCGTGCGATAGGAAACGGATCGTCTTCCGGCACTCGCTGCACTACTTTCACATCGCTCACATCAAGCTCATAACCGCCGGGCGCGCGCTTGTCCGCGCGTACTTTGCCGGTGACGATCACGCTCGATTCGTCGGTGAGCGTATGCAGCGTGTCGAAAACTTCAGGCGTCACCTGGTTCTTGGGCACCACGCCCTGAATCACTCCTGAGCCGTCGCGAAAGATGGGAAAGATCAGCTTGCCGCTCTCGCGCTTGTTGTACAGCCAGCCGTGAATGGTTACAGCCTGCCCCTCATGCCGGCCGACTTCCGCGATTGTGGTAACTGGAGCCTGTGTTGTGGTTGTATCCATGTGAACTTAATCCAAACCCTGGTTTTCCGATCACGGCGATCACGCGCGATGTCGGGGCCCCCCGACAAGCCCGATTTTGGCTTGTTGGGGTTAGATGTCGGCGATCCCGGCGATTCCTTCTACTCTGCCGCGACTCCCGCCGCTTCCAGCTTCCCAAATGCCGTCGCCATCTTGCCCGGAACATCCATTCCTTCTTCGCCTTCAATCTCCAGCAGCAGCGCGGGAGCATGCTGCGCTCCGCGTAGCGCCTGCATGGTCTGGTCCCAGTCAATCGTGCCGTCTCCAGGCCACAGGTGCGCGTCCTTGTCGCGACGATTGTCATGAACGTGCGTCGAACGGATGCGGTCTTCCATCACGCTAAAGGCCTGGTGCACGGAGCTCATTAGGTGCGCGTGTCCTACGTCAAAGCAATAGCCCAGGTCTTCATAGCGCAGCAGCCGCGTGATCTCCTTGAGCTTTTCCGGCGTGGAGAGATCGTTGGGAATGTTTTCCAGCAGCAGGCTTACGCCCAGCGGCCGGGCAAAGGCGCGCAGGTGCTCGATACCGCTCAACGCATTCTCAAACTTGCGCGGATCGTCATACTCATCGCTTTTGCCGATATGCTGAATCAGATAGCGAAACGGCGCATACTCCGCCACTTCGATCGCGCGCTTGATCTCATCCATGGCCTCGATCCGCAACCGCTTGTCCGGATCGACAATATTCACCGTCTGCCCGCCGGAGCGGAAATCATTGCCCATGTAAATGGGCGAGTGCATGGAGTGGAACTCAATCTTTTCCGACTTGAACCAGCTCCCGAGCTCCTTGATGTGCTCTTTGTCGTGATAGTTGAAGTGGCCGCGAGCAGCAAAAATCTCGATCGCCTGCGCCCCGCCCCGGGCCATCGCGTCCAGCAGGCCGGGATGCAGCCGCCGCTTGATGTGAACGTAACTCGACATCGCACGCAGCATCAGTAACCCACCGCCTTCCCGCCATTGCGGCCGTCTGGAGCCCCCAGCAACTCACCCGTCTTTGGATCCACCGCGATACATTCTCCGTCGCTCCAATAGCCCTGTTCTTTCACTTTGTGCCCACGTGCCTGCAACAGCTTGATGGTGTCAGGCGAGATGCCATTCTTTTCAATAGCAATTTCATCCGGCTGCCACTGATGGTGAAAACGCGGCGCATTCACCGCCTGTTGAATATCAAGCCCGTAGTCCACAACTCCCATCAGGATATTGGCCACCGTGCTGATGATTCGCGGCCCGCCCGGTGATCCCAGCACCAGGAACAGCTTGCCATCCTTCACCACGATCGTCGGCGCCATGGCGCTCAACGGACGCTTCCCCGGAGCAATCGCATTGGCTTCACCCTGAATCAGCCCGTACCCATTGGGCACGCCAGGCTTGGAAGTGAAATCGTCCATCTCGTCATTCAAAAGAAAACCCAGCTTGCCCGCAGTAACGCGCGAACCAAAACCATCATTCAGCGTGGTGGTAACAGCTACCGCATTGCCTTCGGAATCAACCACTGAATAATGCGTCGTCTGGGTCGACTCGACGCCCGCGTAAGGTCCATGCAGCGCGGCTTGACGGTCAAGCTCGCCGAAACCCGCCGGACGACGCAACTCTTGGCTGTCGCTGGCGCGCATCATGTCCAGCGATCCTCGCCAGCCAGCGGCATATTTCTTGTCAATCAGCTGGGCCACAGGAATCCGGCTGAAATCCGGATCACCCAGTAGTTCAGCGCGATCAAAAAATGCCCTTCGGAAAGCTTCTGTCGTCAGGTGAATGGAATCAGCCGAGCGATTGCCAAGCTTTCCCAGATCATAACCCTCAAGGATATTCAGCGCCTCAAGCATGGTAATGCCGCCAGAACTTGGCGGCGGCGCACTGATCACTTCATAGCCGCGATAGCTGCCTCGGACCGCTTGCCGCTCTTTGACCTCGTACTCTGCCAGGTCTTCAGCCGTAATCAATCCCCCGCCGCTTTTGATCTCCTCCGCCAGTTCGCGCGCCATCGCGCCTTTGTAGAAATCACTGGGATTGGCGACGATTCGCTGCAGAGTTCGCGCCAGCTCCGGCTGGCGAAAGATCTCTCCGGCTATATACAGCTTTCCGTCGCGTTGGAAGATACGTTTGGAGTCCGGGAAGTTGGCCAGGTCAGGATCATGCATGGAGCGTGCTTCTTCGTAGGTCAGGCGCACGCCGTCACGCGCCAGCCGGATGGCCGGCGCCATCACCGTACGCAGTGGCAGCTTGCCCCAGTGTTTCTGCGCATACACCAGCCCTGCAACCGATCCCGGCACGCCAACAGCTTTGTAACCGATCAGGCTCGCATTCGGAATCACATTGCCTTGCGCATCCAGGTACATGTCACGCGTGGCAGCTTTGGGAGCTTTTTCGCGATAGTCGAGGAAATGCACCTCGCCGTTCGACTTACGCAGCAGCATGAATCCGCCGCCGCCGATATTTCCCGCCGCAGGATGCACCACCGCCAATGCGAAGCCGGTGGCCACAGCAGCGTCCACGGCATTGCCGCCCTGTCGCATGATCTCAGCGCCGACTCTTGAGGCCTCCTGGTGCACGCTAACCACCATGGCCTTGCTGGCATGGACCGGCCGCAGCCCCTGCGCATACCCCGCCTGGGCGGCGACACAGAAGGCAAGCAGTTGAAAAATCAGAAATTTACGCAGAGCTCTCATCTGATTGCGGCCCTCGATCCACTGAAGTTATGCCGCGAAAGGTGCAGCCTGCGACAGCGTAATTCCAACCCGCAGACCAGCTTATGAGGCTAGCTTACCCATTGCAGCCCAGTCAAATCGACATAGCCGCGCCTAACGAATCTCTTCCACCTGCAAGTGCTGTTCTTTGCTCAAATAACTTTTTCTGCGAAACCAGTCTTCCATCGCCTCTTTGAGCCGGTCCAGGGGAACGCGCGTGCCCACGCGTATCAAGCCATCGGCTACGGGAAGCGTGTCGTCGAAGATGGAATCGTTGGTGAAGCTGCGCATGGAAAAGCTGTCCAGCCACTTGATTGGACAGGCCACCGTTTCCGCGCCGGCGTTGTAGCGAATTTTGATCTGCCGCGAATACATTGCTCGTGTTCTGCTGTCTGTAGTTGCTTGCCGTTCCGATCTGGTTTCGGCAACGATGTCCCTAGGCCTGCTTACTTCACAGTATTTTGCCGTGGGTCGAGAAACTTATCCTAGGCCTAAAAAATGCCTTAAATATTCCGGGTTCTCTGCTTTGCCACGGCGCACAAGCTCGCAATTCATCGCCATATGTCCGAGCCGCAGCGTTGCTCTAAGCTATTGTAAACAGGAATGATGAGTCCCCAAAGCCAGCCGATGTTCAATTGTGTGAAATCGTATGCAGTTACCTTTTTTAATACGATTTTGCCGTAGCGTACATGTCCTTGGGTAACCGGAAAAAATGCAACATCAGGCGCATCCTAGACACTAATAGTTGTACTAGAGGTATTAAGGAATCCCCCATTATGACGACGGAACGCCACCTTCGCACTGATAACAGGGAACTGGTAAGCCACCTGAAAGACCTGACCAACGCGTTGAATGCGTTGCATGGCGATCTCTACTGGATGGCCATGCAGGCCCCGGAGTCGGCCGAGAAACCATCGGTCCCGGCGGCTGAACTCGACGTGGATTTGCTCACGGGACTCAAAAGCGCCGTGGATGACATGCGGCTCTTGCTCTGGCAGTACCTTGAGGCTGCGTCCGTACTTGATCCTCAGAGCGTGCGGGATGGGATTGAGGCGCAACGTTTGCAGCGCGTGACCAGGTTCTTACAGCTTCTCCGCGACCGGCTGGGTCACTCGCCTGCGAGTGAAGAACAGCCGCTTTCATTCATCGAACGGATCAGCGCTGCGGTCAAGAAAAGTCTCGACGAAAAAGCCGCCTGACTGGTCCCCGCTTAAAGGGTGTCCGTGACGGCGCCCTAAAATTAAGTTGACATTCAAAAACAAAAAGAGACGCTGCCGAAAGCAGCGTCTCTTTTTATTGCAATCCTGGCTGTTGGCCGCCGCTCAGCCCTTTTTCGTACCAGGGCCGGCTGCGCGCACATTCGCCGGAGCCTCGAACTTCTCAAAGTTCTTGGCAAACATGGCCGAGAGATTGGCTGCAGATTTGTCATACGCCGCCTTGTCTTTCCAGGCGTCGCGTGCGCGCAAAAATTCAACCGGAACTCCAGGCACGGTCTTGGGCACGGTGAGCCCAAATGCCGGATCGGTCTCAAACTCTACGTCATTCAGCTTGCCTTCAATGGCGGCGTTCACCATCGCCCGGGTATAAGCCAGCTTCATGCGCGATCCCGCGCCGTAGGGTCCGCCAAACCAGCCCGTATTCACCAGCCAGCACTGTGCGCCGTGCTCCTGCATTCGCCGCCCCAGCATTTCCGCGTACACCTTGGGCCGCAAGGGGAAGAACGGCGCTCCAAACAAGGTTGAAAAGTCCGGTTGCGGCTCTTCCACACCAGCTTCTGTTCCTGCCACCTTGGCGGTGTAGCCGGAAAGGAAGTGATACATCGCCTGGTCAGTGTTTAACTTGGCAATTGGAGGCAACACGCCAAAGGCATCGGCAGTGAGGAAGATCACATTCTTCGGATGTTTGCCGATTCCCGGAATCACAGCGCCGTCCACGAAGTCCACCGGATACGCGCAGCGGGTATTCTCCGTGAGGCTGTCATCGTTGTAGTCAGGAACATGCGTTTCCGGATCGAGGGTGACATTCTCCAGCACCGATCCAAAGCGAATCGCATTCCAGATCTGCGGCTCATTCTCCTTTGACAGCTTGATGCACTTGGCATAACAGCCGCCTTCAAAATTGAAGATGCCGCTCGGTCCCCAGCCGTGTTCGTCATCGCCGATCAGCAGGCGCTCCGGGTCTGCTGAGAGCGTGGTCTTGCCCGTGCCGGAAAGTCCGAAGAACAGTGCGGTCTCGCCGTTCTTGCCGACGTTGGCCGAGCAATGCATGGGGAACACGTTGTTCTGCGGCAGCAGGAAGTTCATGACGCCGAAGATTGACTTCTTCATCTCACCGGCATACTTGGTCCCGGCGATCAACACAATCTTGCGCGTGAAATTGACGATGATAAAAGCTTCCGAACGTGTGCCATCGCGCTGCGGATCAGCCTGGAACTCCGGCGCGCTGACGATGGTGAATTGCGCGTGGTGAGACTTCAGCTCTTCGTTCGTCGGGCGCACAAACAGCGCGCGGGCAAAGAGATTGTGCCAGGCATATTCATTGATCACGCGAATCGGCATCCGGTATTTAGGATCGGCGCCGGCAAACAGGTCCTGCACAAACAGCTCTTTGCCGCGCAGATAGGCGGTTACGCGTTCCAGGAGCGCATCAAATTTCTCGACATCGAAGGGCTGGTTGGAGTTGTTCCAGTTCACCAGTTCCGCCGTTACAGGATCTTTTACCGTGAATTTGTCCTTCGGGGTGCGCCCAGTGAATTTTCCTGTGTAACCCACCAGTGCGCCATTGTCCGCGAGCAGACCTTCGCCCCGCCGCACCGCATGCTCCACCAACAGGCCGGAATGCAGGTTGGTGTGAACTTTGCTGCTTTTGAGAAGTGTATCCAGGGTGGAAGCTGCATCAAGGGCTGGTAGAGTTTGTGACATGATTGCGAGATCTCCTGTTCTCAAAACCTGAGGGCGTCCAGGGGGAAACGACTGGCGCGAACAGTGGGTTTTGGCTTGAGACGGGCTAGGCCGTCTTCACGAGCGCATCTTCCGGCGCTCCTACTTCGTGCAACACAGCATTCAAATGTCTGAGGGCTTCCTCTACCGTAAGCGTGTACATCTCCCGGCCATGTTCATAGGTGCCGGATTCAATGGCTGCTTTCAGGAAATGACCGGCAGTCTGAATAGCCAGCGGATCGGTAATCACCCGGCCCGTGCGTTGGTTGTATTCCACCCAGGTTGGATGCGGTAATGCGATCCATACAGGTCGGCCGCTCGCCAGAAATTTAATGTCCACGGCGTCGGCATGCCGGGTGGCGATGGCAACAATCAGTGCCTGGTAAACACAATGCAGCTTTTGTCCGGTCCAGCGATCGGTAGCGTGAAAGTCTTCGTACATGTCGGATAAGAAATATATCGGAGCGAGCCCCGCACCAGCAATGATAAGCCAGATTACCTAAGGATAGTATGTGACATCGATCACCGTCCAGTGTCAGCCCAGGCTCGCACGGGTTTTTCGCTCTGTGATCTCCAATCGCTCAGACCATTCGAGTTTTTGCCTGATCCAGCTTGTTCCACCTTTCGTTAGAAACTAGGCGCTTCAACCATGCGAACCACATCTAAGCCCTATAATTTCTTTTACCGGGTAGGGGTCCCTCGCTTCGCTCGGGATTAAAGAACAATGAACACCATGCGCGCAGCCTGGATCTCGAGCTTTGGCGGCCCGGAAGTGCTGGAAATCCGGCAGGTTCAGCGGCCCACGATCAACGACGAACAGGTGCTGGTGCGGGTGCGCGCCTCTTCACTCAACCGCGCCGACCTTCTCCAGCGACAAGGCAAGTATCCTCCGCCTCCGGGCTTCCCGGCGGAAATCCCCGGCATGGAATTCGCCGGCGAAGTCGCTGAGATCGGCGCGTCAGTCCGGCAATGGAAGACCGGGCAGCGCGTCTTTGGCTTGATCGGTGGCGGAGCCCAAGCTGAATATCTCGCGACCTCCGAACATCTGCTGGCCGAGATCCCTTCGAACCTCAGCTTTGAACAGGCAGCCGCGGTCCCTGAGGTCTTCATCACCGCCCATGATGCGCTGTGGACCCAGGCCAATCTTCGTCCTGGTGAAACAGTGCTCATCCATGCGGTGGGCAGCGGTGTCGGACTGGCGGCGGTGCAGCTCTGCCGAGCCCTCCAAGCCGTACCTTTCGGTACCTCACGCACCGCCGGCAAGATTCAGCAGGCACAATCACTTGGTCTTGAAGCCGGGCTGGCGGTTCGGGAAAACTTCGAAGAACTGCAAGCTGCCGCACTGAAGTGGACTGGGGGCAAGGGCATCAACGTAGTGCTCGATCTGGTCGGCGGTCCGTACGTCAAAGCCAGTCAGAAACTGATGGCCGGCAAAGGCCGTATGGTCCTGGTTGGTACCGTGGCCGGGGGAAACTACGAGCTGGAAGCGCGCTACATGCTGAGCAAACGACTCAGAGTGTGGGGCACCGTGTTGCGTGCGCGCCCGCTGGACGAAAAGATTGAGGTCACGCGGCGGTTCGCCGAAGAAGTAGTGCCTCTACTGGCGAGCGGCGTGCTCCGCCCGAATATCGATAGCACTTTCAAGCTGGATGAAGTGAGCCAGGCTCACGCCCGGCTGGAATCGAATGAGACGTTCGGAAAAGTAGTCGTCACAATTTGAATTCATCTCCTCTGCAAGCAAGAGTCATTTTCCTGACAGGAAATCGCATCGAAAGGACTTAGCCTCGCCGTCCTTCAACGAAACGCCAACATTTCTCTCGAATCTCATCCCCGATACAAACGTTTCAGCAAACCCTTGCATCTTTCATAAGGTCGGGCGTCTACCCGATGGGAGCGCCACACTGCTCCATCGGAGAGCTGTATTTGTCTGCGATATGAAATGACGCGGGAGCATTAGGCGCCGGCCAAAATCGGAGAAGCAACAAAATGGGCCGAACACGGGTTGCGCAGCTGTTAAGTCTTGTCCTTGCGGTCGGACTTTTATTGGCCGTCATAGGTTGCGGCTCCGTGAGCGTCAATGGGGTCTCAAATCCCTCTCCTACTCCCACGCCCACCTTTACTCCCACGCCCAGCCCGACGCCCGTCCCGACACCGACGCCCGTTTTGCTCAGCCGGTTCATTTACGGAACACCCGGCTTCGAGAGCGGCAGCGTCCAGGCCGGAGCAATTCTGGGTGATGGCTCCGTTTCACCCGTGGTGGGATCGCCGTTCGGCGAAGGGCTGGGCCAGCCCAGCATCATCCAAATTACGGCTGATACGCGTGGAAGGTTTGTGTACGTGCTCAACGTAGAGGCCTCCTTTATTGGCATGATTATCGGCAATCCCGGTATCGCCGGGTTCAAAGTGAACTCGCAAACCGGCGCGCTCACCGCCGTCCCGGGCAGCCCGATTGTCTTTCCCATACGCAATGACAATCTTCTGGCGATCGATGGCCTGGGGCGTTTTCTATTTGAACCCAACGGCGCGGGCGATTCCGCCAGCACCGGTTTCGATGTTTACCTGATCGATCAGAACACCGGCGCGCTTTCCAAAACCACAACTACATCGAATGCGCCGCCGGTGGGCACCTTTAGCGTGACCAGCGCTGACGGCCGGTTTCTCTTCAATGCCGGCAACGGATTGGTGGCCGCATTTTCTATCGTCGCCCCAATCGGGCAGCTCACCATCATTCCTGGAACACCTCTATCCACCGGTGGATCGGCCGGGCCCATGGCGGCAACTTCTGATGGAAAGTTTCTGTACGTCGCCAATCAAAATGAAGGCTCAGTTGCGGTGTTCGCCATCGCCGCCGGAGGCGCTCTCAGCCTGGTCAATGGGTCTCCATTCCCCATTGATCCCGGAGCGCAATCCATTGCGATTACACCCGATGGAAAATTTCTCTACGTTGCGGCATTCACGCCTCTGGGCGCTCAAACCGTGAAAGGCTACGCCGTGAATCCATTAGCGGGAACGTTCACTCCCATTCCTTCGGCGATCGTGAACAACGCCAGCACAGTCACGCTTGATTTGGGCGGCAGGTTTGCCTTCATCTCTTCGCCCGGATCTCTCTTTACCTACAGCATCAACCCGACAACCGGCGCCTTAGTGCAGCTATCGCACACCACGGCTCCTTCCAGTGACAACGCGACTGACATGGTAACCGTGCCTTAGCGCTTCTCCGGATTTCCATCATGTAAGAGTGAAAAGCCCCGCCTGCCGTGGCGGAGGAGCGTGCTTTCCGTTCAAACGCATGAGATAATTTCAATCCCGCAATGATCCTAAGGTGGTTTCCAGTGAAAGTATTTTCTTCGCTTTTCTCTCTTGTAGTGCTGCTTTCCATCAGCTGTGCCGCGCAGCCTGCGCCAACCGACTTAAGCACACAGATTGAACGCCAGATACGCGTCGAATACAACATACCCGCGGACATTCCGGTCAAGATCGGGCCGTTATCCCCCAGCTCCGAGTGGCCCGGCCATGACGCCTTCACTGTGACCATTGGTGAAGGAGAGCGCAAGCGTGATTTCCCCTTTCTTCTCGCCAGGGACCACAAATCCATCGTCAGAATGCTCAAGGTTGATCTGTCGCAGGACCCGTACGGCGACATCATGAAAAAAATGGAGCTGCAAGGCCGGCCTACCCGCGGAGCAAAGTCGTCCAAAGTCACCGTGGTCGTATATGACGATCTTCAGTGCCCCTACTGCACCATGATGCACCAGTCATTATTCCCGCAGATCCTGAAGGAATACGGCGACCGTGTAACCTTCATCTACAAGGACTTCCCTTTACCCAACCATTCCTGGGCAATTCACGCTGCGGTAGATGCCAACTGCCTTGGCGCTCAAAACACTGATGCTTTCTGGAGTTTCGTCGACCAGATCCATGGCAACCAGAACTCGATCAACGCTGAGAAGACACTCGACCAGCGTTTCGCCGCGCTGGATAGAATCGCTGCCCAGCAGGGCACAGACTACAAACTGAATCCCGACAACCTCCAGGCATGCATTAAGGCCCAGGACGACAAAGCCGTAAAGGCGTCCATGAACGGGGCAGAATCGCTGGGTGTCGACGGCACGCCCACTTTGTTTGTGAACGGCGAAATATTTCCGAGCGGGGTTGTGCCTCTCAGTCGTGTGCGCGCGGCTTTGGATCGCGCATTGAAGGCAAATGGGATGGTTGTCCCGCAGCCACAAGCAGCAACGCCCGCGTCTCCAAGCAATTAAGGGCGACTCAACGCGAGCTCTGTGTGCAATAGAACAATCTGGCCGGCAGGATGTTGCGTGGTTCAAAATCCTGGTCAATCTGGCGGAAATGGCTGCGCAGGTAGGGCAGGACGGCGCGTGTGAACTGATAGACCAGCGCTGCGCCGCCGGGATTCAGCGCTTCACGCGATTCCCGCATGATCTTTTCCCGCAGCTCCATCGGCATGGTGGTAAAGGGAATTCCGGAAATAATGTAGTCGGCGCCGTCGAGCTTCAGCCGGTCCAGTTCGCGCTGAACATTCTCCGCCGAGCCATGCACCACGTGCAGCCGCTGATCGGGAATAGTCCGGTTGAGATAGCGGACGAAGTCTTCATTCATCTCAAAAACCACCAGCAGCGCTTCGGGCGACATGCGCTGCAGGATGTGTGCAGTAATGGTGCCCACGCCCGGTCCATACTCAACGATGGTACGGGCACGCTTCCAATCAATCTTGCTGAGCAGCCGGTCGATCAGAAACCGCGAGCTCGGCACCAGGGAACCGAGCATCATGGGATGCTGGAGAAAGTTCTTGGCAAACAGCAGGGTCTCTTCACTGCGCGAAGCTTTTCGTAACATCGGCTGATCGTTTCCTTGAATGGCAATCTGGTCCAGCGAGTTAAACATACGCGTCTGCTCTCTGAGATGTAAAGAAAAACGAACGCGACAGCCTGTACAGAAGTAATTCTCGTTTAAATTGCTTGTCTTCAGCAGCTTGCACCAGAGCTGCAGGTGGAAACAATACCGTAATTCCCGCATTGCCGCGCCTGCCAAACCAGCTTAAAATCAGATTTCAGACCGCAATTTTCTGAACAACTTTTAAATCGACCCAGGATTCAACTTGAACCTAGTGCGCGCCATTTATCCCGGCTCGTTTGACCCGCTTACCAACGGGCACCTCGACCTGATTGAGCGCGGCAGCAAGATCTTTGACGAACTGATCGTCTCGATCCTGCGCAACTCGGAAAAAGATCCGCTCTTCACCCTGGCCGAGCGTATGGAAATGCTGGAGCACATGACGAAGCGTTACGAAAATGTGCGGGTTGAGACTTTCGACGGCCTGCTGGTGGACTACGCCATGCAGAAAAAAGCCAAAGCGGTGCTGCGTGGCATTCGCGCCATCAGTGACTACGAATACGAGCTGCAGATGGCCCTGATGAACCGCAAGCTGCAGCCGCAACTGGAAACCGTTTTTATGATGCCGGCCGAAGCTTATTCTTATTTGAGCTCGCGGCTGGTGAAAGAAGTTTTTCGCCTGGGTGGTTCCGTGCGCGGGCTGGTGCCGGAACTGGTGGAACAACGGCTGCGGGAGAAATTCCATGGCGGCGCCGCAGCACAATCATGAAGTGTAACCTTGAAGTGAGGATGAAATGGCGACCGTACCTGCTGTTAAGCAATTCAGTGATCGTGTAAACCGCATTGAGATCAGCGCCACCATGGCCGTTGTGGCTGAAGCCGCGCAATTGAAGGCGCGCGGTGCTGACCTGGTGGAGTTCGGCGCCGGCGAGCCGCACTTCTCCACGCCGCAACACATCAAAGACGCCGCCATTGACGCCATCCAGAAAGACTTTACGCGTTATACCGCCGTGGGCGGCATACAGGAGCTGCGCACTGCCATCGCCCGCCGCCACGCTGTCGACTTCGGCTCTTTGTATCAGCCCAGCGAATGCATGGTCTCCACCGGAGGCAAGCTCGCGCTCTTCAACTCCATCCAGGTGCTTGTGGACCACGGCGACGAAGTCATCGTTCCCGTGCCCTACTGGGTTTCATTCAAAGACATCATCGAGTACGCCGGGGGCAAATGCGTCTTCGTCGAAACCGACGAAGCAGAAAACTTCCGCTTGACCCCGGAGATGATCGAGCGGGCAATCACGCCGCGTACCAGGGCCATCATTATCAATAGCCCCAATAATCCGAGTGGCGCTGTGCTTGAGCCGGCGGATTTCAGCGCTATCCTCCGCCTGGCGAATAAGCGCGGCATCTACGTTATCGCCGACGAATGCTACGTCTACCTGAACTACACGCCGCGGAAGTTCTCCGCCGGCTCGCTCAGTGACGTGAAGCAGCACCTGGTTATCGTCGGATCACTCTCGAAGACTTATGCCATGACCGGCTGGCGTCTTGGCTACGCGCTGGCGCCGGCGCCGATCATCGGCGCCATGACCAAGCTGCAGAGCCAGAGCACCTCCAGCACAGCGCACATGGTACAGATGGCCGGCCTGGCCGCCGTCACCGGTCCCCAGGACTGCGTCGAGAAGATGAAGAAGGACTACATCCTGCTGCGCGAACTTACTCTAGGCCATCTGAAATTGATTCCCGGAATCACCTGTGTGAAGCCTGAGGGTGCGTTCTACGTTTATCCCAACGTGTCAGCTTACTTCGGCAAATCCGGCATCAACTCGGCCGCTGACGTCGCCAAGCGGCTGCTTCATGAAGCCCACGTGGTCACGGTTCCGGGCGAAGCTTTCGGCACGCGCGAGCACATCCGCCTCTCGTACGCAACCGCGGCAACCGAGATCGAGCGTGGACTGGAGCGCATGCAGGAGTGGTTTGGCAAGCTTTAGACCATGGCCCCCGAAACGGGCCGCTGCTGCGCGTTCTGGGCCGGCAGAGAAGCCGCGAAGCAAAGCTGCTGCTGGACAACGTCCGGGCTTTTTTGCGAGTCTAAGACTTTCTAGGCCCTGCCCGAGCGCGTTGCGTCCTGGATTTTAACTTGCATGCCTGACTTGTATCCTCTGCTATTGCAGCCGCAGTTTCACGAGCGCATCTGGGGCGCCCACGATCTTGCGCCCATCTATACGCGTGAGATCCTTGGCAGCCCCATCGGCGAAGCCTGGCTCACCGGCGACGAGTGCCGGGTCGCCAACGGCCCGCTGGCTGGAAGAACGCTCGCCGACCTGGGCCGCGAGCTTGGCGTTGACCTTTTGGGAGAAGCGGGAAACCATCAGTCCCGCTTTCCTCTGCTGATCAAATTCCTTTTTCCCAAAGACAAGCTTTCAGTCCAGGTTCACCCCGATGACGAAACCGCGGCGCGTATGGGCCAGCCTTGCGGGAAGACCGAATGCTGGTACGTACTGCGCGCTGATCCGGGCGCCCAGATCGGGCTTGGCCTGAAACCCGGCACGACCAAGGCAGATGTGGAGCGCGCTATCCGTGAAGTCCGTATGGAACAGTTGCTCAACTGGATCGACCTCCACGCGGGCGATATGTTTTACGTCGACGCAGGCACAGTCCATGCCATCGGACCAGGTTCGGTGATCGTGGAGACACAGCAAAACTCTGATACGACTTTCCGTCTCTACGATTACGGGCGACCGCGCGCATTGCACATTGAACATGGTTTGCAGGCGACGCGGGAGCTGACGCGCGCCGGGCGTGTTATCGCCGGCCAGCCTCACCTGGAAAGCGGCAAGATGCAGTCCAATCTGATAACTTCGCCATGTTTCATTGTCGATAAATTTCACTTCGCCCGTGCCTGGGAATTTCGCCGGCCCCGGCACGCGAAGCGTAGCGTCTGGTGCATGGTGGCAACGCGCGGCGCCGGTGTGATTGAAAGTAAACACGGCGCTCCGGTAACCTTTGCCTGTGGAGAAAGCGTGGTGATTCCCGCCGCCGTGGACAACTTTATGCTCAAGCCACAATGGGAGCTTGAGTTCTTGTGCGCCTCGTTGCCGGTGGAAAAAGTGAATCATCCGCAAACGGTGATGATGGAAGCCGCGGGATCGCTGAGCGGAGTGTGACAAGGGAGCGAATGGACAACCCACGCATCACGACAGACCTACATGGGAAGAAGGAGTGGCCCTGTGAGTAAGCAGCCGTTCTATCCCGTGATTCTGGCTGGAGGAAGCGGGACCCGTTTCTGGCCGCGTAGCCGGCGCAAGCTGGCCAAGCAGGTGCTCGCTCTCGACGGTAAACAGACCATGATCCAGAAGACCATGGAGCGTCTTCTGCCTCTGGGCGCGGAAAGAGATTTCTGGATCATCACCAATGAATTCGTGGCCGATGAGATCCAGCGCCAGCTTCCGCAGATTCCACCACGGCAAATCGTGGTCGAGCCTGAGCCGCGCAATACCGCCCCGGCCATTGGGCTGGCGGCGTTCCTGCTGGAGCGCTCGGCGCCCGATGCGATTATCGGCATGTTTCCCGCTGACCACGTGATCGGCGACGAAAAAAAATTTCGCAAGGTCCTGCAGCGAGCCGTGGATTTGGCGGCAAAGGAAGACCACATCATTGTGATGGGCGTGCAGCCTTCACGGGCCGAAACCGGCTATGGCTACATTGAAACCGGCGACAAGCTCGAGTCTGAGCTGTTTCGTGTGAAGCGCTTCACCGAGAAACCCAACCAGCAGCGGGCGGAAGAATTCGTCGCCGCCGGAAATTATTACTGGAACAGCGGCATTTTCGTCTGGAGCGCGCGCACCCTTACCCGCGCCCTGCGCGAACATCTCTCCGAAACCGCGCCATTCCTCGATGAGATCGCCGCCGCCTGGGGCACAAAGGATTTTGACAAGAAGTTTGCCCAGCTCTATCCCAAGTGCGAAAACATCAGCATCGACTATGCCGTGCTGGAGCCCCGCTCCGCCAAGGGCGAGCACTCCTCCAACCTCTTCTGCCTGCGCGCCGACTATGGCTGGAACGATCTTGGCTCCTGGGCCGCCCTCTATGAGCACCACGTTGTCCATCGCAAAGATGAGGCCAAAAACGTGGTGGAAGGCAAGGATGCCTACGCAATGAATGCCACCGGGAACTACATCTATGC
>DATBHX010000143.1:0-11061 GCA_036557225.1 Candidatus Angelobacter sp.
GGTTCACCTCGATGGAACGGTCACTGATCAGCTCAATATTGTTGAGGCCGATCATGCGCTCATTCTTGTAGTCGATGGAGCCGTAACGCGAGGCAGTATTCACGATGGGCTCCCCGATGGTCTTCCACACCGCCCCGCCCCAGCCGGCCTCAAAGGCCCGCATGATCTGGTAGGCCGTATTGGTGGGCGGCCCGGAGGCAAGCCAGAACGGGTTGGGCGATCGCACTCCGCAAAAGTTAATGCTTAGATCCGGCATTGGCCCTCCTTTCGCTCCGCGCTTCCAGCGCCACGTGAATTCCGGCTGCGGCCTTTTTGCCATGCGCGACTGCGTCGACAACTTCTCCGCCGCCGTTGACGCAATCTCCGCCGGCATAATATTTCGGATTGCTCGTGCGCATGGTCACAGGATCCACTATTACGCAACCGTTCTTTAATTCCAACCCTGCAACTTGCCGCAGGAAATCGGTTTTTCGCTGCTGCCCGAGCGCTTTGATCACCATACCGACCTCCAGTCGGAATTCGCTGCCCGGAACAGGAACAAAACTGGTCCGGCCGCGCGCGCTTTCAGGTGGACCCTTCTTGGTGCGAATGCATTCCAGTGCAGCAACGTGGCCTTGCCCATCGTCGATGATTCGAACCGGCAGGGCCTGCCACCAGAACAGCACCATATCGCGTTTCGCCAGCTCGTATTCGTAGGGAAAGGCGCTCATCTCTTCCGGGCCGCGGCGGTACACCATGTAGACTTCCTCGGCGCCAAGGCGGCGCGCAGCCGTGACAACATCGATTGCCGTGTTCCCACCGCCGATCACCGCAATACGTTTCGCGACCTGAACGTCAGCAAAGTTTTTTCTCTTCGTCTCCTCGATGAATGAGAGCGCATCACGGCAACCCTGCAACTCTTCCCCTGGAATATGCAGATCGTCCGTTCCACCCAATCCTATGCCGACAAAGATCGCCTCAAAATCGCGCTCCAACTGGGCCAGGCTGACGTCGCGGCCAACCGCAGTTGAGTTTCTGATCTCGACGCCCAGCGCACGGACCATCTCTACTTCTTTCTGCACATCTTCCGCGCGCATCTTGTATGCCGCGATGCCATAGGTATCAAGGCCACCCGGCTGAGGATTGGCATCAAAGATCACCGTTTCATAACCATGCTTGCGCAGCTCGACCGCGCAAGAAAGACTGGCCGGTCCGGCGCCGATCAAAGCCACGCGATATCCATTGGCCGCGCCGGCCTGAAACAGCTGGGTTCCATTCGCAATGACTGGATCAACCGCATGACGCTGCAACTTGCCGATCTCCACCGGCCTCTTCCCTTCCATGTTCAGAACGCACGCGCCTTCACAAAGAACCGAGGTCGGGCAGACACGGGCGCAGCTATGGCCCAGGATATTGGCTTCAAGAATCGTCCGGGCTGACCCGCGCATATTGCCGCTCAGGATCTGACGGATGAACTGTGGAACATTGATCTCAGTCGGACAAGCCTTGATGCAGGGGGCATCGTGGCAAAACAGGCAGCGCGAACCTTCTTCCAAGGCCTGGGCCGGCGTGAGCGGCGGATTGATGTCGGCAAAGTTCTTCTCGAGCTGTTCTGGAGAAAGCTTTTGCGCAGGATCTTTGAACATGAGTCTCACCTCCCTGAAACAGGGAGTGGAAATTTCGCGAGTGTAGCATAGAATGCTCTTCCTATGTCCTTTGATGCCTTAATCGTAAATGGCACAGTGGTTACGGCCACCGATACCTATGCGGCAGATGTCGCCATCAGCAGCGGCAGGATCACTGCCATTGGTCAGAACCTGTCGCGCGAAAATACGACGCGCATTATCGATGCAAAAGGTAAATATGTCATGCCGGGTGGAATTGACGTGCACACGCATCTCGACATGCCTTTTGGCGGCACTACCAGCGCTGATGATTTTGAAACCGGTACACGCGCCGCGGCCTTCGGCGGTACCACCACGCTGATCGACTTCGCCATCCAGTACAAAGGCCAGCCGTTACGAGCAGCATTTGATGCCTGGATGCAGAAAGCAGCGTCCAAAGCCATGATCGACTATGCCTTCCACTGCATCATTACCGATCTGCCCAACGAGCGCCTTGATGAAATGGTGGAGTTGGTCCGCGAAGGCGTGCCCAGCTTCAAGCTGTTCATGGCGTATCCCGGTGTTTTCATGCTGGACGACGCCACCATCTTCAAGGCCATGCGCACGGCATCAAAGATCGGCGGGATGATCTGCATGCACGCAGAGAACGGCGGAGCGATTGACGTGATTGTGCAGCAGGCTCTGGCTGAAGGAAAGACCGCACCCAAATACCATGCGCTCACGCGGCCCACCACGGCGGAAGGCGAAGCCACGGCGCGCGCCATCGCGCTGGCAGAGATGGCGGGCTCGCCGGTTTACATTGTGCATTTGAGTTGCAATGACGCTCTGGAAAAAGTCCGTGAAGCTCGCGACCGCGGTCTGCCGGTCTATGCCGAGACCTGCCCGCAATATCTCTATCTTTCGCTCGACGACATGGACAAGCCGGGTTTTGAGTCCGCCAAGTATGTTTTTACGCCTCCGTTACGGGAAAAGTGGCACCAGGAAAAACTCTGGACCGGCTTGAAGCAGGACCATCTGCAGGTGGTCTCAACCGATCACTGCCCGTTCTGCTTCAAAGAACAAAAAGAGATGGGCAAAGACGACTTCACCAAAATCCCGAACGGCGGGCCGGGCATTGAGCATCGCATGAGCCTGGTGTATTCGGGCGGCGTTGGCAAAGGGCGTTTCAGCGTGAACCGTTTTGTAGAGCTGGTATCCACCACCCCGGCAAAGATTTTCGGCCTGTATCCGCGCAAGGGGACCATCGCCGTGGGCAGTGATGCCGATCTTGTGATCTTCGATCCCAACCGCGAGCACACGATCAGCGCCAGGAGCCATCACATGCGGGTCGATTATTCGATGTTTGAAGGCATCAAGGTGAAAGGCATGCCGGATGTGGTGCTCTCCCGCGGGCAAGTTCTGGTCGACGGCGATCAGTTCCAGGGAAGGCCGGGCCAGGGCGGATTTCTGAAGCGTGCGGTGTACAGCGGAGTGTAGTTTTCGAGCAGAAGCAGGCTACGCCGAGGAGCGCTGCGAATCTTTCTCCGTGCTGGCTTCTTCTCCCGGAGCAAATTCATAGCCGACGCCACGGATGGTGCGGATCAGTTTGACCTTGGCGCCCTCGTCAATCTTTTTTCGCAGATAGTTAACGTAGACGTCAACTACATTGGTCATGGTATCGGGCGAGAGCTTCCACACGTGCTCAATGATCATGTTGCGCGTAATGCGCCGGCCATGGTTGCGCATGAAGTACTCTAGGAGCGCAAATTCTTTGGGCGTAAGTTCAATCCGCCGCCCTGCGCGATGGATCGTGCGCTGCAGATAATCCAACTCCAGATCGGCCAGCTTTAGCACGGCGTGGCCGGCCCGGTTCTTTCGCCGCAGCACCGCCCGAATACGTGCGGATAGTTCAGAAAAGGAAAAAGGCTTGGTCAGATAGTCGTCGGCGCCGGCGTCAAGGCATGCCACGCGTTCGGTGACTTCTCCGCTGGCGGTAAGAATAAGGATGGGAATATCGGCGTCGCCGCCGCGAACCCTCGCCAGCACTTCACCGCCACTGATCACCGGCAAGTTAAGATCGAGAATAAGAAGATCATAGGCCGTTTTCTGCAAACGTTGGAGCGCATCTTCGCCGTTCGCTGCAACCTCGGTTGTATGATCTTCAGATTTGAAGGCCTTAGCTATGAAGGTTGCCAGCGGAGCGTCATCTTCTGCGATTAGAATTCGCATCCAGGTCTTCTCTCGTTGATTCGCGTTACAACTATTCTATGCGTGCCAGCTAGATCATTTTAAATAGCCAGCTGATAATTACAACAAATCCAGCTCATTTTGCATTTAAGAAATATCTTAATTTTCATGGAATACCCTTTTGAAACAACAGCAAAGCGCCTATCAGGTGTCGGCTCAAAGAAGACAACCTGCCGCAATAGAGCGGAAAGCCAGAGCCATCGGGTGCGAAGGAGCTACTCTATTTCGGGGGACCGTTAGGAAAGAGCTTCTGCAGGAACTCTTTGTCCGCTGCCATGGGCTTGAAACGGTCGAACTCGGCTTCTTGTTTCCACTGCTGATCAAAGCTACTGGGGTTGAGCGCCCTGGCCTTGGCAAATTCGTCGAGAGCCGCGACCTTGTCGCCAACCAGGTAATCCAAAAACGCCAGCCGCATGTGGCTGCCGAAGCTGTTGGGAGCATAGTGCAGGGCTTTTTGTGCTGCGGCACGCGCTTTCTCGTTCTTGCCGCCATCAAGTGCTTTGAAAGTCTGGTCGACGTAGTTGTTGGCCAGGTTCAGATCGAGCAGGCGCCGCAACTCGGTGAATGGGTCAGGATTGTCGTCGACGTTGATATAAATGTAGCGGTCATTATTAATGTTGCGTCCACCCTGCTTCTTGACCACCAGAATCGAAGCCGATTGGCGGCCACGGGCATCGCCTCCGGCAGCATCGCCGGCCTTGAGAGCGGCAAAGAGCTTTTCCGCCAACTCACCCTGCGTGGCTTCAAAGGCTTTGCCCATGGACTCGGGCACCTGCGGCCCGACCAGAATGTTTCCCTGTGCCGACCATGTTTTGCCCTGGCGATCGCCCGCCCACGTGGGTGCGTTAGGTCCCGTATAAGCCGCAACATTTCCTTTGGCGTCGACGATGGCGACCTGGCGGCCGTCTTTGCCTTCGAATTTGTCGTCAGCCAGAATCTTCTTGAGCACTTCCGGCGCTGAAAGTCCCTGGCGGAGAAGATCGAGTGCCTGCTGTCCGTAGCCGACGTTAACGTTAGCCTGCGTCGCCACGGCGCCAACATCCGCCATAGCCCATGGCACGACCGAGCCGACAGAGAAATAACGCGAAGCCACGGCCACGCCCATCTCGCCCGTCTGCGGATCAACGGCAACAATGGAGAACGTGGAGACGGGAGGCAGAGACTTTGGGGCAGCGTAGCTCGCGGCAAAAAGCACTACCATCAGCAGCAGGATCTTCTTCATCGATTCTCCTTTAATGTTGTCCGCAACGGGCGCAAAGGACGCCAAGGGCAATAGATCTCTTCTTCAAGCCATTTCTTACGCCTGTATGCCGAGGCAATATGCCAGGATCACAATCCCGAGCACGCCGAGTGACACCAGAGCATACTTCAAATCGCGCTCGCGGAAAAACTGAATACACGCGGCAATAATGCGTAGGACAGGTGTAGCCAGCAAAACCAGCAGTCCGGCGGTCGTGATCTTGGAGCCCAGGGGCATAATGATGCGCAGCAGCAAACCGGCGGCGATCAGGGCAAATGCCGTGTAGGCTCCAGCCTTCAGCGTAAGCGAAAGCACGCGATCGGCAGCAACATCTTGGCGGTTCATTGGAAGCCTCCGGTAAGCAGTTTGTAAATCATCTGTATGGCGAGCCATCCGGCAATGCCGATCAGCAGAAGAAGAATGTAGAACGATCGTACCTTGGGCGAGATGCGGGCTCCGAGCAGCGAACCGGCAAAGACCCCGGCCACGAGCGGCGCCGCAATATCGATGCGAACGTCGCCATGGCCCCAGTAGATGTACGCGCTGGTGGCAGCCGTTACGCCGATCATGAAGTTACTGGTGGCTGCGGCAACTCGCAGCGGAACCTTCATGAACAGATACATCACCGGCACTTTGATTGGGCCGCCGCCAATACCAAGCAGCCCGGAGAATCCGCCTGCCAGCAGTGAAGCCGCAAGGCCGATGGGGTAGTTCTGCGGTGTGTAATCTGGAATTGTCTCTTCCCTTTCCGCGTTGCGCGAGCGCCAGGCTTTCTTGATCATGGACCCTGCACTGTAGAGCAGAAAGCAAGCAAACAGGATCGCCAGCGTACGCCGGTTGATGGAGTGCGCGACCAGCGCCGCGATCAAAGCGCCTACGGTCGTCGCCAACTCAAGCGTCATGCCCAGGCGGACGTCGGTCACGTGGCGTTCGACGTAAAGCGAAGAAGTGGCCGTGGAAGTGGCAATTACGCAAAGCAGCGTGACGCCGATGGCCTGGTGCATCGGCAGGCCAAAGTAGATCGCCAGCAGCGGCGTTATGATCACTCCTCCGCCGATTCCGGCCAGCGCGCCAAATGTGCCGGCCGCAAATCCAATCAGTATGAGCAACAGCACTAAGGCCAGCGTCATTGCGCCCTGTCCCGGAGCATGAGGAGGTCGCCGTCCCCCGGCTTCTCCGCTTCGGCGCGCAGGACGGAGCGCACGGAGCCAAGAACTACGACTACGGCAATCACCATCATCAGGTATATGGGCTCACCCGCCAACCAGCCTTCCGTGATCGCAATCACCGGCACAATCAGGCTGATGGTGGAGAGTTGATAGGGTTGAAATCTTTTCAGCAGCCAATAATAAATAACAAAGGCAGCAGCCGAACCAAAGATCGTAAGAAAGGCCATTGCCAGCAGTGCCGGCATGGTCCACACTGCGTGGCGATGCGCCTCCAGCGCCCACGTTCCCCACAACAGCACCACCGAACCGAAGAGCAGCTGCAATCCTGTGGAAACGACTGAGTCCACCTCGCGCAATCGCAGCTTGGCATAGACTACCGACCAAGCGCTCAGTGTCATGGAAACAAGCACAGCCACGCCACCGATTAACGCATTGGTGCTTGTGTTCAGGTGGCCGCCATAGAAGAGGCTGAGCAGCGCGCCAAATCCGATCACCATGGCATACACCGCCTGGCGCGGCACCTTGCGGTGCATCATGGCCGGGGTGAAGAGTGAGACCGCCAGCGGCATGGCTGAAAACAAGACCGCGGTCATCGACGACATCACATGCTGCTCGGCCCAGAAGAGCAGACCGTACGGCAAGGCCATGATGGTGAGGCTCAGCACCAGGATTGCTTTCCACTGTCTCTGGTCATGCGGCCACCGTCTTCTTTGCATCAGCGCCACACCAAGCAGCAGCAACCCAGCGACGACAAAACGGATGGCCGCTGCCTCCAGAGGCGGGATGTCATGCACGGCGACACGGATCGCCAGCCACGTGCTGCCCCAGATCAGGCAAAGCGACACGTAGCCGAGCCATTGCGCGCGATTGAATTGCATTGCACCCTCTGGGCTGGTGGACATGGAAATTACAGTTTATCTGATACTCTGACGCGCGAAATAAGAGCAGGCGAGCAGCAAAAAGAGAAAGGCACGAACGAATCGTGCCTTCATGGATGCTTATTGCGGAATCCGCAGTTACTGTGAAGTCGGATTGTGGCTCGGCATCTGGTTCACGGCGACATTTTTCGGCGTGGAGAGATAACCGGTCACGGTGTCTTTCGACACAGTGTTGACTACGACTTCAAAGAGCGAGCGATCGCGGCCACCATAAAACTGCAGCGGTTCATTGATGGTGCGGTCCTTCTTTTCAATTTTCTTGTCTTCAGACAGCACGTACAAGGTGAATCTGTTCTTCTTGGGATCTGTCTTCTTCAACTGCAGGCTGATGATGGAGAGCCGAGTCGGGTCCTTGTCTTTCTTCAGCGTGAATTCAAAATAGTCACGGTCACCTTTGTGTTTAAGGACCTCAAGCTCATCATGCGAGGTTGCAATCAATTCGCTGTGCTTGTTGATGTCGCCAATCGCTTGTTCCAGCTTCACTTTGGTAGTGGCAAGATCGTTCTTCGTATCGGTAACGTCGGCGCCCACTTTGGTCAGATCGCCCTTCACCCCGGTCACTGCCGTGTTCACCGCGCCGAACTGCTGCTTGGTGGAGTCTTCGTCCGCTGCCAGGCGGGTTTCCGTGGCCCGTTCCTTGGCCTGCAGGTCACCGGTTTCCTTGCTCAATTGCTTGTGGGTCATGCCCAGCCGGTCTGCCAGAACGTTGATGGAAGCGTGCGTGCGCGCGTCAGAATCGTTCATCTTTTTGAGGATTTCCTGCTCCGCCGCAGCCTGCTTCTTTTCCATATCGCTGATACGTATTTGCGCCTGCACCATAAAGATCACCGAGCCGATCAAGTACACCCCGGCCACGACCATCAGGATCGTGCGCACCACTGGGTTTCCGTCGTTCTGCGGCATCTCAGACATGAGTTGTCTCCAAAAATCAAGGGGTTTAGGGTAGCTGACACATTGTTGTGCAGAACGGGACTTTAGTCAATTTATTCGTCGCCTCGTCCCGACGCCTGTTGCCTGATTTTCTGCATCTAAATCAACCATGGGTGTCTTCGATCAGGTCCCGCATGGCAGCTGGAATTGGGTGCGCAGGTACGTGCCGGACTCTATCCGAACAAAGGCTTCCTTGGCTTTGATCGTCATTGGAATTGCGCTGCTTGGCTATGTCGGCAGCCAGTATTGGAGCATGTATCGCAGCCAGAAAAACCTGGAGGCGGAGTGGGAGCGCCAGGCTGCCACAGTGAACACTCCAGCTCAAGCCGCTCTTTCTCCCGATCAGATGCTCACGCGCGTGATCATTCCCAAGATCAATATGGATGCAATCGTTGTTGAGGGCGCCTCGCGCAAAGACCTCTCAGAGGGCCCCGGACATATGAAGGAAACCGCCATGCCCGGCGAGACTGGCAATGCCGTGATCACCGCTCATCGCGATACTTTTTTTCGCCACATCTATGAACTGGTGAAGGGCGACCAGATTCAGGTCCGACGCAACGGCCGCGTCTTTACTTATGAGGTCACGGGTAAGCGCATCGTAGAGCCTGATGATGTGAGCGTGCTTAAGCAGACTGCCGGCCAGCGGCTGACTCTTATCACTTGTTATCCGACTTATTACATCGGTCCTGCGCCGCAACGGCTCGTCGTCTTCTCCAAACTGATCGACAGCAGCGACTATGGCCAGCCCAAACAAGCCCAGGCGCACGGCGGACAATAGCAGACGCGACTTCGACCAAAGCACTCCAGCGCTTGCGACCACTCCCTCGCCCGGCACTTGATCCCTTTACAATGAAAAAGTGAACACCTGGGACGTAATCATTGCCGGCGCCGGGATCATCGGCGTATCTCTTGCTCTGGAGCTGCGCGAGCGTGGCGCCAAGGTGCTGGTGCTCGACAAGGGCGAGCCCGGCAATGAGTCTTCTTCCGCAGCTGCAGGCATGTTGGCTGCCATCGATCCCGAAACGCCCCTAGCTCTACGGCCGCTTGCCTTGGAAAGCGCAAGGGTGTTCCCTGAGTATGTAGCCAGGCTGGAAGAGATTTCGGGCGTAGAGACAGATTTCCGTCGCCACGGCACCATTGCTCTCCTTGATTCATCCGCAGTCTCGCCAGCCGGATACCAGAGGGTCTCAGCCAATGATCTTGGCCGGTTCGAGCCGCTTCTACATTGCGCCGGTCAACAAGCATTCTTTATTCGGGAAGATACGGTTGATCCTCGTCTGCTGATGCGGGCGGCTCTGGCTGCAGCCCTGAACCGAGGTGTTGAAATTCGCGGTAGCACCCAGGCCCTGACAGTCCGTTCCAGGGAAAAGCATGTCGAGGTCGAAACTGCGGCCGACACGCTGCAGGCCAAGGCAGTTGTAAACTGTCGCGGCGCGTGGTCCGGCGCTCCCGTGAGGCCGCGCAAAGGACAGATGCTCTATGTCCAGACTCCGCAGAGAGATCTGCTCCGGCATGTGATCCATGCGCCCGACGTTTACATCGTTCCTCGCGGTTCAGGAAAAATCCTTGTCGGCGCGACAGTGGAAGACGTAGGCTTCGACAAGACCGTTTTCCCTTCCACCATAGAGCAACTCCTGAGCGTGGCCGCCAGGTATCTGCCTGAACTTCGATCAGCGCCGGTCGTCGAGAGTTGGGCAGGCCTGCGGCCGGGCACACCGGACGACCTGCCAATCCTCGGACCAACCGATATTCCCGGAGTGTTTGCCGCTACCGGGCATTTTCGCAACGGTATCCTGCTGGCGCCGATTACGGCCACAATCATGGCCGACGTGATCGCCGGAAAAGAGCCGAAGCTGGACATCAGCCCCTTTTCGATCGCGCGGTTTGCCTCGGTTAAGGGCTGATCAAGACGTACTTAACTTCGTCAGGGCGTCGGGTAGTGTCTAGCTAGGTTTATCGCTTGCGCGATAAACTTCTGCCTGAAGGCCCGCGATCCTGGCGCGCCAGGATCGCTAGACGCTACTACGATATTGGGTCAGTTTTTAACTGCCCCAATAACTTGCAGCATTCCTGCTTAAATCATGAAAAAATAGGGCTGTGGACCTGGAGTTCCTGCTCATACAGCTTTTGCTCAAGATGGGCGTTGCCACGGCCGTGGCCAGCGCTCTGGGCCGATCCCATGAGTTCAAAAAGCTGCTATTCGCCATCCGGCGCTCGCGCGAACGAAACATTCTCTTCGTTCTCTTTACCTGCATCCCTTTTGCGCTCGGCGTCTACTTCCGTTTTCGCGTAAAGAATTTTCAATGCGCTGACCTTGGTTTTGAAGCCGCCATCCTGGTTGGCGTACTCGGTGGACGGGTCGCCGGAACCCTTGGCGGAAGCATCATGGCATTGCCGGCCCTGTTTTACGGCGAGTGGCTCACTCTGCCGGTGAACGCCATTTCCGGCTTTCTTGCCGGATCACTGCGCCACTTCTGCCCCAATGAAGAAGAGATATGGACGTTCTCTCCCTTCATTGACCTGAGCGTGTACCGCTGGATCAGGCGCAACCTGCGCCATCCGCGTATCGACTGGCAAACCGCGTTCTTCCTGATGATCATTGCCCTGCAGGCAGCGCGGCTGGAACTGGCCTATACCGCGCCAAAATGGCTCTGGGCTTTGTACATTCCCGCTCCGGGCGCGCTGCTGGCTGTCTTTGCTGCAGTCGTGGCTACGATTGCCATTCCCATCAAGATCTGGAACCTCACGCGCATTGAGATGAAGCTGGAAGAACAGGAGCGGCTGCTGCTGGAAGCCCGGCTGGACGCGCTGCAAAGCCAGATCAATCCGCATTTCCTGTTCAACACGCTGAACTCGGTCTCGTCGCTCGTACGTTTTGATCCCGATCGTGCGCGCGAACTGATTGTGAAACTTTCGAAAATCCTGCGCCGATTGCTGGGCAAACATGGCGAATT
>DATBHX010000144.1:0-47075 GCA_036557225.1 Candidatus Angelobacter sp.
GTGCCCTGCGTGATCTCCGGCGGCTTGCCTGGCTTGTCATAGCGCTCGGAGCGCGTGCTGGTGACCTCGGCGCGAACGTTGCCGGGCAGGAGCAACATGAGGGTGCGGGTGGTTTCGTCCGTGGCTTCAACCACCGCGCCGGCCTTTTCAAAGTCCTTTTGCAGCTTGAGCACGTTGCCCTGGACGGAGAAATCCAGGTCGCGAATGATGAAGCCGCTGATGATGTCGCGAACGGCTCCGCCGGTGAGGAAACTGTTCATATCATGGGCGCGTGCGACCTCCGTCACCAACGCCACCGCGCGCTGCTGGTCCGGCGAAAGCCGGGTCTCCATGAGATATATAAAGTCAGCCATCAGCTATACAGACACTTTTGCCGACCCGGCCCCCGCCAGGTGAGCGAACCGATTCTTGCCGGTTTTTGTAAGTTGCACTTTATACAAGACTTAGACGACCACAGCAGGGACATGAACAAACTCGAAACATTATCATAAAGGTTAACCTTTTGGCTACCCCGAGTGTCTGAACTTGTCTTGACGCCTTTGATGCCCCCGCAATCAATGCGAGAATCGAATGGGTATGCCCTCGACTCACAAAAAAGTCATCGTGCGCAAAATGGGACGTGATTCCATCAGCGGCTACGTCGCGCCGGCGCATTTTGTGATCGAGGGGAAGCTGGAATTACTCAATCCTTCCGGCAAAGTCGTGCTGATTGACTTGGCGGAGATCAAAAGCGTGGATTTTGTGCGCGATTTCAGTGATACCGCCACCACAGGACGCAAGACTTTCACCACCCGCCCGCGCACCGAAGGCCTGTGGGTGCGCCTTAGCTTCATCGACAATGACGTTCTGGAAGGCATGATGGCCAATGACCTCACGCAGGTTGCGTCCGAGGGCTACCTGATCACCCCGCCCGACACGCGCGGCAATGTGCAGAGAGTCTTTGTTCCTAAAAACGCGTTGCATGAGATGAATGTGCTGGCCGTGATCGGCCGTCCTGAGGGCCGCAAGAAGACCGCCGAAGATGCCCGCCAGGAAAAGCTGTTTAGCGAGCCGTAACGTTTTTTGCTCCGGCCTTTCACTGCCAATTACAATCATTGGTTCGCTCGTCAGGATTAGTTGATCATGAGGCTCAAGGAAATCGCGGACAAGCTGGGCGCCAGCCTTGATCCGCCTGATCAGGACCTGGAAATCAACGGTGTTGCGCCGATTGAGTCCGCGGCTGCAGGCCAGGTCAGCTTCATCGCCAACCCAAAGTACGCTCCGCTGGCCAAGACCACCGGCGCGTCGGCCCTGATTGTTGACGACAAATTCCCTGCCATGGAGAATGCCAAGCCGCTGCTGCGCACCAGGAATCCGCAATTTGCCTACGCGCTCGCAGTTGAGCTGTTCTTCGCTGCGCCCAAGTACCCGCCTGGAATTCATCCCACGGCTGTAGTTGATCCTTCGGCGAAGATCGGCCGGAATGCATCCATTGGCGCATATGCAGTGATTGGCCCGGAAGTTGAAATCGGAGAAGACTGTACCCTGCAGCCGCATGTGGTCCTCTATCGCGGCGTAAAGATCGGCAAAAATTTCTTTGCCCATGCCAATGTCTCCATTCGCGAGAACTGCCAGATCGGCAACAACGTGCTGCTGCACAACGGCGTCGTCATCGGCTCCGATGGCTTCGGCTTTGCAAAAGACGATAAAGGCGAGTGGTACAAGATCCCGCAGACCGGCAAAGTCGTAATTGAAGACGACGTCGAAATCCAGGCCAATTGCTGCATCGACCGCGCCAGCCTGGGTGAGACGCGCATCGGCCGGAATACCAAGATCGACAACCTGACACACATCGCCCACAACTGCGTGGTGGAAGAGAATTCCATGCTTTGCGCGCAGGTAGGCCTCGCCGGGTCGACGGAGGTCGGTAAAAACGTGATTCTTGCCGGGCAGGTGGGTGTGGCCGGGCACTGCAAGATCGGCGACAACGTGATTGTTACCGCGCAAAGCGGCACACACGGCGATATTCCAGCCGGTTCAATGGTGAGCGGATCGCCGGCCTTTGACCACAAGCAGTGGCTGCGCAGCGTAACGGCGTTTGCGCGGCTGCCGGAGCTGGTACGGGCGCTGCGGGGAAAGACGGGAAAAGAATAGCTCGCATGAAGATTGATAGGAAGCCCGGAAGCAGCAATCGAGTTTCAATTGCCAATTCCGGCGATTTTGGCAATTTTGGCAATCTCCCATGACTGACGGTCGCCCGGAATCCAAAAAACCAATTCGCGTGCTCCTGCTCGACGACCGCCAGGACAATCTGATCCTGCGCTCTGCCATTTTGCGCAGCCACGGCTACGAGGCTGTCAGCTCCGCCTCGGTGGAGGAGGCGGAAACGCACCTGGGCGAAATCGATATCGCCGTGCTCGATTACCACCTGGGCGCAGGCAAGTTCGGCACCGAGGTCGCGCAATCATTGCGCGACAAGCGCCCGGAAGTTCCCATCATTATTCTTTCCGCCACACTGGAAAGAAAATTCGGCGGTGTGGAAGACATGCACCTGCTCAAGGGCTACAGTTCGGTGGACGATCTGCTGGCGGCCCTGCGTTCTTTCGAAGCCAAGCGGCGCGGCAAACCCGTGGTGGTCGATGCCCGCGACTTTTTTTACTCCCGCATCGCCATGGCCATGGGCGAGGACATTGTGCTGGAGATTCTGGACCGCGACGGCGTCTGGCAGTACGTCAACGAATTCTTCGCCCGGCTGTACGAGAGAAAGCGCACCTGGTTCGTGAGCAAGAACCGCTTTGAAGAATTTCCTGAGCTGGCCGGCGAGTGGCAGGAGATCATCCGCACCGTGGCCGATACGCGCGAAACCTACGTCGATCGCAGCTTTGGCGGCCTGCCGCATCTGCCGCGAAAGAAGAACCGCTGGAACTGGAACATCCTGGTTTTTCCTTTGAAGCTGCATGATAACCGCAACGGCGTCGTGCTGGCGGCGCGGGTGATTGAGAAGAAATGAGAATTACAAGCACCATCCTCGCTCTGTTATTCACTTCCCTGCTGATCGGCTGCCGCGCCCACATGGTGACCATCAAGCTGGTCAACACCAGCGCGGAGGCCATCTCCACCATCATCGTCGACTATCCAAGCGCGACGTTTGGCAAAGACAGGCTGGCCCCCGGCGAAACATATTCTTCCAGCGTGAAATTCATCGACACCGGCAACCTCAAAGTACAGTTCACTGATGCCAAGGGCGGGAACCACACCTACAGCGGGCCGACGCTCTACCGCGACGCCGAAGGCACGATTGAAGTCCGGCTTGACCAGAACAACGCGTCGGCCTTCCCTAACCTGATCACTCGCTGATCCGCTTTGACGCAGCAATGAGTTACCCACTTCTCTCCAATCAGCATTTATCTGCGCAATCTGCGGCGAAAACTGGTTTTCTCCGTGTCTCCGTGACTCCGTGGTAGAGTTTGCTATTGCCGCTCTGGCGGCAACGCGCTGTTGATCGTCTCACGCACCGCGTCCATCAATTCTTCACGCGAAGCGAACTGTTTGGTGTCCACTGGCGGATGAAACACCAACGTTGCCGTGCCGCTTTTCACAATCAGGCTCCCCTTGGGCATCATCTCGTAGGTCCCGAGGATCGTCACCGGAACAATGGGAAAACCGGTTTCTGCCGCCAGATGGAACGGGCCTTTCTTGAACGGCATCAGCCGGCCGTCGCGGGAGCGTGTGCCTTCGGGAAAGATGGTCATGTTGATGTGGTGCCGCATTACCTCGCCCGCGCGGCGAATGCTCGAGATCGCCGCGTCACGGTTGCTGCGCTCTACCGGCACGATCTCCGCCAAGTCGAGCGCTTTGGCCAGAATCGGGATGCGCCAGACTTCTTTCTTCGCCAGCACTGAGGTCCGCCCGGGAATCTTCGGCACCAGCAGCGGCGGATCGAGGTTGGAGACATGGTTGGACATGAAGATATATGTCCCGGCAGGATCGATTTTGTCGAGCCCTACCAGCTTTACTCTAGCCCCGGTAAGCCGCGCTCCCTGAAACGCCAGACCCATGCCGAGCCAATAAAGGAAGCGGATGTCACCGGTGATGAGAGTCCAGGGGAAGGCAATGAGCGCCGCCGGCGGCACCAGCACAATCCAGAACAAGAGCGCGAATAGGGTGCGCAAGAAGCCGATGACGCTGGCGATCATGTGCGTTGCACGCCGGGGTCCCCGGAATGCGCCGGGTTTGCGCGTTCTGGGGCAGCGGCGCGAAGTTCTTCCAGCTTGCGCGGCAGCTTCTCATAGATGCCGCCAAAGCCGCCGTTGGAGAGAATGGCCACCACGTCACCGCTCTCGAGTTCCGGCGTGATCGTTTCCACAATCGCCTCGGCATCCGCCAGCTCGCGCGCGGGCTTGCCTTGTCGCTTGACGCCGTTGACCACGGAAGACGTGGTGAGGCGCTCGTCTTCAGGCACTGCCTCCGGTTTGAAGATGGGTGTTACGATCACCTGGTCAGCGAGGGCCAGGCTGCTGACCAGCTCTTTTTGCAGCACTCTGCGCCGCAGCGTGTTGGAGCGCGGCTCGAAGATGGCCCACAGCCTCGCCCCGGGATAGCGCACACGCAGCGCCGTCAATGTTGCGGCAATCGCCGTGGGATGGTGGGCAAAATCGTCGATGATAGTGATGCCGTCGATCTCGGCTTTGATCTCAAGGCGACGCTTAACGCTTTTGAAGCTCTTGAGTGCCTCAACGATCACGGGTGGATCAATGCCGAAGTTCGCCGCCATGGCTGCCGCGGCCGTGGCATTGAGCACGTTGTATTCACCGGCGAGCGAAAATTCAAAGTCGACCGGCTCTGTGCCGTCACGCAGCACGGTCCAGGTGGTGCGCTGCGGTTCAAATTTCAGGTTGGTGATCCGCCAGAAGGAATCTTCCTTCATCCCGTATTTCTCGACCGGACAAAACGCTTTGGCCACGCACTCATCGATGTTTTCGTTGCCATCGTAGGCGATGATTCTTCCCTTGCGCGGCACCAGGTTCACCAGACGCTTGAAGGCGGTCTTCACGGCATCCAGGTCGGCGTAAATATCGGCGTGGTCGAACTCCACCGAGGTCAAAATAATGGATTGAGGAAAATAGTGCAGAAACTTGGGACCCTTGTCGAAGAAAGCCGTATCGTATTCGTCGCCTTCGATGATGAAGTGCTTGCCCTGGCGCAAGGCAAAGCTACTGCCGAAATTCTCTGCAATCCCGCCGATCAGAAATGAAGGGTCTTTGCCTGCGCTCTGAAAAATCCAGGCCAGCATTGACGTGGTAGTGGTCTTGCCGTGCGTGCCTGCCACGACAATCGGCTGGCGCGTGCGCATGAACAGGTCAAAAAGAATGTCGGGCATGGAGCGCAGCAGGATGCGCTCTTCCAGCACGTACTCCAACTCGGGATTGCCGCGCGAGATGGCGTTGCCGACAATCACCATGTCCGGCCGCGGCTTGAGGTTGGCTTCAGAATATGGCTGCAGGATAGGGATGGCAATCGACGCCAGAAAATCCGACATCGGCGGATACGCCGCGGCGTCTGAGCCGGTGACCTTAAAGCCGCGCTGCTTGAGAAATCCCGCCAGCGAGGCCATGGCGGTCCCGCAAATTCCGATGATATGTACGTGTTGCTGTTCCACGTTTTTAGATTAACGGATTTGCCCGTTTTCGTAAGCTGGAATTTTTACCCAGAAGACTATTCACTTGCGGGCTCGAGAATTCTAAGCTGTACCTCTGAGTTTTCTGCCGTCAACTCCGCCTGCACACCGATCGGCAGCGTAATGTTGCCGCTGCTGACGTGACCTGACTTCAGCCCGTAGACAATCGGCACGTTGTACGGCGCAAGCACCCGCATGATGACTTGCTGCAACGTGTAGGTCTCGCCTTGGGGCGGACCGCAGTCGAGCATCTCGCCGAAGATAAATCCGCGCACGCGGTCCAACTTGCCGGCCTGGCTCAATTGCATCAGCATGCGGTCAATCCGGTATGGTTTCTCCGCGATGTCTTCGATAAAGAAGATGACATCTTTGGTTTCGATTTCAAACGGCGTCCCCAGCGTCGCCACCAGGATGGAGAGGCAGCCGCCATAGAGCGTTCCCTGCCCGCTCCCGGTACGCAGCACCTCAACTCCCGCGACGGGAACATTCCACGCAGCCGAGCCGCCAAGAGCATGGTTCCAGCTGGCAAGATCAAAGGTGCCGTTGGCCAGGTCTTTCGCAACCATAGGCCCGTGAAACGTTACCAGACCAGTGTGATCGTGAATCGCGGTCAGCATGCTGGTGATGTCGCTGCACCCAATCAAGGCTTTAGGCTTCGCGGGCATGCGGTCCACCCCGAGCCGCTCCAGCACATAGTTGCTGCCGTAACCTCCACGCACACAGATCAGTGCGGCGATGTCGTCGCGCTGCCAGAACTCCCAGAATTCGTGGATACGTCTCTCGGCTGAGCCGGCAAAATAGAGATCGCGATTGAAAATGTCGGGTGAATAAACCGGTTCGTAGCCCATCTGACGCAGGCGCTCGCAGCCGGCCATGAAGCCTTCGCGGTTGAAGCTGCTGGCCGGCGCAATCACGCCGATCTTATCGCCGGGGCGCAAAGCCCGCGGACGGATGATCTTAGTGTCAGCCAAGAAGCTCTCCATGACACACCAGTTGCGCCGGCCCGCGCAGAAACACTCTATCGCCCGGCCAGCGTACAGTCTGAGTTCCGCCGGGGGCGTGCACCTTCACCGGCGAGTTCGCACGTCCTGCCGCGATGGACGCTACCGCAGAGGCGCATGATCCCGTTCCCGACGACTGCGTCTCTCCCACGCCGCGCTCATAGAAGCGGACTTCAATTTCATTCTGGCTCTTCACGCGCACGAATTCCACGTTGATGCCATGTTTGAAATCGTGGTGGCCGCCAATCTCCGCGCCTTCCCCCTGCCATGCCGGAGAAAACTCTTTGACAAAGACCACGTAATGCGGATTGCCCATGGAAACCGGGGTTCCGTGCACCTGGCCAAAGGCGACTTTGATGGAAAAATCGTCGCCTACCTGCGGCTCGCCCATGTCCATCTCAAATTCAAAGCGGTTCTCTTCGCGCGCGATCAGTTCGCAGTGCTTGATGCCGGCGCCGGTGCGTATGTTCAACTTTCCCGCATGGCCCTGGCTCACCAGCCAGGCAGCCACACAGCGGGTTCCGTTGCCGGAGATCTCGGCTTCGCTGCCGTCGGCATTGATCAGGCGCGCGCGCATGTCGGCGTCCGGCGCGGGAAAGAGCCATTCCACGCCGTCAGCGCCCACGCCGTTGTGGCGATCGCAGATGCGCCGGCTGAATTCATAGAGGTCCGCGGGAGCGTGCACGCCTTCAATGATCAGGAAATCATTGCCGCAGGCCGATGCCTTGGTGAAGGGGACCATCGTCAATCGGGTTCAACTCCGGCCTTGACTTCAAACTTCTTCAGCAGGTCCGACTGGCGCATCGTATCCATCAGTTTCTTGTGTTCTCCGCGCGTTCCGTCAACGCTGAAGGCCAGCTGCTGCTTGCCGTTCATACGGGTCAGGTGCAGGCCGTGCAACTCTTTTCCTTCCTGGTCGACCAAAGCATGGGCTTCTGAGACCAGATCGGCGGCTGGCTGCTCAGAGATCACAACGTAATTCATTACCAGCGATTTCAAGCCAAACCGCGCCTCCATCCACCCAAGCGACCGCAAGGCGATAAAGATAAGCACGCTGGCAAAAACCGCCAGCCAATACGCGCCGCCTCCGCAAGCCATGCCGATTGACGCCAGGACAAAGATCGTTGCCGCCGTCGTCAGCCCGCTCACTGCTCCGCTTTTCGCGTGAAGGATAGAGCCTGCGCCGATGAAGCCGATGCCGGGGATGATCTGCGAGGCAATGCGCGTGCCTTCGTTCCCTCCCGACAGCCCGGCAAGCCGTAAGGAAAGAATAGTGAACATGGCTGCGCCAAAACAAATGAACATGTTGGTGCGCAGGCCGGCGGGGCGTCGCTTCAGCTCGCGCTCCAGGCCGATCAAGCCGCCCAGCACGGCCGCCAGCAGCAACCGCAGCAGATCTATCTCAAGTTGGCTCAGCCCTTCTGAGTGGGCGGGAAACAAAATGCTATTCATCGTCGCGCAGGCAGACAAGTCCATGCCTTCTTCATTATTAGCGTATTGCCCGATAGATGATAGCCCCTCGCTGCGTGGGAGTGCCGACTGTGGCAACGGTCTCAAGGCCTTCCGGAAAGAGGCGAACGGCCCGGGCAACATCATCACCGGGGAAGGCGATGAGGTAGTCGGCGGCTTGCGCCGGGTGGGCCAGACCGACGGTCCAGGCGGGATGGTTGCTCTCGCGCAGCACGCGGCGGAACGGAATTCCCGCAAGCTGGATGGCTCCCGGGTGTGGGCCACAATCCATCATGAAGGTCGCCGACGGCGACAGCTTCTTGAGTTCCTCTGCCAGCGCCAGCTCCAGTTGCAGACGATCTCTGCCGTTGGCCTGTGCTTCGCGCAGGCAGATGGGCGTCTTATTCCACACAGAGTGATAGCTAGCGGCCAGAAGCACCAGGGCGATGGCGGTGATCATCGGCCGGGGAAAAAATTTAGCGGCAAATTCGCAGCCGAGGGCAAAAAACACGGCCACCGCCGGAAGCAATTGCAGGCCGTAGCGCACGTTGTAATAGCTGAAGGGCCACCACTCCGGCTGATAGATGGGCACACTGCCCCAGGCAATACAGAGAATGTAGAACGGAAGTGGGATCCACAAGACCGTCCAGGGAAGAAACCCGCGGGCAAAATAAATCGCCGCCAGCAGCGAGATGAACGCCACAGTGAACAAAAGGTATTCCCCGCGGCCTTCACCCAGGTTCAATCGCGAGATCTTCAAGAACTGCAGCGTCGCGCCGCGCGGAGAATTCTCTCCCGGATACGTCTGCATGGTCGGCGTCTTGCTGCGCTCCTGGATAGCTCGCGGCGAGTAAGGTCCATTGGCAAATTCCAGGGCATTGCCATACGCGGCATGGTTGTATGCCAGAAACAATCCGGCGGTGGCGCCGGTGAGCAAAAGAAAGTTGATGAATCCCCGGCGCGTCTGGCCGGCAAAAGATCGCCGCCGCACAAGCACAACGAATGCGGCCAGGGCAATCACTGCCGCCAGGAACCAGCCGTCATAGCGGACCAGCATCGCTGCGCTGACCATGAGAGCGCATTTCTCCAGCGAGCTTCGTGGCGGAGAGTTTCCTGCAGAAAGATTTTCTTCAGGCGATCTTTGCCGACGATCCGCTTCTTCACCCACCGGGCGCACAAACTCAGCAAAGAACACTGCCGCCCAGATAAAAAGCGCCAGATACAGCGACTCGGTCATCGCCGTGGCCTGCATATAAATGAGGTTTGGATTCAGCGAATAGGCCAGCGCCGCGACCCACGCCGCCATGCGCGAGGCCAACCCATTGACCAGCCGAAACACACCGAGCGTCCCGACGATGTAAGCCAGCATCGAGGGAATCGAACCACCGAGGCCGGTCTGCCACATGCGGTCGTTCACGATGAACGGCATGTCGAGAACATGAGGAAGCGGCAGCCACACGGTACCGAGCTGGACCAGGCCGGGCGTTCGCGAATCAAAGACACGGCGAGCGATGTTGATGTGGGCGACTGCGTCGCCATAAAGAAGGATGGCGCCCTGATGGTAGTAGAAGATCAGGGCGCCAATCGAAATGCACGCGGTGATCGTCGCAAGTATCAGCGGATCACGGCGGGGTGCAGCGTTCATGAGAGTGGCCGCTACGCCTTCGCCTCCACGCCTTTGCTCAGGTATTTATCCAGAAGCAGCGCCAGTTTCTGCCGCGTGGCCGCCGGGATCTTGTCTTTGTCAGTCTGGATGGCGTATTTCATCGCCGACTGGCAGGCGCACTTGCGCTCCTGGGGCATGATGGCGATGGCGCGCTTCACCACCTTCGCTGCGTTCTCCGCGTTGGCATGGACGACCTTCAGCACCTGCTCGACCGTCACGTCCTCATGTCCCGCATACCAGCAGTCATAATCGGTGACCATGGCGCAGGTGGAGTAGCAGATCTCGGCTTCGCGCGAGAGCTTGGCTTCCTGCAGGTTGGTCATGCCGATCACGTCGGCGCCCCAGCTGCGGTAGAGGTTCGATTCCGCACGTGTGGAAAACTGCGGGCCTTCCATGCAGATATAGGTCCCACCTTTTTTGCCGACCACGCCGATATCTTTGCAGGACTGAGTGAATGCCTCAGCGGCTTCGGGGCAGATGGGATCGCCAAAAGCCACGTGCGCCACAATGCCGTGGCCAAAGAACGTTGAGATGCGATGAATGGTGCGATCAATGAACTGGTCAGGGATCACAAAGTCGGTGGGCTTGTGCTCTTCCTTGAGCGAGCCGACGGCGGAGAGCGAAAGAATGCGCTCCACGCCCAGGTCTTTCATGCCGTAGATGTTGGCGCGAAAGTTGATCTCCGAGGGCAGGATGCGGTGTCCGCGGCCGTGGCGGGCCAGGAACGCAACCTTGCGGCCTTCGAGCGTGCCCAGCACGTACGCGTCAGACGGTTCGCCAAACGGGGTTTGCACCGTGACTTCGCGAACGTCAGTGAGTCCGGGCATGGAATATAGGCCGCTGCCGCCCATAATGCCGATTTCTGCTTGTTGCAAAGAGAGTCTCCTTCAGAGTGGGGTAAAGGTGATTATACGTAAGATTACGGAAATGAGCTGATGGGCCGCTTACCCGTTGACATAGTCCAATTTTCTAGTAAGGATAGTGAACCCATGCCGGACAAGATCCAGTGTGACACCCACGGCGAATCCTGGAAAACCTTTGTCTGCACTCATCTCACTGGAGAAGTAGTCGGACTTGGCTTCAATTGCAATGAGCCGGATGATGACAATCCGTTTCCGGACGCGTGGTGCGACGATTGCGAGATTATTCGTGCAGCCCACGATGGATGGAACGAAGAATCCGAGAAACTAACGAAGATTGTTCTGCTATGCTCAGGTTGTTACGAGCGTGCCCGTATTCGTAACACTCGCCCTTCCGTTACTTTTGACGATCTGGCTAACCTTCGTTGGAAATGCGGCCACTGCGACAATTGGCATACTGGCCCTTGTCTTGATGTTGGCTCAGACTCCCCATATTACTGGTCGAAGGAGCATGAACGGGCCGCCAAATTTGCCGGCTTGTTACCAAAATGGAGCAAGAAAAGAAAGGCGACATTTTTGGATGAGGATTATTGCGCAATCGAAGACAGGAATTTCTTTATCCGGGGTCTCATTCATTTGCCGATTATCGGAGCAGCAGAAACATTTCGTTGGGGTGTATGGGGATCGCTAAGCCGTGACAACTTCCAGAGGCTGATTGACATGGACGAGGACCCGAAGAGAACAGAGCTTCCCGCTATGTTCTCCTGGTTGAGTACGAGATTACCCGAGTATCCCGATACCCTTAGTCTAAAAATGCATGCCCACATCCAAGAACCGGGCTTGCGTCCGCACTTTCATCTGGAACTAACTGACCATCCACTTTCCAAGGAATATCACAAAGGGATTACGCCGGAGCGCGTGAAAGAGATCATGTTTGGCCGGCTGGGCCAAAATGAATAGCCTTACTTCAAATTCCCGTAAAACGCATGTCCTGTGTCTGTGTTTTGTTTTGCTTCTCTCTGTGCCACGTCCTGCCGTTTCGGAAGGGCCAGCATGGAAAGACCCTTCCCCTCACCGAGTCAGTTTTGTTGCCGTGGAACAGGGCGTCAAACTGGAGGTACTCGATTGGGGCGGCTCAGGCAGGCCGGTTGTCCTGCTGGCAGGCGGAGGGAATACAGCACATGTGTTCGACGGATTCGCGCCCAAGCTGGCGGCCAACTACCACGTATACGGCATCACCCGTCGTGGATTCGGAGCTTCGGGATATGCACCAGCCGACGACTTTTCCAAACGTCTGGGAGAGGATTTACTGGCGGTAATTGATTCGCTGAAGCTCTCCCATCCAGTGCTGATAGGTCATTCCATTGCCGGCACAGAAATGAGTTGGATGGCAAACAATCATCCAGGCCGGGTTGCAGGCTTGATCTACCTGGACGCAGGATATTGGTATGCGTTCGACAATGGCAAAGGAGCCACGTTTGCGGCTATAGAGGCGCTTCATGCGCCTCAGCACCCGCCGCCAGAGAGCTCAGACCTGGCGAGCTTCAGCGCTGTGATCAAGTATTGCGAGCGCGTGGAGGGATTTTCATGTGTTGAGGCGGAACTGCGACAACAGTCGGAGGCGAACCCTGACGGTACAGTTGGTGCAGAGCGCCAGTTTCCTGGCAACTCTATGTTCATGAAACTCCTGAAGAGCGGGACCAAATACGAGACGATTCCTGCGCCTGCATTGTTTGTTTTTGCCAATCCGCACTCTTTAGGCGCATGGGTTGACCGCAGCACTGACCCCACGGTGCAATCTGCGGCAAACGCTTATTACGCCGGGCTGGAGTCGCTGACCACAAAACAGGAGAATGCAATTAAAAGCGGCCTTCCCAAAGCACGTGTGGTGACTCTACCCAATGCCAACCATTTCGTCTTCTTGTCAAATGAGGCGGATACGCTGCGCGAAGTACGCGCGTTTGTTGCCGGACTGCACTAATCGCGCACCTATAGCGCAGCCTAGGGCATGGTTAATGACATCTGCGCTCAGATGTGGGCCTCGCCTTCCATATAAAAAGCACACTCGCCTTTAAGTTCGACGCGATCTTTGACCAGGCGGCAGAAAACCTCTCCGCCACGCCGGGAAGCCTGGAAAGCAAAGAACTCATTTTTCCCGAGTTGCTTTTGCCAATAGGGCGCAAGCATACAATGAGCGGCCCCGGTAACGGGGTCCTCCGGAATGCCTTTGGCCGGTGCGAAATAGCGGCTGACAAAATCATAATTCCCGCTGCTCGCGGCGGTAACTATGACTCCCGGCCGTCCAATACGAGCAAGCGCAGTCATATCCGGGGTAAGCTCGCGCAGGATTCGTTCGTTTTGAACGCGAGCCATGTAATTAAATTCATTGACGAGAACTTCAATCGGGGTCACACCTAATGCCTGGGCAAGCTCTGGCGGCGCCGATATGGCCGCTGAAGGCCGGGAGGGAAAATCCATGAGATAACCCGTGCTCTCACGGCGCACAGTCAGAGGACCACTCATGGAATGAAAGACAACACTTTTCCGATCGCGTTCGAGCCGTTCCATCACGACAGCGGCGCTCGCCAGCGTGGCGTGACCGCAAAGCGGTACCTCAGTGACGGGTGTGAACCAGCGCAGGCGATATTCGCCCTGGCTGGGCACCAGAAATGCAGTTTCGGCCAGATTGTTCTCAGCGGCGACCGCCTGTAACGTTGCGTCAGGAAAAAAGGTTTCCATCAGCATAACCGCGGCAGGATTTCCCGCAAAACGGCGGCTGGTGAAAGCATCAACCTGGAATATTGGAATCCGCATAAGACGAATGTTCCAGCGTCAGGAAAGAATCGCACAAAATCTGCTCAACTGCTTCACTTAACGCGATGTATTGGCGACTGCTTTCTCCCCCTGCTTCAATCCCGCCTCAATCAGCTTCTTCGTTGCGTCCTCATCAAAGCTCTCGACGGCCACCACGATGTTTCCGGCCTGCTGGATGTAGATGGTCCCGTCAGAGCTTCCCCATCCAATCGGCCCCGGCGCATAGCCGTGGATTCTGCGAAGCTCCTTATATCTTTTCGGCAGCGCATCAGCGTACACCTTGGCGAACTCTTGCGCAGCCTCCTCGGTCGCCCACTTGGAGACATAGAACATCCCCACATGCGCCGTAGAGTTGCGATCGGGCGGCTTAGCGCCTTTGCGGCCGGCGGCGTAGTAAGCGCCGCCGCGCCATTCCGGAGACAGGCGGCTGGCCACGTCATCATCGGCATAGATGCGGAGGAGGATGTTCACATCCAGTTGGCCCACGGCGCCGGCATCAAACGGCTCGTAATTTTTTTTGAGGAAGTCAAAGTTGGGCAGCAGAAGCGGCGGCACGCGGCGCCCGGCCAGATATTCCTTCGGTTGCATGATCTCGCGCGTGGTTTGGGGCATGCGATCGAGCACGCCCTTAAAGGCCAGCTCTTTTCCGCCCGCAACCAGCAGATCGCGAACGAACTTCATTCCCTGCCGATAAGGGAAAGCCAGCTCTTCCTGCAGGAGCAGCGGAGCGCTGTCAAAAACGGGGCTGTCATGGCCTTTTTCCATGCTGGCGCCCATCATGTCGACCACCTGCGGAGCTTTGGCAACGCTGCCTCCCTGCGGAGCCAGTACGTAGTCGAGCAACACGATCATGGCCTGCCCTTCCAGCACCGCGCTGCGACAGGTTGACTCTTCATCATTGCGGATGAGCTCGTCGAGGTCTTTCATGCCCCGCTTTTCGACCTCTTCATCATGCTTGCTCATTTTTTCCAGGTCGTAGCTCTGGTCCTGGAGCGCGTGCGTGAGCTCATGAGCGATCACCGGGCGCTGCATCTCCGGCTCATTCCAGTCGAGCAGGTTCATGGTCCTGGTCTTCTCGTCGTAAAAGCCGGCCACCTGCTCAATGAGCAGCTTGATGAGAAAGCCATGCAGGTCGAAGTCGCGCGGCAGCAGGCCGAATTTTTTCTGCACCAGCTCCGAGCGCTCAAAGCGGATACGGTCGGCATCATTCTTGAACTTGTCGCCAACGTACTTTTCCACCTGCTGCCGGCTGATGATGGTCCGCTTGACCTTTTTCTTGATGGGCAGGCCCGTATCCTGGCTGGCGAAACTGAGGATCTCATCGACCGATTGGAAAAGCTCTTTCGCTTCGGCATCGGTGATCTTGTGTTCTTTTTCCGGCTCGACCGGCTCGATTTCGACGCGATTGGGATTGGGCGTAGCTGAGGGCGTGGGCGTGGCTGATTGTTGTGGAACGGCAGACGGAGCGGGCGTTTGCGTGGGCGATGGGTTGGCCTGCGCAGCCACCAAAGACGCGCAAAGCACCGGCAATAGCACAAATGTCTTTTTCATTCGGCCTGGCTTACCTGACTCATTTATACAATAAGGACTCGGGCGTTCTCTTCGCAAAGCGAATTAGATGCAGGAATTATTCAATCCCGATCTTTTTGTTGCCAAATGGTACTGTTCGAAAGTCGGGCCTGAGGATTTGCCGCAATTTGCCGCTGATGCCCCTGGAAGCGGGCTATGACGGCGTCTCATTGCGTAAGCTGGCCGGGCTTATTGCGCCAACGTCGCGCGACGTAGGAGACCTGTTTCAAAATGCGCTGCAGGAAATCGGAACGAAGATAACTTCGAAAGAACAAGGGATTCTTTTCCTGAGCAAAATAACTGCGGCCGATATTCTTGAAGGGCGTGTCGATCCAGCTCAAGGCGCAGCAATTCTGGCGCACTACTCCAGAATGTTGAACTATCGCTATCTGGCTGATTTCGATCAGATGTCCGAAATGCTTGATCTGGGCGAATATGCTCCGCCTAAAACGCAAATCATTCGGGACATACTCGCACACGCTCGTATGTTGCTGTCCGACAATCTTTGAGTAAAAACAGGCGGCCCTCATCTCTGAAAGCCGCCCATTCCTTGCGCGCAAACAACATTTACTCCAGCATCGGCTCGGCGGCGCGGATGTACTCGATCACCGAATCGCTCCAGCCATCGATGTGCGTCCACTTGCCGTAGCCAACACCGTTCTGGAAGCTGGCCACGTTGATCACGTAGCCGCGTCCGTGCGGGTTGGGCACCGCGTCATGCGACTGTTCGTCAGTGATGACGATCAGCCGGTCATACTTCTCGTCCATTTCGCCCAGCGCCTTACCGAGATAAGTTCCGCTGTGCGGCTGGCTGGCGTTGAGCGCGTCGCGCAGGGCAAAACCCTGGCGGGACGGCACACGCACCAGCTGGTCAGAGAAGGTATAGATGCTGGCCTGCTCGGCGATCTCGCGCAGCAGGATGGCCAGCCCGTAGGCGGCATCGTTGCGGCGCATCTCGGCACGGCGCGAAAGCGGCGCGTCCATTGAACCGGACACGTCCACCAGCAACACGGTCTTGCCTGCCAGCTTCGCCTGACCCTCAAGCGAACGCAGCATTGCCTTCTCCAGCTCCGCTTCCCACTGCGGCGCGTAACGCGCTGCGGCGATAAAGCGGAACGGCAGCACACGCTCCGTGCGCATGCGGTAGAGAGCGGTGCGGACCAGCTCTTCCGGCACCTTGGCCTCCGCCATGTTGCGCAGGTTGCGCAGCAGGGCCAGGGCGCCCAGCTTGTTCTCGCTGACCAGGCGCTCCCAGGCCTCGCGCTTATCGGCGCCGCTGGAGAGTGCAACCTCCCAGGTATCGGGCGTTGCCAGCTCGCCCGCGACCAGGCGCTTCCACAACTCGGCCTGCGGGGCGTCCACCGGCTTGGCGTGGCAGAGAAAGAGCACGTCACGCAGTTTGACCGGAGCGGCGCGGTTGTACTTGGCCAACGCATACTCGTCAAACTTGGTGAAGGCCGCAGCCAGCCCCTTCTTGACCTGCGCGGAAAGAGGCTGCTTCCCCTCGCTCCAGTAGAGCGCCACGAACTCAGAGAGTTCGTCGGCGCGCTGGACCACGCGCAGCAGAGTCTCGGCGACAAGGTGGCGGTGCGTCGCCAGACGGGCCATCTCACGCACCAGCAACAGCGGAGCGTGACGCAGCTTCACCTTCTCGCGCGCCTCGATGGCCAGCGCTGCGACCTTTTCGGCCGCGACCTTGGGCACCAGCTCGCGGATACGTCCGGCGATGGCTACGCCATCCTCGTAAAACTGGTCTTCCCACAGCATGCAGGCCAGAACAGACCGGCGCAGCTCCTGCTCGGCAGAGATGTGCCGGGCCGGCGCGCCTTCGTGGGTGCGCTTCGTCTGCGTCAGCCAGGACATCAGGTTCGTGCGGGCCATGTTTACCTCCATGTTCTTATGTTGTTTCTGCCAGCCGTTGCAGTCTTCCCCGCAATGGGCGCGAGGGAATACAACGAGATTAATCTGTTTTAGCAGCGGCAGGGACTTCCTGCGGCTGCTCGGCTGGTTGCGCCTCTTCTGGCTCATCCGGCAAATCTGCGGGCGGGCCTGCTACGCGAAATCCAGCTCGTTTGCCCGCGCTCTTGCTGCGCAGCTCCCAAGCAATCTGCTCCAGGTCTTCGATGCACGGCAACCTTTTGTCGACATAGTCGGTGCATTCGCTGACTGGGAACGGGATGTGCAGCGGTCGAAAAATCCGGTCGCAAAGGGTAATTCTCTCGCTTTGCGCATAGCCTCGGATGATGCGTGCATAGACACACGTGTCACAGCAGGATGCCTGTCCCACCGGCGTGCCGCCATAAACTTTTCGTAAGTCCATTGTTATTGTCGCTCCGTTCAAACCGCTTACGGTTGTTCATTGCGCTGATACCGCCTGGCACCTGTTGCTGGCGGCTCGTCGCCACTCGGGTCTCTCTGCATTTAATCGTCGGGGAATGAATCGACAAGAGTATTTTGACTGAGCTATGCCGTTCAGCCACAACGGCAGCAGGATTCGAAACCTGCGACCTTCCCGGCAAGCCGGGACGCTCTACCGAAGTAACTCTTATCTTCGCCACCGACGAACACTGCAATTCTGTCGCTTCGCTCCAAACCGCTTGGCGACATAAAGAACGATTACCTAATTCTGCTCCTGGCGCACGCGGCTCGGCGCCGCTCGGGCTTCTCACCCCATCACGCAAAAACCACCGTGCTGGGGAACCCGGCCTCGCCGCTTCCCTAACTGCGTAGCAGCCAGCGCTGGAAACAAACTTCACTCCAGGGAACAATTGACCGAGTGTAATGGTCCGTCGTTCTATAGTTTGAAACTACGGCACTCGAGATGCCGGCGGAATTCCTACCAGTCAACTATCGAGCAATTATCTGCACAATAGCATTCTGATATCCGCACCTACGGACAGGCGATGAAACTCGGATCTCCACCACTGTTGAAATTTGTTCCAACGTCTAACTGCTGCAAAGGGCGCAGGGTTGTTGTCATTCATTTCTGTCGCTTCGCTCCAAAACCGCTAAGCGGCATGGGCAACGACAGTATGTCCTGCTCCCGGGTCATGCGGCTCGACGCGCTAGCCGGTCTCGCCGCAATGCTTTCAACGATGCACATTGATCGTACGTCGCATGTCTCGGCGTTGTTAACTTTCGCCGGGGAACCAACGATCAAAGCTCATTCCGCTGCTCTATCCAGTTGAGCTACAGGTACCTTTCGGCCCGGCAGGATTCGAACCTGCAACCATCGGATTATCGAAGTAGCCCTGATCTTCACCACCGGCAACTCCACAGTTGCGACAGGAGCCAATGCTCCTGTCGCTTCGCTTCCGCCAGTACGCTCAAGCAAAGAAGGAGCACATCATGCGCTTGAGGCGTTTCTGTGGACTGCGAACCTTGCCTTTCGTTTGCAAACAACAGCCAGTCGGGGAACAAACGACCGGAGAATGTTGGTGCATCGAAACGCTTCTCCTGGTAGCTGCTTTGTACATCGAGGCTGCGCCTCGGCCGCTACAGGCGCTGCTCCGGCGGGTTTCCTGGCCCGCACGCCGCACCTGCGTCGTCCTTTGGTGGGAAGTATCTCCTGTCTTCACCACCGACTGAAAGCTTGTTGGTCGAGGTTTGCCGGGGGAACTGGCGGTCACGGTGTTTTGTCGATTAACAGTCGAAGTAACCGAGACCTTCACCACCCGGGCATAGGCCGCTCCAAATACCTGTATCAGGTAGAGCTAGCTAAAGGTTTACGCGCACAAGCACATCGCTTGTACTGCGGCTTGAGTTAGCTTTAGTCAGATTTGCGTAGGACTGAAGCGCCTGAGGTTAGCTAAGGAAATAGTTCAACGCCCATGGGCTATCCGTACCCGCGACGGGTCCGGTCAGCCTCCGCACCGAATTTTGGATAGTGCATTTCATTTGACGGGCGTTCTCCTACGCAAACATAGACTACCAAACTACAAGGCGATGCTGAATACGGAAAATTCGGAATTGCAGAAAATAATTTGCGAAATGAAAAATTCTTGGCGCGAAGCGCTGAAGTTTAGTTTGGTAACCAGCATTTCCTTCACGCGATTTAAATATTTCACGTGCGGTTAGCAACAACGCACACGTTCGCGTCCAACAGAGGAGGCAAATCGGGCGGCTCTCGATGCTTGCCCAACATATCGCGCCGCCCTTCTGAATAAACGCGCTTCACCAGGTATAGTGCGCCGTATAGGTCACCACTTCCTCTCTGTCAGGCGGCACCTGCACCCGGAACTCAATTGTCTTGCTGTCCAGTTTCTTGTATTGATCAGAGCTTTGGGTGATCTCCCAGTTTGTCCAGCGGTACAGGTGTTCCACCACACGGATCTCCATGGGTTCTTTTTTGTGGTTGCGCAGCTTGATCTCAAAGCTTTCATCCAGCCAGTGCTGGCCGCGCTCAATGCGGTAATTGGTCCGCTTGCGCTCACCGACGGCGTCAAACACGTTGCCGGTGTAGAGGCGGATGGTCTCATCGGCAGGCGTGTGGTCGATCAAGTTTTCGCCCGTGAATTCCAGCTGGCCGTCGGTATCGCGACGATAGAAGCGCACCCGGCCTTTGGGCAGCGGCATGCCAAGATGGTTCTCCTTGCTGTTCTTGAATTCGACCATGGCCCAGATCTTCGAGTTGGACTGTATGCCGAAGTTCTCCATGTCGCGGATGTTTTCCAGCGGATAGTTGCTGTAATTCTGGTCGATCTTGACACCGTCATAAACATAAAGCCGCTGCGAGGGCACGCCCGAGGCGCGAACAAACTCCACCTGCTTGATTTCGCGATCATAGAGTGTGGTGGGGCGCTCCAGGGTGTAGAGATGATATTCATCAAAGCTGCGCTCGGTGACCGCCGGGGCTGCCATGTCGGCTTTGGCGGCATAGGCGATACCACCATTCACGGACATGGGAAATTGGGGCTGGAGTTTGTTCACGTCGCCGGCCATCAGCTTGATATGGGCGCTGGGAAAGGTTTTGCCGGTCTGATTGTCGAGTGTGACCCAGCCGACAACATCGAGCAGGTTACCAGTGGCGGGCGCCACGACGTTGTAGTCGGCATGCCAGCTCATGCCGCCGGTTACATAGCTGAACTCCGCGGGCGTGGCTCCGCCGCGTTCGCTCTGCAAGAGCCAGGAGAGTGTCGGTTTGAGGATGGTTTCATTGGTGAGCGCGGGGAAGATGGGCTGTCCGGGAAGGCCGAACTGCAACTGGCCATCAATTTCGATGATGGGCTCACCGCTGCCTGCGTTCACGTAGGCCTGCTGTTGCTGGTAATACTGTTGGTTGTAACTGCTGTACGCCTGGTAGTGCGGTACATATCCGCTGCGAATGATCTTGCCTGGTTTCCTGACACCATTGACCAGAAAATCAATGGTCTTGCCTTCATATAACGACAGCAGAAGTCCCTGTGAAGCGACGTCGGCGCGGTAGTTTTGTTCCAGGATATGGAGATCGCGCCCGGTCTTGGGATCGCGCAGGATCACCGAATCCGGCTCCAGGTGCGCAGTAATGTCAGTGATCTCAACCTGGTTTGGACCGGCCTTGAGATCGAGCGGCAGGGTCTGCCGCACGACGGCGAAAGACTGGTTGTAAATGGTCAGCGCGGCGGAGTCGTCACGGCCGGCAGGTTTATCGTCAGCCAGGCCGATAGCACCGGCCAGCAGAAAAAGGGCAAGCAGATATGCACGCATAAACACACGTCCTTATAGAAGTCACGGTGGCAGGCTCTGGCAAGGGAAGCAGGGGGATTTCTTGTGTCTAACAGAGAACGCGGGTGCGGGGATTTCTTGCGCGGGAAATATGGTGGAAGAGCGGCCCTTAGGGCCGTGTAAAGATCATATAAAATTTCCGGGCTTTAGCCCCGGCACTATATGCATCTTGCGCCTCAGGAAATCCGGACATTTTTCATTACTTCCGTTACCAATGGGAGGCGGCCAATTCTCAGAACGCACGGAATGGCGATCCTATTGATTGATGTCCTGCAAGAAAATCGTACCAAGAATCGATTCTTGCTTCATGAGTTTGTAATAATGCCAGACCACATCCATCTGATCCTCACACCTGCGACTGATGTTCCCTTGGAAAAGGCAGTGCAATACATTAAGGGAGGATTTTCATTCCGGGCAAAGAGGGAGTTGGGTTTCACTAATCTGATTTGGCAGGAAAGCTTTACCAACCATCGTATCCGCGATGCTGAAGACTACGCTCATCACCAGGATTACATTCAGCAGAACCCTGTGAGAGCTGGCTTAGCAAAGACGTCGTTGAAATATCCGTATTCTTCCGTGTCGCCCGGCGCAATATGTGACCCAAAACCACCATGGCTAAAGCCAGAGATTTAACGGACCGTACGCGGCCCTGAAGGGCCGCTCTTCCACCATGGTTTCCATCCGCTACTTGCTTGCGATTAAGATGCTTCACGGGCGACCGCATTCGCAATCCAATCCGCCGCTTCCTTCGTTCCCAGGCTGCCGCCGATGTCCGCCGTGGTCTTCTTCTGCTGCACGGCGGCAAGCACAGCCTGGTTGATCTTCGCGCCTTCTTTGGCGAAGCCCAGATGATCGAGCATCATGGCAGCAGTGGAGATTGCGCCGATTGGATTAGCAATGTTCTTTCCGGCAAAGGGGGGCGCGGAGCCGTGCACGGGTTCAAACATTGAGGTCTTGCCGGGATGGATATTGCCGCTGGCAGCCATGCCCAACCCGCCCTGGAGGGCCGCGGCCAGATCGGTGATGATGTCGCCGAACATGTTGTTGGTGACGATCACGTCAAACTGCTTGGGATCGCGTGCCATGTGCATGCACAAAGCGTCCACATACATATGTTGCGATTGGATATCGGAATACTCGGCCGCCACCAGCTTGAAGACGCGCTGCCACAGGCCGCCGGCGAAGGTCATGACGTTGGACTTGTCTGACATCAGGACTTTCTTGCGGCCCTGGCGGCGCGCCAGCTCAAACGCATAGCGGACCACACGCTCCACGCCTTTGCGGGTGTTGAAGTCCTCCTGGGTGGCGATCTCATCGGCAGTTCCCTGCTTGAAGACGCCGCCGGCATCAACGTACGGGCCTTCAGTGTTCTCGCGGACCACGACAAAATCGACGTGCTCCGGTTTGACGCCTTTAAGCGGACAGAGCGATCCATCCAGCAGCTTTACTGGGCGGACGTTGGCATAGAGATCCATCTTGAAGCGCATGCCCAGGAGGATTTCCTTGGCATGAATATTGGTAGGCACGCGTGGATCGCCCAGGGCTCCGACTAGGACGGCATCGAAGTCGCGCTCCAGCATGGCGAAGCCGTCGGCTGGGATGGTGGTCCCGTCTTTCAGATAACGATCGGCCGACCAGTCGAAGGTGGTGAAGTCGACGGCGGCGCCGGTGGCTTCGACGACTTTCAGGGCTGCGGGAATCACTTCTTTGCCGATACCGTCACCGGGGACTACCGCTATCCGCTTATTTGCCATAAAGCAGGAATATACAGAAATTTCACCACGGAGGCACTGAGACACGGAGAAAACCGTCTTTCGCCGCTGATTAACGCAGATGATCGCTGAGCAGACGGTGCAGCTGAATCTTGCAGAATGTTTGAACTTTTTTGGGTTTTGTTGATCTGCGTGTACCAGCGTAATCTGCGGCTGATCGTGATTTTCTCCGTGCCTCCGTGTCTCGGTGGTGAGTTTTCTGCTGGGAACATCTCGAGCATTGCAAGTGTCAAATCCATAAGCGCGCTGAACTTGGACATGCCGCAGCAAGCGGTGGGGAGCAAAGCTATGTCTATGACAACGGGAGCGCGCAAAGGTCCCGCAGCGGAGATCAATGTCACGCCGCTGATCGATGTTTTGTTGGTCCTGCTGATCATCTTTATGGTGATTCTGCCGCAGCATAGCCTGGGCGAACTGGCGCAGATTCCACAACCCAGCCCGGACCGCAGCGTTCCGAATCCATTGGCGCCGGTTGTCATTGAATTGAAAGACGCCGGCGACGGCCGGCGCCCAGACCTCACGATCAACCAAAAGCAGATCAAGTGGGAAGAACTGGAGGCAAGCCTGCAGGCCATGTACAGCGCGCGCGAGGACCGAGTTGCCTTCGTGAAAGGCGACCCCGAGATAGAGTTCACTTTCGTGGCTGAGGCCGTGGATATCAGCCATCGCGCCGGCGCGGTCCGTGTGGGATTGCTGGGATTGAAAGAGTGAGGAAGATGCGCAACAGAAACGTTACGAAAGATTCTGGTAGTGGTGCAGCTTCCTGCTGGATTCATCGCTAGCGCGATGAACGTCTGCCTAAAGGCACACGATTCGCTAGCGAATCGCTAGACGCCGATACTGCTAATGGTTCAGTTTTTCAAACTGGCCCATTACCAAAGATTCCGAGACCATTGCATGGAGCGCCTGGAGCACATAGAATCAGGCATCCCCCAAATAGTGAACGTCCCGGTGATCAGGAAGAGCATCTTCCGGTGGTCTCCAGCTGGGCGTGTCTTCACATTCGAATGTTGCCTGACAGGCAGGAGTCTGAGATGAACAGAGCAGTTTTGGCATTTGGCATTACGTTGCTTCTAACCGCGGCTATGTACGGCGTTCAGGCAAGCCAGGTCGTCATTAAGGACCCAGCCGAGTACAACGCTTATATCACTGCGTCGAACACAACTGAGGCGGGGGCCAGAGCGGCCGCAATGGAAGCATTTGTCGCTCAATATCCGTTGAGCGTGGTGAAAGTGGATGCGCTGGAAGAGGCGATGGCCGCCTACCAGCAGAACAAGGACACCGCGAAAGTCGGGCGGACCGCAGAACGAATCCTGCAGATAGTTCCCAACAATATTCGGGCATTGGCCATTGTTGCGGCTCTCAAGCGGAACGAAGCAGCCCAAAATGGAGACCCGAAGAAGGCGCAGGACGCCGGCGCCGCGGCGGAGAAAGGATTGGCCGTCTTGCCCGGCTGGCAAAAGCCGAAGGAAATGTCAGACGAGCAGTTCCAGGCAATGCACGATCAGATGAAGTCCATCTTCGCCGGCGCCGCCGGTTTTGCTGCCTTGCAGGCCAAGAATTTTGCGCAAGCCCGCGACTATTATTTACAGTCAGTTCGAATCGACCCCAACAACCTGCAGGATACGTACCAACTGGGCGTTGCGGAATTGCAAATGACGCCTGTCGATCCGACCGGCTTCTGGTATGCAGGCAAAGCCATTAGTCTGGCGCAAGCCCAGAAAAACGAGACGGCGGCGGCGGGAATCGCGGCGTACGCCAAGGCCGTGTATCAAAAGTATCACGGTACGGCGGATGGCTGGGACCAACTGGTGGCGGCGACAGCGACGCAGACATCGCCACCGGCAAACTTCGCGGTATCGGCCAAAAAAGTTGTGACCCCGGCGGACCTGGCCTGCCAGGCTGTGAAAGAAAACGATCCCAAGGATTTCTCTTTCAGCGACCGGGAATTCATCCTTAGCCTGCGTGACGCAGCTCCCTGCAATAAGGAGGCGGCGGACGCAGTCTGGACTGCAATCCAGGAACAGGAGAAGAACGGTGCGGCAAGGCTCCAGATACCGGTGAAGATAATCACAGCTTCAGGCACCGTGATTGAAGCCGCCATTACCGAGGAGAACCAGACAGCGAATAAGGCGGACATGAGAGTGATGATGGAGAAGCCGCTCCTGAACCCGCCCGCAGCCGGCGCAATGGTGAATGTTGTCGGGGTGATTGTCGAATACACGCCGGCGCCCTTTATGTTTGTGATGACAAAGGGTGAATTGCGGACCGATCACAAGTGATTCCGGATTGATTCCGCGTAGCAGGTCAAAAATTCGGAGTTCAGCGTGCGCTTTGGCTCTGGTTTCTTTGGGGTTTAGTCGCCACGGATGCCCTGCGTATTGCCGCCAGCAAAAGCCTGCGTTTGCGTAAAAGCAAGCTTAATAAAGGACTTGTGTGAGCGCTAAGGGGACCGTTTTGGGAGCCTGGGCGCGCGTTGTCTTTTGCCCGCAATAGGCGTATTATTAAGGAGTTGTGGCTGGTTTCGGCCCGAGCCGGAAGGTGGGTTCGGGTGGGTTGTAAACCCCAATTCGTGGCGAACGTACCAGTGGGCGGATTGCCCACTTTTATTTTGGGCTGCTTCCTTTTTTCGGTCGCTTCGCGACAAAACCGCTCAAGAGTTTCGTCTTTTCGAGATTCTGAGGCGCTTGTTGCGGCGCAACTCGGCGACAAGGGCCGAGTTGTCTTGAAGCCTTGAATTGGATGTTTCCGGAAACCAGTCCACCGACAGCTAGATGGCGGTAGACCTCAATACAATTCGCGAGATTGCCGGCCGCGTGGCGACGGGGCTTGGGGTTGAGGTAGTCGAGGTGGAGATGAAGGGCGGCGGTAAAGCACGCACGCTGCGAATCACCATCGACAAACCGGAAGGGGTCACGCACGAGGACTGCGCCAACCTGAGCCGGGAGGTTTCGACCATCCTGGATGTAGAAGATGCGGTGCCGGGTGCGAGTTATACGCTGGAAGTATCGTCGCCGGGGCTGGACAGGAAACTGATGGGCCCGGAAGATTACCAACGCTTCACCGGCAGCCGGGTGAAGCTGATGACGCGGGAGCCGGTGAACGGCAATCGCCATTTTGAAGGCCGGCTGGAGAGCTTTGCCGAAGGCAAGCTGACGCTGGAAATGCTGGGCAAGAAAAAGCCCAAGCCAGGACATGAGCATTCGGGAGCCAAGGTTGAGATCGAATTAGCCAATGTTGAAAAGGCCAACCTGGTGCCGGAGATTTAGGTTTGCAGCGCTAAAACCCGCGGAATTCATAGGGAAGAAATAAGTTTATGGCAAGCGAAATTTATAACGTGATTGAGGCTCTCAGCCGGGAGAAAGGGATCGATCCGCAGATCGTGGTGGGCGCGGTGGAAGACGCCATTGTTGCGGCCACACGAAAGAAGGAAAAGAGCCAGGAAAACCTGCGCGGCGAGCTGGACAAAGAGACCGGGGACATCAACGTCTACGCGGTGAAAAGCATTCTTCCGTCAGAAGATGACATTGAAGATCCGCAGCTGGAGATTTCGCTCGAAGAGGCCAAGGCCATTGATCCGAATGCCGAGGTCGGGGGCGAAGTCCGCTTCCTGAAGTCAAAGGAAGGGCTGGGGCGCATCTCCGCACAGATTGCCAAGCAGATCATCTTCCAGAAGGTCCGCGAAGCCGAGCGCGACACGGTCTACAACGAATACATCGGCCGCGTGGGCGAAATCCTGAACGCCACCGTGAAGCGCATTGAAGGCCCGGATATCATCTTCGACATCGGCAAGGCCGAGGCGCGCATGTCAAAGAAAGAGCAATCGCGGCTGGAGTCATTTTCGATCGGCGAGCGCGTGCGCGTGGTGCTGGCGCGGGTGGACAAGAACACCAAAGGCCCGGCCGTGGTGGTTTCACGTGCAGCGCCGGAGCTGGTACAGAACCTGTTCCAGACGGAAGTTCCGGAAATCTATGACGGCACGGTGCAGATCCGCGCCATTGCCCGCGAAGCCGGTGAGCGCACCAAGATTGCAGTGATGTCGCGGGACAAGGAAGTGGACGCCGTAGGCGCATGCGTAGGCATGAAGGGCATGCGCGTGCAGTCGATTATCCGCGAGCTGCGCGGGGAGAAAATTGACATTATCGAATACCACGAGGACCCGGTGGTCTTTGCGGAAAAGGCTCTGCAGCCGGCCAAGGTGAGCCGCGTGACTGTGCTTGATGCCGGAAACAAACACCTGGAAGTGGTGGTGGATGACAGCCAGCTCTCGCTTGCCATCGGCAAGAAAGGGCAGAATGTGCGGCTGGCAGCCAAACTGCTGGGCTGGAAGATCGACATCAAGAGCGAGGAAGAAAAGCGCCAGGAAGTGGAGCAGCAGATGGAGTCGCTGACCACGCAGCAGACCACGCCGCTGGAGAAGGTGACCGACCTGGGCGAAGCGCTGATCACCAAGCTGCATGAAGCCAACATCACCACGGTGGAGCAACTGGCGGACATGACGCCGGAGCAGCTGGAAGAATTGCCCGGCGTAGGCCCGAAGACAGTGGAAAAAATCAGCATTGCGGTGAATAATTACTTCTCCACCCTGGAAGCGTCCGGCGGCGCAACAACTCCTGACGCCGGCGAAACAGCCGCAGTACAAGCTGAAGGGACGCCAAGCGAAGCTCCGCTCGCGGAGACGGGAGCAGCCCAGCAAGCTGCGACGGATGAGGAGTCGAGAGCGGAATCTCAAGAGCCAGGTGAAGAGCAGGCAGTAACAGACGTTGCCGCGGGAGAGAACGCGGAAGCGGAAACGAAATCGGAAGAAGAACCATCGTAGTGAGATTTCACGCGCCGTTCATGGCGTTTAAGTAAAAAACAACGTGAGGTCATTATGATCGCGTAGGGAGTGACAACTGGAGGCAATTACGGAGCGGATGAAGATTCGAATCAACGATCTAGCCAGAGAGCTTGAGGTAAAGAGCAAGGCGATTCTGGACGTGCTGGAAGAGGTGGGCGTTACGGAGAAGAAGACCCACTCAAGCTCAATTGAGGAGGATGAAGCTGAGCGGGTGCGCAAGCATTTTTCGGCCAAGTCCGGCTCTGCTAGCCGAGAGAGAGCGACGGCGACGGAAGTCAAGCCGAAGATCGATCTCTCAAAAATCTCCAAGCCTGGAGATGTAGCGCGGCTGCTGCGAGAACAGCAGCAGCAACAGCACGCGCCTATGCCTCCGGCCCGGCCCGCGATATCGACCGCTCCTCCGGCAGCAACAAAACCGGCTGCGCCTCCGGCAACAGTTAAGCCGCAAGCGCCGGTTGCGCCTCCGCCTCCTACAGCGCAAAAACCCGCCATTGTGACGCCGCCGAAGCCGGCAGCGCCGGCAGTGGAGAAGACTGCCGTAGTCACACCGCCGGCGCAAAAACCGGCGCCGGCAGCAGTGGTCACGCCTCCGCCAGCCGCAGAAAAACCGGCAGCGCCGCCTGCGGTGGTGGTTACGCCGCCCGCGCATCCTCCAGCAGCGACGGTCGCTCCGCCTCCAGCGCAACCGAAAGCTCCCACAGCTCCACCGGCAGCTGCCAGCACGCAGGCAACGCCTGCTGCGCCTCCGGTAAAGCCAACGCCAGGCCAGCCGATCGTACCGCAGCGGAGAATGATTACTCCGCAAACCGGTCCGCGGCCTGTGTACACAGCTCCGCCGCCGCAAAGACCGGCGGCCTCAAGCGGGCCTCACGGCAGCCCCAGCGGACGCCCGATGCAAGGGCAGGGTGGTCCGGGACAGCGCCCGCAGGGTGTTGTGCGCGGACAGCCGATTTTCCAGCGCCCACGGCCTTCAGGCCCCGGCGGGCCTCCGGGATCGCGCCCCGGATACGGCGGCCGGCCCGGCGAACAGCGTCGTGGTCCGCATCCGACCAGCGCACCGCGCTCAGGATTTCCGCCTCGCCCGGGAATGGGCGTAGGCCCGGGTGTGCCTCCACCGGCGCCAGGAAGACCACAGCGTCCGGGCGGACCGGCACGACGCCCTGGCCAGCCATTTATTCCGCGGGAAAAAGAAGGCCCGATGAAGGGCTTTGTTCCGCCGCCACGGTTGGCGGTATCGAACGAGCCGCTTCCCATCACCCGCTCCATCACCATCGGTGAAGGGATCAGCGTGAAAGACCTGGCGGAAAAGCTGGGTGTGCGCGCTAAAGATCTGATCGCTCGCCTGCTGGCGAAAGGCGTGATGGCGACTGTGAACCAGAGCCTGGATTTCGAACTGGCCAAGGACCTGGCGCGGCATTTCGGCGCTGACTCTGAATCCATCAGCTTTGAAGACCAGGCAGCGCAAGAACTGGCGGCGATGACCGGCGCCACAGTCGAGAGCACAGCGGCGGCGGCAGTTTCACGTCCGCCGGTGGTGACCATCATGGGCCACGTCGATCACGGCAAAACGTCACTGCTTGACGCCATTCGTGAAACCGACGTTGCCGGCGGCGAAGCCGGTGGCATCACGCAACATATCGGCGCTTACAAAGTGAAGATCACCAAGGAAGATTCGCCGGCGTTCGGCCGGCAGATCGTCTTCCTTGACACGCCGGGCCACGAAGCGTTCACACGCATGCGCGCCCGCGGCGCCAAGGTTACGGACATCGTTGTGCTCGTGGTTGCGGCGGATGACGGCGTGATGCCGCAGACGCTGGAAGCCATGGACCACGCCAACGCCGCCAAGGTGCCGATCATCGTAGCGGTCAACAAGATCGATAAACCGGAAGCGATGCCGGACCGGGTGAAGAAGCAGCTCGCCGATCGCGGGCTGATGCCGGAAGATTGGGGCGGCACGACGGTCTTCGTCGACGTCTCAGCGAAGAAGCACACGAATCTGAATCTATTGATGGAAATGATCTGCCTGGTCGCTGACCTGGGAGACCTGAAAGCCAATCCGGAGCGTCCAGCAACAGGGACGGTGGTGGAAGCCAAGGTCGATCGCGGCCGCGGCATCGTGGCTACCGTGCTGGTGCAGAACGGAACGCTGCGCGTGGGCGACAGCTTTATTGTCGGCAATACCTTCGGCAAAGTTCGCGCCATGTTTGACGATCGCAGTAAGGCCGTGGACGAAGCGCCGCCTTCCACGCCGGTGGAGGTACTTGGACTGGAAGGACTGCCGCAATCGGGCGACATGCTGATGGTGGCTGACCGCGAAAAGGCCCGGCAGATTGCCGAGTATCGCGAACAGCGTGCCCGTGAAGCCGCGCTGGCGAAGAGCTCCAAGCTGTCGCTGGAAGGCCTGGCTGAGCAGATCAAGACGGCCGGCACCAAGGAGCTGCCGATCATCCTGAAAGCCGACGTGCAGGGTTCTGCCGAAGTGCTGGCCGATACTCTCACCAAGCTTTCCACGGAAAAGGTGAAGATCAAGATCCTGCATACCGGCGTTGGCGCCATCAATGAAAACGATGTGCTGCTGGCCTCGGCGTCGAACGCGGTGATCATCGGCTTCAACGTGCGGCCGGAGCGCAAAGCGCAGGAGCTGGCGGACATGGAGAAGATCGATATCCGCCTGCACTCGATCATTTATGAACTGCAGGACCAGATCAAGAAAGCCATGGCCGGCCTGCTGGAACCGGTCATCAAAGAAACTTACCTGGGCCGCGCCGAAGTGCGCGAGACCTTCCGCGTGCCGAAAGCCGGCACCGTGGCGGGCTGCTATGTGCTCGACGGCGTAATCAAACGCGATGCCGACGTACGCCTGGTGCGCGACGGTGTACAGGTTTACAAAGGCAAGATCGGCTCGCTCAAGCGCTTTAAAGACGACGCCAGCGAGGTCCGCAACGGCATGGAGTGCGGCATCAATATCGCCAATTTCAACGACGTGAAGAAAGGCGATGTGATTGAGGCCTTTGTGACCGAGCGGATCGCCGCGGAGATTGGGGTCGCGTAAGAGATTTGGTAACTGAGTAATTTGGTAAATGGGTAAATGGATTCGGCGCCAGTCGAATCCATTTCATTTTTTACGACCGCCGTTCTGCTAACATCACTCCTCCATGGATCTGACAAAACTCTCTCCTGGCATGATCGGCCAGCTCGCAAGCATGGTCGAAGACTACATTTCGGGCAGCCGCAAGAAATATGCACCCCATGCTGTGCCCCTGACGGAGGCGCAGCGCACCGCGATGCAGCCGTTCTTCCCGGCTGAGATTCTAGAAAGCGTGCGGCTGTGCGTTCTGCGCGGCAGCCTTGTTCCCAATCCCTCCATGTACTCCACGGCGAGGATGATGGGGATCACCGATCTGCCTGACTTCTCTGATATGGCGGCCATCACTTTTGTCGACATTGTGGTCTCGCATGAGGAGTTCAGCAATGATCTGCTCTTTCATGAACTCGTGCATGCCGTGCAGTACTCGCAGCTCGGCCTCAAGGAGTTTGCCCGGCGCTATGTCCACGGCTTTATCGACGGCGGCAGCTATGAGGAGATTCCGCTGGAGAAAAACGCTTACGATCTCGAAGGAAGGTACAGCAAGGGTCCGCTACAGGTATTCTCGGTCGCCGATGAAGTACGGCGCTGGAGCGAAGGAACGCCAGAAAAAATTACAGCGCCGTAATAGATAGATTCAGGTATGGTGTTAAGTCATGAAGATTGCAGGCGCGGTTGGTGTGCTTCTTATCCTGATTGGTGTTCTGGGATATGTGCACAAATACAAATTGGCGTCGCCGGCTCCAGCCCCAACGCCGTCTCGATCCGCTGCACCGGCGGTTGAGAGCGATCCGGACCAAGCTCAAAAACGGGTCCGCATCAGTTCCGGCGTAGCCGAGACCCTGGCCATCTATAAGCCTGCTCCCCAATATCCCCAGATGGCCAGAATCGCCCACATTAGCGGCGATGTGATCCTGCAGGTCACGATTGACCGGACAGGACATGTAACCAATATCGTTGCCGTGCAGGGCCATCCGATTCTGATCCAATCCGCCATGGATGCAGTGAAGCAATGGAAATACCGGCCTTACGTCTTAAACGGAGAAGCCGTCGCAGTGGAAAGCACAGTCAAGATCCAATACCAGATGTAAGCCAAGGCCCGCAGGATGTTATAGTGCGGGCATGCGATTCGCCCTCTTTGCTACGTTCCTTTTGCTGGCTACGATCTCTTCACCAGCACAACAATCCAAGCCGGAAGAACGCCTCTATCGCGTGACGGACAGCGGGGTCAAGCCGCCGCAGGCTATCTCCACGCCGGAGCCTGATTTTTCTTCAGAAGCGCGCAGGGGCAAATTCAAGGGCGTAGTGATTATCTCTGGTTACGTTGGCACAGACGGCAAGTTTCACAATGCCAAAGTTGTGCGCTCCATTGGCGATGCCAGCCTGGATGCGAAGGCGTTGGAGGGAATGAAAGCCTGGAAGTTCCGGCCCTGCACCAAGGACGGCAAACCAATCAACTGCGCGATGAATATCGAGGTTTCCATCAATCTCAACTAGGCAAACAGCGGAGGCCGGGCCTTCCATCCCACGCTGCTAAGATAATTTCATGACCGGACGCCCAACCGCCAATGAAGCCGCGCCTTATTACTTCAACTACATTGACCGCGTACAGGACCAGAACATCCTGCACGCGCTGGAAGCACAGCTGGATGAGGTGATGCCGGTCCTGCATCGCATCTCTGAAGAGAAATCACTGCATCGCTACGCCAGCGACAAGTGGAGCATCCGCGAGATGTGGAACCACGCGAATGACGCAGAGCGCATTTTTGTACATCGGGCGTTGTGGTTTGCCCGTGGGCTTCCCGGCGCGCTGCCCAGCTTTGAGCAGGACACCGCCGTTGCAGCGGCGCACTGCGATGGATTCTGCTGGAAGAACTATGTTGAGGAATTCCGCGAGATTCGCATGGCGACGATCGCCTTCTTCCGCAACCTGCCGGAAGAGGCGTGGACGCGCAGCGGGATCGCCAGCGAAAAATCTTTTACCGTGCGGGCATGCGCTTATATCGTGGCCGGGCATGTGGCGCACCACGTGGGCGTGCTCAAGGAAAAATACCTTTAGCTTTAATTTTGTCGCTTCGCTCCAAGCCGCTTGAGAGGCTTCACAACTAAAGATGATTTCTGCACCTGTTGCAGGCGGCTCGGCGCCACACGGGCCTCGCCGCCAAAGTGCTCGCACAAACTAGATCTTGTGGAAGACCACTAGCTCGTCGAATTCGCCGTCTTTGGTGGTGTAGTGCTGTTTGACGGTGATGGTCTTGCCGTCGTTCGCGAGCGTGATGGTTTCAACAAAGGTTGCGCCGTCCGCGGTGCCTCCGTGTCCGGTAGAGTTGTGAGGAGTGTTGCGGTGATAGCTGATCCGGGCCACCGGTTGGTCATTGCGAAACAGTGAATACTCCTTGCCGTCGGGCTTGCCGTCATACTTTTCCGTGTAAGGCTTGCCATCTGCCTGTGTGCCCTTGGTGGAGTACTTCACCGCGGTCTTGTTGGCGGCATCGATGGTCAGGGTCTCTTCTTTGGGAGCCGGGCCGTGAAATTTTGAATGCGCTATATCCATCTTCCACTGGCCAACCCACGGGTCAGGCCCGGCCGGAGTAGGCGCCGGCGCAGGTGCTTTTTTCGCGGCCTGAGCTATCGCCAGAGAACAGCTCAAAAGCAGAGCTACAAAACACAATCTTCTCTTCATGATCTTTCCCTCCAGAGCGGTTATCGTCTCTCCCCTTTTAAACATTAGAGTGGCGGCTAAAACGGTGTCAAGCAATGCGCAGCAGCATTTATGCCTGGGCTGATCCGGCGGCCGGCTGCGCGGAGGTGCAGAAAGCGCAGCGTCGCGCACCAAGGGGAATCTCACTCAGGCACTCCGGGCATTTCTTGCTGGTGGGATCGGCCGGAGCGGCATTGCGCGCAGCGCGGGCCTTCCAGGCGTTCATGGGGGCGACCATAAAGAAATAGACCGCCGCGGCAATCAGCAGGAACGAAAGCAGCGCGTTAAAAAACGTTCCATAGGAAATGACCGATCCGTTGATGGTGAAAAAGAACGCTGAGAAGTCAGGCTTGCCCACAATGGCCGAGATGAGCGGGTTGACGACGTTGGTGACGAACGAAGTCACAACCGCGCCGAAAGCCGCGCCAATCACGACGGCGACCGCCAGGTCGATGACGTTGCCCCGCATGATGAACTGCCGAAAACCTTTGAGCATGTCCCCCTCCTTATATGGCGAATGATGATACAGGATTCGAGAGCTCTGTTGGGCAGCATTTGCTGTCTGAGGCGTAATCGTCGTCATTTATAATCAATGGTTTACACCAACGAGGTCAGACCACACAGTGTCATTTGAAGAGAGCGTTTACCAATTGCGGCAGCAGAAGCTGCGTGAAATCGAGGCCCTCGGGCAACAGGCGTATCCACACAAGTTCGCGGCCACGCATAGCGTCCCGCAGATTCTGGGCGAGTACAACCAGAAAACCGCGGAAGAGCTGGAGAACCCGCGCGTCGCGGTGAAGGTGGCCGGGCGCATTATCTCTCTGCGCTTGCAGGGCAAGGCGGGCTTCGCCCATCTGCAGCAGGGCGGGCAGCGGCTGCAGATCTATGTGAAGCTCGACTTTGTCGGCGAAAAAGGTTTTGCCCTGTACAAGCTGCTTGACCTGGGCGACCACATCGGCGTGAGCGGCTATCTCTTTCGCACGCGCACCGGCGAGCTGACGGTGCATGTGGAGGAGATCACCTTCCTGGCCAAGGATTTTCTGCCGCTGCCGGAAAAATGGCACGGGCTGAGCGACGTGGAGCTGCGCTATCGCCAGCGCTACGTCGATCTGGTGATGAACCAGGACGTGCGCGAAGTTTTTGTGAAGCGCAGCAAAGTGGTTCAATCGATACGGCGGTTCCTGGATTCGCGCGGCTATATTGAAGTAGAGACGCCGATGATGCAGCCCATCGCCGGCGGCGCTACGGCACGGCCATTCACCACGCACCATAACACGCTCGATATCGACTTGTACCTGCGCATTGCTCCGGAGCTTTATCTCAAGCGGCTGGTGGTAGGCGGACTGGAGCGCGTGTATGAGATCAACCGCAACTTCCGCAATGAAGGCATCTCGACGCAGCACAACCCTGAGTTCACCATGCTCGAGTTCTATCAGGCCTATGCCGACTATCACGACATGATGCAGCTCACGGAGGACATGCTGGCGCAGGTAGCGCGCGAGGTGAACGGAACCACCAAAGCCAGCTTTGACGGCAAAGAGTTTGATTTCGCCGACTGGCAGCGGCTCTCCATGCGTGAAGCCATCATTAAGTACTGGCCGGAAGCTGCCGCGCCCAGGCCGGAGATCGCCGACTTTGCGACGCACGAGTCGGTGGAGAAGCTGGTGAAGCGGCTGAACGCGCACCACACGCCGCATATGCCTTACGATCCCCAGGACCCGGCGGGCAAGACGATTGCAGCGATGTTTGAGACCGTGGCGGAGCACCACTTGATCCAGCCAACGATTCTGTATGACTTCCCGGTCGCGATTTCGCCGCTGTCAAAGAACAAACGTGATGAACCGGACTGGGTGGAGCGCTTTGAAGTATTTGTTGGCGGGCTTGAGATTGGCAACGCCTTTAGTGAGTTGAACGATCCGGAAGAGCAGCGCCGCCGTTTTGAGCAGCAGCTCAAGGAAAAAGAGCGTGGCGATGAAGAGGCCCACGCCATGGATGAAGACTATGTCCGCGCGCTCTCGTATGGCCTGCCGCCGACGGGCGGCGAGGGCATCGGCATTGACCGGCTGACCATGCTGCTCACGGATTCACGTTCGATCCGCGATGTGATACTGTTCCCGCTATTGCGGCCGCAAGCGCCGCAGGAGTTGGTGGCGGAAGCGCCTTCTGACGGAAAGAAATAAACGGGCACAGGCGCCGGTGGCCAGACTGAGGAGGAATCATGCGCAAATGGGGCGTGGTCATTTCAGTGTTTTACGCGTTGGCGATCTTGCTGCTCGTCGTACCTGGAGCGACATGGATCGGCATAGGTAAAGTGCCAGGCGCCCAACAAATACTCAGCGTTTATCTGGCATGGACAACGTGGATCCCGGTTGTGATTGTCATTGCCGGCCAGGCGCTGCTGCTTTTCCTATCGGTTGACACATCGTTCCGCCGTCTTAAGCCGCGCGCTCACGTCTTCGTTTCGTTCCTTGTCACCGGAACCTTGTGGGCGCTGCTCACCCTCGCCACCGTTCTCTCTCTGGCGTACGGAATCTATGGCGACAAAACGGGAGGAGAACTCATTGACCGTTATGGCCTGATTTGCTGGGGCGCGCTTTGGGCCGTTTGGCTGGTGGTCTTTTACGCCTATTTTCGCAATTCCAGCGCGACCATCACACGGGCAACTTCATGGCTATTGAAGGGCAGCGTGCTGGAACTTCTGATCGCCGTGCCCGCACATGTGGCGGCGCGGCGGCGGAATGATTGCTCCGCGCCTCCAGTCACGAGCTTCGGGATTGCCACAGGGATTGCCATCATGCTCCTGTGTTTTGGTCCCAGCGTTCTGCTGCTCTACAAGAAGCGCATGAATGAATATCCGAAAACAAAGGCAGCGGCAAAGTAGAGCGGCGCGAGTCGAGTATCAGCAAACAAGGCAGAGGCTGCGATCAGCCTTTCGTCTCGTGTCATGCGTCCTTCGCGATGCATGCGGCAAACCAGTGAAAAAGCCAATCACGTTACAATAGAAGTGATGCCTACCGGCTCTGAAATTCGCGAGAAATTCCTGCGCTTTTTTGAAAGCAAGGGGCACCGGCGTGTGCACTCATCGTCACTGGTGCCGGCCAATGATCCCACGCTGCTTTTTACCAACGCGGGCATGAACCAGTTTAAAGACGTCTTCCTGGGCGTGGAGAAGCGCGACTACAACAAGGCGACGACGTCGCAGAAGTGCGTCCGCGCCGGCGGCAAGCACAATGATCTGGAAAACGTCGGCTTCACCAAGCGGCACCATACGTTTTTTGAGATGCTGGGCAATTTCAGCTTTGGCAGTTACTTCAAGGCTGAAGCGATCTCTTACGCGTGGGAGCTGGTGACCGCGTCAGAGTGGTTCGGCATTGCGCGAGACAAGCTCTACGTGACCATCTTCAAGGGCGAACAGGGCATCCCGCGCGACGACGACGCGGAAAAGCACTGGCTTGACGTGGGCGTTCCCAGAGAACGCGTCTACGCCATGGGCATGAAGGACAACTTCTGGCAGATGGGTGATACCGGTCCGTGCGGCCCGTGCAGCGAAATCTACTATGACATGGGGCCGGCAGCCTCCGATGACGGCCACACGGACTGCAAGTTCCCCTGCGAGTGCGGCCGCTACGTGGAGATATGGAACCTGGTCTTCATGCAGTTTGACCGCGACAACACGGGTACGCTTAACCCGCTGCCAAAGCCTTCCATCGATACGGGCATGGGGCTTGACCGCACCGCGGCGGTGCTGCAGGGCAAGATTTCCAACTACGATACCGATCTCTTCATGCCGCTCATTGAGGCAGCAGCCAGATTGACCGGCGTGGACCTGAAACGAGAGCTGGCGGAGGAGAAGAAGCATTCACGCTCAGCGGCAAGCCTGCGGGTGATTGCCGATCACGCTCGCGCGACGACGTTCCTGATCTCCGATGGCGTGCTGCCTTCGAATGAAGGCCGCGGCTACGTGCTGCGCAAGATCCTGCGGCGCGGAATTCGCCACGGACGCCTGCTCGGCGCCACCAAGCCCTTCATGCATGAGATGGTGGTGGCGGTCCGTGACCTGATGAAAGACGCGTATCCGGAGTTGATGGAGAGCGCGGAGCGAGTCGCGAAGATCGTTTTTGAAGAAGAGCGGCGCTTTGCCCACACGCTCGATGCCGGGTTGGCCCGCCTTGAGGCTGATCTTACGGCGCTGCGCAAGGAAAGGGCGGCCAGCCAGAAAATTGCCATGTCGCGCGATCCGTTGGGGGAACAAGGCATGTCGCCGGCGGAGCTGCGGCAACATCAGTACCAGAGTGCACGCGGGCTGCGCTATCGCGGCGAAGATGCGTTCAAGTTGTATGACACCTACGGCCTGCCCTTCGATTTCATCATGGACACCTGCCGCGATGCCGGGATCAGTGTGGACGTAGAAGGCTTTGAGCGCGCGATGCAGGCGCAGAAGGAGCGCGCGCGGGCATCGTGGAAGGGCGGCGCCAAGCAGAGTGCGTCGCCGGTGTATCGCGACCTGAACAAGACGGTCTTTGAGGGCTATCGGCAGACGGAGTCACGCGGCTGCGAAGTTTTGGCGATCGTAAAAGACGGCCAGGGCGTGAAGGAGCTCAAGCCCGGCGAAGAAGGCGAAGTGGTGCTTGATCACACGCCGTTCTATGCCGACTCGGGCGGACAAGTCGGCGACATCGGCGTGTTTTATGACTCGACGCATACGACCGTGGTGGCCGAAGTGAATGGCTGCACCATGCCGGTGCAGGGCGTGCGCGCGCACAAGGTCAAGGCGCGGCAGTCGATTCAACTGGGAATGAAAGTGGATGCCGTGGTCCACGCCGAGGTGCGCGACTCGATCATGCGCAACCATACGGCCACGCATCTGCTGCATGCTGCGCTGCGCGAAACGCTGGGCACGCACGTGAAGCAGGCCGGATCGCTGGTTGATCCGGGGCATCTGCGTTTTGACTTCTCGCACTTTGGGGCCGTGGCCGACGAAGAGCTGCAGGACATCGAAGACCTGATCAACAGGCAGGTTTTGCGCAATACGAAAGTTGAAACCATCGAAGATGTGCCGATCGATGTGGCCATCAATGAATACAAGGCCATGGCGCTGTTTGGCGAGAAGTACGGCGAGCGCGTGAGGGTCATCAGGATCGGCGACTTTTCTACCGAGCTTTGCGGCGGCACGCACACGGCAGCCACAGGCGAGATTGGGCTGATCAAAGTTCTGAGTGAAGGCAGCGTCTCGTCGGGAGTGCGCCGGGTTGAGGCCATCAGCGGCGAAGGCTCGCTCAAACACTTCCGCATGGACCACAAGCTGGGAAGCGTTGTGGCGTCTCTGGTACCGGGCGCGCAGAAGTCGGGCTCTCCGGCTGAGGCGCTGCGCAGTGAGCTGGAGAAAAAAGAAGCCGAGATCAAGAAGCTGCAAAAAGAGCTGGAGCAGATACGGATGAAGTCGGCTGCCTCGAATGTCGCTTCCGTGGGCGAGAAGGCGCGGGACATTCGCGGCGTGAAAGTCGTCGCGCAGCGCGTGGATAATCTTGATCGTGGCCAGATGCGCACGCTGGTCGACAACATGAGGAATAAGCTCGGCTCAGGCGTGGTGGTGCTGGGATCGGTGCAGGACGGCAAAGTTGCGCTGATCGTTGGGGTGACGGCTGATCTTACGTCGCGAGTGCAGGCGGGGAAGATTATTAAGCCGGTGGCGGAGAAGGTCGGCGGCTCCGGTGGCGGACGCCCGGATATGGCCGAGGCCGGCGGGAAAGATCCCGGGCAGCTGGATGCAGCGTTGAATGAGGCGTATGCGGCGGTAGAAGGGCTGCTGCAGTAGCCTGTTTGCGACGGACCAATACTGATTCCAGCCCTGAGAGTTGGCGGAGCGCTTGACGCCTTAGGGTATACTAGAGCGCCTTTCGGGAGGCGTTAAGTGAGTTCTCCTTCCTCTGCTCCTCAGCCAACACAATCCAAGCTGCCATCTTTTGGCTTTACCTACCTTCCACTCGTTACCGATTTCGCGATGCGCTATGCCATTCTGGGCTTGTGGCGAACTTCGATCATTTCATCCACATGGTTCTGGGTTGGCCAGGCGATCGTTATTCCGACCGGCATTTTCACATGGACGCAGGTGCGGGAAACGGCTTTAAAGAAGAGGCTCAATATCCCGGACAACGTACGTATTGAGCCGAAAGACGCGGCGCATTGGATACTGTTCATGTTTCTGCTCATGGTGCATGGCGGCTTCCAGATATTTACGAGGCTCTCTTTGAGCCCTCGCTGGCTTCAGATTCTAGTAGGGATTGTTCTTTCCCTGACAAACGCCTTTTACATACTTGTTGTTGCCCTTTACAGCGCGTCTGACAGGAATCTTAAGGTCGCCGACGAAACAGAGACCAAGAGTTATGATGAAGTTGACGACAATGACCGGCTTCTAATCAGCCTGCAGACCGAGGTAGCAGTCTTCGAGCGCAGGGTGGAATCGTACACACTGGAAAGCACGTTGATCGGCGCGTTGGCATTTTCGGCTTTTGTAACGGTGATCTCGTCAGATAAGGTTTCCCTGGCGAGCGTGCGGTCTCTCTTAGCACAGACGCGGGTTCTTCTGCACGCTGCGCTGACCCTCGACTTCAAACAACTGCGTGCCTATGCATTCGACAACCTGACCGAAAACACAGTGCTGGCAGCGGTGGCATCGCTGGCACTTATTTGTTCCATGTTTTTTATCGCTGTGGTCGTGGCAAGGTTGCGCTTCAATTCATTGGTTGGGTTTGCTAACTACTCCACACAGATGACGGCTGCGTTCAATGAGAAGGAAGAAGATCTAGCCAGGCACCTGCTCCTTGTGCAAGGGACGCCACCGCACAGCGTGGAATTGCGATTGAACAGATTGCGCGAGCTCATCACTGGTTCTCTGGACGAGGCCCGCCTCGCAGTCGACCAGCTCCGTCCCATCATCTTCTATATGGGCGTTTTTCGGCGGATAGGAATTGTAGTGTTCCTTGCTACGCTGGTTGCAAGTGCACTGTTAATCTCCCAATTGTTGGCAGCGGGCTTCGCTGTAATTGGATTGATCGCTTATGGCTATCCTACCCTCGACCGATGGGCGAGGGACGGGGCGCTTCGGAAACATGGCTTCTTCAACCTGACGCGACTCCTGAAGTCGAAGAAATCCTAACGCCCTCACCGCTGAAGGCTGGCGGAGAGACAACGCACATTCTTAGTGCAATCCCACGCGTCCCCAGGCATATAGCGCCGAAAGCAGCATCAGTTCCAGGGTCGCCAGGGCGTAGAACACCAGCCGTAATCTCTTTGTGATTGCCATATCCGATGAACGGGGGACGATAGCGGTCCTTGCATGGAGAATTCGGTAGTTTTTGGGAAGTTCGTTGCTCGCAGCTTTGTTGTAAAAGATCGTTCGACTCGCTGCGCTCGCTCAGGATTTCGCCTGCGGCTCTCACCCCAGTTCGCGAAAACCGCGCGAACCGGGGACCCCGGGGCTCCCGCTCTCCCGCGTTGCGGGATCGCTCAGGCCGCCAAAACGGGCTCAAATTACTTAAGTTTTGTTAACTGTGCCGGCGGTCCCGCAGGCGAGGGCGCCTGCGCTCCATGGGTGTTTTTAGGGGTTTTGCCGGTGTTTCCCTGCTGTTCACCCCCTAGATTCATCTGGTTTTAGCCGATTGCCGCCGGGGTAAGGGCGGCTTATAATCCGAATCCTCTGGAAGATTCTCTAGGATCAGGACGAGGGGTAAAGGGTGTTGGTCTTCAGTAAGGTAGCGGGAGCCGCCGCCAACTGATATCTAGAGCATAACCCGATGAAAAAGCACCTATTTACCATCCTGATCGGCGCCACGTCGATGGTAGTAAGTGGCCCAGCCCGTGCGCAGAGCATCGTCGCCACTCACGATGCCTACGGACACACTGTCTGGGTCGCCGGAGACGACGCCAAGGCTCAGCCGAAAGCGCAGACCTCCCAGCCTGCTACGGCTTCCACTGCCCAACCGTCAGCGGTCGCGACCACCGAAGTTTCCGCTCCCGAAACTCCATCTTCGCGCTATAGCGGACTGGTGTATTGGAGCAACAAGCAGCATCGCTGGGTGCCTGTGCCGATGGTTTCTTCCAGCACGTTGCAGGCGGCACGGCGCGCGGCGCGGGAAGTGAATGAGATGGTGGTTCCCATCGGTAAGAATGCCAGCCGCAATTTGATGCTTTCTCGTCCGGTGAACCTGGGCGAGGGCCTGACGCAGGTAACGCCGGCTGATGCGGCCGCGGTCGATAAAGCGATTGAAGCGGCGGCGCAGCGCCACGGCGTTGATGCCAACCTGGTGCGCGCGGTGGTCAAGGTGGAATCAAATTACAACTCGCACGCGGTATCGCGCAAAGGCGCCATGGGACTGATGCAGCTCATGCCGTACACGGCGAAGTCGCTCAACGTGAACAATGCGTTTGATCCGCAGCAGAACATTGATGGGGGCGTACGTCACCTGAAGAGCCTGCTGGAAAACTATAATGGGAACGTGGAGCTCTCGCTGGCAGCATACAACGCCGGTAGCGGCGCCGTGAATCGCAATGGTGGTATTCCTCCGTTTCGCGAGACGCAGGACTACGTGAAGAAGATCACGGATATCTACCGCGGATCGGCCCCGACGTCACGGGTGCATGAGACGAAAGACGCCGACGGCCATCGCGTATTTTCGAACAACGATTAGCGCGGCTTTGGGTTTATAAGATCGGGGTTTATAAGATCGGATTCATAACATCGGGTTAATCTGTAAGGTGCTGGGAACATTGTAGTAATGAAAATCGGACTCCCCCTGGTTCGAAAAACGATTTTGCTCGCACTGGCCTGCTCTCTGCTGGCGCCGGTGAACGCGGCTGCGCGCTCCGTAAAACAAAAAAAACAGGCGGCACGGGCACAATTTGACGTCGCCGAGCAACTGCGCGAAGCCCTTGACGCCAAGCCTGAGTCCAAGCGTACTCGCCGCGACTACCAGACCGTGATCGATGCCTACCGGAAGGTCTATTACACCGCGCCCAACTCAATCAAGGCCGATGAAAGCGTTCTAGCCGTGGCCGAGTTGCTGGAAGAGCAAGGGCTGGTGCTCAACGACAGCAAGAGCCTCAAAGACGCGATTGGACAATACGTTTTTCTGCGCCGCGAATACCCGGGAAGCAAATACCGGGTGGAGGCGCTGTTCACCATCGGTGAGATCTATCGTGACGACCTGAATGACAACGTTCAAGCGAAGGCGGCGTTTGAAGATTTTGTGAAACGCTATCCCGGCAACGCACACGCGCAGGAAGCGCGCAAGGCGATTGCCGAGATCGACAATCCATCGGCGGCCAAGAATCCATTCCAGGCCAAGAGCGCGAAGCGCGAGCATGCGGCGCGGCCCAAAGTCCAACGCGCGACCGAAGATGCGCCCAAGGCTCCGGTTGACGATGAGACTGCGACAACGGCGCAGCTCGAACAAGCGCAGCAGCAGGACGTTTCGGCGACAACGGCCGATACTACGCCACACAAACTGGCCCACCTGACCGGGATTCGCCACTGGTCAACGCCCGACTACACGCGCGTGGCCATTGATCTGGAACAGGAGGTACAGTACAAGGCAGGACGCGTGCCGCGTCCGGACCGTATCTTCTTTGATCTTTACGGCACCAAGTTGTCTTCTGATCTGGTAGGCAAGAGCTTTGAGGTTGAGAGCGGCTTCCTGCACAAGATCCGCGTGGCGCAATACAAACTTAACATGGCGCGCGTGGTGCTTGACGTGGATGACGTGGCGGAATACTCGGCTTTCCTGCTGCCCAATCCGTACCGGCTGATCATCGATATTCACGGCAAATTGCCGCCGAACCAGGTTGCCGGCAAGAAGGAAACAGCCAAGCCTTCATCTCCCGACACGAAGACAGCGGTGCAAGACACTAAGCAAGGTCAACCGCCTACCTCGCCCGCGAATGACGCTAACGCCAGCAATGACGTGACTGTCACCTCGATCAAGCAGCCCGATCCGGAGTTGACCGCGAAAGGCGGGGGGCTGGGCACGACCAAACCAGCCGCGCCCAAAGGCCCGGGCAAGACACGCGATCAGGACAAAGAGCGCGTGGTGACAGAAAGCCCGGCTGAGGTGGCCAAGACGACTACTTCGAAAGTGGTTGTCGACGATACGGGCCTCGATGACTCCAGCACCACCGGAAAACCGACCAGCGGACCGACCTTTGAAGCGATTGCGCCCAAGGAATCGAGCCGCAACAAGAAGAAGGTCGTGGACCCGAGCCTGCGGGCTTCTGCTTCTACGTCCGCTGCCACGACGACGCACACGGCTGCTCCGGCTGCGAACGGCGAGCGTTCGCTGATTCGCGCCCTGGGTCTGAAGATCGGCAAGATTGTTGTGGACGCGGGACACGGCGGGCATGATACCGGCACCATCGGTCCGAACGGCCTGGAAGAAAAAGACCTGGTGCTGGATGTGGCACTGAAGCTGGGCAAGCTGCTGGAAGACAAGCTGGGCGCCGAGGTCGTGTACACGCGCGATGACGATACATTCATTCCGCTGGAGACGCGCACGGCCATCGCCAACAAGGAACAGGCGGACCTGTTTATCTCGATTCATGCCAACTCGTCGAGCGATGCCTCGGCGCGCGGCGTGGAGACCTATTACCTGAATTTCACCAGCAGCCCGGATGCGCTGGAAGTCGCGGCGCGTGAAAACGCGGTATCGGACCAGTCGATTCACGAGTTGCAGGACCTGGTGAAGAAGATTGCACTGAAAGAGAAGATTGGCGAATCGCGCGAGTTTGCCGCCGACGTGCAACGGTCACTCTATTCCGGGTTGAGCGCCAAGAGCCCGGGGCTGCGCAATCGCGGGGTGAAGAAAGCGCCGTTTGTGGTGCTGATTGGCGCCAACATGCCCTCGATCCTCGCTGAGATCGCCTTCGTCAGCAACCCGGACGACGCCAGGAAACTCAAGACCAATGATTATCGCCAGCGGATTGCCGAATCACTGTACAAGGGCGTATCCAAGTATGTAAGCAGCCTGAGCGGGGTGAAGGTGGCGTCACAGAATACCGGCATGAAGGCTGATGATGATCGCGCAACGGCTGTGGCCGCGAAATAATCCCTAACCTCCAACTGTGCCTGCTGATTCCAAGTCGGGCTGTAGCCACATCTTTCTTGCTTCCGCAGAATTGATTCGTTCCCTGCTGTAAAAAGCGAAGGGCAGCTCCTTGTCGATAAGTTCGCTTTGAATTTTTTCGACCGACTCCCGCAGACAGATATCGCGATCCAGCCGCATCTCGACCTGCTGCAGCCAGAAACAGGTGAGGGTCTCATGGTAGAGTCCGGCGACACCGTGATGCGCTGCAAACCGCGTAAGCGTGGCGCGCATACGTTCTAAGGCGGAAGAGAAATCACCCGCGTTTAGATAGACCACGGCGACGGCAAGGTGGTCGCGATGATGGAACTCGTTCTTGGCGAGCAGGCAGCGCTCCAGGCGATCAACCAAGGTAAGTATCTCGGAATCGGTCACTTTTTCACTCCAAAGAAAAACGCCCGCCGGCAAGCCGACGGGCGTGATTTCGTGTTCTTCTTCCAGATTAGCTGAGACTCGCGGAGAAGTCAAAAATAGCTTTTCGGGGACCTCATGGCCAGCGGCCGAGGTTTTTTCAGTTCTCAATCTCTGCCGACGCGCATGAATCAGTAGATCAGGTTTTGAAAAACCGCATAGCCAGCGCGTGGCTTTGTCGATGCTTGCGCAGACCTAACCTTAGAAAACATTAATAAATCCGGACTAGGGAAAGAATTCAGAATGGGCAACGCTTCGTGACCATGTCATTGTCAATAAAGATGTTAACGGCAGAATCGTCAATTCCAAATTCAGGACAGAATTAAAAATTGGTTTGAATTCTCTAATCTTTGGGGATATGCTCTTCGCCGCGCGGCTACTTCCGGGACCCCTCCCAAGCTGCGCGCAAAAGGCGTTACACCATTCCCTGAAGTGGGCGAACAGCGTTCGCTTGCAATGAAGGGCTGGAGCATGTTCCATGCGCGGTGGAGCAGACGCCGAAGTACTGGGACGGGCTGCCAGACCCAAGGCTCCGTTTGATGAGCCAGTCGGCGGATGCAAGCTTAGTTCCTTCACTCATCTCTCGCGCTTCCTTTCGTAGCGCTTCGATACTCGGCGACCAACCGACCGAGTCATTGCAACGGCCAATCCCGGCCCAGCAACAATATCGAGGTGAAAACAAATGAAGACTCGAAGTACGCCCCCATTTGTCATGGGAATTCTGGCAGTAGTTTTTCTGGCTTTGGCTCAGGCCACCAGCTTTGCCCAGAGTACAACTGCCACCACAAGTATGTTGTTTGTACCCGCGGCGCCAGTCGCCGACGCTCACTCTCACAGCAGCACGGCTAACGGCAGCGTGCCCGCAGCAACACAAAGCACCACGCGGCCCAGAGGCATGGCACACAGGCATGTGAAAAACTGGGCGATACAGCCGACCGGGTCCAGCACCGCCGGTGTGACTCCGCTGGATCCCAACACGATTCCGAAGTTCGTGAATCAGTTGACCAGGCCTGCGACGTTCGTTGCCAGCGGGACGAAATTCGACCGGTCGATTGGAAGAAACATTCCTCTCTATCAGGTCTCAGAAAATATAACTTTCCAACAGGTTTTGCCGCCGGGATTCCCCAAGACGAAGATGTATACGTATGGTGGGTCGGCGAACGTCGCCGCACCAGGCCAACCGGCAAAGATTCAGACGGTATTCTCATCGCCTGGACCGACTTTTGAAGCCACGAAGGACCAGAGGATCTTCGTGAACTACACCAATAATCTGTCCGGGCCGCACATGTTCCCGGTGGATCCGACGATCATGGCGGCGAACCCCAACAATGCGCGCATCCCCCAGCCTCCGTTCGTTGACAAGCAAGGTAATCTGCTGGTGCCCTTTCCTCCAGGCTACCCGCAGTTCCAAAGCCCGATCGTGACCGTGGCACATCTGCATGGTGGCGTCACGCCGTCAGATTCGGACGGTTTTCCACGGTCGTGGTTCTCCAAAGGCCTGACCAAAACGGGTCCGACATTCGACGGCACCACCTTCGAATATTTCAATGGGCAGCTACCGACCATGCTCTGGTATCACGACCATGCGCTGGGCCTGACGCGCCTCAACCTGGCGGCAGGACTGGAAGGCATGTTTATCATCCGCGATACGCAGCACGATAACATCGCCCCACTACTTCCCTCAGGGGAGTTTGAAGTGCCGCTCATGCTCACGGACAGAGCGTTCAACACCGATGGCTCGATCCAGTTCACGACGGTCGGTGACAACCCTGACCTTCACCCGTACTGGGACCCCGAGTACTTCGGCAACGTGATCATGGTCAACGGTAAAGCATGGCCGAACCTGAACGTGCAGCGGCGGCAGTATCGCTTCCGCATTGTTGATGGCTCCAATGCGCGGTTCTACAACCTGAGCTTCTCGAACGGCATGTCGTTCGTGCAGGTGGCGGCGGACGGCAGCTACCTGCCGGCGCCGGTCACGTTGACGTCACTGTTCATGTCAATCTGCGAACGAGCCGACATTCTGGTCGACTTCTCAAACCTGCGGCCAGGGACGAAGGTGGTTCTAATGAACGCCGCCAATGCGCCCTTCCCGGGCGGCGATCCACCGGATGCGAACACGAGCGTGGTGATGCAATTTACGGTGCAGAACAGCGCGCAGGTGCATCCGAAACCGTTGCCGGCCAAACTGATCACCATTCCCACGCTGGTGGAGACACCGAACATCGGGAATCCGAAGATCTTCACCCTGAACGAGCAGGAAAGCGGCGATAACACACTCAACCCAGGCAATCCAGTGGCGGTCCTTATCGACGGGCGTCACTTCGATGAGGATGTGACAGAGTTGCCCCGAGTCGGGACAACGGAGGCCTGGTATTTCCAGAACCTAACGGAAGATGCCCATCCCATCCACATT
>DATBHX010000145.1:0-25667 GCA_036557225.1 Candidatus Angelobacter sp.
AGACATCAGCTTCCACACCGGCGTCTTGTAGCTGGTGGATTGCCTCCACCATCAACCGGGGACGCATCTCGCGGTCGTAGGTCTTCTTGTCTCCTCTCACTCGTTCCAGCTGCACTTGTTCCGGCGGCACCAGCAGCTCAAACATGAAAAGAATCCGGCCGTTGCCATGAAGATAATCCGATAAGCGCTTGAGCCGCGCCGCCTGCCGCTTGTTCATTTCGGCATCACCCTCCGGGTTGTAGCGCACCAGGACCTTAGAAAACGTAGGGTGGAATGCCTCGAGATGTTTGCCAAAGTCTTCCCCATACTCGAAGTCGAACTCATCCTGGCCGCTTTTTTCAGTGGTCATGGCAGTGAAGTAGCCATTTTTCGCGGCGTCGCGCAGAATGGCGGAGCCGAACTGCTCGTCCACGAGCACGCCTGCCTTTTCCCGCGGCACGCCTCCGGCCACAGCCGCCTTCAAAGCGTCATAGATCACGTTTTTGAACTCCGAAATCTGCTTCGTCTGTTCTGCGGTGATCGGCTCTTTCCAGCCAAACATCTTGGCCCGGAAGGTGGCGCGATGGTCGAAGGGAAGTACATAAAGGTCTTTATCAAATCCAATAGTCATGGCGCGGTCTCCCTGTTCTTGCGGTAGCGACGGATTAGGTTGTTGGTTGAACTGTCATGTTCGAGATCCGGTTCTGTCTTTCTTTCAAGTTCGGGAATGATGCGCTGGGCCAAGACTTTGCCCAGCTCAACACCCCATTGGTCAAACGGATCCAGGTTCCAGATAGCGCCCTGGGTAAAAACGGAGTGCTCATAGAGCGCCACCAGCTTGCCCAGGGTTTCCGGCGTGAGGTTTTCAGCCAGAATCATGTTTGACGGACGATTACCCTCGAAGACGCGATGCGGCATCAACCACTCCGGCGTCCCCTCAGCCTCGACTTCCTCAGGAGTTTTGCCGAACGCCAGCGCTTCGGCCTGGGCAAAAACGTTGGCAATCAGTACGTCATGGTGTCGGCCCAGCGGATTCAGAGTCCGGGTAAAAGCGATGAAGTCGCAGGGAATCAGCCGCGTTCCCTGATGAATGAGTTGATAGAAGGAATGTTGACCATTGGTGCCCGGTTCGCCCCAATAGACAGGGCTGGTTTGGTAATCGACTTCAATTCCATCCAGCGTGACATGCTTGCCATTGCTCTCCATGGTCAGCTGCTGCAGATAAGCAGGGAAGCGCTTTAAATACTGCTCGTAGGGCAGGACAGCGACGGTCTGCGCGCCAAAAAAGTTGTTATGCCAAAGACTGATCAGCCCCATAAGTACGGGTAGGTTTTGCCGGAACGGCGCAGCGCGAAAATGCTCATCCATCTGATGGAAGCCGCTCAACAGCGCGCGAAAATTTTCCGGGCCGATGGCCAGCATCGTGGAGAGGCCAATAGCAGAATCCATGGAGTAGCGGCCGCCAACCCAGTCCCAGAATTCGAACATGTTGGCAGTATCGATTCCGAACTTGGATATCTCCGCCGCGTTGGTCGAGACGGCGACGAAATGCCGGGCCACCGAAGTCTCGTTTCCGCCGAATGCTTTGAGTGACCAGGCGCGAGCGGACCGGGCATTCGTCATGGTCTCCAGCGTGGTAAAGGTTTTGGAAGAGACAATAAAAAGAGTCTCCGCAGGATCGAGATCTTGGACGGCTTCCGCAAAATCTGTTCCATCGACATTGGAAACAAAGCGAAACGTCATGGCCCGGTCGGTGTAATGGCGCAACGCTTCATAGGCCATCACCGGACCCAAGTCAGAGCCGCCGATCCCAATATTGACTACGTTGCGAATCGGCTTGCCGGTAAAGCCTTTCCATTCTTTGCTCCGCACGCGGTCGCAAAAAGCAGCCATTTTGTCGAGCACAGCATGGACCTGTGGAACCACGTTTTCGCCATCGACAATGATTGTCGTGGTTTTTGGAGCACGCAGAGCGATGTGCAGTACCGCCCGTCTTTCCGTGATGTTGATCTTCTCGCCATGAAACATGGCATCGATTCTGGATCGCAGGTCTGATTCTTCAGCCAGCTGAATCAGGAGCTTCAGGGTATCGTCAGTGACCCGGTTTTTTGAATAGTCCAGAAAAATACCCACAGCTTCGGCTGTGAGACGCGTGCCCCGCTCCGGATCTTTCGCGAAGAGGGTGCGGAGATGCTCTCCCTTAAACTTCTTGTAGTGGGTCTCAAGGGCCTTCCATGCTTTGCGCGACGTGAGCCGCTTGATTCCATCCGGAGTGATTGCGGATACGCGCGTTGCCATGAGTTGCTCCTTCCGTGAATAGCAATTCTCTAGTTAAGCCGCTAAAGCGGGGTGGATGTCGACGTGCCATGTATCGTTCCAAAAGCGAATGACCGGCCGCGAGAGATCGTTTTCATAGCCCAATGCGCTGAGGCTTGCCGTGCTCAACATGAAATATCTGCTGTTGGCCGTGGGTTCCAGTCCGAGCCATCGGCAGACGAGCATCCGCATGAAATGCCCGCTAGTAAAAAGAAGGACATTGCCGGTAATCGCGCGCACACGCTTCACGACCCGGTCGGCGCGGGCACTGACGTGTTCCGGTGTCTCGCCTCCGGGACAGCCGTCACGGAACAAATTCCATCCGGGACGCTCAGCGCGGATGTCAGCGCCCAGCCGCCCTTCGTATTCGCCATAGTCCCACTCGACCAAGTCGGGATCGACCACTGCTTGCAGGCCAAACCCTGCCAGTTGGCACGTCTGATGTGCTCGCTGCAACGGGCTGGTGAACACTTTTGCAAAAGTTAGTCCCTTGAGGCGCTCTCCCAATCTCCTTGCAGTCTGCTTCCCATGTTCCGTGAGCGGGAGATCGGTGAGCCCGGTGTATTGGCCGGACAGGCTCCATGCGGTTTCACCATGTCGCGCCAGATAAACCATGGGCAGCTCGCTCTGCATCAAGCCGCCTCCTCGCGGGAAACAGGGCGCTCTCCGCTGACGCAACGAACCGTATCGCGGGCGATCAACAGCTCTTCGTCAGTGGGAATGACGAACGCATGCAGCCTTGAATCATCGGTACTGATCCGGCCTTCGAATGCTCCGCTTTGCTGGTTTCTGTTGTGATCAACCTTCAGCCCTGCCCATTCAAAGCCTTCGCAGATCTGTGCCCTGATTTCCGCGCTGTTCTCTCCAATACCTCCTGTAAAGGCAATCGCCTCGGCCCCACCCATGCAGGCCAGGAATGCTCCAACGTATTTTTTGGCGCGATAACAGAAGATATCAATGGCCAGGCGGGCACGGCGGTCCTGGTGCTCTTTTGCTTCGCGATATAACACGCGCATATCATTCGTCAGCCCGGAGATGCCCAGCAATCCCGACTGCGTATTGAGCAGCGTCTCCACTTCGTGCGTGGAGATCCCCTCGTTGGTTGCGATCGTGTTCACGATGGCGGGATCGAGATCGCCGGAGCGTGTTCCCATCACCAGGCCTTCCAATGGTGTCATACCCATGGAGGTATCGACGGACCGGCCGGCGCGAATGGCCGCCGCGGAGCAGCCATTGCCAAGGTGAAGCGTGATCAGGTTGGTCTCTTCACTGGGCAAGTCACGCAATTCCCGGTATCGCTCCGATACAAACCGATGCGACGTTCCATGGAAGCCAAAGCGGCGGATATGATGGCGCGGATAAAAGTGATACGGCAGTGCATAGAGGTACGCATGCTCTGGAATGGTTTGGTGGAATGCCGTATCGAATACCGCGACCTGTGGGACCTTGGGACCAAATACCTGCCGCGCCGCCAGAATCCCTTTGATGTTGTTTGGATTGTGGAGTGGAGCGAGGTCAATGCATTCCTCAATTCCTTTGAGCACCGCGTCAGTAATCACGGTGGACTCGGCAAACAATTCGCCACCATGAACAACCCGGTGCCCAACCGCATGAATATCGGCTACAGTCCGGCTCTCGGTGATTCCCAGTTCACCCATCCAGCGCAGAATGTATTCCAATGATGCTGCCGCATCAGGGAGCGAAGCCGTACGCTTCTGCCTGGGGCTCTTGGGTGATTGGACGGTGACGATGGCTTCGCTGCCGGCCCATTCGATTTGTCCGCGGCACAGGTGCTCGTCAGCGCTGCGCTTCATCCGATCGAGGTCGGTCGAGATAAGCTGGAACTTCAGGCTGGAACTGCCCGAGTTGAGCACCAGGACGTTCATCTGCACCACACAAACCAGCCATGCGTGTGAAACCCCGCGAAATTCCAGAGCTGTGACCGGTTTAGTTTATTTCAGGCGGCCTTCTTTACCTCGTGCGGCCACTTCCAATTGGCCTGTTCCGGCTTGTCAATGCCGTGCTTAAACGCATAGTTCCGGCATGCAATCTGTTCATTGAGAAAGCCTGCCAGTGCCGATCCGCCAGTGCGCTGCAGCCTTGGAACGTACTTGATCACGTCCATTGCAAGCGTGAAGCGGTCAATTCCATTTTCGATCGCCAGCTCCAAAGGCGTGTTGATATTGCCCTGTTCCCTGTAGCCGTGGACGTGGAAGTTGGCATGGTTGCTACGGCTGTAAGTCAGACGGTGAATGAGCCATGGGTATCCGTGGAAATTGAAAATAACAGGCTTATCAACGCTGAAGAGCAAGTCGAAGTCCCGATCCGATAGTCCATGGGGATGATCGGTTTGCGGCTGCAACCGCAGGAGATCAACGACGTTAATGTAGCGAATCTTCAGGTCGGGAAACGCATCCTGCAGCATTACGATCGCCGCCAGTGTCTCCTGTGTGGGAATGTCGCCGGCCGAGGCCATCACCACGTCCGGCTCAACTCCCTGGTCGCTGCAAGCAGCTTCCCATCTGCCAATGCCCTTGGTGCAGTGAATGATCGCCTGGTCCATGTTCAGGTATTGCAGGTGTTTCTGCTTGTCGCAGACGATCACATTCACGTAGTTCTCACTTCGCAGGCAGTGATCAGCAACGGAAAGCAGTGTGTTGACATCAGGAGGCATATAGATTCGCACAACTGCCGAGCTCTTGTTGAGCACTACGTCCAGGAAGCCTGGATCCTGATGCGTGAAACCGTTATGGTCCTGCCGCCACACAGTTGAGGTAACCAGGATGTTCAAAGACGGAACGTCATGGCGCCAGGGGAGATGATTGCAGATGGCGAGCCACTTGGCGTGCTGGTTAAACATGGAATCAATGACATGGATAAAGGCTTCATAGGATGAAAAGAAGCCATGGCGGCCTGTCAGCAAATATCCTTCAAGCATGCCTTCGAGGGTGTTTTCACTCAGCATTTCCATGACCCGACCATCAGGCGCGAGTTCACCGCCGTCAGAATCCTCGGGAAAGTAGTTCTCAATCCAGAACTTTTTGCTGACTTCGTAAATGGCGTTCAGCTTGTTTGAAGTGTTCTCGTCAGGACCGAAGACGCGGAAGTTGTTCATGTTCAATTTCATCGTATCGCGCAGGAAGGCACCCAGCGGAGGGGTGTTCTCCGCCTCGACAACTCCCGGTTTGTCGACTTTTATTCCGTAATCTCTGAAGTCTGGAAGATGCAGGGCCTTCTTCAAACGACCACCGTTCGCATGGGGATTGGATCCCATGCGGCGCTCACCGGTCGGCGCAAGTTCCTTAAGTTCGGGAATCAGAGTGCCATTGCGATCAAAGAGCTCATCCGGTTTGTAGCTGCGCATCCAGTTTTCCAGCTCGTGCAGCCGTTTGGCATTGCTCTTTACGTCAGCCATCGGCACCTGATGTGATCGCCAGAAGCCTTCCAGCTTGTGACCACCCACCTCGGCCGGGCCGGTCCAACCCTTTGGGCTCCGCAACACGATCATCGGCCACCGGGGACGCTCAGCTTTTCCGGTCTTCCGTGCTGACTGCTGGATCTTTTTGATTTCTGAAACGCAGTGCTCCATCGTCGCGGCCATTGCCTGGTGCATGCTTTCGGGATCAGAGCCCTCGACAAAGTACGGGGTCCAGCCATAACCGCGGAACAGATTTTCCAGCTCTTCATGGCTGATGCGGGCCAGCAGCGTGGGATTATTGATCTTGTAGCCATTCAGGTGCAGGATGGGCAGCACGGCTCCGTCGCGCGTCGGGTTCAGGAACTTGTTGATGTGCCACGAAGTCGCCAGAGATGCAGTTTCAGCTTCACCATCGCCGACGACAGCAGCAACAATCAAATCGGGATTGTCGTATGCGGCGCCGCACGCATGCGAGAGCACGTACCCCAGCTCGCCTCCTTCGTGGATGGAACCTGGAGTTTCCGGTGTGCAGTGGCTTCCAATACCGCCAGGAAACGAGAATTGCTTGAAGAATTCGTGCAGGCCCGGTTCGTCCTGAGTTTTGTCGGGATAAATCTCAGTGTAACTGCCTTCCAGATAAACCGGACCGATCACGCCTGGGGCGCCATGTCCCGGTCCGGCAAGATAGATGACGTTCAGATCGTGCTCCTTGATGACCCGATTCAGGTGTATATAGATGAAAGAAAGGCCCGGGCTTGAACCAAAATGACCCAGAAGACGGTTCTTGATTTGGTCGGCTCTTAAAGGCTCACGCAGGAGAGGATTTTCCTGCAGGTAGATCATGCCGAGCGTCAAATAATTGCAGGCACGCCAGTAGGCATGAGTCTTGCGCAGCTCGTCTGCGCTGAGAGGTGCGCCTGAAACGGTTGATCTGGCTGGGCCGTATGCGCTCAATGGGTTTTTCTTGACTTCAGCTTCTGCTACAGGCGGCATATTCCTCCTTCACCACACGCATCTCCAGGGCTGAGACCAGCCCGGGGCGGCGTCATCTGTCAAAATTCTATGCGCGGTCTATTTACGCGACTGTTAAAAGAGTGTGCATATCATGAAGATTTTGACTCGCAGGAAAACTTCAGAGATGCTTTCTCCTCGATTGCAACGCTTGTTCCGTACTTTCCTAGGCCGCCGAAACATCTTCGTGCGGCAAAATGAACTTATCCACCGCTGCCGCGAACCCTTCTTGCTCGTTCGATGCAGTTACATAGGTAGCGGCTTGCTGTACCTCAGGGCTGGCGTTCCCCATGGCGATGCTTACGCCGCTCTCCTTAAACATGGTTACGTCATTGGCCATGTCCCCAATTGTGGCAATCTCCTGTATCGGAATCTTGCCGAACTCTGAAGCCATGCGCACGACCTCGCCTTTGTTGGCTTTGGGATGCGTGACATCCAGGTAGAACGGCTGTGACCGCGCGGCTGAGACGCGAGAGCCGAACTTTTCCTGCATATCTTTCTCACACCGGGCTACGGCGTCGTAGTCCTGGCTTACGCCAACAATTTTCGCCACGCGATCGAGAAGTCCATCGAACGTTGGCGTGACTCTGGGCGGAAATTGGACTGTCTTTTGTTCCTTGTCCACGCGATACGCCTTTGGATCGCGCACACACCAGTCCTTTTCGGTATAGACCCAAACATCCAGCTTGTTGTCGAGAATCATTTGCACGACCTCTTCGGCTGCCGCCTTCTCCAGCAGGTTCTGCTTGAAGAGTGAATAATCGCGGCGAACTACGATCCCGCCGTTGAACCCGGCGATGAACTTCAGACCGGGCAGGGAATCGACGAGCATTTTGGTGCCTTGTGGCGGGCGTCCCGTAGTAATGCCGAACAAGATGCCGGCATCTTTCAATTTGCTTACCGCCTGTACAGATCCTGGCGTGAGGAGCTTCTCTTTGGTGACGAGTGTGCCATCGATATCAGCAATCAGCAGTCGAATTCGTGGGCGCTTGTTGGTCGAAGATGCGGTCATAATTTCATACTCCACTTTGCCGCGCAGCAGTTGGGTAATTTCATCTGCATACTAGGTCTTGCGGAAACGCCAGGCGCTGATGCCAAACAGCACGATCGAGAACACGGTCAGCGCAACCAGATTCGGCCATAGCGCCGACCACGGCGCTGTTTTCAAAGTGACACCTCGCACGATCGTGACCATGTAGCGCAAAGGGTCAAAATAGGAGAGCTTCTGGAAGAAATCGGGCATGTTTTCCAGAGGTGAGGTTGCTCCCGAAAGCAGCGTCAACGGCGGGTTGACGAAGAACGTCAACAGCTGCGCCTGCTGCTGCGACCGGGAAACCGTTGCGATCATGACGCCAATTCCAGTACCAGCCAGCGCCGATAGTGCCCCGGCAGCCGTGAACAGCCACAACGAACCTCGAGTCGGCAGGCCAAATACCAGCATTCCAACCACGAGTGAGAGGAAGAGGACGACCATCATCAACACCAGCACGGGCGAGGTCTTGGCCAGCAGCATTTCGCCTGTCTGTGCCGGCGTCATGAGCAGTTGCTCAATGGTGCCGGTCTCTTTCTCTTTCACGGCCAGTGCCGAGGCGACGAGCGAGGCATTTATAAACATGATGATGCTCATAACGCCGGTCACGTAATACCACGCTGTTACCAGGCCCGGGTTGTAGATGTAGGCGGATTGGACTTGAGGAGCGCCGGGCGGCCCGGCAGGATGCGAGGCGCTGATCAGGGCAATTTCATGACGCGCTCCGGTTCTAAGATCGGGCACGATCTCGGCGTTGTAGTCCGTCAAGGCCATTTCCAGATAGCCTTTTGCAATTTGCGCCGTGTTGGCGTCCACAGCATCGATCACGACCTGCACATCGGCGGTCTGGCCACGGCCCAGGCTGCGCGAAAAATCTGCCGGGATGACAAGGAACAGATCCAGGTCCAGACTCTTGAGAGCATCTTCCGCATCCTGCGTGCGCGTGAATACGCGCTTTACGTTGAAATTCACATTTCGCGACAAGGAATCAATGAAATTGCGGCTTTCTACGGTAAAGCTTTCATCGACCACGCCTAGGCGAAGATCACGGACCTTGGGGTTCAGAGCGTACCCAAAAATGACCAGCACGATCGTCGGTGGAAGCATCAACTGAATCACCAGGCCGCGATTGCGCTTGAGCTGCTGGACTTCCTTGAGCAGCAAGGCGTAGTAACGACGAATTCGGGCCCCCATGAAGCCTCCTATCCCTTGAATTGCATCTTGCGCATCTGCAGAGCGTTGATAAGGAAGAACGCAAACGTAAGCACCGCCAGCATCACGATCGGAAAAAATGATGTCCCCCAACTGGCATTGCGTAGGATCGAATTGCGCACAATCTGTATGTAATGCGTCGCGGGCAGGAAAAAAGATATCCAGCGAATCTGAATGGGAATGTTGCGAATGGCAATCAGATATCCTGAAAGCAACAGGGACAACAGGAACGAACCCATCTGTACGCCCTGAATCGCGGCGCTTTGGTTGCCGGTGGCATTGCCCATCATCATTCCGAAGAACACGCCCGCGAACAGATAGAAGACGGTTGCGACCAGCAGGATCGTCGGATCGGTGGGGAAGCGGAACTCGAACACCAGCAAACCCAGAATGAAGCAAAGCACAAACTCCACTAATCCGACCACGACATAAAGCAACGCCTTGCCCAAAATCCATTGCACTGCCGTCAGGCTGGAAGCGTAAGCCTGGATGATGGTGCCGCTCTCATACTCCTTGGCTGTGGTCAGGGCGCCCAGGAGCGCAGGAAAGATGATCAACATCAGGCCTAGCCCGCCGGTCCCGAAGTAGACCCGGTCTGAGAGTCCGGGGTTATACCAAAGCCGTTGCTGGAGGTTCACTCCTTTCTGTTCGGGCTTACTGATGCCGTTCTGCAAAGCGAAGGCTGTGTTCAGGGAATCTGCGTAGTTTCCCAACGCGGTGGCCGCATTGGAATCGGTGGCGTCGATCATCAGCTGCACAATCGGTTCGGCGCCGCGCCGGAAATCACGTTCAAAATTCTGCGGAATGATGAGCGCTGCGCGTCCACGCCAGCTGGCAAGCGCGCGTTCTGGCGATTCCTGCGGGTCGTGGGCCTTGAGCCGGAACGTGAGAGCGGCACCGTAGGTCTCCAGGTAGACCCGGCTGAGCGGCGTGTTGTCATAGTCGTACACGAGGAGAGAAACATTGCGCAGCCGCAGAGATCCTGTTATGCCCGCCAGCAGCATCAACACAATTGGCATCAACACGGCCAGCATAATGAGCAGCTTGTCACGCCGGAAAAGCATGAACTCCTTCCAGGCCTGGGACAGGATCTTCTTCACAGCGGGATCTCCGATCTGCGGGATTCTATGAGCGAGATAAAAACGTCTTCGAGTGAAAACGGAACTGGTTTTTGCGCCAGAATTTTGACCCCGGCCTCTTCGAGCGCAGCCGCTGCCTCGCGCTTCTGCGCGTCGTTCTCTGTCACCACATGCAGGCGACTGCCGAACAACGAAACCTTCGATGCACCGAACTTCTTCTTCAATGCACTCAGGGCACGGTCTGGATGGTCGGCTTCAATCTCGTAAAGCTCGCCTTTCATGTTGGCCTTGACCTCGCTGGGAGAACCCTGCGCGATGATTTCTCCTGCCACCATGAAGCCCAGCCGATTACATTGCTCGGCTTCCTCCAGGTAATGAGTCACCACCACGATGCCCGCTCCGCGATCGGCAAATTCATTGATCATCCGCCACATGGCCCGGCGAGCCAGCGGGTCCACGCCGGAAGTTGGTTCATCGAGAAAGATGGCCTCGGGCTCATGCATCACCGCTGAGCCGAAGGCAACGCGCTGTTTCCAACCGCCGGGGAGAGACTTGGTCAGCATCTTTGACTCGCCCTTTAGCTCGGCCGCTTCGAGCACCCACTGCTTGCGCTCTTCGCGCACACTCTCATCCACACCATAGAGTCGCGCGTAAAAATCCAGGTTCTCGCCGATCGTAAGATCGTCATAGAGGGCGAACTTCTGTGACATGTAACCAATTCGCGACCTTATGTCAGCGGACCGCAGTCCTTTGGACTGTCCCAGCAGGGTAACGCTTCCTGAGGTTGGATCAAGCAGGCCGCAGATCAGCTTGATGGAGGTGGTCTTGCCCGCTCCGTTGGCTCCGAGCAGCCCGTAGATATGACCATTCCGGACCTCCAACTGAAAGTTCTTGACTGCGCGAAACGATCCAAAGGTTTTGTTGAGGTCTTTGGCTCCGATTACGATGCCGTCCTTGTTCAGGGGTGGGCGCGGCCTGGGAAAGGGCGGCACAGTATGAACGCCGCGCATCTTGCGCAACTGTCCGACAAAAGCGTTTTCTAGTGTTGGCTGTGAGCGGTGTATCTCGGTGATTCGCCTCCCGTTTTTTTCCGCGAGCTGGCGCAGGTCCGCTTCAGCCGCATCGGGGTTGGGCGCCATCACATCTAATCGGTCCCCGAATCTCTGCACATCCTCGGCCTCCGGCGATGCTGCCAGTACATCCTCAGCTCCGGCCAGAGGGTCGACCTTGACCTCCAGTCGCGTCACGCCCATCTTGGAGCAGAAATGCGCCGGGGTATCAATGTCGTAGATCTTGCCGCGCTCCATCAGCGCAACGCGATGGCAACGCTCGGCCTCATCAAGATACGGGGTTGCGACAACAATCGACATGCCGCCGGTGGCAAGCGAGGTCAATGCGTCCCAGAAATCGCGACGTGTTACCGGATCGACCCCGGTGGTTGGTTCGTCCAGCAGCAGCAGCTTCGGATCGGCAATCAGCGCGCAGCTCAAAGCCAGTTTTTGCTTCATGCCGCCGCTCAACCGGCCGGCAAGCCGGTCAGTGAACTTAATCAGCTCAAATAATTTGAAGTAGTGCTCTCTGCGCTTCTCAAGGTCTACCTGAGGAACTTCGCGCAGGCCGGCAGCGTAGGTGAGGTTTTCATCCACACTCATATCTTGATAGAGGCTGAAGGGCTGCGTGAGATAGCCGACACCCGGACGCGCCGTGCGAGGATCTTTATCGAGAACGTCAATGTCTCCGCCGTTCTGTTCCAGCACGCCGCCCATAATTCGGAAAGCCGTCGTTTTGCCCGCGCCGTCCGCGCCGATTAGCCCGAAAATCTCGCCCGGCCGCACCTGGAAGCTAACGGCGTCCAGGGCGGCGATAGGGCCGTAGTTCTTGCTGAGCGCGCGGGAATCGACGACCAGATGCGCAGCCATCACTATCTCCCAATCAGAATCTCGCCGTCAGCCGGCATTCCTGGCTTGGCCAGACCGTACGCGCCCTTCAATCCAAGCTTCACACCCAGCACCTGTTTTACGCGATCGTCTTTGAAGTAGGTGTTCTCCGGCGTGAACATCACTTGCGGATCAATACGGATCACTTCGGCCTGAATGCTTTCTTTGGGGTTGGAATCCAGATAGACCTGCGCTGCCTGGCCCACCTTTACATTGCCGACGCTGCCTTCCGGGATAAATCCACGCAGGTAGAGCTTGTGCAGATCAACCATGGTGAGAATGGTCTGTCCCGAGGCAACCACTCTGCCTGGTTCAGCCGAGCGTGTGAGAATGGTGCCGGCGATAGGAGCGGTGATCTCCAAATCGCTTACATTTGCCTCGAAGCGCCGCAGCTCCGCACGGCTGGAAGCAAGATTAGCTTTGGCGGTAGCGATCTGCTGCAGCTGCGCTTTTGCCTGATCGAGTGAAGCCTGCGCCGACAATACCTGCTTGCGTGCTGCGTCGGTAGACGCCTGGGCAATCTTCATTCTGGTCTGCTGCTGGTTGGCGACCTGCTCTGCTACAGCTCCGGATTCTGCCAGCGCGGGATATCGCTTGGCATCGGTTTCGGCCTGCTGCAGCTCGGCTTCCCAGCGCACCAGGTCGGCTTTGCTGGCGGCAAGATTGGCCTCCGCCAGTGAGACGCGCGCCGGCGCGGCAGACTGCGCCTCTTCCAGTTTGCGCTCGTCCTGGATGACGTTGGCCTTCTGCGCTTCCACCTGCGCCTCGTCCTGTGCGCTCACAATCCGGGCAATGATCTGGCCAGCCTGCACTGAGTCGCCTTCTCGCACCGTGATTTCCGCGATTTTGCCGTCTCTTTTTGAAGAGATGTCTACCGTATCGCCATCAATGCGGCCGCTCACAAAGAGCGTATCTTTTTCCGCGCTCTTGGTGGTTCTGGCGCATCCAGCGAGCGCTAGCGGCAAGAGTATCGCCAGCGTTATCCATATTCGATTCATAGCTTCCTCCTGCCCTACTTGCGGTAGGTCTTCTCAGCTGCCCCCATCGCCCTGGCAAGGTTGGCGCGCGCGAGTCCAAGTGTGTACATGGCCCGCACACGCGCATCGTCGGCCTTTGAAACCCGGTCTTGCGCGTTGACCACCTCAGTGTTGTCCGTGACGCCCTGAGCGAATCTTTGCCGCGATAAGTCCACTTCTTCTCTCGACAGCTTTACGTTGGCGGCGCTGGTTTCCACTTGCTTGGCCGCCCACTCCATGCCGGCGATTGCCGTCAGTACGTCGGCCTCAATTTGCGAACGCAGCTGCTCCGCAGTGGCCTGGCTCTCGTGCAGCGCGCCTTGCGCTTCTTCAATCTGGCCGCGAATGCGGCCGCTGGTATAGATGGGGATTTCCAGCGTTCCTGCCAGCCTGTATGTGTTCTGGTTATGCACGGGCGATTCTCCGCTTTGTCCGTCACTGAAGCTGGTGCTGATGGTTGGATAGCGCGTGGCCTTCGCCGCCTGGACTTTTAGTTCAGCGGCTCGAATGCCGGATTTCGCGGCAAGATAGTCGGGCCGCGACCCAAGTGCCGCGTTGATCGCGGCTGCGCGATCCACTGGAGTGTCAACACCGTAAGCGGCTGGGTCGTCCACTTCATAATCAGACGTGACGCTGGTTTGCAGCAGGTTCGCGAGCGCGAGCTTGGCAGCAATGTAATTCTGCTCCGCTTCCTGCCGCTGTTGCTCGAGCGAGTTCACCTGCTCCTGCGCGCGAATGGACTCCAGCCGGGCAGAGATACCTTGTTTAACGCGGTCTTGCGTTAGCCTGTAAAGATCTTCGGCGAGCTTGGTCTGCTCCGCCAGAGAATCTCGCAATGTCTTGATTTGCAGCGCCTGCAGATACGCGCCAACAACATTCAGCACGACGATCTCGCGCGCATTTCCCAACTGCAAACGGGAGGATTCCATTCGAGCGCTGGAACTCTTCCACGCCTCGCGATTCGCAATGTTCAACAGGTCCTGCCGCAGGATGATTCGCGCATCCATGGACCCGAAGGGATCCGTTTTTCCTTGCGGCACGCTGGGAATATCGATGCCGAGGCCTTTCAGGTTGATCGTTAAATACGCCTGATATGCGATGCCTTCCACCTGGGGCAGCAGTGCGGAACGAGACTGCGCGTTCTGCCCGGTCGCCTGGGTCAAGCGGGCGTGCGCCTGCCGGATCACGCTGTTGTTGGAAAGCGCGATGCTTACTGCCTGGGAAAGTGTGAGCGGATTCGGCAATGGCGGCGCGGTTGGTCTACCTGGTGTTGCCTGCTGAGTGGCTGTCTGTTGCGTGATGGTTGGCGGCGGGCTTGGCGTTGGCTGCTGGCTTCCGGCTGTGGTTGACGCTCCCATGAGGATGATCAACAGCGCGCTCATCATGATTTCCAGCTTCTTGTCCGGCTTCGGGAACCGCCTTCGCGGCGCATCGTCAACCGCTGCGCCGAAGAACAATTCAGTATGCACCACCACGAATCGAAGGAGCTCTTTATGGAAGCTCACAAATCTCCTCCTTGGGTCGCCGACAATAACTGCGAACTGGCTCGCGCGGTAGCCAGTCATTCGCGTCGAAACTGGGCAAAAGACGAGTTCCGAAGAATACGATGCGACGTTCCTGACCTCGAAACGCCAAAAGAAGCTGGAAGCATCGTGAATGGTTAACCAGCGTGAAAACCCGGATGCTGTCTTGTCATCGGCTGCAAAAGAAAGCTGCCTACACAAATGAAGCGCGCAAAATGCACGAAAGTGCGGAAATCTAAAACTAATGGTGCGATATCGAAGTTGAATATCAGCCAGCATGATTGTCAGTCCGGAGGAATCACGGCCTGCCAGCCGATGGGAAAGGTATGACAGCTTATTTGCACACATTCTTTGCCGCTGCGCCACTGGCGGCGATTGCATTGTCCGTGGCGCTCGGCTATCTGTGCGGGAAGCTTCGCATTGGCACTTTTGTGCTCGGTCCGGTGGCAGCGACTCTGCTGGTTGCGATCGCGCTGGACCAGGTGGGCGTCAAGATTTCCGGCGATGTGAAGACCCTGGCGTTTGCGCTCTTTATCTATGCGCTGGGCTACATGATTGGTCCGCAGTTCGTCAGCAGCCTGGGCAGATCGACATTGAAGCAAGTCCACGTAACGGTTCTCTCGTCGATCATTGTTGTTCTAACTGTCTGGGCACTGGCCAAAGGATTTGGTCTGGATAAGGGCACTGCGGCCGGCGTGTTGGCCGGTGGAGCAACCGAGTCGGCAGCCATCGGCACAGCAAGCGACGCGCTAGCGTCCCAACCTCTGCCCCAGGAGGAGATCGCGCGCATGACGTCAAACATCGGCGTTGCTTACGCGATCACATACCTGTTCGGAACCTTCACGGTGATCTTCTTCGCATCTACCCTGGCGCCGAAGCTGCTCGGCATCAATCTGGCTCGAGCTTCCAGCGATTACGAGCGGGAGCTCAGCGGAGGCGTGGCTGAAATGCCGGCCGGCCAGTTCAAGGCCCTTCCCACAGTCGTTGCCCGCGTTTACCAGATCAATGCGCGTTCCGGCGGACATAAAGTGCGAGAGCTGGAAGAGGAGGCGGACGGCATTGTCATTGAGCAGGTGGTGCGCGGCGCCAATGCGCTTGCCGTGCAACCCGATCTGCGACTCCAGCCCGGCGATCGTGTTGCCGTGGCCGGACGGAGAGGCCAGGTGATTCAACGAGTTGAGGAGGTATTGGGGCCAGAGACCGCAGATGCTTCGGGACTGGAACTAATCGGCGCAACGCGCGAAGTGGTAGTGACCAGCAAAGAGATCGCGGGCCACACGATTGGCGAGCTGCGGACCACAATTGATCCTAAAGCGCAACGCGGCGTATTTGTCAGCGCTCTCACACGTCTCAACCAGCCGCTGCCGCTGGCCGACAATACAAAGGTAGCAATCGGCGATGTCGCGAAGATTGCCGGAGTGAAACCAGACGTAGATCGAGCGGCGAAGTTGATTGGCTACCCAACGCCTCCCGCAGACAAAACTGATTTTCTCTATTTCGGCCTCGGTCTCGCCCTAGGATTTGGGCTGGGCTTGTTGGGCGTGCGCTTTCGCGGTTCCTTGCTCGGGTTGGGAACTGGAGGAGGCTGTCTGATCGCGGGCCTGTTGTTCGGATGGCTCCGGGCGCGGCGTCCGACCTTTGGGCAACTACCGGCAGCGGCAGCTCTCTATCTCAAGGATTTTGGACTTGCCGTGTTCGTCGCATGCATCGGGCTGGCGACAGGTCCGGAAGCGCTCAAGCAGATTGTCCGATACGGTGTGGCGCTTCCAGTTGCCGGCATCGCAGTCGCCCTGGTGCCGGGCCTTTTCACCCTCTATTACGGAAGATACGTGTTGAAGATGAATCCGGTGATCCTTATCGGGGCGTTGTGTGGCCGGCAGGCGAGCACACCCGCCATTAACGCGGTGACTCTTGCTTCGGGGAACAACGTCCCTGTGCTGGGATACACCGTGCCTTACACCATCGCCAACATATTGCTGACGCTGGCGGGGCCGGTGGTGGTGCTGATCGTACAAAGCTAGTTCGCGTGCTGCGGCAATTGTGGCCCGGCGATTCCGGCAACCAAGGCCGATGCCGGGCATGAAAGGAGCGTCATGAAACACTTTCACAGAATCTCGGCGGCATTGCTCGTATTCGTCCTGAGCATCGGCTGTCAAGACGCCTTTGGCCAGGGCCAGGGCAAGAAGCCGAATGTCGTGGTGCTGGCAACGGGCGGAACAATTGCAGGCGCTGCCGCCAGCGGGACGCAATCCGGCTATACCTCGGGCCAGGTGACGATCGATGCCATGCTGGATTCCGTTCCCAACATCAGAGACCTGGCCAATCTCAAAGGCGAGCAGATTTCCAATGTCGGCTCGCAGGACATGTCATTCGACATCATGCTGAAGCTCGCCAAGCGAATTAACGAACTGCTCGCGACCAATGATGTGGATGGCGTGGTGATCGCCCACGGCACTGACACCATGGAAGAGACAGCGTTCTTTCTCAACCTGACGGTCAAGAGCGAAAAGCCCGTGGTCATGGTGGGATCCATGCGTCCTTCGACAGCTGTGAGCGCTGATGGCCCGCTGAACCTTTATGACGCTGTAGCGGTAGCTGCCGATCCACGAGCCAAGGGCCGTGGGGTTCTGGTGGTGATGAATGATTGGATCCAGGCAGCACATTCCTTGACCAAGACCAGCACCACGGCCGTGCAGACCTTCATGTCGCCCCTGCGGGGCCTCGTCGGCGTCTCCGCTTACGGCAAGAATGATTTTTACAACAACCCGGTGTGGAAGCATACCACAGCGAGCGAGTTTGATGTGTCGAACGTTACAAAGATGCCACGAGTCGACGTCATCTTTGCCGCGGCCGATTCGTCTCCTGACTTGATTGATTGCAGCGCAAACAACGGCGCCAAGGGCATTGTGATTGCCGGCGTCGGCAACGGCAACATGAACAAGGCATCGCTCGATGCCGCTGCGCGTGCGGTAAAAAAAGGTGTGGTGGTGGTCCGCAGCAGCCGTGTGCCTACCGGCAGCGTTGGCCGCAATGTCGAGGTCAAGGACGATGAGCTCGGCTTTGTCGCGTCCGATGAACTGAACCCGCAGAAATCGCGCATCCTGCTCTCTTTGGCGCTCCTGAAGCAGCGCACGGCTGCACAGATTCAAGAGCTCTTCTATACCTACTGATCGAGAACGGCTGATCGAAAGGAGGAACCATGGAGCTTCTCGAGCTTCGCAAGTTTGAAACTCTGAGTCCGTTTGAGATCAAGGACGAACTGATCAAGCTGGCCAAGAGAGCTTCCCGGACAACGCAGTCGGCATTCCTCAACGCCGGGCGTGGCAATCCCAACTGGGTCGCAACTACGCCGCGCGAAGGTTACTTCCTGTTGGGGCAATTCGCCGTCGGGGAGAGCAAGCGTGTGATGGACCATCCCGCGGGCCTGGGCGGAATGCCACAGGCGCAGGGGATCGCCGGACGACTGGAGGCGTGGCTGGCCAAACACACTGATCTGCCAGGTGCATCTTTCCTTGCGGCGATGGTGCCATTCGCGCTGAAAAAATTCGGGTTCGAACCAGATGCGTTCGTTCACGAGCTTGTGGATTCGATTATTGGCGACAACTATCCGGTCCCCGATCGAATGCTCGCCCATAACGAGCGTATTGCGCATGAGTATCTGCTTTGGGCCATGTGCGGAAACCCGCCGCCCGCGGGCAAGTTCGATCTGTACGCGGTAGAAGGCGGCACTGCCGCGATGTGCTATATCTTCAAGTCACTGAAGGCGAATCGTCTGCTGTCCCCCGGCGACACCATTGCGCTCGGCACTCCAATCTTTACCCCGTATCTGGAAATGACGCATCTGGAAGACTATGACTTGAACGTGGTCCGCATTCAGGCTCCGCAGGAGAACCGCTTCCAGTTCACTGACTCTGAACTCAAGAAACTGGAAGATCCCAAAATCAAAGCATTCTTCCTGGTGAATCCCGGCAATCCGACCAGCGTGGCGCTCAGTAAAGAGACAATCGCCAAAATCGCGAAGCTGGTGAGAACGAAGCGCTCGGACCTTATTCTCCTGACCGACGATGTCTATGGAACGTTCGTTTCGGATTTTCGGTCGCTGCTCGGCGAGCTGCCGCAGAACACCATCGGAGTGTATTCCTACTCGAAGTATTTCGGCGCTACAGGCTGGCGGCTGGGCGTGATCGCGATCCATGAAGACAATATCTTCGATCAAAAGATCGCGAGATTAAGCGATATCAATCTCAAAGCGCTCGACAAACGTTACGGCGAGCTGGCGCTGGAGCCGCGCAAGGTAAAGTTCATCGATCGCATCGTGGCTGATAGCCGCGACGTAGCTCTAAACCACACGGCCGGCCTCTCATTGCCGCAGCAGGTCATGATGAGCATGTTCTCGCTGGCTGAACTGATGGATGCCGCCAAGCTATATCAGAAGGCATGTATGGAGATCGTGCAGCGGCGCGCCTGGGCCATGATCAAAGGCCTGGGACTGGAACTAAGCCCGAATCCGCTCTATGACGCCTACTATGGCTTGATCGACTTCGAGTTCTGGGCGCGTAAGAACATTGGCGAAGATGCCGTGGAATATCTGAAGAAGAATGTTCATCCGCTCGATCTGGCCTTCCGCCTGGCCGAGAGTCACGGGATCGTCGCGTTGAACGGAGGCGGTTTTGACGCTCCGGACTGGTCTCTGCGGGTATCGCTGGCCAATCTGAACGACGAAGTGTATGAGGAGATCGGCCGCGGTATTCGCGCCATCGCGCGCGGCTATCGCGATGCATTTGAAGCTTCAAAGCGCGCCGGAAACCGTGAGAGGGAAGCCGCATGACTCAACTTGGGAGATCGTAATTCTGCGAGAACTGATTTAGGATGACGCGGCTTCTATCGCTCTCCAACAGTTTGTAACGAGTGTGATCCTTGTCACATGCGAGATGTGGCCCTCACTGCCACAATGCTTGTGTAGGTTACCGAATGAACTCCACCAAGCGCACGAGCACGCTGCAATTAGTCCTGGGTACCGGTGCATTCGCGCTGTGTTTCGCTGTTTTTGGTTCCGTTTCCGCCATGATGCCGGTGCTCAAGAGACAATTCCACCTGGCTCCGGTTCAAGCCAGTATCGCCATGGCCATTCCGGTCTTGCTGGGAAGTCTGGGGAGAGTTCCCCTGGGATTGCTCGCGGACCGTCTGGGTGGTCGAAAGGTCTTTGCCTGGACCATGATAGCTTCGGTTGCCGCAGCACTGTTGATGGGCAAGGTTGCCACATACCCGCAGTTGCTGTTGTTCGGCTTCTTTACAGGGATTGCCCTGGCCAGCTTTTCCGTGGGAGTGGCTTTTGTGAGCGGATGGTACCCGGCAGAAAAGCAGGGCCTCGCTCTCGGGGTCTATGGCGCAGGCAATATCGGGCAATCGCTTGCGGCCTTCGGAGCGCCTTTGCTGTTCGCTGCGGTTGGATTTCGCAATACCTTCTGGACCTTTGCTGGATTGTTGGCGCTATGGTGTGTGTTATTCATCCTTCTTGCCCGGGATGCGCCGCGCACGGCTCCGCCCAAGTCATTGGCACAAATGCTCCGCCCCTTGAGCGACAAAATGAGTTGGGTACTCAGCTTCTTTTACTTCCTCACCTTCGGCGGCTTTGTGGCAATGGCGGTTTATCTGCCTATGTTCTTGACTGAACTTTTCAAGCTCACGCCACAGGACGCAGGCTTCAGGACGGCAGGTTTTGTGCTGCTGGCGACCGCAATGAGACCCCTTGGCGGCTGGCTGTCAGATAAGATTGGCGGCCTGACGATCTTGCGCTGGGTCTTTCCGTTTGTCATTGTCATGGCGTTTCTGCTGACTGTCCAGCGGATGGTTCCGTTTACGATCGGGGCGCTTGGAATGGCGGCCGCGATTGGCCTGGGAAACGGCGCGGTCTTCAAACTAGTGCCTGAATACTTTCCGCAATCAGTGGGCGCGGTGACTGGACTGGTGGGAGCAATGGGTGGCCTGGGAGGATTTTTCCCGCCTCTAGCCCTCGGCATGATCAAGCAGGCAACAGGGTCTTTCGACGGCGGGTTTGTACTGCTGGCTGTCTTCTCACTGGCCTGTCTCATCGTCGCAGGACTAACAGCGAGCGGGCGTTTCCACCGGGAAGCTGTGAAAGCAAGTTAAAGATCGAGAGCTGAAGTTCTTCATCGGCCGGCGATATACTTTCATACAAGCGCTTGGCTGAACGAATACTGGGAGCACTGATTGACTCAGAGCACAGCAGGCGGACGAGACGTAACCCATGCCACGCTATGTGGAATCTGCATAGCCGGAACGCTTCTGCTGGCTATTTTTCTTGGCAGCAATTCTTTAAAACATTACGATGCCGCGCTTGTGCCTTATACCGGCGCTTGCGTATTTGCCGCGTTCGGCATTGGTTATCGCTTCGCCATGTGGCTGCGGCGTCCTCCGACGCGCAAGTATTGGTTTCAGGGATGGCGGATTTTCTTTCGTCCTGCCAAACTCCCGCGCAACGTTGTGCGATTGGCGCAGATATTTCTCTCCGATTTCTTTGCCCAGAGATTCATTGAGAAGCGCTCCCACATGCGTTGGGCCGCTCATTGGCTCATCGCCTGGGGATGTATTCTGGCTGCGGCAGTTACTTTTCCGCTTTCTTTTGGGTGGGTCCATTTTGAAAGTGCTGCCGACAACCAGGAGATCTACCGCGCCTTCGTTTTCGGCAGGCACGTCTCGACCTTCCATCTGGGAACCGTGACCGCCGCTGTTACCTTCAACATTCTCGACGTCTCCGCCGTCATGGTGCTTCTGGGCGTTGCTTTGGCTCTATTCCGGCGCGCCCGGGACCGCGGCGCAATCTCTGTCCAACAGTTCGCGCAGGACATGATGCCGTTGCTCATGTTGTTTGCCATCTCGATCACCGGCCTCTTTCTGACGGCTTCCACGCACTTGTTGCATGGACTGAACTACGGATTTCTCTCTATGCTGCATGCCGTCACGGTCATTTTCACGCTGCTGTATCTGCCTTTCGGCAAATTCTTCCACATTTTTCAGCGATCGGCCCAGATCGGTGTGCAGTTCTATAAAGATGAAGGCGCCCATGCGGAACAGGCACAATGCCTGCGCTGCGGCAATGCGTTCGCATCGCGCATGCACGTTGAAGATTTAAAGGAAGTCCAACGTGCCCTGGGTATCCGTTACGAATTTACCAACGGCAATCATTATCAGGACGTGTGTCCGGCTTGCCGGCGAAGGTCCCTTGCAATCACGCAGGATGCCACGTGGCGCAGACAGGGCACGCGCACTGCCGTGATGACTCAAAGTGACGAGAGTTTATGGCCAAAACACCCTTAACGATTCCCGAGTTGGTGGCCCAGTTCGGCCCGACTTTGAACCGAATTCCAGCGAACGGCTGGAGCGCAGAAGTCGAGCCTGACCGCATCGTAAAGACCCACTGCTGTTTCTGTGGGCAACAATGCGGCATTCAGCTCAAGGTCAAAGACAACCGCGTGATCGGCTTTGAACCGTGGGAAGACTTTCCCTTCAATCAAGGCCGCCTCTGTCCTAAGGGCGTCAAGCGCTACATGCAGGATGAGCATCCGGACCGTCTGAAGGCCCCGCTGATGCGTAAGGACGGCGCGGGCTTTGTGCCAGTGAGCTGGAACGAAGCTCTCGACAAGGTAGCACACGAGATTCGGCGCATTCAGCAGACGTATGGGAATGATGCGTTCGCTCTGCTGGGCGGAGCCTCGCTGACCAATGAAAAAGCCTACTTGATGGGCAAGCTTGCGCGCGTCGCGGTAAAGACTGCCAACATCGACTACAACGGCCGGCTCTGTATGGTCTCCGCTGCCGCGGCTTCCAAGAAGATTTTCGGCATTGATCGGGCCGCGAATCCCTGGAGTGATATCCCGCTGGCCAAAGCGATCCTGGTGGCGGGAGCAAACGTTGCCGAATGCGCGCCGATCACCACCAACTACTTGTGGCAGGCGCGCGAGAATGGCGCGAAGCTCATCGTGATGGACCCGCGCATGACGCCCATTGCGCGGAACGCCGATCTCTACATTCCCGTGCGCTCCGGTGGAGACATCGGCGTCTTCAACGGCATGCTGCATGTCATGATCGAGAGAGGCTGGATCGACCGTGAATTCATCGCACGCCACACCACAGGATGGGAGCAGGTGGAGGAGACAGTCCGGAAGTACACGCCGGAATATGCTGCCAAGATCGCGGGCGTGCCTGCGGCCATGATTGTGAAGGCCGCGGAAATCTGGGGGCCCGCCTCCACCAGTTTCCTGCTCCATGCGCGCGGGATTGAACATCACTCCAAGGGCGTGCAGAACTGCCTGGCGGCGATCAACCTGGTGGTTGCGACCGGGCGCATCGGACGTGAAGGCTGCGGCTACGCGATGATCACCGGGCAGGGAAACGGCCAGGGAGGACGCGAGCAGGGGCAAAAATGCGATCAGCTTCCGGGCGCCCGCGACATTGAAAACCCGGAGCACCGGAAATACATCGCCGGTGTCTGGGGTGTGACGGAGGAATCCATTCCGCACAAAGGGCTTTCCATGGTGCCCATTCTGGAGGCGATCCATGCGGGCAAGATCAAGGGTCTATTGGCGATCTCCTGCAATCCGATGGTTTCATTGCCCGACAATGCCTACATGCGTGATGCGTACGAGAAGCTGGAGTTCTTTGCCCAGATCGATTTCTTCCTTTCCGAAACGGCCCGCTACGCGGATGTGGTGCTGGCCGGATCGCTCATGGAAGAAGATGAGGGTACTACCACCAATGTCGAAGGCCGGGTCATTCACCACCAGAAAGTTGTTGACCCGCCGGGAGACGCGCGCGTCGACTGGAAGATCATCTGTGACATCGCCGCACGTCTGGGGGTGGCAGATAAATTCAACTATGCTTCGCCCAAAGAAATTTTTGACGAGCTGCGCGTTGCTTCCAAGGGCGGCGTCAGCGACTACTACGGAATCACCTGGGACCGAATTGACCGCGAAAAAGGTGTCTTCTGGCCGTGTCCGTCTCCGGATCATCCTGGCACACCGCGTCTCTATGAGGGTCATCGATTCAATCACCTGGACGGCAAGGCGCACTTTCAGCCCGTGGAGTGGCAGCCGGCGGCGGAAGAGACCGACAGCGAATATCCCATCATTCTTACCACGGGGCGAGTGGTGTCGCACTATTTGTCCGGTACCCAGACGCGCAGGATCGGCGCTCTCGTTGATCAATATCCGCAACCTTTGTGTGAGATGCATCCGCTGCTCGCGGGCAAGCTGGGCATTACCGAAGGCGATTTCGTCACGGTTGAAAGCCGGCGTGGCTCGGTTACCGTGCGAGCGAGTGTGATCAAGACAATTCGCCCGGACACGGTGTTTGTGCCTTATCACTGGCCTCTGGATCGTGCGGCCAACAACATGACGGTTCGCGCCATTGATCCAATCTCCAACATTCCCGAATACAAGATATGCGCCGTCCGTGTCCGTAAAGTGCCGCCGCCACAGGACGCGATTTCAGAATTGGAAGTCCAGGCCGGAGGCGTTCGATGAACGGCAGTAGCGGCATGGAGTTCTTCATCGATCACTCGCGCTGCATTGGTTGCCGCGCCTGTATGCAGGCGTGCGAAGAGTGCGACACCCACCGCGGCGTGTCGATGATCCACCTGGAAACGATCATGCCGGCCGATAGCGTGCAGACGGCTCCGCAAATCTGCATGCATTGTGAAGACCCGATCTGCGCCCAGGTGTGCCCTGCAGATGCAATCAAGAAGACGCCCGATGGGATCGTGCAGAGTTCTCTGAAACCGCGCTGCATCGGCTGTTCCAATTGCGTTCTGGCCTGCCCGTTCGGCGTTCCCAAATATAAAGCCGAAATCAACCAGATGATGAAGTGTGACATGTGTTATGACCGCACCAGCATAGGCAAACGTCCGATGTGTGCCACGGTATGCCCTTCGGGGGCGCTCACTTTTGCAACGCGCGAAACCATTGAGCGCACACGGCAGGGAATGGCCATCCGGGAATGGCAATTTGGCGGCGAAACGGTGCGGACCAAAGTCAATGTTCTGGTTCCACGCAGCGTGCAAAGAATTGATATTGCGATTGAGCAGATTGGAAAAACCACCACGGATGAATACGACGTTGCCTGTCTGCTCACAGGAGAGGGAAATGTCTGAAGAAAAAGACACGAAGCAAGATGGTTGCAGCGAGTGCCGAAAGAAGAAAGATGCGCATTGGCGCGAAGACTTTCCTGTGAGCTGGGAGAGTGACAATTACGTGACCCGCCGGGAGATGGTGAAATTTCTCGCTCTCGGCTCGCTCACGATCGCGGGAGCGAACGCCGTGGTTGCGGGCTTGCCGCATATCGTCAAGGCCGCGCAGATGCCTAAAACGCGGGTTGCGCTGGCATCTTCGATCCCCGTGGGCGGATCGAAGCTGTTCTCTTATCCAACCGAGGAAGATCCCTGCATTCTGGTGCGACAGAGCAACGGCGACCTGGTGGCTTATTCCCAGGTTTGCACCCACCTTTCCTGCGCCGTCATTCACAGGGAGGAGGAAAACGCGCTCTTCTGTCCCTGTCATCATGGCTATTTTTCCGTCGATGAAGGAAGGCCCTATGCCGGTCCGCCGACACGCCCGTTGCCTCGCATCAAATTGGAGCAGCTAGGCAATGAAATATTCGCCGTGGGAGTGGAGGTCGGATGAGCACACGACAGGCGCAAGGGACAACGCTCTTCACGGCCTTGCTGGTACTGGTTGGCATCGGCGTGGTGGTACAGCTATGGCTGCTGGCCGCTTCTGTCGACGCGTTCATGCGACGACAGGGAAGCACGGCTGTTCATGCAGCCGTGGCGTCCGCGGTTGTGTTCGCAATCAATGGCTTGCTGGTGCTGTACGTCTTCAACTTCGATCGCAAGATCAAGCAGGACCGCAGCTGACCGGAATGCTTTACACTTGATTCGGGGTGGGTGGCCCTGACCAAACTATGTCCGTAAATGTCCTGACTGAGTCGACTACGAATAACGCAACGTTTCGCTTTGCTGATGCTCAATCTGCGCTGACGCCAGTACTGCTGATTGACCGTGATCGCGTGCGGCACAACATCGTAACCACACTGCATCTGCTGGGCGGGGATGCCAGTCGCTGGCGGCCGC
>DATBHX010000146.1:0-21683 GCA_036557225.1 Candidatus Angelobacter sp.
ACGATCCTTCCACCAGAATCGCTGACTTCATCCGCGCCTACACAGTCTTCCGTTGCGCATACTGCAAAATGGCCGCCAATGCTTTGCAGGGTACTGCGGAGCAAACCCGGCTTGGGCGGGCCGCCGCAGGTTATGATGCGCAGCTCAGGAGAGCCGCCAAATCCGCACGGCAAGCGCCAACACAATCAGTGCCTGCTACGGTGGCCCCATAGCTTAAGGATGAAGTCTCCATCCCTCCGTGGGATACCCGCCAGGCTAATTTCCATAAAACCTTGTTAACCTCTGCCCAGCCTGAGACGTTCCAGCAGTGGAGGAAACAGCGGAATGCAACCTTATCTCGTGTCGGAATTAATTACTATGTTCGCGCTCCTGATCTTTGTCGGTTGGGTCATCTACCTGGCCTTCGGGCTGATCCGGCGGCGACAGCAAAGTGCGATGCAAAAGCACATGCTCGAGCGGTTTTCCTCCGCCCAGGATTTTGCTCAGTTCATCCAGTCGCCTGCGGGGCAAAAGTACGTCACAGGCTTCACTGATGTTGTAACCAGTCCGCGCAATTCAATCCTCAGTTCTATCCGCACGGGTTGCGTGCTTGCGTTTGGGGGCGTTGGCTGCATCGCCGGCAGCAACTCCATGTCGCCGTCCTTCCATGCGGGGTGGATTGTGGGGTGGATCGCGTTTCTGAGTGGTATCGGCTTTCTGGTTTCGGCTGTAATATCGTACTTTCTGGCCAAGAAGCTCGGTCTGAAAGAGGAGGTGTGAAAGGTTGCTGACGGCAATGGAAGCGTGGCAAATCGCGATGGCCGGAGCGCAGGCGGACGAACACACCACCCAGGCGGAGTTCGAATCGTTCTATCTGCGCACCGCGCGCACCTTGCACGGATATCTCTGCCGTCTCAGCCATGATCCCGCCACCGCAGACGAAGTGCTGCAGGAAACCTATATTCGAATGCTCAACCTGCCGCCTATCGAGGAAGCCGCGCGCAAAGCCTATCTCTACAAGACTGCAACCAATCTCTTGCGCGATCGCTGGCGCAGGACCAGGCGGGAGAAAAAATGGTGGGAGCTCAGTATTGTCGAGGAGCAGGTCCACCATAACTTCAATCTGGCATTGGACATGGGATCGGTTTTTGATGCTCTTTCCGTCCAGGAGCGCGCTATTCTATGGCTGGCACATGTGGAGGAGCTGAGCCACAAAGAGATCGGGATGGTCCTCAGCGTGAAAGAGAAGAGCGTGCGAGTGATGGTTTTTCGCGCCCGCGAAAAAGCCAGGTTGCTCCTGGAAGAAGGCGGATTCAAGGGGCCGCAGGAATGATGAATCACGACATGGATCTGCTGATCAAAAAGATGGCGGCGGAACACCAACCGCAGCTGCCCAGCCCCGGGTTGGTCTGGTGGCGCGCGCAGATCCTGAAGAAACAGGCACAGAAAGAACGGATTGAGCGTCCGGTAACCATCATGCGCATGGTTGCGGCCGCCCTGTGTTTGGTAGTGGTCGTCGCTTTGTGGCTAAGCCAGGGAAGCAAACTATGGCAGCTGCTGGATGGTTCGGTGCTGCTAGCGCTGTTACCAGTCCTGGTGGGTGGCGCTGTTCTTACCGCAGCCATCCTGGCCGTGATGTGGCGAATTACGGCGCGAGTCTGATCTTCAATCCTACAGTTTGTCTGTTCACCGTTCCGGCCATTAAACTAGCCATCGATGCGTGATCCGGTTGAGCTGGAGATATTCAAAAGCCTTTTCCACTCCATTGCGGAGGAGATGGGCGCGGCCCTGCGTCGCACCGCATTCTCGCCCAACATCAAGGAGCGCCGTGACTACTCCTGCGCCGTCTTCGACAGCCGGGGCGAGGTTGTGGCCATGGGCGATCACATGCCGGTGCATCTCGGATCGATGCCCATGTCAGTCCGCGCGGCCGTAGAGACTCTCATCCTCAGTCCGGGCGATGTAGCCATCCTGAACGATCCTTTCTGTGGCGGCACTCACCTCCCGGATATCACGCTGGTTGCGCCGGTGTTCCTGCCTGGAAAACGCACCAGGAATCTGAAGCCCGCATTTTACGTGGCTTCTCGGGCCCACCACGCCGACGTGGGTGGAACCTATGCCGGCTCGATGGGTACGTGTCGCGAAATCTACCAGGAAGGTATTCGCATCCCGCCGATCAAACTGATCGCCGCGGGAAAGCTGCAGGGTGATGTCTTTCGGCTGCTGCTGAACAATGTTCGCACACCGGAAGAGCGTGAAGGCGATCTCAACGCGCAGATCGCCGCTTGCCACACCGGCGCCGCCCGCCTGCTGGATATGGCCGGCCGGTATGGATTGCCGCGCGTACAGCGAGTGCTTGCCGAGCTGCAGGAATATTCTGAGAAACTCATGCGCGCCTTCCTCAACAAGGTCCCGCATGGGCGTTATGAAGCGGAAGACTTTCTCGATGATGACGGCACCGGCTCGGGTCCGGTCCGCATTGCTGTGGCGCTCACCTTCCAGCAGGCGCCTGCGGGCAAACCAATCGTTGTGGTTGACTTCACCGGCAGCTCTCCGCAAGTGGCCGGCAGCATCAACGCGGTGGACGCCATTGCGTACTCCGCCTGCTTTTATGTCTTTCGCTGTCTGCTGCAGGAGGATGTTCCCGCGGCAGCAGGGTTGATGCGTCCGGTCCGGATGATTGCTCCTTCGGGCACGATCGTGAATTCGCGGCCGCCTGCCGCCGTAGCCGGGGGAAATGTTGAAACCTCGCAACGCATCGTTGACGTGCTGTTGCGAGCGCTGGCCCAGGCCATGCCGGAGCGGGTTCCGGCTGGATCGTCCGGCACCATGAACAACCTGACCATTGGCGGCACCGATGAACGTAGCGGCGAGCCCTTTGCTTATTACGAAACCATCGCCGGCGGAATGGGGGCGCGTCCTGACCGGCACGGCGTGAGCGGCGTGCATACGCATATGACGAATTCACTCAACACTCCGGCTGAAGCTTTGGAATATGCCTATCCGCTGCGGGTGACACGGTATTCCTTGCGCAAGGGCAGCGGAGGCTCGGGTAAGTTCCGCGGTGGCGACGGGATTGTGCGCGAGCTTGAGTTGCTCGCCGATTCTGAAGTTACATTCCTGGCCGATCGTCGGAACAGCGGGCCTTATGGGCTGCAAGGCGCTGCCGATGGCTCTCCGGGGAAGACGGAAATCATTCAGGCTGATGGCTCGAATCAAGTTCTGCCGGGCAAGACCAGTGTGAGGCTGAAGAAGGGCACACGGGTAAGGATTGAATCCCCCGGAGGCGGTGGCTGGGGGCGTGACTAGTAGCAAATTGACAGTTGCTCCAGGCTACTTTTGCGGCGTTGGTGTTGGGGCCGGCTGTTTTTTGTTCTTGTTTAGTATCTGATTCAGCACGTCACCCAGGCCGGGCGTTGGCGTGGGTGTCGCCTGTGGTTGTTGTCCCTGATTGTTGCCGACTGCCGGGTTGGTTTGCTGGGGCGGCTGGCTCTGCTGTTGTTGCTTTCCGCTCAGCGCATCTACGATCCCTCCGATGCCGCCTTTTGACTGCCCGCCGGACTGTTGGGCATTTGTGCCGCCCTGGTTCTTGTTGCCCAAAAGCGCACCCAATATGCCATTGGTGAGCTGGCCCGGGTTCCTGGTGGTCGGCAGCAGATTTTTGAGCTTCATCTGTGCAATCTGCTGCAGGTCAGGCGCGACCTGCGGATGCTGGAACGTTCCTGTCACAATCACCGGCAGCACCAGCTCGCCTTGGTTGTTGGCCAGCGCCGTGTTCATGAAGCCGCCGACCTGAGTGCCGCCCACCTGCTGGCTGAGCGCTTTATCCAGAACGGCGGTCATGTGCAGATTGAGCGACTGGTCTGCAAGGTTGACCAGGCCTGCCGCGGCCAGCGTGCCGCCATCGATCACGGCTTTCAGGTTGTTGGTTTGCGCCACTCCGTTCTTCACGTCAAAGTCTCCGGTGAGTTGCGCGAGGTTGGTGAAATTCTTCGAGCTTGCAAAATTACTGCCCACGAACTTCCCGACGGCAGCCAGTTCGTGCAGCAGATCGACGTTCATCAGCTTCCCGTTGGTCAAGTTGATGTTCATGGTCCCGTTCAGGCTGCGGGCGATGCTATCGGCAGAGGTAGAGCTGAAAGACGCGTTCACATTGGAGGCAAGCATTCCATAAAGCGTCTGCTTGAGATTGGAGACTGACGACACCAGCTTGTTTGCGTCAACGTTGCTGCTCTTCATGTTAACGGCGTAGACCGGCTGGGCTGGGCGCATGTCGATAGTGATGGCGCCGGTCTCTTTACCGCCATAGACATCGGCGGTCACCGGGTTCATCTTGATCAAGCCGCGGTCGAGAGTGACGTTGGCATGCGTGTTGTTCAGCAGCAGATCGTCGTACTGAATCGTGCCGACGGTGACGGCGCCGCCGCCAGTCATCTTTGTCAGCAGACTGGGTTCACGGTTGGCGGCCGGTTGTTGCGCTTCTGCACGAGGCACCAAACGCCAGAAGTCGTTTGGCTGTGCCGCCGCTTTCTTCCCTGGCTGGGCCGGCGCGGCGTTGAAGAGCTGCTGCAATTCAGCCACGTTCACTTTGTCAGCATTGAGTGTGAACTGGACCTGAGGAGCGGCGAAATTTTTGAGCGTCAACGTCCCATTCGCATTGGTCTGGCCTACGCTGGCGGAGACATTCTGCAGGGCAACAGAATTCTGGCTGAACTGGACATCTGAGTTGTGCACCAGAACCGGCTTGGTCAGGGACGGCATTTTCAAAGTCGCGTTGCTGAGCTTGCCTGTGCCGGAAAAATTCAAAGCAGACATGTCTTTTGTGGGTCCCTGCGCGTGTACGTCAAGGTTGAGAGTCCCGTCACCGGACATGCCTTCTGCGGCGCTCACACCGGCAGCTTGGGCAATGTTGATGATCTCGCCCAGTCGCGCGTTCGGCGCGCGCAAAGCGGCGTTGATGGCGCTGTTGTTACCACTGTAGTTCGTCAGCAGAAAATTGACGTTGACGGTGGTTGATCCCTCCGTGGCGGCAAAATCATTGGAGCGGATTGCATCCGGCGTGAGCGTCAGCGCGACCTCATTGATTTTGACCGGTTGCGGCAGCTGTTTCCCGCTGATTTCCAGATTGCGGGCGGTAAACTGACCGTTCATTGCCGGCTTGGTCATAGCGCCACGTGCCTGAATATCGGCATTAACGGTGCCTTTCACATCTGTGCCCTGGCCGAAGGCCACGCCAAATGCTGATGCCAGCCGAGCCGCTTCAGCGATAGACGCGTTCGATGCGGTCAGTTTCAGATCGATCTGAGCAGGATTCGGCTTGCTGTCAATGGATCCAGCAATCGTGACGGGAGTCGATCCCAGCTTGAGATTGCCTTTGTGAATCTGGATTACGTCGCTCGAAAGGTCATCTGCTATGTCATAGTCCAGCGTGATCGGGTACCCGACGTTTGTGCTACGAATATGCGCATCCTCAAGCTTGATAGTCCCGCTCGATGCCAGCTTGCCGCCGGAATTCCTGATCTTCGCGTCGCCGGATGCAGTCGCATCAATTCCATTCAATGACTGCGAGTTCAGGAATTTCTGTAGCGCGCCGGTAGAAACCTGATCGAGCCGCAGTGTCCCGTCGAATGGGGTGTTGAGCAGGTCGGCTTCCTTGAATGGGCCACCTTTGCCTTGCAGAAAGATCGCCTGTTTGCCGGCGCCAGGAAGGTGTGCCGTTAGCTTGAGAGAGAACTGTTGGCCGGGTGAAAAGTCGCTCAGGTTCAGATCAATGTGATCGTAAACGGCGCGTGACTGGTGCTTCTGGAAGTCAGTAATAGCAACCTGGCCGTCGTTGATAAATAAGTTTGCCAAAGTAAGTTGGCCGGCCGGCGACTTGCCTTCCGGGCCGTTGGGAGTGGCAGTCGCAGAGGTAGACGGTTTTTGTGAAGGACTTTGGGTTGAACTTGCCTGTGGGGCCTTTGCCGGAGTTTGCTTACCTTCCTGGCCGAGGGTAGCAAAGTTCCATGCACCTTGCGCATCGCGAATCAATTCAATGCGCGGCCGCGTCAGCTCAAGCGACTTGACTTCGACATCTTTGCGCAGCAACGGCCAGAACTCCACGCTCACCGCGAGCTTTTCCGCCTGAGCAAAGGGACGGGTGGTACCGAAGTGAGAGTCCTCGGCGATGGTCGCGCTTTGTACCACGAACGAAGGCGGGAAGAGGCTCAGACTCATATCCCCGAGCGTCACCTGCCGTCCCAGGCGTTTTTCCAGCTGCGCCTGGATCTGGCCGTGGTATTGATTGATGTTCACAAGGTGCGGTGCAATCAAGGCTGCGGCTACCAGCAGCACCACAACGATCAGGACAGCGATTCCCGCTTTGCGCATAACAGTCTCCCCACTGCTAATTGCTTGCAATTACAGAGTGGCAGCGTTCTCAAGGCAAAATATACTTTAATTAGTTGGAAGCGATCGCGGGCAGGCCGGTTGCACGTGCACGGAGCGTTGACGAACCCGCAAAGTCCCTGCTAAACTCAAGGTTTCATTGCTACTTACCCCACCGAAAAGGTTTCCATGCCAGGTTATACCCGTCGTCAGTTGAAAGAAGATAAGTTTGCCGAGACCGCACAGGGCGCTGCCCAGTGGGCGACCGGCCATCGTAAGCTTGTAGTTTGGGCTTTGGGCCTGCTGGTTGTCACCGTGCTGCTCGTCACCGGGATCTTTACCTGGCGCAATCGTCAAACTGAGCAAGCAAACATTCAGCTTAACTCCGCTTTGCGGACCATGAATGCGCCTTTGCGGCCTGCGGGAACTCCGGCCGGCGATACCCCAAGCTTCACCAGCATTGCGGAGCGCGGTCAGGCTGCAGCGAAAGAATTCCAAGCCATCGCCGATAAATACTCGCTCGTTCAGCCCGGCAAAGTTGCGCGGTACCTGCACGCCTCAGCCCTGCTGCAAGCCGGCGATACGGCAGGCGCAGAGAGGGAATTCAAGACCGTAGCTGATTTTGGTGATAAAGACCTGGCCGCTCTGGCCAAGATGGCCCTGGCCTCCATCTATCGCAACTCCAATCGCCAGGCTGATGCAATCAAGATTTACAAGGAGCTGGCGGACCATCCAACCGCCACTATCTCAAAAGGCTCGGCCCAGCTGGAGCTTGCTGAGATCTATGAAAAGACTGATCCACAGCAGGCCACCACGATCTATCAGCAACTGCAGAAGGATGATCCAAAGAGCACTGCGGCCCAGGTGGCAGCGCGAAAACTGAATAGTCCCAAATAAGCAGCTGTCATTCGATTCGCGCACCGGCTTTTAACTCTATCGGTTTCGAAATTCCTCCGGTGATCTTTCCACGGACGCGGCAACCTTCGCGGTGATTCCGCATCTTTTTTCTTAGCTGGCGACGGGAGCGCCTTGGTCGCCGAACAAAGGAGCAGATTCTATGAAGTCCTTTTTGGCAGGATTGGGCATTGGAATTGGATTAGGGATTCTCTTTGCGCCCATGAGCGGTGAGGATGCCCGCAGCAACCTTTCACAACGCGCCAGCGACCTGGCCGACTCAGCCAAAGGCTGGGCTGATCAGGGACGGGAGCGTGTTCGCACTGCGGTCTCCGCGATACGGGGCCAGGCCGAACGTGCCGCTGACTCGGTGCAGGAAGCTACTGGAACCCGCAACCTATAGTTCTTTGGGCAGTTAAGTGTGCGGCGGAAGACTCCGCCGCACGTTGCACTATCCTTGACACCCCCTCCGTACGCCTTTATTCTTAACAGTAGTCCCAGCGTATTTCTCTTGCGTTTCTATTTTTCGGAGCGCCCCTTATGTTTATAAAAATAAAGGACCTTGAGCTCCGAAAATTGGAATTCAATGAAACGTTCACGCCCGGTGTGATCGATCTGGGAAAGGACCTTACGCAAACTGTTCCTCTACGCACATCGGGGCAAGCTGAGCTGATTCGCGAAAACCGTGGCGCCCGTGATGTTGTAGAAGACATTCGCCTGGTGGGAAGTTTTTCCACCGAGGTGGAGAACTTGTGCGCCCGCTGCCTGGAGCCGGTGCATAATGCCGTCGCTGAGAAATTCGACCTGCTCTATCGGCCCTTAGGCGTCGATGCCAAGGGAGACGAGGTTGCGATCAGCCAGGCTGAGACAGAAATTGGTTATTATCAGGGTGAAGGGATATTGCTGGAAGATGTGCTCAAAGAGCAGATTCTGCTGGCCCTTCCGGTTAAGCAGGTATGCCGCACGAATTGCAAAGGGCTATGCCCGCAGTGCGGAAAGAACTTGAACGTTGAGAGCTGTGATTGTGTCACCAGGATGCCGGACCCGCGTTGGTCGGCTCTGGAAGACATTCGCAAGAAGCTGGAACAGTGAAATCGTGCGCCGGGCCATTGTCCGCGCCAGAGAGAAAGGGAACCAAGAAAATGCCAAATCCAAAACGGCGGCATTCCAAGTCACGGACTGCGAATCGCCGCGCACATGACTACCTCACCGCGCACTCTGCCGCCGAGTGCCCGAACTGCCACGAGAAGAAGATGCCTCATCGCGTCTGTCCCAAGTGCGGCTATTACAAAGGCCGCGAAGTGATGGAAGTGAAAGAGAGTAGCTAAGGGCCGCAGTGGAAACAGTCATAGCTCTGGATGCGATGGGTTCAGACCGGCACCCCAAACCTGAGGTGGAAGGTGCTCTGTTGGCTGCCCGTCACTATGGGGTCCGGGTTTTGCTGGTGGGTCCAAAAGAACGGCTGCGCCAGGAACTGGCCAGTCACCCTTCGGCTTCTGGTCTGCCCGTTGACGTGGTCAACGCCAACGAAGTCATTGAAATGCACGAGAAGGCCGTGCAGGCGGTCCGCAGCAAACGCGGTTCCAGCATGCACGTTGGCTTGCGCCTGGTGAAAGAGAAGCGCGCCGTGGGCTTTGTGACCGCAGGCAATACCGGTGCTGCGATGGCCGCAGCCAAGATGGTGCTAGGCGCGTTGCCGGGCGTCGATCGCCCTGCCCTGGCCAATGTATTCCCCACTTCTGCCGGCAAGCTCAAGCCCGCCATCCTGATCGACGTGGGCGCCAACGTCGATTCCAAGCCGCACAACCTGGCCCAATTCGCCTTGATGGGCGAAATGTACTATCGCGCGATCTTCAAAAACGCCCAACCCACGGTTGGCTTGCTGTCCATCGGCGAAGAAGAAGGTAAAGGCAACGAGCTTACGCGCAAGGGCCATGCGCTGATCAAGGAACTGCCGCTCAACTTTGTTGGCAACGTGGAAGGTCGAGACCTCTACAACGGCAAAGTGGACGTAATCGTTTGCGACGGCTTTGTCGGCAACGTAGCGCTGAAGATTTCTGAAGGCCTGGTGGAGGCCGTGCGCTTCCTGCTCAAGGAATCACTGACCTCGACCATTACATCGCAGGTGGGCGCGCTGCTGGCGCGTAAGGCGTTCACGAATTTCGGCCGCAAGCTGGATTACTCCGAGTATGGCGGAGCGCCGCTTCTGGGTCTGAAGGGTGTGGCCATCGTCGGCCATGGACGCTCCAATGCCAATGCCATCAAGAACGCCATCCGCGTGGCCAAAGAGTTTTACGAATCAGGCATCAATGCGCACATCGAAAAAGAGCTCAAAACGTCGAGCCTTGAATCCACGCGCACTGAAACATTCGTCAGCGCAGGTAAAACGGAACACATGACATGAGCCATCAACCCGTGGCTTTTCTCTTCCCTGGACAGGGATCACAAGCAACAGGCATGGGCAAGGAGCTGGCCACGCTGTACCCGGTGGCCAGGCAAACGTTTGAGGAAGCCGATGAGGCTCTGGGCTTCTCCATCGCAAAACTTTGTTTTGAAGGCCCGGACGAGCAGCTGAAGCTCACGGAAAACACTCAGCCTGCCATTCTGACCATGAGCACCGCGGTGGCGCGGGTTCTACGCGAAAAGGGAATTACGCCGCAATTTGCCGCCGGTCACAGCCTGGGCGAGTACTCAGCGCACGTTGCCGCCGGAACGCTGCTTTTTGCCGAGGCGGTACGCACGGTGCGTAATCGCGGACGCTATATGCAGGAAGCCGTGCCGGCCGGCGAAGGCGGTATGGCAGCGATCCTCGGAATGGCGCTCGATCAGCTGCAGCAGGTTTGCGCGGATGCAGCCCAAGGCGAAGTCGTATCACCGGCCAACATCAACTCACCGGACCAGATCGTGATCTCCGGCCATCAAAAAGCTGTGGAACGGGCCGCGGACCTGGCCAAGCAGCGTGGCGCGAAGAAGGCAGTGATGCTGGTGGTAAGCGCCCCATTCCATTGCGCGTTGATGCAGCCCGCGCAGGACCGCCTGGAGCAAGATCTGCAAGCGCTACACTTCAGCAACCCGGAAGTGCCGGTGATCTGCAACATCGATGCGACGCCCAAAACCACCGTCGAAGGCTCGCGCCAGGCGCTGGTGCGCCAGGTTACCGGCGCGGTGCAATGGGCCAAGTCAATGCAGACGCTGATCGAACTGGGGGTGAAAACCTTCATTGAAGTCGGTCCGGGGAAGGTGCTGATGGGATTGATGCGCCAGATTGATCGTTCCCAAACCTGCCTGGCCAGCGAAAGCGAACCGTCATTGCTGAAGCTGACCGAACACTTTGCCGCAGCTGCGAAACAGTAAACCTTCTACTCTCTTACCGGCAGACTACCGTTCCAAGGATGGGAGGAGTGTCACTGATCGATTTTGTCTTCTTGTCTACCCACATGGATCGCGGCTCTGCGCGATTATTGATGGTAACGACCACAACGACCCCGCCGGCTGCCACGAAGTCTTTCTTGGGCGGCTCAAGAACACAATCCAGCTGATGGTTGCTGATGGGGCCATACTCGCCGGACGGGCCCCAGTCCAGCGTGAACTGGTTGATGGTGTAATTCGGGTACTTCTGCGGATGCTGTTGCCAGCTCGGGTCACCCTGGTAGATGCCGTAAGCAGTATTGAAATCTTTTTGTTCAAGCGCGTGAAAGAAGCTATTGATGACCTTCTTTTCCGCATCATAGCGCGTCAAGTACAGGTAGACGGCAACTGCGATCGCCGCCACCACAACGGCAGCAATGATGCGATTACGGCGTTGCGCCGGCCGCGGGTCGTACTCTTTTGCATCCATCAGTGCCATAAAAGCTTCCTCATAACGTGCGTTTAAAAAGCAAAGTTGACAGCACGAACATGATAACGGCGAACAAGCCAAGATACAGCAGATCAGGCCAGATGGCGGAGATGCCAACGCCCTTCAGCAGAACAGCCTTGAATCCGTGCACCGAATAGCTGAAGGGATCGATCCACGCGATCCATTGCAGCCACTTGGGAAAAGCCTGAACCGGATAAATCGCTCCGCTGGGAAAATACAGGAGCGTGTTTAAAATACCGAACATGGCGCGCGGGATGAGCGGATCGTTCACGCGAACCATCATGAGGAACATCATGGCGATAAACGCAAACGACGTTCCGGCAATCAGAAGAAGCAGCCAGAAGAAATTGACCGGCTGAAACGTTGATCCTACGCCGGCAATCAATGAGCCAATCAGCGTAAGCACAATTCCTGCGCCCATGGCTTTGAGCGCACCGGCAATGTTGAGCCCCGCTACCAGTTCCATCTTGGTGATCGGCGTTACCAAGTAGCCTTCGTGCACACCTCGTGCCTTGTCGTCGATATAGACGATGCCGCCGCCGATCATCACGCTCACGAACATTGCCAGCGCAATCGAGCCGGGCAAAAGATACTTCATATATTCGACGTAAGGATAGAGTTCCACCACTTGCAACGCCGTCTGCTGTACCACACGCGGCTGGACGTCCGGCTGGTTGAGCGCTTCCACCAGTTGGGTCATGGAATCCTCAAAGGTGGAGGTCATGAAGTTGTCAGTATTGTCGAGCACCAATCCAATATGCGGGCGCGCCTGCGCATAGACGTCGCGCGAGAACTGCGGCGGGATCACCAGGCCGGCGTTCAGATCGCCGCGGCGAACCGAGTCGACCATGGTTTTTTCATCGTTGTAAACGATTGGCTGGAAGGTGCGTGCATTGCTTTCAACCGCGCGCAACGCCTCAATGACACGCACGGCCTGCGGGCCGGTGTCATGGCTCACAATCCCCAGCTTGGCGTCTTTGATCTTGCCGCCAAAGGCATTGCCCAGCACGATCAGCTGCACCAGAGGGAAGACCATTGCGGCCATCATCAGGGCGGGCGAGCGGAAGAACTTGCGCAGATCGCGCTCCACGATGGCGTTCATGCGTTGTGCTTGAAAGAAGCTGGCCATCATTTGCCCCAGGCCACCGGAGACTGGTAAAGCGGCGCATCCACCATCTGGTCGCGCAGCTGGCGTCCGGTGTAATAGACGAAAACGTCATCCAGCGTGGTGGTTTGCACAGTGAGCGTTTTCACCGCTACATCTGCGTGGACCGAAGTCTCCACCAGGTCGGTCGTGGTCTTCGAACCGTCGTCGGTGAGAATGCGGTACATGTCCGCGCCTTCCGGCTGTACAGACTTTACTGCGGCAAGTTTCTCTAAAGTCTGCTGCCAGTCTTTGGGAGCATTCAAAAACTGCGCCTCAATCACGCTCGATCCGGGAATGCTGGCCTTGAGCGCGCGCGGCGTATCCAGAGCCACCAGCTTGCCGTGATCGACAATGGCGATGCGGTCGCACAGGCGGTCTGCTTCGTCCATGTAGTGCGTGGTAATCAGCACGGTGAGGTGGCGCTGCTGCTTGATATTGGTAATCATCTCCCACACGGCTACGCGAGAGACAGGGTCAAGCCCGGTGGTCGGTTCGTCGAGAAAAAAGATTTTTGGTCGATGCACCAGACCGCGCGCGATCTCCAGACGGCGTCTCATTCCACCGGAAAGATTTCTTGCTGGAGCGTCGCGCCACTGCGTGAGATCCACCAGCTCCAGCAGCTCGTCAATCGACTTGTCCCGGTCGGCGGTCGAAATTCCATAGAGCTTGGAGTAGATGCTCAGATTTTCCCAGACCGTCAGGTCGCCATCACTGGTCATGGCCTGGGGAATCACGCCCATGCATCGGCGGGCGCGGTCCGGGTCTTTGCGCACGTCGGAACCTTCAATCAGCGCGGTGCCGCCGGTGATCTCAAGCAGGGTCGTCATCATGCGGATCAGCGTTGATTTGCCCGCGCCGTTCGGGCCCAGAAGGCCGAACACCTCGCCCTCCGCCACGTCGAAAGAGACACCGTCCACTGCGGTGAAGTTCCCGTAGCGCTTCACGATGTTGACGACCTCAATCGCTTTAGGCGGTGCGTCACTCACGGGCTGACCTTTGATTTTGGAATCAGGATTTCCGCGGTCATGCCGGGGACCAGGTTTTTCCTGCTGTTATCGACGGCGAGTTTGAGGGTGATGGCTTTGATGTCGCGCTTACGCCGGCTCACGTCGCGTTGCGTGGCAAAGTCGGCCTCCGGCGCTTTGAAGATAATTTTTCCAGAAACCGTTTCGCCCGATGGCAGGCGCGCGTTCAGTTGATCGCCCAGTGCAATGTGGACTGCCTGCGTCTCAGGGACTGCTGCACGGACCCAGGTGTCACTCAAATCCGTGACGATGACGATCGCCTGGCCCAGGTTAACGACTTCACCTTCGCGCGCCGCACGGACTGTGACGATACCGTTCACCGGAGAGACGACTTTGGTATACCCAAGACGCGTCTCAGCGGCTTCCAACTGGGCTTTGGCGTTCAGCTGCTGGGCTCGCGTGGCGGCCACGGTGCTTTGGGCAGCGTTTGTCTGATGCAGGCGTGCCTGGGCTGTATCCAGATCGGCTTGCGCGGCATGGGCCTGGTCTTCCGCGGCGCGTACTAGCGCTTGCTGGGCTTTGAGTTGGGCTGCTGACTCGTCTGCTACCTGCTGTGACATCACGCCTTGCTGGGCCAGCGCAATGTTGCGGCGCGTATCACCCTCAATGCGCTGCAGATCAGCTTGCGCCTGAAGCAGCGTTGCCTGGGCTGCGCGCAGCCGCGCTTGCGCGTTCACGACGCCGCTGGATGTCTCGCCGGCAGTCTGCTGTTCGGTATAACGGGTCTGCGAAACCTGGTGGCGCAGGCTGGTCAGCAACGCCTCGGCAGCCTGGCGATCAGCCGTGAGCTCCTGCGAATCGAGCACAGCGATAGTGTCACCTGCTTTTACTTCTGTGCCTTCGTCTACAGCCAGGCGCTCGATGCGTCCGGCGATCTTGGGGCTGACCACAACCTGGTTGGCATCGACCGTGCCGACGAGCACCAGATCAGTAGAGCGGTCGGTCGAGAGAAAGTAATACACGGCGGCAATCACCAGCAGCAGCCCAAGAAATCCGAAGAATTTGTTGCGCTGGCTCAAGGCAGGCTAACCTTTCTGGCCGCTTCGGGGGTGAGAACGGCGGCGCAGATGAAATCAAGCACGGCGGCGCGGCGCGCAGCAATCCTCTCCGGCGAACCGGGATCGCCCGGATGCATAAACTGCTGTGCCGGCATGCTGATGAAATAAAAAACAATGATTCCGATGATAGAAGTAACGGTATGTATGGGCTCAACGTGGCGGAAGTCGCCGCTCTTGGCGCCTTCCAGAATCAGTTTTTCCAGGCGGTCATAAAACGGGCGAACATGCCGCTCCATGATGCGGCTGGCGGCGGGGGAAAGCGTGCGTCCGGTGGTGCGCATGAACTCGCGCTGAACCAGCCGGGGATACACAGGCGCGCTGGCGATGTAATCGAAGTGCGTTCGCACGTACAGCACCAGGCGGTCGCGCGGAGGCAGATCGGTGCGCTCCAGTACCGCGCCGACTTTCTGATGCAGCCCGGAGAAAACCTGCTCCAGCGCCGCTGCATACAGGCCTTCTTTGTCCTTGAAGTAGTAGTAGAGCAGCGCTTTGTTGACCCCGGCACGGCGGGCGATTTCGTCTGTACGCGCGCCGGCCACGCCTTCATGCGAGAACTCTTCCAATGCCGCTCTCAGGATGGCGGCGCGTGTCTTTTCCGGCTCGCCACGGGAGCCGGACCTGCCGGATTTGAGTGCGGACGTCATTAATTAACTGGTTATTTAATTATCGCCGAAAGGCTGTGGCGATGCAAATAGCAATTTTTCCGAGATTAGCTTTCGGACTTTGCATAAAGATGCAGGAGTGGCTCCTGAGCGAGATGCGCTCATTTTGCTAGAATGAGGAGTTTGCCTTTCTCATCTGACCATACTTAGGAATTGAATGCCTGAAACCATGCTTGCCGTAGTGAAGCCGGAAGCCGCTCCGGGTGCGGACATCCGGCAGATGCCTCTGCCCAAATACGGCCCGGACGATGTGCTGGTAAAAGTGAAGGTGGCCTCGGTCTGCGGCACCGATCTGCACATATACAACTGGGACCAGTGGGCGCAGAACCGCATCAAGCCGCCGTTGATTCCCGGCCATGAGTTCTGCGGGCATGTGATTGCCATAGGTAAAAATGTGACGGCGGTGAAGGAAGGCGATTTTGTCTCGGCGGAGATGCACGTGGCCTGCGGCAAGTGTTACCAGTGCCGCACCGGCGAAGCCCACATCTGCCAGCACGTAAAGATCATCGGCGTGGATGCCAACGGCGCTTTCGCCGAATACGTAGTGATTCCCGAGTCAAATATCTGGAAAATCGATCCTGCGGTGCCGCCGGACTACGCCAGCGTGCTCGATCCACTGGGCAACGCTGTACACACAGTGCTGGCGGGTGAGATCGCGGCCAAGACAGTGGCCGTGATCGGCTGCGGGCCGATTGGACTCTTCTGCATTGCGGTGGCCCGCGCCTGCGGCGCCAGTGAGGTCTATGCGCTTGAGATCAACGAGCACCGGCGAAAGCTGGCGGAAAAAATGAAGGCCGATCACGTGCTCAATCCAGCCAAAGACAACGTTTATGACCAGGTGATGAATGCTACCGACGGCACGGGTGTGGACGTGATCCTGGAAATGTCCGGCCATCCCGATGCAATCCGCCTGGGCTTCAAGATTTTGCGGCTGGGTGGACGCGCGTCATTGCTGGGGATCCCTTCAAAACCGATGGAGCTTAACCTGGCCAACGACATCATTTTCAAAGGCGCTCACGTGCAGGGCATCAACGGCCGGCTGATGTACAAGACCTGGTATCAGATGAATGCGCTGCTCAAAGCACACAAGCTCGATCTTGATCCGGTAATTACCGATCGCATGCCCATGGCCGATTTCAGCAAAGGTATGGACCGGCTGCGGACGGGCGAGTCGAGTAAGATTTTGTTGTATCCGAATGGAGTTCAAAAGAGTTAGCCGCAGATTTGCGCGGATGAACGCAGATATATATGGGGCTTGATGCTCGCGTGCGATGCACTTGTATTAAGGAAGGAAAGACCACGCCGTTTCCGTTCCCAGGACGTTTGGCCTTCGACAAGTGTGGCGACCCTTTTTTGCTGAGCCAAGACGAAGCCGCCGCACAGGAAATGCGTGAATCGGAAGATATGTCTGAATTGCATGTCTTCGATAAATGGGAATACGACCTGGGATGCGGCCACGACGGGCACTTGGTCCGGACCAGGATTGGGAACATCGCTTACGTTGGGCACGTGCGCGAATGGATTAACGCACACGAGCAAACCGCGACGCCACGATTCCCCATTCTGCTAAAAAGGGTTGTTTACAGCGGATCGCACTGTGGAGATTGCATCAATTCCTCTGACGCTGGTGCGCTGCTTCGCGAATTAGAGATACTTGCTTCCCTGGCTCAAGATGAACATCACAGAGCATTCGTGGAATCTATGCTGCAACTGTGTAAGGCAAGCCTCGCTAGCGGTAATCCGATCGTATTCTGATATAGAAGGACCGAACATATGCCAACGTCTACCTCCCGACCCCAGTTGTCCTACCTGACCGATCAGATGAACGAACTCCGCCAGAAGGGCACGCACTTCAGCCTGCGCGTGCTGGAAGAGCCGCAGATGCCGGAGTGCACCTTCGATGGCAAGCGCGTGATCAACCTGGCCTCGAACAACTATCTGGGTCTGACGACGCACCCCAAGCTGCGCGAGGCGGCGCTGGCGGCCATCAAGAAGTATGGCGTGGGTTCGGGCGCGGTGCGCACGGTGAGCGGCACCATGACCATTCACATGGAGCTGGAAGAGAAGATCGCGCGGTTCAAGAAGACGGAAGCCTGCGTGGTCTTTCAATCGGGATTTGCCGCCAACGCGGGAACGGTCTCGGCAATCCTGGGCAAAGAAGATTTCATCATCTCGGATGAGCTGAACCATGCCAGCATCATTGACGGCGCGCGGCTCTCGCGGGCCAAGATCAAAGTTTTCCGCCATAAAGATACGGCGCATGCCGAAGAGTTGCTGAAGGAAGTTGCGGGCGAGCCCGGCCACAAGCTGATCATCACCGACGGCGTCTTTTCCATGGATGGTGACGTTGGCCCGCTGCCTGCGCTCTGTGATCTGGCAGAGAAATACGGCGCCATCATGATGGTTGACGACGCGCATGCCTCCGGCGTTCTGGGCAAGAATGGCCGCGGCACTCCGGATCATTTCAACGTTCATGGCAGGGTCGATGTGCAGGTGGGAACACTATCGAAGGCCATCGGCGCGCTGGGCGGTTATGTGTGCGGCTCAAAAGAGCTGATCGATTTTCTCTATCATCGCGCGCGGCCGTTCTTGTTTTCCACCTCGCACCCGCCGTCTGTTGCCGCCACCTGCATTGCCGCCTTTGACGTGCTGGAGCAGGAACCCGAGCTGATGGACAAGCTCTGGGCCAACACGCGCTTCTTCAAAAAAGAGCTGGGGTTGCTGGGCTTCAATATCGGCGGCATCAATACTCCGGCCAGCGAAACACCGATCACGCCGATCATCGTGGGCGAAGGCCGCCTGGCCATGGAGTTCAGCCGCGAACTGTTTAACGAAGGCGTTTTCACACCCGGTATCGCGTTCCCGACAGTTGCCGAAGGCAAAGCACGTCTCCGCACCATCATGAGCGCTACCCACACGCAAGATCAGTTGGGCCGGGCGCTGGAGATCTTGAAGAAAACGGGTGCGAGGATGGGGATTATTCGCTAACGGTTTCTGAAATCCCGAGTGCAGCGAGAGATCTCTATCACCAGATTCGGTCCCAGATTTGCGCGACCAGGGAAGATTTTAGCCGTGAGTTTACGGGAAAGAACACGAAACCATCAGGGAACTCAATGATTGATTCGCATTTTCCACGTTGATTCGCGGCTTGAACTTTACTCTTGCGCGGATCAGCTGTGAATCGGGGATAGGGATTCCTCGCTACGCTCGAAATTTTATTTCCCCGCCCACCACCGTTGCCATCACCTTTCCCTGCATCTGTCTTCCATCAAACGGCGAGTTCTTTGACTTCGAAAGTGACTGAGCTGCGTGGTAGGTCCATTTCTTTGCCGGATCGAAGATGGTAACGTCGGCACGCGCGCCAACGGCCAGCGTCCCCCGGCCTTGCAGGTTCATCACGCGCGCAGGATTGGCAGAGAGCAGTTCAACGATGCGCAGCAGCGGGAAATTGTGACGATAGTGCAGCACTGAAACGCACAAGCCGAGCGCGGTTTCCAGGCCGGTGATGCCGAAAGGCGCGCGGTCGAACTCCTGGTTTTTCTCATGCGCCGCATGCGGCGCGTGGTCTGTGGCTACGCAGTCGATCGCGCCGTCGCTCAGGCCGGCGATAAGAGCCTCGCGATCGGCGCGGGAGCGCAGAGGCGGGTTCATTTTGTAATTGGTGTTGTAGTCGCCCACGTCTTCATCGAGCAGGGTGAAGTGGTGCGGCGTGATCTCGCAGGTTACGCGCAGATGGTCGCGCTTGGCTTTGCGGACGGCGCGCAGCGAAGCCGCGGTGGAGAGATGGGCTACGTGGTAACGGCCTTTGGTCTCGGCGGTCAGGCGAATATCGCGTTCGACCAGCAAGCTCTCGGCTTCGGCCGGCCAGCCGCGGAGCCCAAGTCGAAATGCAGTTGGACCGGAATGCATGGCCGATCCTTCTGTCATCCGTGTATCCTCCGCGTGCTGGATCACCGGCACGTTCAGCGCAGATGAGGCGAGCAAAGCCTGGCGCATGATGTTGTCGTCGAGAATGGGCTTGCCGTCATCGGTGAAGGCCACGGCGCCCGAGCGCTTGAGCGCCGCGAAATCCGTGAGTTGTGAACCCCCGCTGCCGACGGTGGCCGCAGCAATGGGGAAGACGTTTACATGCGCGCCCCGGGAGGGATCAAGCATCCAGCGGGTGATCTCCGCCGAGTCATTCACCGGGCTGGTATTGGGCATGGGGCAGACGGAGGTAAATCCGCCTGCAGCAGCAGCCATGGTTCCGCTGGCGATGGTTTCTTTGTGCGACTGTCCCGGCTCGCGCAGGTGAACATGGATATCGATAAAACCTGGGGCAACAATCAGGCCACGAGCGTTGAAGCTTTCATCCGCCTTGGCACGCAGCTTTCCGGTGGGGGCAACCTCGACCACGCGACCGTCTTTGAGCAGGAGGTCGTATTTACCCTCCAGGTGCTGCGCGGGGTCGATGAGATGACCGTTGCGGATTGCGAGAGAACCTGATTTGTTCAAAGCAAAACCTATTTCGCCGCAGATTTGCGCAGATGAACGCTGATCTTTTTTCTGTCATTTTCAAAAGCAAAACGTCTTACTTGAGGCCGGGGTCCGAAGTTGAGTAAGAGGCCTACTTCGATTTCGGTTGATCGCAAATAATGTAATAGTTGCGATTCGTGAGAGGAATCGAGCGCCCTGCACGCCTTTAGCTCGAGCAGCACGACTCCGTTTACCACAAGATCGGCATCATAAGCCCCAATCGTCTGTCCATGAAACCATACCGGGATGGGAACTTGCTGTTGAACTGATAAACCGTGCTCTTTTAGAGCAATAGCCATCGCTTCTTCGTATACCTTCTCTAAAAAACCAAACCCGAGTTCGTTGTAAACGCTGTAGAAGATGCCGATAATCTGTTCAGTCAATTCTGAATACTTATACCTGCGTTCATCTGCGTTTATCTGCGGCGAATGCATTTTCATTGCACCCCCAAACACACGGCCAGGATTGCCATTCGTACGTACACGCCATTCTGTACCTGTTCTTCAATCACCGAATGCGGTCCGTCGGCGACTTCGCTCTGGATTTCCATGCCACGAATCATTGGCCCTGGATGCATGACGATCACGTCGCTCTTGGCCAGCTTCAGGCGCTCCGGCGTGAGTTGGTAGTGAGCGACGTAGTTTTCAGCATCGAGTTTGAGGCCGGCCAGCCGCTCTTTCTGCACACGGAGCATCATCAGGACATCAGCTTTTCTGGCCGCCTCTTCGATATGACGGCTGATCTTGATGCCGGGCGCCAGTGAGGCAGCGTATTCGGGCAGCAGCTCCGGCGGTCCGCAAAGCACAACCTGGGCGCCGAACTTCGAGAGCAGATGAACGTTGGAGCGCACCACACGGCTGTGATGAATGTCGCCGATCATGGTGATGCGCAGCCCCTTCAACGTTTTCTTGTGGCGCAGGATGGTGTAAGCGTCGAGCAGCCCTTGCGAGGGATGCTCATGCATGCCATCGCCGGCATTGATGATAGGAATGTGCAAATTGCGGGCGAGCACGTGCGGCGCTCCGGAGGACGGGTGGCGGACGACAATGCAGTCGGAGCCCAGCGCCTGCAGGGTCTTGCCGGTGTCCACCAGAGATTCGCCTTTTTCGATGCTCGAAGCCGTGGCACTGATGACCGAGGTATGCGTGCCCAGCAACTTGGCGGCGAATTCAAAGGAGACGCGGGTGCGGGTGGAGGCTTCGTAAAAAAGCAACGCGATGCGCTTGCCGCGCAGCAAAGGGCGCGGGCGGCCGGAGTGCATGCGCCGCGCCAGTTTGAGAAAAGAGGTGATGTCGTCTGCTGAAAGGTGCTCGAGTTCGAGTAACGAGCGTGGTCGCGGCATCGGTTATGAGGTGCGCTCCACCAGCAGCACCTGCTCTTCCTGGTCGACCTCAGAGAGCTTCACTTCAATGATTTCACTGTCGGTGGTCTGCACGGTGCGGCCGATAAAGGCGGCTTCAATTGGCAGCTCGCGATGGCCGCGGTCAATGAGCACGCAGAGTTGCACGCGGCGCGGGCGTCCGTGATCGAAAAGGGCGTCCAGGGCGGCGCGCACGGTACGGCCGGTGTACAGCACGTCGTCGAGCAGAATCACGTTCTTATCGACAATGTCAGTTCCCAGCGGAGTGGCTTTCTTAATCACAGGAGACGCGCCGACGGTCGAGAGATCATCCCGGTATAGCGTGATATCGAGTGTTCCAACTGCGACCGGCTTTTTTTCAATCTGTTCGATGAGTGCCGCCAGTCGCGTGGCCAGAGGCACGCCACGCCGCTTGATGCCAACCAGCACCAGGTTTTCCACGCCATTGTTCTTTTCCACGATCTGGTGGGCCAGGCGGACGAGGGTGCGTTCAATTTCAGAGCCGGACATGAGCCGCCCTTTGACCACCAGGTTCGGCATGCGAGAGGGCACGGTGTTCATAGTCACCGCATGATATCCGAAGGGCGGGGGAATGCGCCAATCATTGATTGGCGACCCTTTTTCTGGTGCGGGTGATCACCGCCCCACTGAGAATCCCGATAACCAGGAATATTACGAGTAAGAAAACAAGGGAAAAGGCCAGATAGGTCATGAGCCCCTCATTGGTGGTAAACCACAACGTTGTCTGCTTTTGTACCGGATCAGTTAATTTCGCGGCTCGATCATGAAGCCATGCCACGATATCTGCTCGTCTTACA
>DATBHX010000147.1:0-16202 GCA_036557225.1 Candidatus Angelobacter sp.
CGCGCAGAACGTCGTCACCCCGCAGTCGGTCAGGGCGTCGAGCAAGCCGCGGGCGCTGAACCGCGACTGGTTGATCACAAACACCGTCGCTTCGGCATTCCACGGCGCAAAGAAGCAGCTCCACGCATGCTTGGCCCACCCGGGTGACGAGAGATTGCAGTGAACATCGCCGGGCCTGATGCCGATCCAATACATGGTGGAAAGATGTCCAACCGGATAGCTGGTGTGCGAGTGCATCACCAGCTTGGGTTTCGCCGTCGTGCCCGAAGTGAAGTAGAGCTGCAGCGGATCGTTACCACGGGTCTCGCCATCAGGCTGAAACGTTGCGGGCGAAGCGTAGCCTAGTTCGTATTCCTGCCATCCAGCAACTTTTCCGCCGATCGCCACCCGAGTGCAGCTCCCACAGGCCTGCTCGATCTTTGGCGCCAACTCCGCTGCGCAGACAACGTGCTTCACCTGTCCGCGCGCGATGCGGTCCGCAACGTCGTTCGCCGTCAGCAGCGTCGTCGCCGGGATAATCACCGCTCCCAGCTTGATTATCGCCAGCATGGTCTCCCACAGCGGCGGAATATTCCCCAGCATCAGCAGAACGCGGTCGCCACGCTTTACACCCAGCCCGCCATAGTAGTTGGCAATTCGATTCGACCGTTCTGATAGCTCCGCGAAACTCAGCTTGTCCTGGCGGCCGTCTTCATACACGACCCACAGCGCAACCTGGTTGCGCCGATCGCCCGCGGCAATGTGGTCAAACCAATCCAGCGCCCAGTTGAAGCGCTCAAGCTTCGGCCACTGAAACCCGGCGTAAGCCGTGGCGTAGTCTTCGCGGTGGGTGAGAAGGAAATCTCGTGCGGCGCGGAAGGATTCTGTTTGTGCGGTTTTGACCATAGCTTTTCTGCAAATCGCGAACGAAGCTTCTTTTTCTTGAATCCCGAGCAGAGCCAGGGACAATATTGGCACGAGGAACCCACGTCCCCGGCTGTAATTATTGTCTGGAAGAAGTATTCGCCTCGGACGCCAGTTTGACAATGGTCGCAACCAAAACTCGGGCAGTAAAGATCGGCGGTCAATCTGGCCCGCTTTTGCGCCCACAGGTCACACCTGCAACCACGGACGCCGCCGCGGCGTGCAAGAAACGGGACGCATCAACGTTCATGCACGTGCGTGGCGAGCAAAACGATCACAAGCTCGTCCAATGAGATAGCGGCTCGGACACGCGCAGCTCGATGGACGAGCTTAAATACAAAAATTCATAAAGGATCGTGAGTACTCAAGAATGAAATCTTACGTAGTCATTGCGGTAAAGATTTGCCGGCTGTCAACCATTCTCCGTGCGCTACCCGTTTTAGTGGTTGCGCTTCTTGTTGCTTGCGGGTCCAGAGAGATTCCACAGGCCAACACCGTAGATTTATCCGTCGTTGGCCAGACCGTCACCAAGGTGCGCACAGCAGGTAACGAAATCGTGTTGCTTGAGGAGCATCTTAACTCCATCTTTGAGGACGGCCCACAGCGAACGCTGGCAATCGTCCATAACAACAGCCAAATCATGCACTCCTATACGCCGCCAGCAACGTGGTCCCTGGTTGACTTCGCGGTGCATCCGTCCGGCGACATCTCGGCAGTTCTCACCACGGCAAGGGAGGTGCGCATCGTGCGGCTCGATGCCAAGGCAGCGGTTCGAAGTGACCAGCCATTTCTTGACCCAGCCTCTCCAACCGATCCTTACTTCAGCTATGCTCCAAGCCTCAAGGATGACAACGCGCTTCAGCCTGTCCTGATGCATGACGCCGCGCGGCTGGCCCCGCTGGGAGAAAGCCTGGCTGTCGTGTTGCGCACCGGGCGCAACGCGATTGTTGCCTATCGTCTCGACCCGGACGCGAGCGGCGCGTATGGGCCTTCCTGGCGCGCGTTGGTAGAGCCGGGTGGTTCGATCCTTGCGGTGGGCATCACCAGCGGCAGCTTTGACGTGTTCGGCCAGCTCGAGAACCAACTGCAGATTTTTGTGGACGTCGATACGTCAGGTACGCTCGCCGTCGGCGTGGTCAATGCCCCCGAGCGTAACTTCACGTTCCGCGCGCACACAGACTTTTTCGGCGAACCAATTGCAGCAACTACGGGTCTCTTGCTTACGCGTGTGGCGAGTGCCGACGGCCACCGCCTGGGAAGTACTGTGATCGACACGCACGATCTTGCCGAACTGCATGCGGTGCGTGCAACGCCTGGCGGCTTCGTTCTGGCGGGCCGTGTCCTCTCTGAGGTGCGACCAGACGGAACTGGTTGGAATGCATTCGTCGCATTGGTTGGAGGTGATGGCGCTCCCGGCCCGTACGACGTGATCGATGTCGATCGCGGGGACGTGTTGTTTGACGTTGCAGCGTTGCCCAGCGGACGATATCTCGCACTCGGTACCACCGGCTATGTACAGAACCCAACCGGCGAAAGCATATCCGAAGCCGCCCAGCCACTGTTGGTGCTGTTAAACGCTGATGGCTCGCTGGCCCAGAACCTCGGCTTCGCTGGCGGCCCTCGCCATAATCAGCTGACGACCATCGCGCCAATGAATGGCCACTGGCTTCTCGGCGGAATGATCAATGGTCCGGGAACGCATTCCGGCGACTCTCAGCGCGGCCTCATCGTGGCCGATGGATTCTTGCGGGAGGGGGCGAATTTGCCTGCCGACTGAGCCCGAGTTTGTCCCCCTCAAAGCTGCTTCAACGGAAACGATTGCTGGTGTAATTGCTCTAGTACAGCGTCCTTTTGCGACTTGTGCGGGGTCGCTTTTGCGTGAACATGGTCCTTAGTCGCAAAGGGATGGTCGCCGGAGCAGTCGCCGGTTCCATTTTTAAGGTGAAGAAGGGCCAGTCCTTACCAACACCACCATCCCCGCTTCATCTATCACCTTCACGCCCAGTTCTTTCGCCTTGTCCAGCTTCGACCCCGCATCGGCCCCGGCAACCACATAATCCGTCTTCTTGCTCACCGACCCAGAAACCTTGCCACCCGCATCTTCAATCAGCTTCTTGGCTGCGTCGCGTGAATAATTCGGCAGCGTGCCCGTGAGCACAAACGTCTTGCCCGCCAGGGCTGTGCCGCGAACTTTCTTTACACCTTTGAACGTCAGCCCGTATTTCTCCAGGCGCTTCACCAGTTCACGGTTGTGCGGCTCATCAAAAAACTCTCTGATACTGGCCGAAACGCTCGGGCCAACATCCTGAACCTCCTGCAGTTCCTCAGCAGAGGCGTTCATCAGGTCGTCCATGGAGCCAAAGTGTTCCGCCAGCAGCTCCGCTGTGCGTGATCCCACCTGCCCGATTCCCAGCCCCAGAATCACCCGCTCCAGCGGTAGCTTGCGCGACTTTTCGATCTCAGCCAGCAGGTTGTCGACGGATTTTTCGCCCACCCGCTCCAGCGCCAGAAGTTGCGGCCGCTTGTCTTTCAGGGTGTAGATATCGGCGACATCTTTGATCAGCCCGCTCTGATGCAGCTGGTTGACCAGCGACTCTCCCAGCCCGTCAATGTTCATGACCGAGCGCGAGGCAAAATGCAGAATGCTGCCCTGCAGTCGCGCCGGGCAGTTGAGATTCACACACCAATAATCGACCTCGCCTTCCTTGTGGCGAATCTTGCTCTTACAGACCGGACAGCTCTCCGGCATGTGGAATGTCTTGTGGCCACGCGGCTTTTCCTCCATCACCTTGACGACTTTGGGAATCACGTCGCCGCCGCGTTCCACCATGACTGAATCGCCAATCTTCACACCCAGTCGATTGATCTCATCCATGTTGTGCAGCGTGGCCCGGCTGACTGTGGTCCCGCCGATGAAGACCGGCTTGAGCCAGGCAACGGGCGTCAATCGTCCCGTACGTCCGACCTGCGGCACAATGTCTTCCACTACGGTGATACCGCTGCGCGCGGTGAATTTATACGCGATGGCCCAGCGCGGCGCCTTGCCGGTAAAGCCCAGCCGGTCCTGCGTGCGCATAGAGTTCACTTTGATCACGATGCCGTCGATCTCATAGCCCAGCTTGTCGCGCTTTTCCTCGCCCAGGCGAATAAACTCCAGCACCTCTTCAACGTCGCGAGCAATCCGATGATTGGGATTCACCTTGAAGCCCAGCGCCTGCAGGTCTTTGAGCGCCTCGGAATGTTTCTCCGGATAGTATTTGCCTTTCACCAGCAGAAAGTAAGTGTAGTAATCGAGCCGCCGTTCAGCCACGATGTTCGGCTCGAGCATGCGTATGGTCCCCGCAGCGGCGTTGCGCGGATTCGCAAATGTGGAAAGCCCCCTGGCTGAGCGATCTGTATTCATACGTTCGAAGGCCGCCAGCGGCATGATGACCTCGCCGCGAACTTCGAAATCTGCAGGCACATCAACTTTTTTGAACGCAGCCCCGGAGATCGATAGGGGCACAGAACGCATGGTGCGCACATTGGTGGTCACGTCTTCACCCACCGAACCATCGCCGCGAGTCACACCGCGCAGCAACCTGCCTTGCTCATAGGTAAGCGCCATTGACATGCCGTCAAGCTTAAACTCGCATACATATTCAATCTTGTCCGATCCTGCCAACTCATGAACACGGCGGTCCCAATCGCGCAGCTCCTGCTCGTTGTAGGCGTTGTCCAGCGAGAGCATGGGACGCGAGTGCTCTACCTTAACGAATCCTTCCCTCGGTTTGCCGCCGACGCGCTGCGTTGGAGAGTCCGGCGTGATCAGCTCCGGATGCGCCGCTTCCAGCTTCTTGAGCTCCTGCATCAGGCGGTCGAAATCGGCGTCCGGCAGTTCGGGAGCATCCAGAACGTAGTAAAGGTATTCATGGCGGCGAATATCTTCGCGCAGCTTTTCGATTTTGGGTTGAATGTCTTTGTGTTTGGCGGCGCCGGACATGAAGCAATTATATGGGGTAGGAGTTCCCAACTCGGTACCGGCGCCTGAAGCTGAAGAGCGCAGCTGCCTGTGCAAATCTTTTAGAAATTTTCACGCCTCGCCCCACGTCGCATTATTGTTCTTCTCTCATCTTTGGACGGCGATTCTTCGGCCGTTTCCCGATCGTGGCATTCAATCGTCAACCCAACCATCCCCTGCAATGTGAAAGCAACCATTCGACAACTGCTTCCTGAACAGCGGAAAACTCGCGCTCCAGCCGGCAACTCTAAGTTTCAATCCAGCAACTCTGGATTCTGCATCGGATTTTTCCTTCCTGTGATGCAGCAAACGAAAGGAGCGAGTTAATGACCCGACCGGGATCCCCATTCATTCTAGGCGCCCTGTTGCCCGCCCTGGTTGTATTTTTCTTAAGCAACAGCGGAACCTCCCAAACCATGTCCTGTGCGCCGGCTTCGTCCAAACAATTCACCCTGAAACACGCCAGTATCTCCAGGTTTGCACGAGCGTCCGGTTATGCACTGCTTCAGTCAAATAGTTGCGGCAGCTGTAGCGCTGACGCAGAAGAGTGTCTCGCAGGAGCTGCCGCTGCCCTTGTAGGCTGTGAGTTTGATGACAATGATCCTTTGGATTGCATCGCGGGCTTTCTCGCCGATATCGATGCGTGCCAGCGGGCCCTGGAGAGATGCTCGAATGGCTGTGTCTTGCCACCTGTTGTGGGCTCAATCAGCAGTCAGATTGATACTGCCACCGGCGCGGTGGAAGTTTATTTTATTACCGCTGACACTCATGTACGACAATGGCGCTGGCTGGCCAGCACCGGTTGGACGCAACTCGATTTCAAATCGAGTATAGGAGCTCCTGATGCCGCCCTTGCAGCGCCTCTGGCCGTGATGATGGATACTCCTAATTCACGCCCCGAGGTCTATTACACTGGCGGTGACTCTCACGTCCACCAGATTTATTGGGACAGCGTCACCGGTTGGCATCAATTCGATGTGGGCGGATTCACCAACGCACCCAACAACAGCAGTGGCTTCAGGACCGTAGACACGCTCATGGACACCGTCACGGGACGTCCGGAGATTTACTACGCGACTTCCACGGGCGATCTCGAGCAGCTCTATTGGGATAGCGTGAATGGATGGCAGGCAGCTGACATAACTACTCTCACTGGCGGACCAGGCCCGGGCGCCAATGGGGCAGTGACTACGCTCATTGACACCGTTACCCACGCTCCGGAAATCTGGTTTGTGGGCACCGACATGCATATTCATCAAACAGCCTGGAACACCACTACCGGCTGGCACAATTTTGACATCAGCGCTGCCGCCGGCAGCGTGAATGCGCCGCTCGGTGGAGGGATCTCAGTTCTGGTCGATTCTCTTACCGGTAACCGCCTTGAAGCTTACTATATCGGCGGCGATCAACACATCCATCAGCTCTATTTCACCGGCACTTCCTGGGGCACGGCTGATATAACTACAGCCACCGAGGCCGAACCAACCGAAGTCGCGGGACCCATTACAGCTAAGATCGACAGTTTTACCGGCCAACTGGAAATCTATTACGTCGACGACAATCTCGACATCCGACAATTGTCCTGGACGAGCTCTCAAGGTTGGAACAGCTTTGATGTATCCAATTTCACCGGAGCACCCACCGCTGCGCCTCTTACTTCTTTGTCCAGTTTGAACGATACGGTAAGCGGCGAATTTGAAATCTACTTCACTGCGGATGATGCTCATCTCCACCAGCTGAGTTGGAGCAGTACTAACGGCTGGCGGCATTTCGACGTGACTGCAGGGCACTAGTGAAGCATTCCTCGCCGAAGCCTTCTTCCTGGAGGCTTCGGCACTTTGCCGCTAAGCTTTTCACCGCTGCGTGTTTATTGTCGTACGGCACATCGCTCAGACGTGCGTGTCTCTCGCTTATAATCCTGCCAGTGCGACGCGCTCTTCTCATTTACAACCCGGCATCCGGACAAAAGCGCCGGCAGCGTGCTGACGACATATCTCGCATTGCGGCAGTTTTTCACGCGACAGGAGTCCAGGTTGAAACTTGTCCTACCGCACACGCCGGGAGCGCTATTCAGCAGGCACGGGAGGCTTCCACGGCAGGCTTTGACACTATAGTGGCCTGCGGCGGCGATGGCACGGTCAACGAGGTGCTGAATGGCATCATGTTGGCCGGCAGCAACACAACATTGGGTCTGGTGCCGCTTGGGAGCGGCAATCTCCTGGCATCTGACCTCGGCCTCCCTGCCAACCCTGTAGCCGCTGCACGCAAGCTCCTCAATTACACGCCGCGCGATTTTCGTCCGGGGCTGGTTGTCTCACAACGCGGCGGCGCAACCGACAAACGTTATTTCATCGTCGCTGCCGGCGTCGGCGCTGACGCTGAGCTGATGTATCGCACGGCCGTGCGAGCCAAAGAGCGCTGGGGCAGGAATGCTTACTTCCTGGAAATGGCGCGGATGGCATTTCGCGGCGGATATCCCATGTTTCAGATTGAGTGGGAAGACGAGCAGGGCCAGCGCCGGCAGGACAAGGCCATGCTGGCCATGGCGATCCGCGCTGCCAAATTTCCCGGACTCCTGCGCTTTGTCAATCTGGGTTCAGCGCTCATCCGTGACAGCTTCTGCCTTCTTCTCTTTCGCACGGATAAGATCCGCCGCTTCCTGGCCTACTTTGCCGGCGTGGCGACGGGAGCAAACTGGAAGGTGCCGGAAGTGGATGTAGTCCACTCCAGATGGTTTCGCTGCACCGCGCTTCCCGACGTCCGTACCATCCACGCGCAGGCGGACGGCGAATTGCTGGGTCTGCTCCCCGCGGAGTTGAGCATTGAAAGCCGTTCGGTAAAGCTCTTGATGCAGTAGCCGGATCAGCCGCCGTACCCGTCCACCGGCTCCCAGCGGGCGATCATGCAGCCATCCGGCTCAACGCTCGACCAATACTGTACCGGGACCAGGCGTCCCGAACGATGGCGCAAAACGATTCTTCCCGTTTGTTTTCCTGAAGCCACAAACTCTTCAAATAATGGCACCACCACAGGAGCAGCACCGTCGACAACGTCCTCTATGCGCAGGTCAAGCAGCATGGCGCGATCATAGCCCAGTAGATCACAGACCGAATCGGTCACAAACGTGTAGTTGCGATTCTTATCCGCCACCACCACGAACTCGCCTTCGAAATCCGCGCGCCGGTGGCTGCGCGCATGCAACATGGTCTCAACCCGCTCCAACGCTCGCAGCATGGCCTGGGCGCCGGACCTTGAATCCACAGCCAGGTCAACATAAGGATTGCCCAGCGAACCGCTGTGGTGCAGGACCAGCACTCCGCTGGCGGGCCTGAGCGTCTTGATTTTTCGCGCCAGCAGCTTGCGATCGGCAAATGGCAGAGTGTGGTTCAGTATAAAGACGTCAAAATCGCTGCCTTCAATCTGCTCCTGAATCTGCTCCGTCGACGAGGCGGCAACCACAAACCGCCCTGACTGGCTGAAAACAGCGCTCTGCAAGGCCAGGACCGAGTCGTTTTTGCGCGAACCCAAGAGCAATCGCCTTTGCGTATTGTGGACCTGCGGCATCAGAGTGTCAGGTTCATTATCCCATCCTGTTAACCAGCTAAACAACACATCGCGAAGCGAGGGAATGCCGCCTTGTTTAGAATGCTAGTTTCTTGAACGAGGGGCTGATTCTCTTGGATCCTGTCACTCACATACTGACGGGCGCGTGCCTGGGCCGCGCCGGGCTGAATCGCCGCACCGGGTTGGCCACGCTGACTCTGGCCCTGGCGGCCGAGGCTCCGGACATCGACTCGCTGACCTACTTCGGCGGCTCGGTTTTTGGATTGCAGCATCACCGCGGCATCACCCACAGCCTGCTGGGTGCGCCATTTGTCGCAGCGAGCGTGGTTGGCATTGTGTATGGTGTTTATCGATGGAGAAAAAGAAGCGGCAAAGAACCGAAGCTTCCTCCCCACTGGACCACGCTGTACCTGTACGCACTGATGGGCGCGCTCATCCACCTTTTTCAGGATTTCACCAACAACTACGGCGTCCGCCCTTTCGCCCCTTTCAATCCCAAATGGTATTCATGGGACATCGTCTTCATCGTCGATCCCATCATGCTGGTTGCGATGATTCTGGGCCTCGTGCTTCCAGGGTTGTTTGCCTTGATCACCGAAGAAATCGGGACGCGTAAGCCGCAGTTTCGCGGCCGCGGCGGGGCCATTTTCGCCCTGATCTGTGTGGCCGCAGTCATCCTGGTTCGTGACTTTGAGCATCGACGCGCAGTGAATGCGCTGAATGCACGTACCTATCGCAACGAGACGCCGCTGCGGGCATCAGCCTTCCCTCAGCCGATTAACCCTTTTTCCTGGAACGGAGTTGTAGAAACGAAGGATGCCTTTCATTTGTTGCCGGTAGATTCTTCTGCCGGCGAAGTCGATCCGGAAAACCTGCAGGTAGTGCTCTTTAAGCCGGAAGAAACGCCGGTCACGCTCGCGGCCAAGCGTTCCTACCTGGGCCGGGTCTACCTTGATTGGGCCGAATATCCTTTGGTTACGCCCGAACCGCTGGAAGGTGGCCGCCATCAGGTGCAATTCGAAGACCTGCGCTTTGAGAACGTGGTCAACGCCGCTCAGCGACGACGGCCTCCGTTAGGTGCATTCGTGGTGCTCGATCCGCAATTACGCGTGGAAGAAATGTATGTTGGCCGGCCACCGCGTGGCACGCAAACAAAATGATTCCCAGGGAATGGTTGCAAACTCAATAGCCTAAATAGACTACTTTGACCTGCGGAACCTGGCCGTCCCAATCGGCTGAGATGTGCTCCAGGGTTAGACGAAAATCGTTCGTCTGCCCCGGCGCTAATGGCGCCCGGTCGACAGGACCGTAGTCGACGTAAGGTGTGTTGGGCAGGAGCACAGTCAGCGGTAAGGCTTTTTCTTCCTGCGCGGTCTCGCCAATCGAGTTCTTGAACAGCACATTGACGCGCACCGCCGTTACCTTGCGGTCGCTCTTATTCGTGATCTTGCCTTCGATGTAGGTAACTGATCCGCCGGCAAAGTTCTGCGCCGTTGCCATGTGTAGACCCGCAAGCTGCAGCTTGGCCAGGTTCGGATCACTCGCTCCATTCCCGGATGTCTGCCCGGCGCGGGTGGTCAGAATGATGATCGCAACGACCACCACCACAAGAACAGCGCCCAGCACCATGGGGAGCCAGTTCCTTGGCTGCCCCGTTTCGCGCATGGGAGAGAACGGCTGTTGTTCAGAATCGCCCATATGGCAGATTCTACTACCAGGGATGCAGCCGGGAGGTCACCTACTCTCCGGCGATCATCATGCCGTCAATGCGGATGGTAGGCGAGGCAGTGGCGCCACGAAATTCAAGATCACTGCCGATCTCAGAGATATTGTTCAGCATGTCCTTCAGGTTCCCGGCTACGGTAATCTCTTCCACCGGATAGGCCAGCTCGCCATTCTCGATCCATAGGCCGCTGGCGCCGCGAGAAAAGTCGCCCGTCACCATGTTCACGCCGAACCCTAGGAACTGGACCACATAGAGTCCCTGTTTGATGTCGCCAATGATCTGCTGCGGCGTGCGCCCGCCCTTATGCAGAAAGAAGTTACCGGAGGCAATGCCCGGACTGCCTGCCAGTCCGCGTGATGCATTGCCGGTGGTCTTTAGGCCTAGCTTTTTCGCCGTGTAGGTATTGAGCAGATACGACTTCAAGACGCCGTTTTCGATCACCGGTGTCCGCTGCGTCGGCACGCCTTCACTGTCAAACGGTTCGGTGCCAAAACCTTCAGGAATGGTGCCGTCGTCGACCACCGTTACGTGGCTCGCAGCAACTTTCTCGCCCAGCTTTCCGCCTAGAAAAGAGGATTGGCGGTACACCGCGTCACCATTCACCGCGTCAAAAATGTTGTCGAGAATTGAGCCGGCAACCTGCGGATCAAGAACGACCGGGACCTGCGTGGAAGCGATCTTGCGCGCGCCCAATCGGCACAATGTCCTGCGAGCGGCTTCCTTCCCTACCGCCTCGGGTGACTCCAGCTTGGCCAGCGTGCGCGCCAGGCTGAACCAGTAATCGCGCTGCATGGCGCCGCTTTCGTCCTGGGCAATCGGCGCGGCGGTCATGGAGCAGTAAGAACGCCGGAACTCCCCGATAAAGCCATGAGAATTCGCCAGCACCTTGTGGCCCGCGGCAGCGTCAAACGAGCCGCCATCGGAGTTCTTCATCCGCGGATCGGCATCCAGCGCCGCTCGCTCCGCGCGGCGCGCATGCTCAATGCGCTCCTCGGGCGGCAGGGAAAAAACATCGTCGTAGTAGAGCTTCAGATCGCCGGGCAAACTGCCCAGCTGCCCAGCCTCAGGGATACCTGCCACAGGATCTTCAGACGTAACCCGCGCCAGTTCAAACGCGCCCGAGACCAGCCGCTCGATGCCGTCACTGGTAAAGTCGCTGGAGTAGGTGCTCGCGCTTCGCTGGCCGAGGAAAACGCGCAAGCCTATGGCCCGCGAGCCTGACTCCTTGAGCGTCTCTACTTGCCCCAATCGCACCACTGTAGAAAACTCTGTGCCTTCGCGAATCACGGCCTCTGCCGCAGAAGCGCCGGCTTTCATTGCACGCGCGACAACACTCGACGCCAGCTCGCGCAAATCGGCGTCAGCTCCAGTCAGGATTTCAGTATGTGTGGCCATTTTTGATTTACCGGGCCGTGCCGCCGACGGTCATGCTATCGAGCTTGAGCGTGGGAATTCCCACACCCACGGGGACAGACTGTCCGTCTTTGCCGCAGGTGCCGACGCCTTCGTCCAACTGAAGATCGTTGCCGACCATGGACACCTTGGTAAGCGCGTCAGGGCCGTTGCCGATCAGCGTGCAGTTCTTAAGCGGCGCCGTTACCTGGCCGTTTTCGATCATATAAGCCTCAGAGGCGGAAAAAACAAATTTCCCGTTGGTGATGTCCACCTGCCCGCCGCCAAAATTCACCGCGTAAACACCGCGTTTGACCGAGCGAATAATGTCCTCTGGCGAGTCTTCTCCAGCGAGCATGTAGGTATTGGTCATACGCGGCATGGGGATATGCGCGTAGCTTTCGCGACGGCCGTTGCCCGTGTCCGGCATGCCCATCAGCTTGGCGGAGAGCTTGTCACTCAGGTAGCCCTTGAGAATCCCCTTTTCGATCAGCACCGTGTTCTGAGTGGGCGAGCCTTCGTCGTCCACATTGATGGAGCCGCGGCGCGAAGGCAACGTGCCGTTGTCAACCACAGTGCACTTGTCCGACGCTACGCGTTTGCCCAGCATGCCGCTGAAAGCCGACGTTCCTTTGCGATTGAAGTCGGCCTCCAGGCCGTGGCCAATCGCCTCATGCAGTAAAATGCCTGGCCAGCCTGGCCCAAGCACCACCTCCATCTCACCTGCGGGGGCTTCCCGCGCATTGAGCTGGATGATGGCTTGCCGCGCTGCATCATGAGCAAAGTGTTCGGGGGTTTTCTCTGTGAGGAAGTAGTCCACACCCACGCGCCCGCCGCCACCGGCCTGGCCCTTGGCAGAGTTCTCTCCCGATTTGGCAACGCAGGTCAGGCTCAGCCGCGCCAGAGGCTGCACGTCAGAAGCGAAGGTCCCGTCGGAGCCGACTACCAGGATCTGCCGCACCTCGTCAAAATATCCGGCGCGAACCTGGACAATGCGGGGATCATAGGCGCGAGCAGCGCGATCTCCGCGCATTACCAACTCCAGTTTGGCCGCGATATCGGCCTCCGCCGAAGGCGCCGCGATCGGATAAAGCTGATGCGCTCCGTTGCTCTCTTTGAATCCTTCAATGGGGCTTTTTGCCGGACCGCGGGCGATCAACGCAGCCGTACGCGCGGCGCGCATGATCTTTTCTGGCGCCAGATCATCTGTGTAGGCGTAGCCGGTGCGATCGCCGGCCAAAACACGTATCCCGCATCCTGCCGAAATCCCCTGTGACGCCGATTTGACAATCGACTCATCCACCGTGATCGACGTGGAGGTCAGATACTCAAAGTAAAGGTCAGCGTAGTCGCCGCCGGCGGAGAGGGCTTCGCCAAGATAGCGCTGCAGATCGTTAGGAGTAATGCCGAACTTCTGAAAGAAAAGACTTTGATTTTGCGTCATTGGCACTCTAATTGGATGATTCCCGGAAATGGAAAGGCGCACGCTGCCCGTCGATTTCTATTGTCCCATTTTTTGCGCGCACACAACAGAAGAGTCTGGATTTCTGCGAAAAATAGCGTTGCTGCCCAGGTTCCCTGTTTCACAACGGGAAAACAGCTCGTAATCAGATACTTAACACCAATATGGTACGATTTTGTCCGAGCGGTAGAGCACATGTCGAAGACTGAGCAGTCACGAATACTCCGGATGATCCGGCAATTGCTGGGTTTGTTTGGACGCAAGATGCGACGCGAGCCCGAAGCGCCGCCGGATCCGTACGCGTATGTAACTGCGCCCAAAAGACCCAGGCCTTCCAATCGCAGCGCCGCAGCAGTCGCCGAGCTACCTGAAGAGTAATTTCGTCCGTCTAAAGCTCGTCAACGTTCATTGAGGAGCACCATGAAAAGATCATCCATATGCCTCGCCTTGGTTCTTGCTTTTTTCGCCAGCGTCACGGGGACAGCCCAGAACAATGCCGGCGCCAAGACCCGGCGCTACACCTTCATCCTTGTGGGCAACAAGGCCGGCTTTGAGAGCGCCGCGCGCAATGCCGACGGAAGCTGGCAGATTCACTACGAATTTAACGATCGCGGCCGCGGCCCCAATATCAACGAGAAGATTGTCACAGGCAAAGATGGAATTCCGCTCGAGCTCGAGAACGCCGGTGTTGACTACCTCAAGGCCCCGGTTGAAGAGCATTTTTCTCTCAAGCAAGGCGCCGCGAGCTGGAAAAACCGCGCTGAACACGGCCAGAAGAACGTCTCCGGCAAGGCGTTTTACGTAAGCATCGCCGGTTCGTCGACAGAGGGTGCAATGCTGGCACAAGCGCTATTGGCCGCTCCCGGACACAAACTGGCGCTGCTGCCCGAAGGCGAAGCTTCCATTGCAAAGCTGAGCCAGCTGAAGGTCACTGCGAATGGACAGTCGCGGACCGTGACTCAATATGCCATCAGCGGACTGGGATTTGCTCCATCGCCAATCTGGCTGGAGCCGGACGGCGCGTTCTTTGCCTCTGCATCACCCTGGGCATCGACTGTATCGGAAGGGTGGGAATCCGTCGTCCCGGACCTGATCAAGGAACAAGACAAGTTTCAAAATCAGCGAGCCGGTGAGCTTGCCCGCACGCTCGGCCATAAGCCGAAAGGTGCGCTGATAATCGTGCATGCGAACCTGTTTGACAGCGAGTCGGCGCAGATGCTGCCGAACCGGACCGTGGTCGTCACCGGCAACCGTATCACTGCCGTTGGAGCTGACGGCCAGGTCACTCTGCCAAAGAACGCAGAGACGGTAGACGCAACAGGCAAGACGCTTATGCCCGGCCTCTGGGACATGCATGTCCACATTCAACCGGGCGACGGGCTACTGCACATGTCTTGCGGCGTGACCTCTGTTCGCGATCTGGCCAATGACATTGATGCACTCAATCAGATGCGCCGCCGCATTGACGAAGGCACTGAGATCGGTCCGCGCCTGGTGATGGCTGGATTCATTGACGGTCGCGGCCCCTTTCAGGGCCCAACCAAAGTCTTTGCCGATACGGAAGACGAGGCGCGGCAGGCCATCGACAACTACGCCAAACTCGGCTACGTCCAGATCAAGGTTTACAGCTCGCTTAAACCGGAGTTGCTGCCCAAGATCGTGGAGATGGCGCACGCCCACGGAATGCGCGTGAGCGGTCACGTGCCCTCAGGCATGAATGCCGAGCAGTTTGTACGCGACGGCGTGGATGAAATTCAGCACATGAATTTCATCTTCCTCAACTTCATGCCCCAGGTAAAAGACACACGCACTCCGGCGCGATTCACTGAGGTCGCAAGCCATGGTGCGGAAATCGATCCCAAATCTGATCAGGTGCGCGGCTTGACGCAACTTCTGATCGACCACAAGATCGTCCTTGATCCCACGCTCAGCATTTTCGAGGGCATGATGGAAGACCGCCCGGGCAAGATGGCAGCCGGCTATGCCGCGGTGGCCAACAATATGCCCGCCCAGGTACGCCGCGGCTTTCTCTATGGCGGACTGGACGTCCCCGCCGGCATGGACCAGCGCTACCAGGATTCATTTCAGCGCATGCTCGATATGGCCAAGGCTTTCTATGACGCCGGCATTCCCATTGTTGCCGGCACGGATGGTTTTGCCGGCTACACACTGCATCGCGAACTTGAGCTGTACGAGAAGGCCGGTATTCCTTCCGCCAAGGTCCTGCAATTGGCTACGCTGGGCGCGGCCCGCGTGGTCAAGCGCGATAGCGAACTCGGCTCCATCGCGCCAGGGAAGCTGGCTGACATGATTCTGATTGACGGCAACCCTGCTGCGCACGTCAGCGATGTTCGCCGCGTAAGAACCGTTATCAAAGACGGCGCGGTCTATCAGGTCGCCGACCTTGACCATGCGCTGGGTGTGAAGCCGGTGCAGTGAGTTGTAGTGGTTTCAGGATCCTTGCGGCTTGCTAATCGCCGCAGGCGGAAAGCAGATCCAGTTCAGCTTCTGGCTGAGCAGGCGCGGAGCTTTGCGCTGGCGCGTTCCCGCTCAGCAGCTCTTCAAAGAACCTTTCTACGCTGGCCAGGATTGCCGGCCCAGTCTGAGCTTCATAGCAGGCGCGGCGGAGGGCGCTGCCGTTGGGCACGCCGTGGGTAAACCAGGCAACAAACTGCTTCATCTTGCCGGCTGAGCCGTGCTGCGTCTCATCCACCAGCATTTTGAAATAGGTGCGGATCATCTGGTAACGGTCCGCTTCGGTTGGCTGCTCGTAGCGGCCGGTCTCGGCATGCTGGCGAATCTGCCGAAAGATCCATGGATTTGACGCCGCCGTTCGGCCAATCATCACGCCGTCACAGCCCGTCTGCGCGACCATCGCAATAGCGTCTTCCGGCGTGCGAATGTCGCCATTGCCGATCACCGGAAGCTTTACCGCGTCTTTGACTGCGGCAATCCATTCCCAGCGCGCATTGCCGCTGTAGCCCTGTTCCCGTGTCCGCGCATGCAGCGCGACGGCATTCAGACCGCATTCTTCCGCCATTTTGGCCAGAGGCACGCAGACGATGTTGCCATCATCCCAGCCCAGGCGGAACTTCACCGTGAAAGGAATCTTCACCGCCGCGCGCACCGATTCAAAGATGGTCCGGATCACCGGC
>DATBHX010000148.1:0-127547 GCA_036557225.1 Candidatus Angelobacter sp.
GGTAACCACCTTCATGGCCACTCCAGTGCTGGTGGCAATGAAACTTGCGCCTGCTCGCCAAAAAATATCTCAGCTGAGCGGCGCTCCTGATAGCGAAATGGCCTTAAGCGCCGAAACCAGCGGGGTCGTACTCGCATATCGAAAGCCCTCTTAATACTTCGAGCAGCCGAAGTTGTCGGCGAAATTATTCCAGCGACTGAATCATCAAGGAGAGAACTCATGCCGAACCAAGAGCAATACTTTTTGCGCCAGAATGTGCAGGTTGAGCCCCTGGTGGACCAATGGTACGCGTGGCCACATCTCATCCCTCCAGCCACAACTGCCAGAAATATGGTTCATCGGCACTTCAAAATCATGGATTCATATATCAATGCGCCTCAAATCCATGCCAATGCCGTCAAGAACCCCAAGATGCTGGGCGGACCGTTTATCGATTACGGCGGAAAGCGAGTGGACGAAGTCCGGGAGTTACGCGAGGGCACAAAGCGCAAAAGGGCGGCGCTGCTTGAACTGTCGGAAGCCATAGACGCGCTGGATTCCATGTTGAGGTCCTCGGCCAAAGGCTACAGCCTGCACACGCTGTATGCGAAAATTCCGACCGCCCTGCGCGGCTATGTGGAACTGGTTTATGACTTGAATAATCATCCTTCCTTTCGATTGATTGAGCCTCTGCTTTACAGGAGCCGCTACTATGATCCGTCACAGCAGAGCCTTATGCTGTCGACCATTTCCACCGACGACCGGCCTTTTGTTCTCAGCACTCCGCGGCTTGGCTCAGACGATGCTCTCCATATTCCGTTGTCATTTGATGATCCAGCCGTGGATGAGCTCTTTCGCCTGAAGTCAGAGCCGCGCTCCTGGAGCGAGATTAAGGACATGCTGCGCGTTCCTGATTCACAGGACGACCTATTGCGATCCTTCCTTACCCCGGAACCGCCGCCGGTCTATGTGCCCTATTCAGGCCCAGGACTGCGCTGGAGATATTTCGGGCATGCCTGCATTCTCATTGAATCGCAGGGCATCAGCATGTTGTTTGATCCGGTCCTGAGTTATACCTACGAAAATGGCGTTTCACGCTACACCTATCTTGACCTGCCGGATTCCATTGATTACGTGCTGATCACGCATGATCATCAGGACCACATCCTCTTCGAGACCCTGCTGCAGATTCGCCATAAAGTGAAGAACGTGGTTGTTCCACGGAACAATGGCGGCCGCCTGCAGGACCCATCGCTCAGGCTGCTGTTCCGGAACTGTGGGTTTAAAAACGTGATCGAGATCGACGAGCTGCAGGAGATCGACGATGGAAATGTGCACATTACCGGTCTTCCGTTTTTCGGTGAACATGCCGACCTCGACATTATGACCAAGCTGGCCTGGCTTGTACGAATCGGCCCACATTCCTTAATGTTCGCCGCAGATTCCTGCAACATTGAACCTCGGCTGTATGAGCATCTCCATCGCGAGATCGGCAATGTGGATGCGCTGTTTCTTGGCATGGAATGCGATGGCGCTCCTCTAAGCTGGCTTTATGGTCCTCTGCTTACCCAGAAGCTGGAACGCGCGATGGACGAATCGCGCAGGCTTTCCGGTTCCAACTTTGATCAAGGAATGCATATCGTCAATACTTTTCATTGTCGCGAGGCATATGTGTATGCCATGGGCCAGGAACCCTGGTTGAACTACATCATGAGCATTAAATACACGGAACAATCGCGGCCGATCGTCGAATCAAATCGCCTCATTCAGACATGCAAAGAGCGCGGAATCATCGCGGAAAGGCTGTTTGGAGAGAAGGAGATTCTTCTGGAGTCCATTCCTCTGCCCAGCGAACCGGCGATGGCGGTTTCCTCCTGAGATTCCGGACTGGATCGCAGCTCTCGCAGCCTCGAATGAAATTCCGAGCGTAACCCCAAACCGGGCGCATGGGACCAGGCAAATGTATTCAACTGACAATCTACGTCTGAAAAACATTCAAGATGTGGCATCTCCAGCCATATTGGCGAGGGAATTGCCCCGTACAACAGAAGCCTCTGCCACAGTGCACAATGCCCGGGCTGCGATCTCCAATATCCTGCACGGACATGAAGACCGCATCCTGGTGGTTGTTGGGCCATGTTCAATCCATGATCCATCGGCTGCGCGCGAATATGCGCGGTTGTTGCGTTCCGCCATTGAGGAACATGCGAATGAGTTGCTGATCGTGATGCGTGTGTACTTTGAAAAGCCGCGCACTACTTCAGGATGGAAGGGGCTGATCAACGATCCTGGGCTTGACCAAAGCTTCCGGATCAATGATGGGCTTCGGCTCGCGCGGCAGCTTCTGCTTGACCTGGCCGAAATGGGCGTGCCCGCGGGAACCGAGTTTCTTGACGTGATGACGCCGCAGTATCTTGTTGATCTCATAAGCTGGGGCGCAATCGGTGCGCGCACGACGGAGAGCCAGGTCCACCGCCAGCTCGTTTCCGGGCTTTGCTGTCCCGTGGGGTTTAAGAATGGAACATCGGGCGATGTCGAAATCGCGATCAATGGCGTGCTATCAGCAGCCCAGCCCCATTCCTTTCTGGGCCAGACGGAGTCCGGGCATACTGCCATTTTTGCCACTACTGGAAATCTGGATTGTCACGTGGTATTGCGTGGCGGAAGGACCGGCACGAACTACACTTCGGACTGGGTAGCGCGCGTAGGCGCTTGCCTGGAATATGCCGGTCTGGAACCTCGCGTAATGGTCGATTGCAGCCACGCTAACAGTGACAAGGACCACAGAATACAGCCGCAGGTGTGCCACGCGGTGGCAGACCAGATTGAAGCGGGCGAAAAAAGGATCATGGGAGTGATGCTTGAGAGCAATCTGGTTGGCGGTGCGCAGAAGCCTGCGCCCAGGGACAGGCTGATCTATGGCCAGAGCATCACTGATTCCTGCATGGGATGGGAAGAAACGCTGCCGCTTCTGCGAGAACTGGCGGAAGCAGCTTCTTCAAGGCGATTGCCCCATCCGATGAAATCCAGACTGTGCGTTGCCGGCTCGGGGAATGGAAAAGCCAGCCGGGCCTCGGCGTCGGCCACTAGTGATTAACGATGGATCGTTTAAAACGGAGCCCAGTTATTTGAAGCACTGACATTCACATCGATAGTTCTCCTCGCGCGGCCAGCCCGGCCAAAGGCGAGGACCAAGTTCCACGCAAGCGCCTGCCATCAGCAGGCGCTTTCGAATTTTAGGGCCGGCTCCGTTTTTCGACCACGTAAATTTCCTTATGATCTTGGCGCGATGCATTTTTGGGTTGACTGAAAATGATGCTGGGTTTACTGTTTGGCCACTGACTCACAAGCAGTTAGCTGGCGCTCGTCCTCTGACACGGGGCTTAGGTTATCGCAGTTTCTGTAATCGCCAGCGACATTCGGTCCCAGGGATTCAAGGAGAAAAAACAACGTGCCGCCGTTCGCGAGGGGGAAGCTCGGCGTCCCGTTCAACTCTTTTGGATTGTGAAAGCCGCCATGCGGCTAAAGACGGAGGATTGAATGCCGAGCTGGTCCATTGATATCAATGTGAACGAAAAACAACCGCCCCGGGCAAGCTTTTCGCCAACAAAACAGCAAGCGTTGGTGGGTGACCTCATCAGCTGGGCCAACAATGATAAAGCAGACTCCCACTGGCCGGCGCCCATTGAAGGCGGAAAGATAAACAAGACCGGCTGGTTCGACCAGGCGATTCCACCAAATGCGTCCTCCAAGGGAACAGTCTCACCATCTGCTCCCGGCACGCTGAGTTATGGCTGTGCGCTTCACCCGGATGAACTGGGGTCTATCGAAGTGCTCAGCAGCCCTCCGACAACAACCTAACTCACCAGGAAGGGCACGACTGTTATTCAACCTACATGGGCAGCTACAAATGCGCATTGCGCAAATGAGGACGTGAGATGAAGAAAGAAGAAATGGCATGTGAAGCGATCGCCGGAACAGAGAATGACTCAACACGTTGCCGCAGGGCTGGAGTACGCGCCATTTGGGTTGTCATGTGGATCATGGCAAGCCTGTTTATTGTGCAGGCAGCATTCGCCCAGCCGCAGGGATTTATTCCTTGTGCGCCCTTTGGCAAACAGCCACTCATCAAGATTCCTGAGATTGACCGTGACCCGAACACCAGCAGCCTGAAAGGCGTGGTGATTACCGCCGACGAACAAAGAAATCTGTGGTTCAAGAATGGCGCCAATTTCTTTTGCGCTGCCCAGTACATGCGCTATTACAAGGGTTATCGTCTGGGACATCCGGAAGACTGGAATGTAAAAAATTACGTCGTGAGCGGTTTTCCTGAGCCGCTTCCTGGTCCTACGCTTCGCGCCAGAGTCGGTGATCTGGTGGAAATCACCTTTTTAAACCAGATCAACACCATACATTACGGCAACTCCATTGATCGCGGTGAACGCGGCGAGGGCTGCGACACGAGTACTTCGGGAGCACCGAATTGGCAGGCAAATACAGCGTACAAAGGCAGCAATGTCATTAAGCCGCAATCGAACAACGCCGGAGGCTTCTATTTCGCCGTGACAACGGCCGGAACCAGCAGTGCTACCGCGCCCTCGTTTCCTCAGAGTCCGGGACAAACCGTGACCGACGGGACTGTAACCTGGACCAATCAAGGGACGAATGTTTCCATCTATCCTGGTTCGGACGAGATGCCGAACTGCATTCACGGATCAAGTACCACGAACATGCATTTCCACGGCACTCACACCACGCCCAGCACAACCGGAGACAATGTTCTGCTGCAGGTCCGTCCTTCTTTACGTAATGCCGATGGCACGCTGGAGGTAACCGAGAAGACTGTCGAAAAACCATTTGCTGAGTTCTTTAACTGGTGCGAGAAGAATGGCAGTCCCGCACAGTGGCAGCAACTGCCGGCGGAGTTCCGTGAGCAGCAGATGGGCCCCTGGGGAAAAGATCCCCGTGGGTTGATCGGAAAGTATGACCAGACAGCACCGTACAAGACGATGCCCTTATGGCCGCCGAATGAAGATGTGATTAAGAGAGGCGGATGGCCGCAATTCTACATCGGAGCTTTTCCCTATTGCTTCCGTCTGCCGTCGTTGCTGCTGGGCGGCAAAAAATATCAGATGTACCAGGCCCCCGGCACACACTGGTATCACGCGCACAAGCACGGTTCCACGGAAATTAATGTGTCGAATGGCATGACTGGCGCTTTCATCATCGAAGGCCCTTATGACGATACGCTCAAGGCCTACTACAAGAACACGCCGCAGCATAAGAACTGGGGCCTGGAAGAAGTTGTCATGGTCTTTCAACAGTTGGGTACCACGGTCAACCTTCTAAGAGCTGGACCTCCTGCAGGCTCCGCGGCTTTGTCCGTCAATGGCCGGCAACAGCCCATTGTGAGCATGCGTCCCAACCAGGTACAGATGTGGCGCCTGGTGAATGGCGATTCGCGCAACCTGGTAACGCTTTGTCCTACCACGCCCGGCATTGTCTGGCGACAGACTGCCCAGGACGGTGTCCAATTTAAGCCCAGCAACTACACCAGCGTCGGTGCCGAGAACGCAGTCATCAATATGGCTGCGGGCAACCGCGTGGATCTTCTGGTAAAAGCGCCTGCTACTCCGGGAGATTACGCGCTCAAGGTATCAACGGGGGTCGCGCCCGGGACTTGTCCTGGAAACACCACCTTGCTGAACGTTACTGTCGGTAATACGAACGCCGCTGATCCGCCGATGCCGTTTATCAGCGAAGCCGACTTTCCAGAATTCCCTCACTTCCTTGATGACATCCCGGCCAGCGATATTCATGTGCATCGTGAGCTGGTATTTAACAGTGTTGGCAACCCGAATTCCAATCCTCCTCCCCACTCAGGCAACCCTCCGCCGGCCAGCAGTCACTTCATCGATGACAGGCAATTCAGCGATCAACACGTGGATCAGGTCATGCTTCTGGACACTGCGGAAGAATGGAAGATCATGAATCTGACCAGCTCGGGCGGGGTGGGAAACATTGCGCATCCATTTCACATTCACGTGAACCCGTTCCAGATCTTTGAGGTCTTCAATCCCAACGGTGCAGATGCTAAAAAAGGCGGAAAGTGTTACGCCGACCCAACCAACCCCGATACCTGGAAACCATGTCCTGGCGCTTCGCCGAAAAATGATTTCATCTGGTGGGACGTGTTTGCCATTCCTCCGGGCCGTCAGGATACGTTGAGCTGCACTTCGAAAGACCAGTGTCCGGAGCCGGTGCGCGATCAGGTGCACTGTCCCGGCAACGGCCAATCCTGCACCATCGTTATTCCCGGCTATTTCAAAATGCGTAGCCGGTTTGCCGATTTCACCGGTCAGTATGTGCTCCACTGCCACATCCTGGCCCATGAGGATCGCGGAATGATGCAATTGGTTGAAGTGGTTCCCAATACCACCATCTATGGGCATCACTGATCATTTTCTATGGGGCCGGCTGATTTTTGGTTCGGCACGGCAAGCATAATAAGAACAGGTAGTGGGCTATAGATCGTCTTCTCATTTAGCCCACTACCGTCGCTTGAGACTACATTTGCGATTGATCACAAGTGCGCGTTTTGGGATGCGGCTTCGGGAAGGAAATTGCCTTAGCTCTGGAACGCCATACTGACGGCACTGTCGATCTAAGTCGATGTTATCTATAGGCTTTCTCGCCAAAGCGGTTTTGATGGCGGGAAGGCCTTTTTTGTTAAATCCGAACGCATCTTGCTTTGTGCATTGGGGCCGTCTTTCCTGATCGCCAGGGAATTAAGACTTCTAATATTCGGTTAACGGCCCTCTAATCTCGCGATGTGATGCTGACCCTGCGCAAGTCTATCAGCAACATGTCTGACTTCATGCACAAAGCGTTTCGCGGCACGGTCCTGGGACTGATGCTCCTGCTCACGGGAGCCGCGCCATTGTTTACCCTCTCCATTGATGACGATGACGATGACACGCCACCGGTTACGGTTGAGATGAACCTGCTTGCTCCGGTCTCAAGGAACATGCAGGCGCAGGCAGATCGTGCTGAGCGCCAGGTTTCGTCTACCGGACATCGCGAGATGTTCCGCAAGTCAGCATTCTCTTCGCACTACCAGCCAACTCTGAACGTGGAAACAGGTTCACCCCAGTTGGTCATCCCGCTAAGAACGTAGAACTCCAACCTCTCGCATATCTCTGAAACTGCCGCAGCTCAGCCAGCGGAAAAGTCCTTTGCTTCGCTGTTTTTCGCCTGCGGTTCAAGTTTAATTCGCTGCCTTTCAGATATCGTGCGCAGCATTTCAGCTCCGACGCGACTGGGGAACGGGCGTGCGCCGTGGGAGAGTTCGTGAATGAACTCGTCCATGTCGACGGCCGTCGAACCAAGCGCTTGCTGGTAATTAAGCGTGGATCAGTCTGCTTGCAGGCACTGCATAGTGCGCTTGCTTGTTGGAGTAACGCATTTTTCGCAGGAGAAAAAGATGAAGACTTCTTCCGGGACCAGGGCATTTTTCCGTATTTTCGCGTGGGTTGTGGCAGTTGTGGTCGCGCTCGGATACTACGCGCGAGTACGCGCACAGAACGTCGATGCCAAGGGCATCATCGTTCTTCCACTCAGACCCATGGCGCCTCTCTCCAGCGTTCCCGTTCCGCCGGTGTTTGGAATGGAAGGGATTCTGGCTGACAAGAGCGCGGCCATCGCGCTGGGCAAGGCCCTCTTTTGGGACATGCAGGCAGGCAGTGATGATGTGCAGGCCTGTGCGAGCTGCCACTTCAATGCCGGAGCTGATAGCCGTCCGGCCAACACGCTCAACCCCGGACAGGCCGGCGGCGACAACAATTTTGAGTTGGGTCCGCAGGTCGGCGGTGTGACAGGCCCCAATCACTTTCTGCGCGCAGGCTCATCCGGGGCCGGGTTTGGCGGTTATCACGATGGCGACTTTCCTTTTCGCAAACTCGCCAATCCTGACAATCGAGTGAAGAACGTAATTGCCGATCTCAACGATGTCGCTGGTTCGCAGGGAGTATTCGCTAATAACAATTCTCAAATCATCGTGACTGGCGGCGCCACTGTGAGCGTAGGCTCAGGTGGAGGCACGGCCACCCCTTGCCGGATTGTTGACCTCAGTAATGACGACTCTGACCAGGGCATCGCGCCGACCTTTGGTCCCGGTTCAGGCGGCGAAACGCAGTCAGGCATACACAAACGCCCGCCGGCTGTCGTGGAAAACCAGTCTCCGTGCGTTATGCAAACAACGCCCACCCAGATGTCTGTGCGCAACAGTGTGGAGACCACCACAAGTGTTCCCGATCCGGTCTTCTCCTATCCTGATCCCGCGAGCCCTGGCCAGCGGATCAACACGCGCAAAGTCACGGGGCGCAATACGCCGAGCGCAGTCAATGCGGTCTTCAATTTCCGTAATTTCTGGGACGGACGCGCGCAGAACGTCTGCAATGGCAACAATCCCTTCGGCGCTCGCGACCAGCAGGTGCATCTGCTGATCGCAGATGCTAATGCCGACCAGGTTGGACCAGCTTTTGTTGCGATGAAAAACTCCGCGCTCTGCTCACAGGCGTTGGGACCGATCCTCAGTTCGGTGGAAATGTCGGCAGACGGCCGCGATTTTCGCCAGGTAGGAAAAAAACTGTTGGCGCGCAGGCCACTGAGCAAGCAGCTTGTAGATCCCGCGGATAGCGTGCTGGGCGGTATGTCGAACTCGCCCGAGAAAGGCTTGAGTACCGGCTATTCAGATTTGATTCGCAAGGCCTTTCAGCCTGAGTGGTGGCGCTTCAACCGTTTCTTGTGTGTCAATCCTGACGGCAGTGTTGCCGCGAGCGTGAATCCGCTGAGCGAGCGCTGCCCCATCGGCACGCAGGACTACACCCAGATGGAGTACAACTTTTCGCTTTTCTGGGGCGTAGCCATTCAGATGTATGAGAGCACGCTGATCGCCGATCAGACTCCGCTCGACAAGTACCTGGAACAGCAGAAGAGCTACACCATCATCGGCGACAACCTGAAAAACTTCTATACCGTTCAGCTTCCGCCCAATGTAGATCCGCTGACCATTTCGGTGATTGAGCTTGATCCGCACAATGACTTCAGTGATCAGGAAGTGTATGCATTTGATGACGGCTATGGTGTTGTCGGCGGCGAAGGCATCACCCAGGGGACCATCAACTACGCCACCGGTGAGCTGAAACTTTTCTTTGACGTTCCGCCAAAAGCGCTATTCCCGGTGCGGATCAACTATTCCGTTGGTTCCACGCCACTTACTGCTGCACAGCTCCGCGGACTTCTCTTGTTTGAAACCAAGGGTCGCTGTGTGGTCTGTCATGGCGGTCCTGAGCTTTCCAACGCCGCAGTGGACACCGTCACTCCCAATCCGTTAGAGCGTATGGTGCAGGGCGACCTCAGTGTGCGCGTCTATGACACGGGCTACTACCACATCGGTGTGCGGCCGGGAGTGGAAGACACAGGGCTTGCCGGCGACGATCCGGTAGCCGGCCAGCCGCTTTCCAACGGTGAATACCAGAGAAGGCGCGTCTGCAACGATCCGGGATTGATCATGATGATCCCCGGCCGCCCCGGTGATGGCATCACTCAAGCCCCATTGAACTGCTCAGACGATATTGCGCGCACAGGCTTCTTCAAAGCGCCGCAGCTGCGCAATGTCGCCCTCACCGCGCCGTATTTCCACAACGGCAGCCAGCTCACGCTCGAACAGGTGGTGGAGTTTTACAACCGCGGCGGTGACTTCAACTCCGACGCTGAATTGAAGATCATGGATCCGGACATCGATCTCATTGGCTTCACGCTGCAGGAGAAGCAAGACCTCGTCGACTTCCTGCGCAACGGCCTGACCGATCCACGCACCGTGGCGCAGGCCGCTCCCTTTGACCACCCTGAACTTACCGTGCCTTACGGGCACACGGTCGCGGCGAATGGCTACCCGGTGGAGCACGACGCGAACCATGTTGGCCAGGCCATGGATGGACACATACAAATTCCGGCAGTGGGGAAGAACGGCGGCAAACCGTTCACGACCTTCCTCGAGAACATGTTGAGCGTGAATAACGGGGGAGGGAACCAATGAAGAGCCCAGCCACGAAATTAGCGAAATACCAGACCGGGGGCAAGAGCAGTTTGACGGAAGGAGTTTCACCAATGAGGGTATTCGAACAAAACAAATTTTTGCAGTTAACAGGCATGGTACTTCTGCTGGTGTTTGCGATGGCTGCGGTCTCCAGCGCCCAGACGTGGCCTGCGCCGGTAGTTCCCCCTGCGCCCGCGCAGACACCCGCATATGCGCCCCCAGCTACAGGCTTTGAGATGACGGGCTTCATCGAGTATGCATCGGTCGACCAGATGTGTCTTCCCAATCCTGACCCAACACCGGAAAATCCCCCCAAACCGGATGGCTGCAAGACCGCGGGCGGATACATCCAGGTGAACGGCATCACGGTTCGCGTTCCGTCGAACACGGTGGTCCAGTTTCCCGCCAACACGCTCACCTGGGAAGAAGTTTTCGAACTGAATCCCACAGGTGTTGCCGGTGAAACCGGAATGGCCCTGGCGGATACCCTTCGCCTTCCGGGAACGTTTGAAGCAACGGTGTTGGGAAACATTGTCGACGGCAAATATATTTCGGGCCTGGTCTTTCTGGCGCAGCAATCGTTGATGGGTCTCCAGGGCTTCATCGAAGGTTTTGACTACGCGAACGGTATTGCCATCATCAACGGCCAGCGCGTTCAGATCAGCGATCCCGCCGGCAAATTCAGTGTTGGCTACGCGGGATGGGACCCAAAGTATCTGCAGGATGAGCGCTTCTCCATCGACGAGAACAACCCGACCATCAAGACCGAGACGGGCTTCCCGGTTTGCGTTCCACGTACCGATCCATTGGTAGCCGACGATCCTCTTTGTCCACAACGAAACCGTCCTCGCGACGGAGCGGGCGGCGTGCTGAGGATCTTCACCATGGATCCGCTCATCGATCCGGCTACCGGTCTGGCTCCAATTGGATTCAATGGCGATCCCACACAGCCGCCGACCGACCCCACTGTATTTGCGCCGCTCGAAGTCGGTGATTGGGTTGACGTAGGCGGAACCATTCTGTTGGATTCGAACGGACAACCCTACGTCCTGGCTCATACCATTTCGGCGAACCTCGGCATTTTTACTTTCCCGGGGACCGATCCTGCATATGTCGCCATTGACGTGATTCTTGAAGGCACGGGCGGTGTGGCGAATCCTGCGTTCCCGCAGGAAGCCGGCATACGCACCAAGATGGAAGGCTTTTCTACCGATGATAGCCGCGGCATTGACACCTACGCCATCGATATCGACTGCAACGGTGTGGATCGAGTCCGGCTGCCGCTGTGGGCGGCAAATTTCCCTGTCGATCCCGGCCCGCCGGCTGGCGCGGTCAGAGGCCGCTGGCGCTGGCGTCCAAATGGCGGCAACTTCCTTCCCCCAGCGATGGTTGTGGGCGCAGCTGTTTCCGGCAGCGTGCCCGCAGTTTGGAACCCGACGCTCGATATTCTCACCAACCAATATCAGGCGCCGAACTTCGAGTTTATCTTTGCCGAGAACCTGGGCATAGGCAATCCCATGGTCTCGTTTAACTTCCGTGACATTCCGTTCCTGGTCAACGGAATTGGCACATGGCCCCCCGCGGACAACATTGTGCAGGGCGCGGCCAGCAATCCAAATGGCTTCTCCAATCAGGTGATTGGACAGCTCACTCCGTTCCCGGATGTGGATCCTCCGGCAGAGAGCTGTCAGACTGCCGGCGGCACTGCGCAAGCGACGGCCGTTGCTGACTGGTTCGTGACCACGCTGGGAAATCAGCCTGCTCCTGTGGCGACCGGAACCGTGGTTAGCCTCACTTCGGCAGGCAGCAATCCTGTGAACGGGCCATTTTTCTGGGAGCAACTCGTTACTCCCGGCCAGCCGATTGTCACCATTACAAATCCGACTGCGCCGATTGCAACGTTCGTCGCGCCGGTGGTTGCGTCCCCCACAACTCTGGCGTTTCGCCTGACGGTGGGCGGAAACAACACAACGATTGCCGGTTTCGCCAATGTGACGGTTCCGATTGCGGCGGCGGCTCCGAACACGCCGATCGCCGTAACCGCAACCTCCGCACCCGCGAACCCTGTGGCTAGCAGCGCGGCAGTCACGCTGACTGCGACTGCGATCTCGCCCGCGGGCGGCAACCGGACTTTCACCTGGACGTCCCCTGCGGGAATCGTGCTCACGCCTGCGGCCGCGGATGGCTCGGTGCAGACTTTCACAGCGCCGATCGTGCCCACTCTGGCCGGCCCAACGCCATTTGTCTTTACCGTAACTGCGCATAGCGATGCGCCGGGCGCAGTGGACGGAAGCACAACCGTGACGGTCATCGTGAATCCGCAAGTTGACGACGTGACCATCACCGCAGTGGTTTATCGCCAGGCGAAAGCGAGGCTGGTGATCACAGCTACTGACGTTACTCCCAACGTCGTGTTGACGGTAACGCTCGACATCATCAATCAGGCCACGGGATTGCCCTGGACCGGAGTGATGGGTCCGGCGATCCCGGCTGCGCCGGGCACGTTCTCTATCACGTTTGCGAACATCGCCCCGCCGAACCTGGTGACGATTACCTCAAGCGGCGGCGGCGTGGCTACTTCGGGCATCACGATCCTGCGCCCGTAATTCCAATCCCGGCTGCCGGACTTGCAACTCCGGCAGCCTTTACTCCTGTTCGCGCATTCCGGGCGTTGAGCGGAGGCAAGCATACGAAGAGAGGAACAACAACCATGAATAAAATTTTGCGGTCCCCCCGCAAGAAACCGCTTTTGCTCCGGCTCGGGAAAACCCTTCCCTGGCGCAAAGGAGCTTTGATGGTCCATCTCGCGTTGCTCTGTATCGGCAGCGCGTTTGCCTCGCCCGGAACGTTCGTCGCCACTGGTGTGAACCAGCCCAACGGCGCGGTTCGCTACAACGGCAGCGTCTGGATTGCAGATATTGCCAATGGCTTCTGCCGCATTGACAATGGCGTGGAAAATCTCGCCACCTGCTTTACCCAGGCGCAGGGCCAGCCCGAACTCTACGGCAATACCATCTTCATCACCGACCAGACTGGCGCCACCGGAGTTTGGCGTCTCACCATGAACGCCGTGACTTCAACTATCGATACAGCCGTGGTGCTGGCCCCGAACCAGGGTCTGGCTGCAAATCAACCTACTTCGGCGTCGCTTGGCGCTGATGGGAAACTTTATGTCGCTTTTAACCTCAACGGCGACATCAAGCGCATCACCAATCCCTTTGGCGATCCACTGACGCAACAGGCGGAGCAGGTGGGCAAAGCATCATCAGGCCGTGGACCGGTTCGTAGCCTGACCTTCATGGGCGATACTTTGTTCATCGCTGATACCGGCGCCATTGGGATGGAGCGGATTGCCAACGCGTCAGCGTGCCGCGGCAATTGCAATGCAACTGCGATGTTCGGCACACTTGGTATTGCCAATTCCATTTCATCCGACCGCACGCGCTACATCTATATGGAAAACGGCACGCGCGTTCTTCGCTATGACACGACCACCACCAACAGCGTGGTGATCTTCTCCACCTTCGGCACTCAAAACGGGCAGAACTTCGGCTACGGCACAATCTGGGGCGTGAGCGTTGACCAGCCCACCAAAGACGTTTTCATCGGAGGGGATCCAACCGCTCCCGGTGCAGCCACGAACAATGTCGGTTCGCTCTACGTTGTGCCGGCTCCGGCGACAACTGAAGGCATCGTCAATACCGGCTTTGGTCCGCCTGCACCTGTGCCTTCTCCGACGCCTAGCCCGACTCCGGCGCGCACTGGCTCTTTATTCGCTGCCGGCATCACGCAACCGGCAGGCATGAACTGGATCGGCACGCATGCCTGGATCTCTGATCGCAACCAGGGCTTCTGCCGCATCGATCCTTCGAGCCCCGGTATAGCAGCGCTCTCCAATTGCTTCAAACCTTCACCGGCCTTCGTCGCGGGACAGGCGTCTTTCGATGGCGTTCGCAACCTTATATATGTTCCTGATGCTGCGGCTGCGAGCTCGGGAATCTTCCGCGTTGCATACATCCCCGCTGCGGAAACGTTGGGCGGCTCTACAAATCTCGGCAATGGAAACCTGACACCCACCGCCGTTGCGGTTGCTCCGGACGGATCGCTCTACGTTGGCGGCCGTTCCAACGGCAACATCAACAAGATCACCACGCCTTCTACCACACCGGCAGCACCGGTCAGGGTCGCAACCACCTCTGATGGTCAAGGCGTGCGTTCAATGATCTTCGTCAGCAATGATTTATATCTGGCTGAGACCACGAATGTGACCGTGATCATTCGCGCTTCGCCCAGCCTGACCAAGGGCAAGGCTGTGATTGTAGGACCGGCACAGACCAGAGGCGCTACACCGCAACTCAACGTCACGACTCCGCTGTCACTGGTGGCAGATATGGGCAATCCCGCGCACGTGCTGCTTTACATCGGCAGTGATCCGCTGGGCTTGGGCAATTTTGGCCAGGTGGACAAATGGGACATCCTGCTGCAGACGGACACGGTCTGGGCTGATGCAGCTTTCATCGGAGCGGTAAAGACTCCGTTCGCGAATCCATCGGGGCTGGCGGTCTCTCCGGGTGGAATTCTGTACGTGGCCGATGATCCCAGCGTGACCAGCGCCGGGACTACTGCAACACCAGGACAGGGACACGTCTACAACGTAGTCCCATGACGCAATAGCGCGCAACTCTCGAAAGGCCGGCAGTCGATCGCCGGCCGCTTCGAGACAATTTGGATTCATATTGAGGACATACTCTTCCCCCGGTTGTGTCTTCAGGTTTCAACGCCGCGAACGCGGTGAACCTTGCAATCGAGGGGTATTGATACGATGCGACGGATTCTCTTATTTGTTCTGTTGAGTGCAGGCCTGCTGCATGCTCAGAAGCGAGGCACGCTGCCTAGCCCTTCTGATCCGCAACAACCACGATCTTCACAGCATGCAGTCTCACCGGCAGCCACGCCTGTGCCTAATAGTCAGGCCAAGGCGCCGGCGCCTGAGTTGGGCGGCGAAGCGCCGGTAATCACTTTGAAAGGCTTATGTGCAGCAGAGAAGTCAGACAACGCCGGCACATGTACGACTACCATCAGCAAAGACCAGTTTGAAGACGTGCTGTCAGCTGTGAGTCTGGGAGGGCAGGCCTTTTCACCCGGAGCAATGCGAAGCGTCGCTGATAACTATGTGCAAAACCTGGTCCTGGCCGACGCGGCTGAGAAAGCGGGCGTAGATAAGGACCCTCGCATACAGGAGCTGCTGCGCATCGTGCGTGTACGCACTCTGGCAGAAGCTTACCGTCGTGCGCTGGAGGAGAAATACCGCAGCCCGTCTCCGGAGGAGATACAGAAGTACTATCAGGACAACCTATCAAAATATGAGACCGTGCGGGCCGAGCGCCTGATGATCCCCAAGTTCAATCCTCGCCGGCCAAAAGATGAAACCGGTGAGTTCCAGAAAAAAGCGGCGGTGGTCGCCGCGGAGATTCGCGAACGCGCCGCCAATGGCGAACCGTTGGACCGTCTCCAGAACGATGCTTTTCTCAAACTTGGCATCACACCTCCCGCCATCCTCCCTGAGACCGGCCTGCGCCGCCGTAGTACCTTTCCGCCCGGAGTCGAAGCCGAAGTCTTCTCACTGAAACCGGGCGAGGTGAGTAAGCTGCAAAATGAAACAGGTGGATTCGTGGTTTACCGGCTGTTGGACAAACCAACTTACACGCTGGAGCAGGTAAAGGGCGAAATTGTCCGGGACATCTATCAGAGGAAGATGGAAGTGGCTGTCAAGGGCACGCTGCAATCGGTCACCGCGGAGTTCAACGATCAGTACTTTGCGCCACCGAGCGCGCCGCGTCAGCTGGTTCTGGGTGGAGAGGCGCCGAAAAAGAGTTCTGGAGTGCATCGATTGCGGCCGTCCCGCAGTGTGAAGCTACCGCCGAACCAAAACAAGCCTACAAAGTAGCGATAAGCATAACGTCGTTAAAACCGGTTAAAAGAAGTATTAGAAATTCTAATCTATGGCTAATCGTGATCTAATCTGCGCAGGACACAATGGCATTGCTCAGGGGCAGGCCGGTTTTGTGCCTGCGATCGCATAGGGGACACATGGCTTCATTCTTGAACAGATTGCTGCGTGGGACGGTGCTGGGAGTTATGCTTCTGCTCGCCGCGACAGCAAATCTGGTGTCCTTCAGCTATGACGCCGACGACGATGACGACACGCCCCCGGTGGATGTCGAATTGAACATTGTCACGTCGACGAAGCGGCCCGCGCATCTGGTCAAACAGCATTCTTCTACGTGTGTAGCCCATGTGGAATGTGAAAAACCGCCGCTCGATCAGAAAACTTCCGCCGGCTTCGAGCCGGCTTCGCTGCTGGATAAAAGTTCCCCGCAACTGGTAATACCTCTTCGGACCTAGATTTTCCCTTCGCAATCTGGCAGCTGGAAACACCTTCATCAATCTCTGGCTGGGCATTGCCGTACTCATTGAACTGGTGTTTTCCGACCTCTGCCAAATCCCGATATCGCAATTGCAATCTTCGTAAAGATCCATCTGTTCGCACGCCGTAAGAAGTATCTCCTGCGTTTTGGGGGAACCAGAGCCTGCCAATAAAGTTCTGGCTCCCCGGAAACACAGGCCTCCAAATTCTTGGAGTGGCCGGTGTGCCAACTTTTCCGCGAGAGCAGTAGCGGATGAAACAAAGGGAAGCTCGTTGCAAGCGGGCGGCTTCGAAAGGAGGGCGTACTGAACATTTGAGGTTTTCAAAATTTTCTCCTAAATCTTTTTACGCCGCCTTAGGCGTACCGGGTCATCTGACCCGGTTTTTTTTGCTCGTCGAAGCCGCCATGAAGAGAATGGCGTTTTCTCGTCGCCGCCAAAGAGGGCCTTGAGGCTACAATACAGGTGCTTGGAACCGACCGCTGCAAAGCCACAACAGCCGCCTCGCGGCTTGCGCAGGAATGAAGCCTTCACCTGGCAGCACAAGTTTGCTGCAATGCGCGCGATCCCTCAATTCCTGCGCATGGCGTGGGGAGCGCACCGCGGATACATGGTCGCAACCGTGTTCCTGCGGCTGCTTCGCGCCGTGGTTCCCATTGCTACGCTTTGGGTCGCAAAGTTGATCATCGATGTGGTGGTTGCAGCACGGATGGGACGACCAAGCATTTCCCGGCTGTGGCTGCTGGTTGCGGTTGAGCTTGTCATTGTTGCCATCGGTGAGGGTCTTGATAAAGCCTCCACTGCTGTGGAAGCACTCTTTGGCGAGCTGTGCGCGAACCACTTGAGCGAAAGGCTTATCTCGCACGCTTCAGCCCTTGACCTCCACCACTTTGAAGATCCGGCGTTTTATGACCGTTTGGAACGCGCGCAACGACAAACGACCGGCCGCATCGGGTTGCTCACGCAACTACTCTCCCTGGCGCAGGACTCCATCACCCTGGTTTCACTGGCAACGGCCGTTGCAGTTTATAGTCCGTGGTTGCTGGCGCTGCTCGTGCTGGCAGTTGCGCCCGGTTTTTTTGGCGAAGCGCATTTCAGCTCGCTGGAGTACGCTTTGTTTTACCGCATGACCCCGGAACGCAGGCAGTTGGATTATCTGCGCTCCCTCAGCGCCGGTGACAAGACCGCCAAGGAAGTCCAGTTATTTGGGTTATCAGGATGGCTTTTAGCTCGCTATCGCAATCTGGCCCATCGATTCCACGAGGCCAATCGCAATCTTGCCTGGCGGAAGGGAATTGCGGCCACCGCGCTTTCCTGGCTGGGTATCGCTGGCTATTACGCAGGGTACGTGCTTATCTTATGGCGCGGATTTTACGGCAGCATCAGCGTAGGCACGCTCACATTTCTTGCCGCATCCTTTGCACGAAGCCGTGCCGCTACCGAACGCTCATTGCTTACTCTGGGCAATATTTACGAGCAAGGCCTCTACATGCGCGATCTGTTCGAATTCTTCGCCCTGCAGCCGGCGATTGTTTCCTCGCGCGATTCACGTCCTGTGTCCGTATCGCTGAAGCAGGGTTTGGTTTTCGAGGATGTCGGGTTTCAATATCCCGGCAACGAGGCATGGGCGGTCCGGCATATTCATTTGCGCATCTCGCCGGGAGAGAGAATTGCGCTGGTCGGTGAAAACGGGGCAGGTAAAACTACGCTGGCCAAGCTCGTGGCCCGGCTTTATGATCCCACAGAAGGCCGAATTCTTTTAGATGGAGTGGACCTTCGCGAATATGATCTTCCATCTGTACGCCGTGCGGTTGGCGTAATCTTCCAGGATTTTGTTCACTATGATTTCAGGTTGGATGAGAACATTGGAATAGGCGAGATCAAGCAGGTGCAGGAGTATCTCGAACGTTCTGGTGATCGGACTGATAGAGACGACAACTTGAGCACAGATCCAGCAATTGCGGAGGCCGCTGGAAAATCTCAGGCGGCGTCACTGGCTGCGCAACTTCCTTTGGGCTATCGGCAGATGCTAGGCCGGCGATTTGAAGGAGGAGTTGAACTTTCAGGCGGCGAGTGGCAGAAAGTTGCTTTGGCGCGAGCCTACATGCGGAAGGCGCAGATCATAGTCCTGGACGAACCGACAGCGGCCCTCGATGCGCGCGCCGAATACGAAACCTTTGCGCGTTTTGCCGAATTGGTCGCAGGACAGATCGCCTTGCTCATCTCGCATCGTTTTTCCACTGTTCGCATGGCGGACCGCATTGTGGTGCTGCAGCACGGCCGAATTGTGGAACAGGGAAGTCACGACCAGCTCTTATCGCAAAACGGGCTCTATTCGGAATTATTCCGGCTGCAGGCGGAGGGCTATCGCTAAATCACGATGACGCCGTCGTTTGACACCGTTGCCTCCAGTTTCGAACGTCTCCGCGCTTTTCCCAGCGGAGTCCCGGAGGCCATTCGCTCCGCCATATACGTTGCAGCCCAAATTTCGTCGCCTGCGAATGTGCTTGACCTTGGTGCAGGAACAGGGCGCATCGGCAGGTCCTTCGTGAGTGCCGGCGATCTCTATATTGGCGTGGATATGTCTCTGGCGATGCTCCGTGAGTTTCAGGCAAATGCCGGCTCAGGCTTTCTGGTTCAAGCTGATGGAGGTCAGCTGCCGTTTCGCAAAGGCGCTTTTGATGTGGTACTGCTGATGCATGTCTTGAATGGCGCCAGTGATTGGCGGGAGATCCTCAGTGAATCCCGGCGCATGGTTCGACGCGGAGGAATCATTGTTGTTGGGCATACGCAGGGCCCGGAATCTGGAATCGACGGGCAGCTCAAGCGACAGCTGAATTCTATTCTGCAGGAGATGGGTATACCGCGGCGCCGGCCACAGGAATCACGCGGTGAGGCGTTGGACTGGCTGGATTCTTTCGCGGCTCGTCACGTTTATTCCCAGGCAGCTTCCTGGAAGGTAAGTGTGAGTGCGCGGGAATTTCTTGAGAGGCATCGGTCCGGCGCCCGCTTTGCAGAGTTACCGGCTTCAATACAGGAACTCGCCATCCAGAAACTGACCGCATGGGCAGAGAGAATGTTTGGATCGTTGGACACTGGATTTGACGAACAGCGCAGCTTTGACTTGGACATTTTTGAGTTTTGAGTTGAACCGCACTCTCATTTGCCAGGAAAGCAATAAAGGAAAGACATGGAAGACAAGAACGCACTTCTCACCGGGCTTGGAAAACAATTAATCTCCAATTCTTTAACCGATGCTTCAGTCCAGCGCGCGACTGAAGGAACACCTGATTTCACCATCCTGCCGTGGGTGAACGTTGTCAAAATCGGCGGCCAGAGCATTATGGATCGCGGACGAAGCGCCGTATATCCGTTGGTGGAAGAGATTGTTGGCAATCTGAGCCGCCATAAGATGATCCTCGGAACCGGAGCCGGCACGCGCGCCCGACACATTTATAGTCTGGCGATCGACCTGGGTCTTCCCACCGGAGTGCTTACCGTTCTCGGCACGGCCGTTGCCTGGCAGAACGCGCAGATGCTCCATTACCTGCTGGCGCAGTACGGAATTCCGTTTATCGAGCCGGAAGGCTTTAGCACCCTGCCACATTACTTAATGGAGCGTGGCGCGGTGGTCTGCCAGGGAATGCCGCCCTATAAATTGTGGGAGCCCAATCCGCCGGTGGGGCGTATCCCACCGCAGCGCACCGATACAGGGTGCTTTCTGGTGGCTGAAGTTTTCGGCGCGCGCAAGATGATTTATGTGAAGGACGAAGATGGACTCTATAACGCTGATCCCAAGAAGCACCCGGCTGCCGAATATATTCCCCGCATCAGCGTGGAGGAGTTGCTGGCCCGCGATCTGGAAGATCTCATCGTGGAACGCGCCGTGCTTGAGTTCATGGTGCGAGCTCGTAACATCCGCGAGATTCAATTCATCAACGGCTTGAAACCCGGCCAGCTTACCGCAGCGTTGAATGGCGAACCTGTGGGTACCATCGTCTATAGAAACGGAGATGCCAGGTGACCGATCATTCAAGTGCTCAACATGTCACATCAAATTTGATGCGTGAATCACTCGTCGATAAAACAGTCATTGCGCGAACTGAGTCACCGGTGTCTTCGATTCTGCCGGATGTAAACGTGATCCAGATTGGTGGCCGTTCCATCATGGATCGCGGTCGCTCCGCCTTGCTTCCGCTGCTGGATGAAATCGTCGCCAACCAGGCGCAACATCGCATGATCATCGGTGTGGGGGCCGGCGTACGCTCCCGGCATATCTTCTCTGTCGGGCTTGATCTGGGTTTGCCAACCGGCGCTTTGGCTGCGTTGAGCGCGAAAGATTCCGCGCAGAACGCTTACATGGTCTCCTGTTTGTTGGCGAAACATGGCTTCGTTTACCTGGAAGCGCCTTTCGTTGTGCAGCTATTGCCGGCGATGCTGGCGGCAGCGCGCGGAGCTGTCTTTAACGGCATTCCGCCTTATTCCTTGTGGGAGCATCCGCCGCTGCTGGGCAAGCTTCCACCTCATGGCAGCGACGCCGGATCCTATCTGGTAGGTGAAGTGTTCGGCGCGCGCAGCGTAATTTTTCTCAAGGATGTGGATGGAATTTATACCGCAGATCCGAAGACCGATTCGGCAGCAGAGTTTATTCCGCAGATCCAGGTGCAGAAACTGATCGATAAGAAGCTACCCACGCTTCCCATTGAGCCGGTCGTGCTCGATCTTCTAACGCGCGCAAAGTTGGCGCGCGGAGTTCGCATCGTGAATGGATTGACGCCGGGAAATCTCACTCGCGCGCTGAATGGAGAGTCGGTTGGGACGTTGATCCAGCAGTGACAAGGATCCAGAATTGTTTTTGAAAATCGGCAGGATTGAAGCCCTCCTGCCATTCCCTTGGTGTCGATTGTAGAGATTCCGTAAGCCTTTTCTAGTGAATCGGTTGCGGCCTTCCGGAGGCAGCCGCCGTTTCGAAAAGTCGAAATATTTAGCAACAAATTTGAAAACTCTCATCATTGAGCGTAACCTTTCAGCGCGCGGTCCTTCCGAGTCTGTCCTTAAAGCTCTTCGGTGAAATTCTTTGTCGAAGAGATGCTGTTTTTTAAAAACAGACCACGAAAGGAGATATTTTTCTGTGAATCGACGGATATTGCTCTGGTATACGTGTGTCGCATGTTTTTCAGATGCCGGCGCCAACCATGAGCGCCCTTGCTGTGCCATTCGAGCCTCCAGCAGCACCAGCGCTGTGAAGGTTTCGCCTTGCTACAACCCCTGCTTCCGCCGCGTGATGGTCAAATCTACGACGTCGCCAATCGCACCATTGCCACTGCGCATTGAGTGAAGGATGCACTTCTGCATGGAACAGGGATGAGATGAATGCCTGAAGACTACAGAATTCGTCAGGTTCTGGAATGTATTGAGCAGGACCCGTCCAAAACAATTTTGGAACTCGCCCACCTGGTGGGTCTCAGCAATTCCCGGCTGGGCCATCTGTTCAGACTCCAGGTGGGGACTGATTTAAACAGCTTTGTCAGGTGCGCGCGCTTGGAGAGGGCTGCAAAGCTGCTGCAGGAAACGGAACTCTCGATCAAAGAGATTGCGGTTTCAGTTGGCTATCATCACACGTCAAGCTTTGATCGTGGATTTGAAAAGAAATTTGGAGCTGCGCCTGCCGATTACCGAAAAAAAACACGGCTATAGCATCAAGATCGATTGGGTCAAGGAGGAAATGCTTTTTGTGATTGTTGACCGGCGTAAGTCGCCTGCAGGAGCCATGTTTTTTCATTAAAGCATTCCAATTGAATGCGCGATTCCAGCGTCTGTGGCTAAGGAATAGCGCTTAAAGCTAACGAGTGCAGGTTGACTGCGCTGATTCTAACTGGCACATTACTTGCACTTCGAAAAAGGGCCGGTTGCCCTGGAAGGCTGCTTCAAGGTCAGAGAGCAGAGTCTCCAGGTGAAGCAGGCGGCCAGGACGTTGGCAAAATTGGGTGGTGCGAATTCCACCCATGAAAAATCAGAGCTGATTGCGACGGAACAATCGCCTGATGCCAGCCGTGACTCAATCAAGGAAGTAAGAGAAGGAGTTTGAAAAGGCAGCGATTGCTGGTGGATGTGACCAAGCCCGAGCGCGTCCACACGGCGATGGCGAAGCCTTGCGGTTTCGAATTTCTCCTCGCCATGGCCTGCGGGGAACTGGGTGCGGACCGTGGAGGGGTATCCATGTGCGCGGTGTATTCTCCTGCAAGGAAGAATAGTTCGACTACCAACTCGTCAAATGCTGCATCCGTAGGAACCATCTCTGATTCCAGCAACGGAGCCCAGTCCAGAACGAACGGCGTTCATCCAAGCGACATCGAGCCGATGGTGCAGGAACGTCGTGTCCTCAAAATTCTGCAAATGATCCAATCACAACCTCTCCGGCGAATCGAAGAGCTGGCGCGTGAATTCAATTTGAGCCATTCCCGTCTGGAACATCTGTTCAAGCAGGAAACAGGCGTCTCTCTCGGCCAGTTGCTCACCGAGCAGAGGCTCACCCGCGCGGCCCATCTGCTGCTCCATACCAACATGCGTATCAAGGAAATCGCGCATACCGTGGGCTACGAGCATACTTCAAGTTTCATCCGCGCATTCGAACGGCATTTCATGCAGGCGCCGCGTCTCTATCGTCAGAAGCCGGCCAACATCCGGAGGAGAGAGCTGGTCAGGAACCATTCCTGATAGTTTCGTCCGCAAGACGTGTCGCGGACAGAACCCGGCGCGCGATCGCGCATGAGCAGTTCATGCTTGCGACGTGTTCTTGCCAGTGGTCTTTCGTACTGCAAGAATCGCATCAGCCGCAATCGTTCAACCTGGCTTCGCCCCTTGCAGTGGCGCCTTCATGGACTCCCGGTTCATGCTTCGCATTTTCAGCTATCCACAGCGCAGCCGCATGAATGGCTAACAAAAAGCAATTTCAGCTAACTGTTTGCTGTTGGCACAGCAACAGGCGAGGAATAGATTCGCTGTGCACGTCACATCCACACCTGATGTGGCAAGAGATGAAGAAGTGGTGACCTAACCGAACGCCGGCACCGTCCTTTGATTCATTAAGACGCGGTTCGGCCCGACGCACGAGGAGGCAAGACATGTATCGCAACGTTTTTGGAGAAAAGGTTTCCAGAGCGCGCTACCGCGAAATGCTCAATGCGGCCAAGAACCGGCGCGAACTGATCGCCGCTGGACTTACCAGCCGGCGCGACCTTTTTAAGATGGGTCTGTTGACCGCGGGCGGCATGCTGGTTGCCAAGAGCGGTCTAAGCGCCCGCGCTTTCGGTCAATCAATTCAAACGAACAGCCCTCCCAGTTCCGGGAACAATACCAGCCCCGGAACCAATCAGAACTGTGTGCCTGGAAACCAGGCGGCGAGTCCTCACACCAGGGCATTTATTCAAGCGCTGCCAATCATGCCATTAGCCAGGACGGTTGCATCGCTATCGCCGGCGCCGCAGGAAAATCCGAACACCGCGGCCGGAGAAGTCCGTGCAGCTCCCTTCCAAGCGCCGCAGATCGACGCCAGCAGGTTCCCGGTAGTGCCCGGAACGCTCTATCAATTCCACCAGCGGCAGTTCACCACCAGCCAGTCTCCCGACCTACCGAAGCAGACCCTTTGGGGGTTTGACGATGGTAGCGGAACTCGCAGCCCGGGGCCGACCTATCAGGCCTTTTATGGGAGACCGCAGCTTACCCGCAACATCAACTCTCTGCCACCGGTAACGCAGAAGAACAACACAGGTTTCGGCTTCCCGTCTGTGACCACGCACCTGCACAACGCACACAATCCTTCCGAAAGTGACGGCAATCCGTGCGACTTCTACACGAACGGGCATTTCTGCGATCAGTACTATCCCAACGTGCTGGCCGGCTTTAACTCTGACCATCAGCCGAACGGCGACATCAATGAGTCGCTGGCCACGCTGTGGTATCACGACCACCGTGTGGACTTTACTTCGCAGAATACATACAAAGGGTTGTTCGGCTTCTACTGCCTGTTCAACCAGTTCGATACCGGCAATGACGAAACCGGCTTCCGGCTTCCATCTTTTCCGGCGCACGATATCCCATTGGCCTTTGCGGACAAGGTTTACGACCCGGAAACAGGGGAACTGGTATTTGATCTGTTCAACCTCGATGGCATCCTGGGCGACAAGTTCCTGGTGAATGGCGTAATTCAGCCGTTCCTGAACGTGGAGCCTCGCCGCTATCGCTTCCGCTTGCTCGATCCCGGCCCGTCGCGCTTCTATGAATTCTTCCTTACGGACCTGAACCATCTGAGCGCAACAAATCCGTACTTCCTGATCGGCACTGACGGCAATCTGTTGCCCAACCCAGTTCAGGTTCAGAGTGTAAGAATTGGCCCGGCCGAGCGCGTGGACGTCATTGTTGACTTCAGCAAATTTGCCGGCAAGACCATCTATCTTGAGAACCGGCTGAACCAGCTCAATGGCCAGGGACCCGCCGCTGTCGATAGCCAGGTTGCCGCGCAGAATAGTGCAACCACAGAATGCAGCTTGGTCCTTAACTCAAATCAGCCTGCGATTCTTCCCGCTGGAGCCGGCAATCTGGTATTGCAGTTCCGCGTGAGTGGAACCTCCGTGACGGATAACAGCGTAGATCCGGCCACCAAACCGACGTTCTACCAGCTTCCCAGCACGAACGTGGATCCGCGGATTGTCCGCACCTTCAAGTTTGATCGCTTGAACGGCCAGTGGTCGATCAACGGCCAGTTCATGGATTGCGGCATCGGTCCCAGCGGCTTCTCTGAGACCTTCCGCTTCACCGTGCAGCAAAACAGCTCAGAGCAATGGCTGCTTACGAACCTGACCGGAGACTGGACGCATCCTGTTCACATTCATCTGGAAGAACACCAAATCCTTTCGCGTAACCGAGCCAAGCCAACTGTACCGGGAGACACGGGGCGCAAGGACGTGACGCAGTTGCATCCCAACGAGCGCGTGCAGTTGTTCTTCCGCTTCCGTGACTGGCTGGGTAAGTATCCGATTCACTGCCATAACGTGGTGCATGAGGACCACGCAATGATGGCTCTCTGGCACGTTGAACCGAGCGGGGACAACATCCTGGTGCCGTAACGCGATAGCAGATTCTGCGATTTCCGGGCCGATGAATCGGCCCGGGGCGCGGAAAGGAGATTCGGAAGATGGCTGACATATCGAGAAGAAACTTGCTCAGGTGGACAGCGATGGCGCCTCTTGCGGGAGCAGTAGCGGCTGTCGCCAAAAAGAGCGGCAAGGCTGTTGCCGCCGAGGATACGGTGTCTGATCAGGCGCGGCGACGCATCCAGCAGCTGCACCTGCCCAACGTCCCTCTGTTCACGCATGAAGGCAAGAAAGTCATGTTTTATGACGACCTGGTGAAAGGCCGGATCGTGACATTCAACTTCTTCTTTACCAAGTGCGATGAAATTTGTCCCACGGTGATGGCCAATCTGGCGAAAGTACAGAAGATGCTTGGCGCCGATGTCGGCAGCAAGCTCTTTATGTACTCGTTCACGCTGAAGCCGGAGGAGGATGGCGTTGACGTCATTCGCCATTATCGCGAAATGCTGGCGGCCAGGCCGGGCTGGACCTTCCTGACCGGCAAGCCTGACGACGTGGAAAAAATTCGCAAAGGTATCGGTTTCACTTATCCCGAACCGGCGATTGACAAGGACAAGACGCAGCATATCGGGAATGTGCGTTACGGAAACGAGCCTCTGATGTTGTGGGGAGCGTGCCCGGGAATGGCGCATCCTCAATTTGTCGCTGAATCCATCAACTGGATGCTTCGGCCCAACGCAAATAGCGGTGAATGGCGCCCTGGGGCCCTTTAAGGTCGCAAGGCTCGGTTAGTTAGAACCTTTTTCAATTCCGGGGGCCGGGGTCATCGCCGCGGCCATCGCCGGAGGAAGGAATCAGATAAATGAAAAGCATACGCAAGCATGCTTCGTTTTGGGTAGGCGTTTTGGCGCTGGCAGGGCTGCTGTTCCTGGCGGCTCCCAAAATGATGGCCCAACAGGACGGGCCCCCAATCGGCGGAGATGCAGACGACACGTTCAACCCTCCACCCTGCGACTTTAGCGATACCTTCTACAGGGACAACGGCATCGACCCGACCCAGTTGGTGCTTCGTTTCGGAGATAACAATGGAACCACACGGCTGACTGGCCCGCCGGCCAGAGGCAACCAAAAAAACTATGTGTCGGACAGCAACTGCGCCACGAAGGACCCCACTCGCAGAAATTTCCGCATCCTGGCGACTACGGGCGGGAACAATGACGATGGCAACAGTCCATTCAGCACGGGACAGCAGGAAACCTTTGAGTTTATCTCCATCCTGGCTTTTGTAACCAGCCAGAACAACTTTGAAAGTACCTATTCGCGCACGGTAGGGGCCACAGGCACTGGCGGTGGGTCAACTATCTCGATTGCCGGATCGGCAAACCCGCGTGGTATCGCGATGCAAGACATCGTCGGCAACTTTGAGGCTTACGCCGCAACGAAGCAGACGACGCCACAGGGCTTCGCTTTGAACCCTTGCCAGGCCGATATGCAAGCCCCCGGTGTGCCCACCACTCCGTGCTTCGATCTCGGCAGCGTCAATGCCGTGTTCACGCCGAACCTTCGCCAGGATTGGAGGTTCGCCACCAACCGCAATGCCATGGACGGCAGCGACGGCAATTGCATCAGTACCGACCCCAACGTGTGTGGTGACGGGGTTAACGATGCTCCGTTTGGCTATTTCTGTGATGATCTGCTGGGTATGTGGATCATCACCTATTTCTGGTTTACGCAGCCGCCCAACACCACCGATCCGGTCTGCGCTCCCATATTCAAGGCCATCGGACAAAAGAACGGCTTCAATCTGGATGGGACTCCAATCATCCTGACGCCGCACGAACTCAACGATGAGCTCGAGGCCAACAACTGCGGAGCTGAAGGCCAGGAGGCAGTGGACGGCTCAGACGGCGGTGCAGTCTGGCTTGTCTGTCCCGCCATTCCAGACCCGCGAGCAGGCGCCATAGCCACAGATGCATTCCTTGACCAGGTGTTCCTGCCCAACGGCGTTCCACAAAACATCAATATGACCATCAACTTCTTGAGCCTACAAATCTTTGGGTTGTTCCCCAACGAGCTGTCAGCGTCACAGAAGTCGCAGCTTAGTTCAGCGGCGGCTTCAGCAACAGCGGCGGCAACGCCGTAGCTTTTCGCTACTCCGGGAAAGTAGCAAGGCCCCTGGCAGAGCTTCGGCCCTGCCAGGGGTAGTCCTGTCTCAGGGGAACCGCAAATGTCAGCTATCACGTTCAGGACAATATCTCGCCGCGATTTCATCAAATCGGCTGCCGGCGCAGCGGCAATGGGACCATTCTTCCTTTTTCCCAGTCAAGCTCACGCCAGCCAGAAGACCCTCAAGATCGCAAAATGGACCCATTTTGTGCCTGAGTACGACAGCTGGTTTGAGTCGATGGCCAAAGAGTGGGGCAAGCAGCACGATACAAAAATCATCGTGGATGAAATTCCGGTCGAGGGTGTACGCGCTGCAGCCACGGCTGAGGTCAAAGTCGGTAAAGGGCACGACGTTTTCATCTTTCCCTGGTCGCCCGCCGAGTACTACCAGCATGTGGTCGACCACGGCGAAATCTACCAGAACGTTGCTGGTAAATACGGCGCGATTCCCCTGCTCGCGTACAGATCAACTTTCAACACCAAAACCAAGCAGTATTTTGCCTTCGCGGATTCCTGGGCGCCCTCGCCGCTGCACTTTTTCCAAGACGATTGGGCCAAGATCGGCATGCCGCTTGGACCGGTGCATTACGGCAGCTTGTACGGTGGCGGCAAAAAAATGCGTGAGCAGCTCAACATTCCGTGCGGCCTGGCCTTCACGCCAACCCTGGAAGGCAACGTTACGCTGCACACCATGCTGTACGCTTTTCGAGCGTGGATACTGGATGGCAGAGGAAACGTGCTTTTCAACAAGAATGCTTTCGCTGTCGGGGCGCTGAAGTACATTCAAATGCTCTATCGGGATTCAGGAACGCGGGAGCAGCTCAACTGGGCCTCGGGCGGCAACGTGCAGGCGATGTTGTCGCGCAAGACTTCTTGCACTACCAACGCAATCAGCCTTTTGCGGGCCGCCGAAAAACAAGAACCGGAGCTGGCAAGCAAGATCCTGTTGCAGCCGCCGCTGCTCGGACGGAACGGCATGGGCATAACCGCGCTGCCTCACGTCACCAACTGCTCAGTCATCTGGAAGTTCAGTAAAAATCAAACTGGAGCAAAGCAGTTCCTGTCCGACCTGATTGACAGCTCAAGGACCGGTTACGAGAAGAGTATGGGCTGCAACTTTCCCATTTATCCCAAGACTGTACCGGACATTATTGTCCGGTTGTCAAAGGACCCTCAAGCCAATCCCGCAGACAAATATGTAGAACTCAAGGATGCGCTGCACTGGACGCCGAACCTGGGCGTGCCCGGATTTGCCACGCCGGCATTCATGGAGGTCTTCACCACTTCAGTGATTCCGCGGATGGTACAGAGCGTTCTCAAGAACGAACAGACTCCCGAGAACGCCGCTCTGGCCGCGCAGGGCGAGATTCAAAAGATCGTCGACAAATGGAACCAGCTCTCTTGAGCCGGAGAGCACATAGGAAAACCCGGAGCTGAATATGACGACACAACGAGCCGCACTTGTCTTTTTCTTACTGATCGCAATGATGCCACTCTCTGCGACGGCGCCGGTCCCACGCCAATCCCCAGAGCTGAAATTTCTTGATGCCGGCGGGAGGGAAGTGCTCCTCTCCAGTTTCAAGGGGAAAGTTATTGTTGTGGAGTTCCTGTTCTTGCGGTCGGAGCACTGCATTCGCGTGGCGCAGACACTCAACCGGCTCAACAGCGAATTAGGCCCGAGCGGTTTCCAGGCTCTGGCAGTCGCTTTCGGCGCGAATGCCAACGGCCCAGTTTTGGGCCAGGTCATGCAAAATCTCAGGCTCACCTACCCGATGGGATACACCTCTCCTGCTCAGGTAGACTCATTTCTTGGCCGCCAGGGGAAGGAAACTCTCAACATTCCGCAGATCGTCATCATCGACCGCGGCGGAATGATCCGCGCGCAAAACGGCGGGCAATACGACCCAAATCTGGAGAATGAAGACTCTCTGCGCGCTTTGCTCAAAAGTTTGCTGCAGAAATCCTGATTCAACTTATATATATCGACTCCGTAGACTGTCGGCCTATTCCGTGCGCAAGGCCTGCATCGGTTCGGTGTTCGCCGCTCTCCGCGCCGGTATCACAGCGGCGACAAAAGCTGCAGCTGCCAACACACAGGCGGTAATTGATAAAACGACAGGATCTGACGGCTTTACTCCGAATAGCTGGCTAGCCATCACACGGCCGCCAAAAATCGTGACCGGAATGCCGATTGCCAGGCCAATGCCAACCTGAACAAAGGCGCTGCGCAGGACCATGCGGAGCATGTCCACACGGTTGGCGCCCAACGCCATGCGAATGCCGATCTCACTGGTCCGTTGTTCCACCGAATAGGAAGTAACTCCATACAGGCCAATGGAAGCCAGGATCAATGCCAGGATGCCGAAGAACGATGTCAGTTTGGTGATCATCTTTTGCTGCACGAAGTTCATCTTCACCTGAGTGGCAAATGGCTGGAAATCGATCACCGCCAGATCGGGATTGATCTGTGACAGCACGCGCCGCACCTGCACCTCAAACCCGGTAACTTCACCCCGCGTGAGGATTTCGATTGCGTTCAGGTAGTTGGAGCGATCTTCAAATTGCTTGTAGCGCGGATCGGGGTTGTGAGCAGTCTGTCCCTTCACCAAGAAGTACATGGGACGCATTTTGCTCGCGGCCTCCCAATAATTCGTGTCTTCCGTGACTCCCACGATCTCAAATGCCCCAGGATGCTTCAGGTCGTCACTGAAATACTTTCCGAGCGCGTGGCCGTCTTTGAAGTATTTCTGTTCAAAAAAACGATTCACCAGGGCTACGGTGTGGGTTGTGGGCGTGTCCTGCTCATTGATGGAGCGGCCTTCCACGATCTTGGTGCCGATGGTTTCAAAATAACCCGGCGTAACGCGCACCCATGAGGCTCCATGATCGGGTGTTCCCGGGGGCGGTGGCGGCTCGCCGTCAATATACACGCTTTCGCCCCAGTTATCGCCTTCCATCGGGCTGTAAAGGGAGAAGCTGATCTGCTGAATGCCAGGGATCACGCTCAATCCGTCATGCAGCTGGCGATAAAACGGCTCCAGCTTGTCCGGTGAATATCCGGCCATCTGCGGATCGATGTGCAGAATGTATCGATTGGTGGTTTCAAAGCCGAAGTTCCGGTTCTGCATGTTCGTTAAGCTGCGCGTCAGCAAACCCGCGGCGCACAACAACACAAGCGACATTGCTGCCTGCAACACCACCAAAATTTTCTGTCCATAATTGCCTTTACCGCTGGTCGAGCGGCCGGCTCCGCGCAAAACGTCCGCAGGATTTGTGCTGGCCGTCATCCATGCGGGCGCCATTCCGAACAGCAGGCCAGTGACGAACGCGGTAGCAAAAGCAAAAGCCAGAACTGGCAGCGAGGGCGTGGCTTGGATCGGTACATATTCGTTGCCGAAGGCCAGGCTCATGATCATGCGCGTGCCGGCATAGGCAATTGCGACCCCAGCCACGCCGCCCATCATCGCCAACACCACGCTCTCCGTTAACGCCTGCCGCACCAGCGCAGGGCGCGGCGCACCCAACGCGGAGCGGATGGAAATCTGCTGCTTGCGTGTCGTTGCACGAACCAGCATCAGGTTTGCCAGGTTGGCACAGGCGATCAACAAGACGACAGCAGAAATCCACATCAGGAGGTAGAGCCCATCCTGATACTCGTCGCGCGCGCGCTGCAGACCGTTTCCGCCCGGCGAGAAGTGCAGCGTCTGTCTCGGAATCAGGGATTTGGAGCGTTCTTCCACCTTGCTCAACGGGCTCATCAGGAACTGGCGCAATTCCACCTGCATCTGCGCTTCCATGGCCTTGGTGTCTGCTCCGGGCTTGAGCCGCCCAATCAGATCAAGCCATTGCAGTGCCGCATCGTTCAGCAGCGCGTTGGCAGGCTCAAGCACCAATTCGTCCGCCAGCGGGACCCAGAATGAGGCAGGATTACTCTGGATTCTGTCGCCAAAAAATATGGGTGGCGCGATACCTACCACTGTAACCGGCTGCGAGTTGATTACAAACCCTGCGCCAATCACGGAGCGGTCTCCGCCAAATTTCTCTTTCCAGGTGCGGAAGCTCATGACCGCTACCGCTGGGGCGCCCTTGACGTCGTCCTGCGGAGAAAGCATACGGCCGGCGTAAGCCGGAATGCCAAAGGTCGAAAAATAATTTCCGGAAACGAATTCTCCGCGGAATGATTCAGCCGGCTTGTTACTCCCAACCCGGCGCACACCCATCAAGCTGCTTCCAGCCTGAAACGCAGCTAATTCTTCAAATCCTGGAGTCTGTTCCTTAAATTGCTTGTACAGCTCAAAAGAGAAGAGGGACCAGTTGTCCGGCATCCCGCCGTTAATGCAGCAGTTTTCTTCATTGCCGATTCGTACAAGCTGTTCCGGCTTTGCCACCGGCAGTGACTTAAGCAGTACGGCATGGATCAGCGTAAAAATCGCCGTGGTCGCACCAATGCCGAGCGCCAGCGTCAAAACCGCTGTCGTTGTAAATCCAGGAGCTTTCCTGAACTGCCGCAATGCATAGCGAATGTGCTCCAGAACCTGCATTCGATTTCTCTCCCTGATTGAACCGTTCCTGCTGAACGAGCAGACGAAAATGACGAGCACCTTAATATAAGGACCAGGAAAGGCTGATGACATGGCACAGTCGGCGGCCTAAACAGCCTTTTGAGAGATATATACGGCCGCTGGAGAAAAAGGTTTCCAAAATTCAGGCATTTTTCCCTGAATATTGAATGATAGACGCCAAATATTGGAGTTAGCCGCGGTTCCCGCCGGAAATGACGATCGCTTTACCTTCCGCAAATCACTCACTCATCACAGATTTTGAAAGATGGCGGGGACGGTCGACATTGCGTCCGCATAACACCGCTATATGGTAGGCAAGGAACTGGAGCGGTATTACCTCGACCATCGGCTGGAGAAGCAAAGGTGCTTCGGGAACACGCAGCACGCAGGGAGCAATTTTTTCTAATTCCGTATCGTTCTCACTCGCGATGGCCAGCACCGGAATCTCACGTTCAACAAATTCACGAATGCTGACCAGGGTCTTGCCATAGCGCATGACCGAATCCTGGTCGTGAGGATCCCGCGCCGCCAGTACGACAATGGGCAGATGTTCATTCACCAATGCCGTTGGCCCATGCTTTAGTTCGCCCGTCGGATACCCTTCGGCATGAATGTAAGAAACTTCTTTCAGCTTGAGCGCGCCTTCCAAAGCGATCGGGTAGTCAATGTCCCTGCCCATATAAATGAAATCTTTGTATTCATAGAGCTGTTGGGCAAACTGCTGGCACTTTTGATCGGTTTCCAGGGCTTTCTCGATCATCTCCGGCAACCTGGGCAGCGCCTGGACCGCAAGCCTGGTGGCCTCATTCGCGGTGGACCGCATCAGGGCCAGATGCGTGGAGAAAAGAAAAAGCGCTGTGAGTTGAGTGGTAAAGCTCTTGGTAGCTGCGATTGCGACTTCTTCACCGGCGTGCGTCAGCAGGGTTGCATCTGCCAGCTGGGTCAGCGGCGTTTCCGGTACGTTACAGATCGCCAATGAGGATGCGCCTTTTCTGCGCGCCACCTGTAGGGCAGTAATGGTATCGATGGTCGTCCCCGACTGCGAGGGAAAAATCGTCAGCTCATGAGGGGCCACTACAGGGTCGCGATAGCAATATTGGCTGGCGAAATCCACTTCCACGTCCAGCCCCACCATCCGTTCCAGCATGAATTCGCCCACCATGCCCGCGTGCCGGCTGGAGCCACTGGCGGCGATGGTGATCTTGTTGATGCTTCGCACCAGATCCGCAGAAAGTCCTAATTGCGGCATGGAAATGTTTCCGCCGCGATCAAGGTTGTCTTCAATCACCGTACGCACGGCTTCTGGTTGATCGTAAATTTCCTTGATCATGTAATGCGCGAAACCGTTTTTGCCCTGGCTCATAGCTGCGTTTGCATTCCTCGCACCGATTTGTTCACGATGGATCGTCATGAAGAGCCTTGTGTCTTGCCGTTTAAGGTCTCGCAATGCCGAAGGTCACTTAAGTGAGCTATGCCAAAAGAGCGGGCCTACGTTCGTGATAGATGCCGAAAAGAGCAGGTACGCACACCAAAGAGAATCAGCGCCGCATGCCAATTCCCGGATTAGAGATTTGAACGGTTCGGGAAACCACGGCTTAATGCGGAGCTACTTACCCCGTGGTGTAATAGCTCCGCATGGCCGCTCTGACGGTTCATCGCCAGAAAGCTGCACATCCTGCCGCGAGGCCTTTACCGCTGCGGCCGGGCAGAACTCTCACTTGAGAGCCCTGCCGGAGAGAGAGCGGCCGCAGCTAGGGCATTACGTCAGAAGAGTTGGGCAAGTGACCCTGGCGGGCAACGCGCGTGCGTGGCCCGCCTTGATCGGTTAGATCGTCAAAACACAAGCTTCATCCCGAACTGCACCTGGCGACCGGGATTCGACGATGTGACCAGCCCGAAGGTCGAGCCTTGGCTCGAGTTGGGGGCGCCGAAGATCGGCGTGTTGGTCAGGTTGATGAACTGAGTCATGAACTGGAATTTCGTTCCCTCGGAAATCTGGAACGCCTTCACAATGCTCAAGTCAGATGTGGCCAGCCCCGGTCCGCGGAACGAACCTGCCGCGCAAGTGCCGAAGGTTCCCGGCGCTGCCGGCGTGACCGCCGCTGGGTTCAGGAGCTGCAGGCCGATGATCCCGCCGGTAACGTTGGGATCGGTAAGCGCGCCGCTACCTGACTGCGAAACACCAGCCACGCAGTTCGGGCGCGGTGAGGCGCTACCCGTTCCGGAGTTGTCCGGGCCGTGCGGATAGAGAGCGAAGCCGGTGTGCATCGTGAAGTTCGAAGCGATGCTCCAGCCGCCGATAATCGCATTGGCAATGCCGTCAGCGCTGCCGCCGAACATGCGTCCCTTGCCGAAGGGCAGGTCATAGGTCAGATAGCCGTTGAACAGGCTGGCTACGTCAGAGATGCAGCGTCCGTAGTCGCCTTTGGCGTTGTAGGCGTCCTGGAAGAAGAAGCCGAAGCCGGTCTGGCTCACGCTTCCCGGAAGCGCTTCTTCGTCGCCGAACGGTCCAAAGTAACCCAGGCTGTTGCTCATGCACTTGGACCAGGTGTAGTTGGCCTGGAAGGCCAGTCCCTGCCACGCGCGCTGCGCCACAGTGACCTGTAGAGCGTTGTAACGCTGGATGCCGCTTGAGTCGTTGAAGCGGATGGTGGGTGATCCGCCGCCGCAAAGATTCGTGGTGCCGGCGGCGTTGCAGGTGAGCAGAGGCTGCGCAAATGGGCCCGGTGACGTTGTTCCATTCGAATTCAACAACAGCTGATTGAAGATGAAGATATCGGACATGTGGTCAATCTTGTTGCCCACGTAGCCAACTGAAAGCGACGTCCGGCTGCCCAGTTGCCGTTGGATGGTGAGGTTCCACTGCTGATCTGACGCCGGTCGCAAGTCAGGATTAGTGAGGTGCAGCGTAGCGCCGCTAAGACAGGCCGGCGAAAATGCCTGCAGAGAAGCAATGGTGCAGGCCGAAGCCGGGAAGCCGGAAAAACCCTGGCTCAACGTGCTGGTGGGCAGGGCCTGTGTAGGCTGGTTGATCACTTCATGACCTTGCACGAACGGAGGATTCTGGTACGGCAGGTTGTTTACGCCGTTGGCTTCCATGAAGCTGGAAACACCGTAAGCGGCGCGAATCACCGTGTTTTTCGTCCATACACCACCCCATTTTGGTTCCCAGGCAAGGCCGATACGTGGCTGCCAGTTGCCGATTCCGTTATAGGTGTTGTAGCCGAAGCCGGGCTGCGGTACCCCCGTAACCAGATTGAAATTCATGTCCTGGTTATTTTCCGTGGTCCGCGCCGTGGTCAATTCATAGCGTAGGCCCAGGTTCAGGGTCAGATTGTCTTTGAAGCGCCAGTTGTCCTGCCCGAAGAAGCTAAAGAGGCTGTTACGCAGATACTTGTTGCCGCCTCCGCCATTGCCCTGTTGTACATCCTGCGGCAGTCCCAGCATGAAGTCAGCCACAGAACTCCCGCTCGAGGCACCGCCGTTGCCAGTGAACTGCCCATTGAAAAGGAACTGCCCGGCCAGTCCGGCATTCCCTGGATACAGATCATTCATGATGTAGCGATAGGCCTGGAAGCCGAAGTGAATGATGTGGCGATTGTGGGTCAAGGTGGCAGTGTCTTCAAACTGCCAGGTGGTGTCGTGGAATGACTGCACCAGATCGGCATTGCCGATGGTGCCCGGCTGCGTCCCCGCTCCACTGAAGACCATCGCGGGCAGGAAGTCCGTTGTGACTCCGGCAATGCCAAATGTCGCCGGCAGATTCTGCCCCGTAGGGTTGGAGAAGCCTTCCGTCACCGGGAAGTACTGGAATCCGATGCGGGCGTCATTGAGCAGAGTCGACGAGAAAGTGTGTGTCTCACCCACAACGAGGTTTTTCAAGGGGAAGGTGCGGTCAGAGTTACCCAGCAGCTGCAGGCTGTTGCTGGAAGGCGCGGTGATGAACTGCTGTGACCACCGGCCCACCAAGCGGTCTTTCTCTGAAGGCGCATAGTCAATCTTGAGGTCGCCCTGATAGACGTTGGTTTTGAATTGGTTGAGGTTGTTGGCGATGGACCCGAGGGGATAGAACGGCGAGTTCACAATCGCACGGGCCGCAGCATTGAGACTTCCCAGAGGAATCTGGTTATTGGCAAAGGCAGTCCGGCCGGCTACAGTGGCGCTTGAAGCAGGATTGAACAACTGGTGGGCTGGGTTGTTGCAGATCCCTCCGGTGAAACCTTCCGGGCACAGGCCGGAAAAGTCTCCGATTCTCTGTGCATTGGGCACGAGGCTGATCTGGCCTACCGTTGCAGGTTGAGAAAAGAGTGATTCGGAATAGTCGGCGAAGAAGAACAGCTTGTTTTTGATGATCGGACCGCCGAAAGTAAAGCCGAAATTGTCATAGTGCACGGCCGGCCGGGGCGCGATTTGATTGCCGGCTGCGTCTCGGCCGCAAATAAAGCCGGTTCCGTTGGGGAGACAAGCGGTGTTGTTCTGCCAGCTGTTGGCGTTGAGGCCGCCGCGGCGGAGGTACTCATACAGCGAACCGTGGAAATCATTGGTCCCTGATTTGACGGTTACATTGACCACTCCGCCCAGATAGTTGCCGAAGTCGGCGGGTGCGCTGCCGGTAATCAGGCTGAACTCCTGCACCGCTTCCGGGGAAGGCACGTAGCCAACGTCGTTGTTGTCGGGCTGATTGTTGTCCATGCCATCCAGCAGGAAGTTGTTCTCCTGTTCGCGTGCGCCGTTCACGTACGGCCGTCCGGTGCCGAAGCTGTTCTGCGCAGCCTGGAACCCGAACAAGTTCGGAGTGATCACGCCGGCGTGTGATACCAGCGTCAATTGGTTCGTATTGTGCGTCGACAAAGGCAGTTGCTCAATCGTCCTTCCCTCTAATACGCTGCCGATGAGACTCGTGTCGGTCTGTAGCAGCGGCGCGCTCGCTGTGACTTCCACGGTCTGTGAAACCTCGCCGACCTTCATCTGGAAGGAGACGCGCACGGTTTGATTCAACAAAATCTCGAACGGAGGATTGACTGCGGTCTGAAAGCCCTTGACCTCGGCTTTGACTTCGTAACGTCCTACCGGCACGTTGGGAAGATTGAAAGCACCTGTGTCATTGGAGGTGGTTACCAGCGTGGTGCCGCGGTCCAGATCGCGGGCCGTGACCTTGGCGCCGCTCAGCGCAGCTCCGCTTGGATCCGCTACCGTGCCCACGATCGCTCCGGTCACTTGCTGTGCGTACATGCCAGTGGGAGGCATGCAGAGCAGGGAGAGCAGGCACAATAAAAAAGCACTCTTTGCGAGTGCCTTGTAAAAGTTTTTTCGCCCATCGGCTGCTGTAATTCGCCAGCAGGAGGAGTGGAGACTTCCTTGGGAAACTTGAGAACGCAGCATTCAACCTCCATGGGGGTGCGGGCCGTCACGCCTGCACGTCAGGCACTCGCCTTTCTGGTCGAGTGCGGCTTTTATTAAACAAGCCCTGTGTTTATTGAAACGATTTCATAAACACGGCGGGGATTCTCGCAGACTCATTATCCATTGTCAAGATCATGTTAAAAAGAATTTTGCAGTGGACCCAAAATGACAAATCCCAAAATGAGACGTCAAGGCTATCCGGGATAAAAAGCGCCGCTTTAAGAGGAACCACCGGGGGTAACCCTCGGATTCAGCTGGGGAAGGCCGGTTTGGCAGTCAACCTACGAGAGAGCCTCTGCATTTCGTCCCACACAGGATCATGGGTAACCGGGCCGCGCCCAGAAGGCCGGCACGGTCCTGCAACTGCGCCGGAGTTACCTCAGTGGAACGATGGCTGCGCCTTTGCTGCTCTCCCGCGCGGAACACAATGGACCGCTCATGCAGTTCATGGAACATGGCGGGAGAAAACTGGTCCCAAGCTTTTGCGACGCCGCCGCCAATAATGTATCGGGGAAGGTTAAAAGCATTGATCAGGTTGGCCAGTGCAATGCCCAGCGCCTTGCCGACGGCATGAAAAATCTCGATCGCCGCTGCATCGCCCGCGCCGGCACAGGTGTGCACGGAGCGAGCACTAAGTTCAGAATCGCTCAGACGAGCTTGCGCAAGACAAGGTGAACGGCCACTGTCAGCAGCTTCACTGGCCCGGCGATGAATAGCCCCAGCCGATGCATATTGTTCCAGACATCCGTGGTTGCCGCAGCCGCAAGGCGCGCCTTCAGGAATGACCGTCATGTGGCCCAGTTCTCCGGCCATGCCCAACACTCCATGCCATGGCTTACCGTTGACGACGAACCCGCCGCCAACCCCAGTGCCCAGGGTGATCATGCAAAGATCATTCACGTCGCGACCGGCGCCGAGCCACTTTTCCCCCAGGGCTGCGCAATTGGCATCGTTCTCCAGGATCACCGTCGCTCCCAGCTTTGCTTCCAGATCGTCGCGTGCTGGATAGTCGTTCCACCCCGGAAGATTGGCCGCCGAATGCAGCTTGCCTGCTTCCAGATCGATAATTCCAGGCAGTCCAACCCCGACACCCAGCAGCGTGTGTGTGCCGGAAAATTTGTGGGAAATAAACTGGACTGCGTCCGTCAGTCTGGCTATGGTGGCTTCGCGGCCCTGGCTGACCTGCGTGAGCGTGTCAATGCAATCAAGGACCTGGCCGGAGCCATCGACGGCGGCAATGCGAAGGTTTGTTCCCCCCAGATCCACTCCGATGGCAAATTGATCCACCCTTTACCTCCCGGCCGGAACAAGAAACCACGCTTCGCCCAACGGCGGCCCCTATTATAGCGAAACGTTTCAATAAAACAATCGCATATTTTCAGCGGGGCTGGTTGCAATTGTTATTGAACGCTTTTATTAAAAATGGGAGAATAGCGTCCAAGAAGATCGCTGAACTTCCCGACCTTCCGCCGAAGATAGGGTGACCTGTGAGACAGCGTAATCCGAACAAGGCCAGCGTTACCATCCGCGATGTTGCCAAGAGCAGCGGCTTTTCCGCCAGCACGGTTTCCATTGTGCTCAACAATGCTCCGCTTGCCCGTTACATTCCGCCGCAGACCAAGGCACGGATTCAACGAGCGGCCAAGACCCTGGGCTATCGTCCGAATGTTTTTGCCAAGTCGCTGCGCAGCAAACGCAACCACACCGTCGGCGTGATGGTCTTTGATATTACCGATCCCTATTGCACGCCAATTATCCGCGGCATTGAAAACGCACTCTATCAGGCCTCTTATCTTCCGATCCTAGCCGACGCCCACAACGAACGCGGCCGGTTTGAACGCTATCTGGAAATGCTGCTGGAGCGCAGGATCGAAGGACTGATTGTCCTGGCGAACTGGCTCTTCCTCGACATCAACCTTCTGGCCGATATTGAACGTGGCAAGATCCCCACTGTGATTATCGGGCGCGAACTGGAGTCAGACGCCACCAGTTCGGTGATCGTGGATGATGAAGCCGGGGCCTATTCCGCTCTCTCTCATCTTTATGGACTGGGTCATCGCAAGATCGCTTTTGTTCGCGGACCGAAAGCGCTCTCCAGCAGCCGGGCGCGCTGGCGCGGTGCACAACGGTTTGCCAAAGATACCGGCCTCGAGCTGGATCCGCGTCTGATCGTTGATCTGCCGGATCAGCGGAATCCCAACGTAGGCGTGGATGACGCCTGCCGGATGACCGAAGAACTGCTTAAGCGCGACCGCCAGTTCACGGCCTTAATGGCATATGACGACATGACCGCCTTTGGTGCGCTGCGCGCCCTGGCCCGCGCGGGCATCAAAGTCCCGGGAAACTGCTCGGTGGTCGGCTTTGACGACATCAATCCGTCACAGCTTTTTGTTCCTGCATTGACCACGATTCGGCAACCGATGGAAGCCATGGGCACAGCTGCTGTTACTATCGTGAACGATGCGATCACAGCGGCGGCAGAAAATCGCGCACTGCCCGCTGTCCATCGCAGGCTTGCGGCTGAGTTGGTGATTCGCGATTCCACGCGCGCCATCCCCTAAATAACTTCCAGCTTACTTTGCCGGCGCAGCAGGAGCATTTCGCTCGATAGCAAATCCGCGCTTTGCGATCCCCGGCAAAGTCACCGGCAGATATCCGCCGGGCACAGCCTGGCCGAACAGCACCTTTACCACGCCAGTCTCAGAGCTGGTGGAATTTGAAAACGTGCACAGGTAGTTTTCAACGCTCGGAAAACTCTGGGCCACATAGGGGCTGCCCATAGCGATCACAACGGTTTTGCGTGCGGCCATTTCCAGAATATTCCGCAGCAGCTCACCGGTTGATTCTTCCAGGCCCACGCTGTTCACCATCTGTCCATTCACCATTACCTGCTTGGCCGGCGTAGGGACGATGTAAGCGGCCACCACCACCTTGCCGGCGTCTTTTACAGCCTGCAGAATCTGGCCGCTCATGGCGCCGGCAATTGTTTTATCAACATAAAAGACCGTCGCATCGGCCCGGCGTGCTTTCAAGGCTTTTTCAAAAGCCCGTCCCCAGTCGCCATGGACCGTATCGGTAAGGATCACCGAAACCACTTGCACCGTCGGCTTCACCTGGGCCTGGAATGTTTCGCTCTCGGTGGTTGGTGGCGGCAACGGACTCAACGGCATGACCTGGTGATTATCGCGGACTAACGTGATTGCGTCTTCCGCGACGCGCTGCGCGAATTCCACATTCTCCTGTTTGTCCAGGTGATACGAAAGCTGATTGAGGTCGACCAATTGCGCGCGCTGCAAACCGACAGACGCCTTCATCTCCAGGATCTTGCGTACGGAATCATCAATACGCGACTCCGGAATCTCTCCACGTTTCACCGCGGCGATAATTCCCTGGAAGGCCCCATCCAAATCAGTTGGCCATAAGATGACGTCGTTCCCGGCTTTGACGGCGTCGACTGCCGCGCGCGCCGTCGGGCTCACCGCGCCCGGAGGATAAATGCTCGTCAATCCTCGCATCTCAAGCGCATCGGTGACGACCACTCCGTGGAAATTCAACTCATGCTGCAACACATCGGTTACAACCCGTGGCGAAATCGTCGCGACCTTGTTGGGGTCGCTTTCCAGGGCTGGGACCGCCAGGTGTGCAACCATCACTGCTGCCACGCCGGCGGAGATTGCTTCGCGAAACGGAGGCAGCTCGGTGGATTGGAGATGCTGCAGGTCTCCTTCCACTCTGGCCACGCCCAAGTGGCTGTCTGTGCCCGTGTCGCCGTGTCCGGGAAAATGCTTTGCAGTCGTCAGCATCCCATGCTCAGCAGCGCCCTTGATATAGGCTGAAACCATTTTGCCTACCATCGCCGGATCTTCTCCAAACGAGCGCGTGTTAATGATTGGGTTGTCCGGGTTGCTGTTAACATCGGCGACGGGGAAAAAATTCCAGTGGATCCCAAGCGCGCGCGCCTCCTCCGCGACAATGGCGCCGTATCTCTCCGCTCGGGCCGGATCACCCACTGCTCCGAAGGCCATGGCGTCAGGAAATGCCAGCGTGCCGCTGACGCGGGAATCAAGACCGCGTTCAAAGTCCGCGGCGATCAACAGTGGCAATCTGGAGTCTCGCTGCAGTTGATTGGCGACAGCCGCCACCTCCAGCGGGCCATTCTTCAGAAGAATCGGTCCGTCCGTATGCACAGTGAGGACGATTGACCCGAGATGATACTTCTGCATCTGATCGCGAAACTGCTGATACCCTGGTGAAGAAAAATTCTGGAAGTCAGTGAAGTAACGGACATTCAGCATCTGTCCGACTTTTTCCTCCAGTGAGAGATGCTTGAGTGTCTTCTCCACCCAACTCCGGCCGTCATTGGTCAGCTGTACCGGCCCGGCTTGGGAGAAATGGTCTTGTGCTCCAACCGATGCAGCAAGAAGACATACGCCAATAGTTCCTAGAAAAAATTTCAGCATAAGAATGGTTCAAGATATCAAAAGCCGGTCCGTTTTTGTCTGCAATAAAAGGCGGAGGCGAATTACGTGAAGGTTCGCCTCCGCAGTTCAGACAGAGATGTTAGTTACATCGCTGCGTTCTCCTCTGCCTGAAGGCCTCAAATGTCTTGGAGAAACCGGAAGCTTTACTGGGTATTGCACGCAGGCAAAGGCGAAGCGCTGATTGGTATCCTCCGTTGTCGCGCGCCGCAGGCCGGCACGCCAGCCGCCCTCCCAATAACCTGAGGGGTGATGATGGATGACTTCCACGGGAGGAAGTTTAGGCAGCGATGGGTTTGTAGCCCTACCCACCGCTTGACGCACAAGATAATATAATCTAACGAACCGATTCAATAGCTAAATTCAAACGATTTAGTAAAGTTCGGCAAAACCCCACAATTCCCAATGTGAAACCCATGCCCGGGAGAACGGATGCAAGTGCGGCGCGAACCTTTGGGTATACTTTGACGAAATGCTGATGCATTACAAATGAAGACTGCTATCACAGCGGCGCGGCTCTTCACTCCAACGGAAATAGTGGAGCATCCGGTGCTCATCGTGGAAGACGGCCGGATCGCTGCCGTCGGACCGCGCACACATGTACCGTTGCCGGCAAACGTCCAGCTTCAGGATTTTCCTGGTGCAATTCTCACTCCTGGCTTCATTGATATCCATATTCACGGCGGCAGCGGGCATGACGTGATGGAGGTTGACGGCTCGGCGTTGGCCGCGATCGAGCGCGCCATGATCAAACATGGCGTCACCAGTTATCTCGCTACCACGGTGACTGCGCCATTGCCGGCAACGTTGAAATCGCTGGAGCATCTGGGAAAGTCGCAGAGGACAAGAGAGGATCGCACAGGCTCTGCCTTGCTCGGCATTCATCTTGAAGGACCGTTTATCAGTCATGCGAAGCGCGGCGTCCATCCGCCAGAGAATTTACTCCGGCCATCGCCGGAGCTGCTACGCCAATTGCATGAGGCTTCCGGCGGAACGGTTCGCATGCTGACTATTGCTCCTGAACTTGAAGGTGGCCTGGAAACGATTGCGGCGGCGACTCAGCTCGGCATTCAAGCAAGCCTGGGCCACTCCAACGCGACCTTTGCCGAGGCCAGCGCCGGGATCCAGGCAGGAGCTCATCACGCGACCCACACATTCAATGCCATGCGCTCTCTCGATCACCGCGAGCCGGGAATTGTGGGCGCGGTCCTGAGTGACGATCGCGTAACTGCGGACTTGATAGTGGATGGCCTGCACGTAGCCCCCAGCATGGTAAAACTCTTCTTGTCTGCCAAAGGAGCTGAACGCGCAATCCTGATCACCGACGCCATCAGTGCCACCGGCATGCCTGACGGCAGATACAAGCTCGGCGGTTTTGAAGTCGAGGTCAAGGGCGATCGCTGTGATCTGGACGGCAAGCTTGCAGGCAGTGTGCTGACTCTCGATCGCGCAGTCCGCAACGTGATGCGCTATACGTCGTCGACGCTGCAGGACTCGGTACGGCTGGCTACGCTCAACCCCGCACGGCTTCTGGGCATCAATGAAACGCGCGGCATGCTTGCCCCCGGCCGGATCGCGGATGTGGTTGTGCTGACGCCGCAGGGAGACGTAATAACGACGATGGCAGCAGGAAAATTTCCGGTTTAATGGCGTTGTTCCAAGAGTGAGGAGACTTGATGTATCGACGATATGCCAGGTGGCTGCTTGCCTGCGTGGTTGCTACTCTGTGGATTTGCGCGAGTGCAGAAGGGAAACACGAAAGCAGCTCCAGCGGGAGCGCATTCTATGTTGTCGGCTATTTCACTGAAGGCGGCGCCAAGTCAGGCCACTATTTGGTGAAGGATATCGAAGGCAGCGGTGCTGCCAAGCTCCTGACCCACATTGATTACGCTTTTGGGAAGGTTGTGAACAACCGCTGCGAGATTGGGAATCGCGATGTGGCGCTCGAGCGGGCCTACGATGCAGCCACCAGCGTGGATGGCACAACAGATCCCACCGGCGATAACAAACTTCGGGGCACGTTTCATCAGCTTCAGGAGCTCAAGCGCATGCACCCCGAACTCAAAGTGCTGCTTTCGCTCGGCGGCTGGGGACAGAGCGGCGGCTTCACCGGTGCGGCGCAGCCAGAGAACGTGAAGGAGTTCGTTCGCTCATGCGTGGACCTGTTTGTGAAAGGCCAGTTTGCCGATGGAATCGTCGAGCCGGGGATCTTTGATGGAATCGATATCGACTGGGAATATCCGGTCAACGGAGGTGTCGAGCCAGGACAGCCGGCGGACAAAGCAAACTTCACCGCGATGATGGCTGAGTTTCGCCGCCAATTGGATGCGGTAAAGCCGGGCCTCCTGCTGACGGCCGCTCTACCCGCTGAAGAAGAGTACTACTCAAATTTTGAACTTAAGGAGATCGTGCCATACGTCGATTTTCTGTCCGTGATGGCCTATGACCTGCACTGGAATTCCGAGCCGCTTACGGCATTTCACAGTGCGCTCTTTCGTGATCGTAAAGATAAGACTGAGCCGAGACTGCATGTTCGCTACGGCGACTATGCGGTCAAAGGCTTTCTGCATGCGAAGGTACCCGCGCGCAAGATTGTCTTTGGAGTTCCTTTTTATGGTAAGGGCTGGGCGGGAGTCGACGACGTGAACCATGGCCTTTACCAAAAAGCGCAAGGCCAAGCCACGACGCCGGGAAGTTATCGTGATCTCAAGCAGCTATCGAGTGCGGACCGGCATGTTTTCTCCGGGCCGGTGAGCTGCACACTTTGGAGTGACCATACATTCTGGAGCTATGACTGTCCGGAATCGATGCGGGTAAAGATCAACTACATTCACCGGCGTCATTTAGGTGGCGTCATGTTCTGGGAGCTCAGCCATGACACTTCTGACAGTGAATTGCTGCATATTCTGACGGGAAGATGATAGCGCCGGCATGCGGGCGTTAGTTTCGCTGCGATGATTCGCAATCTGACACATTTTGCGCAGGCAGAGTGAGAAGCAATGGCGGATCAAATGCCGAAGGCGGCCTCAGTTGAAGATCGGTAAAACCTTGAAAAGAGTCGCGAAAAATACGGATACGCTGGCCCCCGGCCCTCATAGCGCTGCGGTAGTCAAAGTACACAGGGCTGCCGGGTGCGTCTCTCAACGCGACGGCAAATAAGTAGAAATAGCCCTCGGGAAGCCCCTTCAGCCTGTAGGCTCCGCCATCCTTTATTAATGTGCAGGTAACGGGCTTGCCTTGAGGGATCCTGGTTGTGAACAGGCCTACCGCGATGCGTCCGCGAAAACTGGCGGGCGAGGTGACAACCCCGGAGATGGACGTCCCTGGCCGGGCCCGGTCGTGGTCCTGTGAATCAGGCGGGAGACTAGATGGTCTGGTCCTGCCGCGAGCCAGTTTTCGGAACTGAATGGGCGAATGGCCCAGAACGTCGGCAAAGCGACGCGTGAAGGTGCCAACGCTCTGATAGCCAACTTCATAGCAAATGTCGATCACTTTTTTTTGCGTGTCGGTCAGCAGGCGCTTTGCGGCCTCGAGCCGCAGAGCGTAAAAAAATTGCAGCGGTGGAACACCGGTAATTTGCCGGAAGGTGCGATTGAAATGCCACGGGCTCGCAAATCCGATCCTTGCTAATTCCTGCAGCGTCATCGGCTGGTCAAGCTGGTTCTGCATGACTGAGATCACACGCTGCACGGATTCGTAATGTGAGCGCAAAGTGGCGTCACGCATCACTGAAGTGCCCATCTCTCTACCTCTTTCTTAAGTGCTTCTGGTTACCCGTGAACAGGAACGGACCGGTCTGCAAATTCCGAGAGAGCGTCCAGCAGCTTTGGCGGAATGGCCGTAGGCAGCAGACGGCCACCCTGCCTGTGCATGCAGGCGATCTCCTGTTCACCCCGTCCCACTAGCTCTTCGGGCTCACCGTTTCGCCAGTATTCAAAACGCATAGCAATACGGTTTTGGGCGACCGCTGCAAGAAACATGCGTACAATCACCAGATCAAACGGCCGCAGCTCGCCCAGATATTGGCATGAACACGAGAGAGTAATCAGTGCCAAGCCGTGTTCGAATTGCTCAAGTATTTCCGGAAAATAGTCGCGCAGAAACCGCTCTCGCGCCTGCCCCTGCCAGCGCAGATGGTTTACGTAATAAACGTTGCCAATCAGGCTGGTCTCTTCAAAGCCAACTACGTGCCGGAACTCGTAGGCTTTCATGGCTGTGCCTTGATGACGAATGCGAATGCCAACGAAGTTGGAAACTCTTCGAGGCGGGCATGAAATGTAGCAGCCTTAAATGGGCCTGCCGAAAAAAGTGTCCAATTCTCCGAAGAACATGAGCTGAGACAGATGGGCTGATCAAGACTGCAGCCCGCTTTTCGCAATGATTCCTGCAAGCTCCAAATCATGGTTGATGCTTCTTTAAGGGAGGATTTCGAGACGTCGGCAAGCGTTTGTGCAAGGGCGAACTCCCGCGGGCCGAGCAACGCCAACAAACTCTCCGGCGAGCGCTCGACGATTGCTTCCAGATCACAACCGGCTGCAGTCCCGCCTGTCGAAAATAACAGGGTCGTCCCCGAAGAGTGGGATAGCGACAGGCAGGGTTCAGGATCACCGGCGCCAGTAACCATCGGCTTTCCATCAGGTCTGTGCGCGAGCTTCGCTGCGCGGCCGAATATTTCCTGAACCAAACGCTCACTCGTGCATGGGCATCGGTCTTCGGCTGCAGCAGCAAGACCAATCGTGATCTCGAAGGGAGCAAAGATTGCACCGAGCTTTCTTTCCAAATAAGGTACAAGCAAAGCTGGAGGCCACGGAGCTTGTGTTTGAATTGGCGCTACTGCACGTAGATGCAGACGATGCCATTGCTCGCAGATTTTTCCTTCGGCATCCGCAATGCGCACATCATAGACAAAGTTGTCGCCGTCACTCGTGCGTTCAACGGCCTGGACCAACGATGCGCCGTACGTCCAATGCGCGCTGGTGGTAACTCGGTCAATCCCGACGGGCAAAATAGTTCGATGCGGGATGCACGCCTGTATGGAATGAAGGGCTGCGTCACGTGAAGCGCTGTCACCTAGCAAGAGTTCTGAGGGCAGGTGCCGGGCAAACCATGTCGCCTGTGTTGGAGCAGATAGCCTGGCGATGCTCTTACTGGAACGCAGGGAGTCATAGCTTTGCACTCTGCGGAACCTGCCTTGGTGAAAGAGAATTCTTTCGTACAAGCCTTTGGCATTGCGCGGGGTGGAGTTTTGTTCGGGCTCAAGCAAACCTGAACTGATGCCAGTCTTATCCTGTTCAAAAATGCACTCACCGCTGAAGTGGTCTACTTTGAATCCAGTGCTGGAGCATCGAATCACCACGGAAACAAAGCCTGGCTTCCGCCGCAACGCCGCCACGCGAAGTGTCAGTGGTCCGTCACGTGGGATGACAATCGGATGTTCAAAGCGCAAATCGTGGAATGCAGGCAGAAGTTCGGATTGCTCCAGCGTCTGGGCCACCTGTGCCATCGCTTCCATCCCCATGACCGCGGGGAGAAGCTGTTCACCCTGAAAGGCGTGTTCTGCGATGTATGGGTCAGTATCAGTCTCCAGCTCAGCTTCAGCAATCAGCTCAATTCCAGGATGATGGATTCGGACATGTTCGAGAAAGCGCAGCAGCGGCAGTTCGGGCTGTTCAAACCGCAAGGTTGGCAAGCTACCGAAGCGACCGGTAGCGATCGCTGATACGGGCATGCCTTTCCAGGCGAGCATCGTTTGTAAATGGTCAAGCGCGGTATCGAGCGGGATTGGAGTTATACCCTGGCGGACTAGCGAATCAAGCACGCCAAGCCGCTGCCCCATTCCAACGCCGACCCACACTGACCATTCAAGATTCAGGCAACGGCAATGCGCGTGTTCTTGCTGCCAGTGTTCCACCATCAGGTTGAGAAACTCATTTGCCAAACCGTAGTGCGCCTCGCCGTGAAGTCCGGTGCGGGCAATGATGGAGCCAAAGGTCAGCAAGAGTTTTAGTTTCGCAGGATTGACCGTATTTAGAACGTTGTGCAGCCCGTCTACTTTGGTGGCCAGAGTTTGCTGCAAATCCTGCATTGTGATTTTCTCTATGCGGTTTGGTTCGTTGACACCAGCGCCATGGAGCACAGCTGTCACCGGTCCGGTTTCCGGTTCAATGTGAGCGACGGCCGCTCTGACTGCAGATGGATCAGTGATGTCCGCCACAAAATAGGCACAATCAATGCCGGCCTCTTCGATGCGATTGAGATTCTGGCGCAGCTCGCTGTCGACAGACGGATCCGATCTTCCTAACAACACCAGCCGGCAGCCTGAGCTGCGGGCGAGATGAAGAGCGCTTTCTGCTGCAATCCCTTTTCCTCCGCCTGTGACTAACAGCAAGTCGTCGGGACTGAGCGGATTGTCTGTAGCATCGTGCTCCGGCTGCCATAGACGTAGTCGGGGTTCGCGACGGATCCCAGCATTGTCATAATGCGCTTCAACAAAGCTGGGATTGGCACAGGCTTCTGCAGCTGTCCACCTGGCTCTGTCAGGATGTTGGGCAGGGGCGTCAACCACCGTGACTTTACTGCTGGGGTTCTCCAAATACAAAGTGCGTGCGAGCGATCCCGCGCCTCCTCCATGCTGCAAGAACACAATGTGCGACATGCGTTGCTGAATCGCGTGTTGCGCGGATTGCAGGAGGAACTCGGCAGCTCGCTCATTCAATTCCAGTGGAACGCAGCAGACCATCCCCTTACCTGGGACCGAGCTGAACTCTTCCCGCAGGCGCAATTGCAGCGCGCTTTCTGCGAGTGCTGCGATTTCCCAATTCCCTGGTGATCGTTTGCCGTCGCGGCGCAACGGCTTCTCGCGCAAATCAACACCAAGAACTCTAACCCACGAATCGACGCCGGACGGAAACTGTTCAGCGGAGTGCAGTGGCGCTCTTGAACGCAGTGACTCCAGGGTCTCTGCCGCTTCATCAATCGTGGCATTTGTATATTCGGCAGGAGCGATAGGGTTGGGGAGTGAAAGCCGGCTGGCGGCTTCCAGCATGATCTGAGAGATGGTAATGGAGTTCAGATGGAGATCGGCCAGGAACCTCTGCCCAGGTTGAATGGCGGCAGTGGGCAGTTTTGTCCGGCGTGCAACCAGATCTATCAAAGTGTTGAGCGCTGAATTGCTCGCGCTATACGTGGGCTGTGAGGTCTTGAATTCAGCTACGTTCCAGGACCGTCTTAAAGGCAATGACTCCGGGGCCTGCTCGCAGGGATTTGCCAGGAATGAATGCTTTTTTCTTGTATCGATAGGCCGTCCAAAGCGCTGTTCAAAAAGCGGATTCAGGCGAACCGGAGCGCCCAGCACGAATGCAGTAGCCACCGCGGTAAAAAGTCCGCGTAGCGATTCGGCGCCGGCATCCAGGGCAATCACCGGCTTGTCCGTGCATTCATTCGCAATGCTCGATAGTACGGAGCCCGGGCCGACTTCAATAAAGAAATCTGCTTCTGCGGAGGCGATATCAAAAGCGCCGGCGAACATTACAGGTTTGGTGATCTGTTCCGTCAGAAGAGCCTGCAGATCTGTATCTGAATCAAGGGGCTCGGCCGTCACAGTAGAAATCACGCGGTGGCGCAGACGGTCAAAAGTGCATGTTGCAAGATGCTGCGAAAACGCCCCGGCTACCTCGGCCACCAGAGGCGAATGAAATGCATGCGAGACCGGCAGCATCGTGGCAGTGAGGCCATCCGAATTCATGCGTTGCGTGAAACGCCGCACTGCAGGTGCCGCTCCCGAGACAACCGTCTGCTGCGGCGCATTGTGGGCTGCTACGACCAACCCATCGCCATTCAATCTTTCGAGCACATCAGGATAGCTAGCGCGAATGGACGCCATGCCGCCGTCGGGATTTCCCGCCTCTGCCATTACCTGGCCGCGAGCTCGCACCAGGGAAAGGAGGTCCGCTTCTTTGCAGGCGCCTGCCCAGTACAAAGCGCTGATTTCTCCCAGGCTGTGCCCGACCGCGACCGATGCCCGAACGTTGAACAGTTCAAGCATCTGCAGCCCGGCAAGCGACGAGGTCACAATACAAGGCTGGGCAATCTCTGTTCTGATGCTTTGCTGGTGGGGCAAGGCGGCTCGACGGTAGAGATCGCGCAGCAGAGGAAAACGACGCGTCCAGATTCCTCCATCGGTATGAACCGGCGATGCCTGGCCGGGAAAGAGAAAGGCAATCCGAGGAGCCTCACCGGTCGCAGCGAGAAACGTTCCCTGATGGGCATCGATTGAATGCTGGAATTTACCTTCACAAAGAGCGACCAGTTTCCTGAGGCACTCCGCCAGTTCATCTGGAGAAGAAGCAATACAGGCAGCGCGCATCGAGCTTTCAGGTGTCAGGCTTGCGGCCTGCTTTGCCAGCATGATGGATAAGTCTGAAAGCTCCGAGTATGAGATTTCTTCTGTCATGCGAAGTATCTCTTCAAGCCGGCGCAGGAGTTCTTCGCTGCTGACTTCCGTAAAAAGAAAGAGCTCGCAGTCCTGCGGAGAAGCAATTTGTGACTGTTCAATCGAAGTGAAGGTCTTGCGGCAAGCCGTGTCTGCCGCCTCGAGCGTCATATGCGCATTGATCCCGCCGAATCCAAAACCGCTTACTCCGGCTCGAGCCGGCAACCCAGCTGGCCAGAGTTCAGCTTCACTAAGAACGCGTAGCGCAGGTTTTCCCGTTGTAAACGCAGAGTGTGGATCATCACAGCCTGTAGTTGGCGGCAGTATCTTTGTGTGAACCGCCATTGCGGCTTTGATCAACCCAGCCACTCCGGCGGCTGCTTTCGTGTGGCCGATGTTCGCTTTGATCGACCCCACGGCCGCCTGCCCATTCCACATTGGTGCTTCACGCCGGGCACGACACAAAGCTTGCAGCTCAGTTGCGTCGCCGATGGAAGTTCCTGTCCCGTGTCCTTCGAAATAACCAACGGAGTCGATTCCGTAGCCAGATCGTTCATAGGCGCGACGCAGGGCAAGCATCTGTCCGTTCACTTCAGGACGGGTGATGCCGCCCTGGCCGTCAGAAGAGATGCCCCATCCGCGAATCAGCGCATAGGGCGTGTGGCCATTTGCCAGCGCGTCTTCATGCCGCATGAGCACCACCATGCCGCATCCTTCACCGGGCCAGAAGCCGGAAGAATGCGTATCAAAGACGCGCATCTTATCGGAAGCGAGCGCGCCCAGGCTGGAGAATCCGGCCAGTTCAAAGGGATCGAGGCTTAGATCGACGCCGCCGGCGATCGCTATATCTACATCACCAGTATGCAAAGCTGTGCAGGCCGTGGCGATTGCGAGCATGCTCGATGCGCAGGCTCCATCCACGGTATAGCCACCGCCTTTGAAATCAAAGTAATTGCAGATACGGCCGGCAATGGTGTTGGAGAGTCCCCCAGCCAGCGATTCTTCGTTGGTGGCAGGAAATGGGGCTTTGTAGAGTGTTTCAATTCGCGCCATTAGCTCTTCGATTTCGCTTTGCGTAAGGCCTGAGGTCTCTTGAAACGCAGCGCCAAGTACGCGGCGGACATAGGGCCAGCGCAGGCGCATGAGGTTGGAGCGGGAGAATTCCCCTGTGAGCGAATTGCCTACATAGACCGAAGTTCGCTCACGTTGCTCGGAGGGTGCATCGAGGAGCCTGGCGTCTGCCAGAGCCTGCTCAGCGACGTCGAGAGCCAGCCAGTGGCTCAGGTCGGTACAGAGAAAAGCGTCATGGGAAATATGAAAACGGGAGGTATCAAACTCGTAGTCATCCAACACCGCAGCCATTACTGGCGCGATGCGATCTTCATGCTGTGTGTCAGGGGAATAGTCGGCAAGGTTCAACCGGACACGCGGCAGACGGCGGAATGACCGTCGCTGCGCCAGCACATTCTCCCAGAGCTGCCGGGGAGAGCGAGCTTCAGCATAGCGGCAGGCCATTCCAACAATGGCAATTGCATTCATGGGTACGAGTTACGATGCAGCACAAACCGCTGCTCTAGTGAGGTTGCGCTGCAACCAGTGATGAAGAGATGCTGTGTTCGTGTGACTGACCTCGCTTGAATGTTCCTAAGGAGGAAAACATTGCTTCTTGCAGTAGCTTCCGCCAATGCTGATACGGGCATGGGTGGAGCAGGTTTACCTTGTTGCAGGTTTCATCGCACAGCGTTGCAGCCTGCGAGGCCGGCATGCCGCACAAAATCTGGCTGGCGACCTCAGTATGCTGGGCAGCGTTGCCCGCAAGATCGCGCGCCTTGGCCGCGAAAGCCGCGCCCTGCGCCAGAGCTGCGGCATGTACGCCGGCTTGTTGTTGCAATCGGGCCATCGCCTCTGTAGCCAGACCGCCGGCATAAGCGCAAGCCAGACCTGCGCCGCTCCATGCATCGCCGCGGTAGCTCGGATGAAACCTGGTAATGGTCGCGGCAACCTCGCCGACATTCGCGCCTTTGATGAACCAAAGGCTACGGCCCAGTCCCTGAAAGAAAACGTGGCGCGCATCTTCAGAGAGCTGGAGCGAACGGACCTCTGGTTCCGGGCGGTCCTTCCAATGGAAGTATCCTTCGTGGAACCCGTACCCATCGATGACGAGCCAACGCAATACAGGATGAAACTTTTTGATGGCAGCCTCCATGCGCCGGCGCAACCAGGGAAGCCGTGCATACGCCCAGCCGACGCCCACGTGCAGCATAAAAATGTGCTGCTTGCCGACACTTTCCATGAATCGAAGGAGAGAGTTGCGCCGCAGAGACATTTGGTCCAGCAGCGTCAGCGCCATGGCTGCGCCTTCATAGGCAAAGCCACGATGCTCAAGGTCGATTTGATCGAGATGCTTCGCCAGTGTGGTCTGATCGCGATGTTCGAGTGCAGCGTGATATCCGTGTAGGAAAATGCGCCCAACATTTTCCAAATGGTCTTGAAGTTCCGCGCTTGAAGGGGAGAATCCGCGCCGGACGAATTCAACTTCCTTCACGTCAATTGTCAGGAACTGCCTGAGCGGTAAAAGCATAAGCAAAAAGATGGAAACGGGAGAATTCAGCCCGCATGACGTTGAAGAGGCAGTGGGCTTTCAATGGGTTTCAGACAAGAGATGTCGACATCGACGGCAAAGCTGCGTCCGATGGATTCAACACTGATGACCACGCGCGTGTTGTTCTGGCTGCGTGCAAGAGTCCCACGCATTCCGCGTAAGACTCCGTTAACGATCATGACCTTCTGGCCAACCGCCAGCGTGCAGTGCGGCGCGGCATTGCCAAAGTCAACGCCTTTCCTGATGTAGTCAATCTCTTCCCCGGACACAACGGAAGGAGATTTGCCGCCAACCAGGCCGACCACGTTTGGTAGCGTGAGGACGCGGTTGCGTTCAAGTAGTGGCAAATGTACAAAGATGTATCCCGGGAAAAGCGGCATTTCCAGCGTTACTCGCCGGTCTTTCCATTGCCGCACGGAACGGTAGCTGGGAAGAAAATATTCAACCTCATGGCTGGCCAGACGCTGCGCAGTCTTCTTTTCCTGATTGGCGCGTACAAAAAGCACGAACCAACTTGGACTATGAGAGTCAAATGAAAGAGAATTGTGCGGCAAGAGAGGACTCTTCGGTTTGCGGGAATCAATCTAACGATTGGCGTGGGTAAAGCTTCGCCCTGTCACTTACAAAGTGATCTTTCCAAAAATGCCGGTTAAGAATAGCGAAGCAGCTCAGTTTCACCAGGTACTTGGGAACCCGGTTCGTCGAAACCTGAATGAGCTTCGACCGGCTCTCTACGTGCTGTCTCAAGTCTTTCAGATTTTTCTGAGGGCGATCCTGAATAGCTTGAGGCACACAAAATACCCCTGCCGCAAGCGTGTTGGCAAGACAAAATTGTGGGATGAATCGAATTTTATTGCTGGATTTTCCCGAAATGGAAAGATGCCAACAGATGCAGGCAAGCATCAGGCAAAAAGATTTCAAAGTAAATCTGCCAGACGGTAAGAAGCAGCTTACTCAGAGCATGCTCACGAAATCCGTGGGCGCCGGAAAATCGAAACACCAGCGCCCATGAGTTTTTTCTGATCAATCATTCACAGTCGAAATGCAGGCCCTGACCGCAATCTGTTGTGAAGCCCCTGCCTGGTTGCCGGTCTTGGCATTGGCAGACGTAGTTTGTGAATTTACCGGGATTCCCGGAGCAGTACCGGTATTGCAGGTGCTCGGGGTTACCGGATGTGGCCCCGTGTGAACCGGCTTGGGATAAAACCCTCCGGATGGAAAAGATGAAGAGGAAGGATATCCTGCGGGTGCGCTGGCGCTCCACGTCGAGTTGGTCGATGACAGAGTAATCGCCGGGGCGCCCTGGTGAGCTACGTAGTTTGCTGAATTGGTTACGCTGGTTCCAGCTTTCACGAAGATCAAATCGGCATTCACGGTGATGCTCGAATCAAAAGTGCCATCTGAGCGTACGGTCACAGTCCCGCTGGAAGAAGTTGAGTCCGGCTGTGGCAGGGTGCTGGTAGGAATGACTCCGCCGGAGTTGTTAATAGTAACGTAGACATCAACGGACTGGCCCTGATAAGTCACGCTGCTGGCGCTCTTCATGAAAAGCGCGGTCACTTCCACGGGAGAGGAGCCTCCGCCAATCGTGTCTTTCGTGCGGTGCATTATGGTATCGGTACTGCCCAACGACGACTGAATGGGGACACTCTGCAAGTTCACATTTCCCAGGCCGATGCTGGATAGATTCACAGATGCGCCCGATCCGGTCTGAAACAGGTCATAGCCGGCGCTTTGCGCTGAGCCAGGTAGAGAGCAGGCCACCAACAGGACCACGAGAGCTACCAGGGAAAGCAGCGACTTACTGTTGCTTGAAAGCTTTTGCATAGAACACCCTCCTTGTCGTGCTAATTAAAGCTGGCTCGCTGGACTCGAGTCTTCTCCGCAATTGCGAAATATAAAAGGAAGCAGGTTGGCGGGCTGAATTGCGCTTGAGATCCTTGATGTTGCGGCACCTCAATGAGGGATGAGCGCTTCTGGCTTGATGCCCACAACATCGCGAAGTATGTTTTCGTTTTTGCTGACGAACACAGACTCACCCATGCCATCAATCAGCTGTAAAAGGTCCGGGTCAAACCAGGCAAACGGGTCTATCTCCAGAAAGGCAAAAAGTTTATAAGACCCGGGGCGAACTCCCTTGATGGTAAAAGTGCCATGCTCACTGGCGTTGGTGACGCGATAGAACTGGTGAAAGACCCTTAGCTCAGGAACTGCAGGCACCAGAACCACTGTGGCCCGCGAAGGCTGGCCATCAGCCGTTGCAGTGCCGGAGATCTGAGCGCCTCCACCGGACAACATAATCCGCAATTGCCCGCGCGTGCTCTCATTGGCGAAGAACTCGCCGGCGGGAATCTCATTACCAGCGAAGCTCTCGGTCTTTATCCACAAACCATCCGGCAGAGCATCGAGCTGAATCCTCCATAGGCCCGGGGTAACACCTGTGAGACGGATGCTTCCATCGCTGGCGACTCTGCTCCATGGCTGAGGACCTGGTGCCAGGCCTTCTGCGGGCAACAGACGAACAACGAGGTTTGGTAAGCTTCCGCGCGGCACGCCTTCGATATCAACTGTACCCAGAATGTCAAAGGCGGAGGAGAGCGGAACTGACACCTCTTCCTGTGCAGTGGAAGAGCTTATTTCTATCGGTATCCGGCCACCTGATGCGCGGGCGGAGAGTTGTGACGCGACGATGAAATAGGAGCCGGGCGAGACGCCGCGAATCTCAAATCTTCCGGTATTTGCCTCAATGGCGCCAGGAATCCGATCAATATAAGAAGCCACGCCGTTCTCATTATGGGCGAGGACAACCTGTATCTGGCCGGCTGCAGGCTTATCGATCGCGCCAACAAGATGCCCACGCACCGTAACGGCACGTACCTTGCGAAGATGAAAGTCCGTGTCCGCAAGCTCGCCTCCTTCACCCAGAAAAACCGGAGAGGCAGAGTCAACATCAGGAACGCCCGGATAGTAAAGAGGAGAATACGGATCCTGAACCTCGGGAACGAGCGCGGCTGCTTCCATGGGTCGGGACATCGGCCCGTTTGGCAACGATGCCAGAAGCAGATACCGCCCGGCAGGAAGTCCAAAAATCCGATATTCACCGCGATCGTTGGAACTGGACCCGGCAACTGAAACTAACTGCCGGTGGCCGTTCGCATAGTTCGAGCGTAAGACCTGAATTCCAACTCCCTGAATCGGTTCGCCATCCTCATCCAAAACGCGGCCGGCAATGGCTCCTAATGGAACAACCTGGAATGCGAGGTCGTGAATCTGTTGTCCTGGCGCCAGCGTGAGGGGAGATCCTTCTCCGGCAGGTGAAAGAGCGCCATAAACCTGGCGTGCGTACCCGTTTCGCTCCACCCACAAACGATAAGAGCCAGGAGGAAGCTGCAGGCTGAAATGTCCTGCTGCATCCGTATCGGAGCTGATGGGGGATTGTTGATTTGGCTCGGAGCCCGTGCGCACATACATCACGTGAGCTCCTTTAACGGGCGCGCCACTGAGCTTGTTACTGACGGTACCTTCCACAATGGCGGCTGATGCGGTTTGCCCCTGCGCCGAAAGTACGCCAAGGCAGCATATACACATGAAGAAAAGATTGCCCTTAACTGTCATTTGTCTCTGGCCCCATCTCAGGCAAACTTCTTTCTTTATCAGAGGATGTTGGGGTGAATCTTATCCGGGATTGCTAAATACAAATCGTTAGAGAGATAAAAAGTGTGCAGATCATCTTCGTTGAACTGAGGAACTGGGGTAAGTTCAAGGCTGTGTTAACGAAATCGTCAAAAGATGGGCTCCGGCTGGGAAACAAACTCCTGCAAGCTTGATGCAACAAGTTGTCTTGATATTTCAGCATTAAGATCGGAATTAAAGTCACGGCAGTCCCAAATCTGTTTCCATGTCTGTGGCCTTTCCAGGCGGAAATGATTCAAAGCGCAGCGTAGCATCCGTGATAAGTACACTTCTTCAGGATTGATGAACCCGAGCCGGTTCGCTGCCATGTGCATATGGCTGTGAAGCAGATATTCCCGTTTTTTGCCGGCAAGATGTTTTATCCGCCCGGCGAGCACCCTGGCGCAGGTTACGATTTTGTTCTTTTGAGAGTACGTCTCGGCTTCAGAAAGCTGCTGCAGCTCACGGCAGACAATATTGAGGATTGGAGCGCCATTACGGGCAAAGACAGCTTCCCCTTCGTCGGCGCAGCGTTGCAGATGTCCGGCAAAAAAGTCATTGCCATAGTCGACGCATCTTAAAAACTCTTCTTCGTTTTCTGCCAGATTGAAGGCGAGGGCCAGCCACTGGCGCAATATCCATGCCCGTTCCCAGCCACGGGCTGACTCGGTGTTGGCCTGAAGCAGCTGCAGCGTCACAACACTCGACAGGCAAAACAGGTCGAGCGAGTCCTGCATGCGCTCCACTCCACCATAGCGGTCGAACTCGAAGAGGAGTGGCGATATTTGCCAGCAGTTATCACCATAGATTTGATCGGCATCTGTGGCGGCAACCGTATCTACGGAGAGCAGCTCACGGTTCGTGTTGCGTATTTTTTCGTCGCTGATTTTTTCCAGCGATGGCCGGCGTGAAAAAAACTCTGCTGTTTTTTCTGCCAGCAAGCGTTGTGCCGCCGCGCCTGCGCCGTCATCCTTGAGCCGCCAGCGCAGACGCACGTGCGGTCCGCCCAATCCGTAGCGTATGAAAAACAAATGATCAATAATGCCGTCGCGAAGGAGTTGAGAGACCAGTGGCTGCACCAACTCCCGCAGCAGCAGACTTCGGTCAGCATGGTAAAAGATATGGTAGGCGCGCCAGTTGGACCATGCGTCGCCGTTTTGGGCGTTGATGGTCATTGCGGGATATTACGCGACCAGGCATAGACAATGATGGGTATCTGAAATTTTACCCACTGTCCCAGCTGCGCCATTACGGCATGATTGATCTCACGGAGAAGGAGAAAACGCTGCTCCAGCGTGCGGCCGGGATCCCGCATGGTGAGCGCGACCAGGGCGTCAGCATCAACCCCTGCGAAATTCCCGAGAGCCACCTGCTCCCAGGCATCAGAGAATACTCTGCGATTGTTGTCACTCACAAGCCGCGGCACCATTGCGAGCACGTCGGCTTCATTGGCGGCCAGACGTTCGCGCAAAGGAAGTAGCAGAGTGCATGCATGAAAGCGCCAGTACGCTTCAGCCGGAAATCCGCCACGATGAAGCGCCTGGTCCACGGCAGCCAGCCAGCGAATGGCCTTCATGGCAGGATCGTTGTCCAGTTGGTCGATGGCCCAGAAAGCAATATTATCCAGGCGCCGCCAGAGTTCGTCAGCCAGCGGCATACCGTTGGTGAAATTGAGAGGATAGTGCATTGAGTCATGCCGGAAAGCCGCAAATGAGTTGTTCGCAGCAAAGCCCTGCTCAAAGTCCGCTATGTTGAATGCCTTTCCCCGGCACTCCTTGTGTCGCTTTTCAATCTCTTCCTGGCTCAGAGGTTCGGCGCTGGGCCGGTTTTTCAGGAATTTTGCGATCTGCATTTCCAAATACTGGCGAAGTAGAGGTTCGGCTTGAACGGTAGTGGCAAAAAGCAAGAATAGATGAGGGCCGCGCGTATCGAAGCGAAAATACCAGAAATGTCGTGCAAGGCCTTTCTCCTGCGCATTCCGGGCCCAGGCCCGCACTCCCTGCACGAGCAGATAATTCTGCTCGGCGGTACCCCAGTAATAAATGTTGGCCCCGAAATAGACGGTCTGGCCTGAGTCCGGGTGCGCCGGTTCAGCCTTCATCGCCGTATCGACCAGAGCTGGCCTGGCAAGCATTTCTGACATAGTTCCTCGCATCAACTCCAATCCGTTGCGAAGCCCGGCAATCGCAATATGCCGCGTACAAAGCGATCAAACAAAAGGACGCGGGTATCATCGTCCACAAGCCTGTGAACAGCTTCCGACTCACGCGGCGTCAATGGCCCCAATGCCTCGAAGAACGGAGCAAAAGAAGAGAAGAAAACAGCCTCTCCATTCAGGCGAATGCAAAGAGGGACCTCATTGGAGACCATGGCTCGCCCTAATTCAATGTAGTCGTGCATTTCCTGCCACAAACGCTGGTTACGGGCTACTCTTGCCCGATGCAGCGTGAACTCCAGAAATGCGGTGGAGAGCACAACCAGAAAAGGCGATCCGCTGATTGCCCTTACCGCCTCTTCATTGGCCCGGCGCATCGACTCGTGGGCCAAGGCAAAATTTTCAACGCAGTAGTGGTAGTAGCCGGCAACAGCGTGATAGTGACGCCACATGTCAGCGCGAAGGGAATCCGGAATATTCCGTACAGCTTCCACTGCCAGCGCATATTCCTGGAGCAAAGCGTATCCCTGTTCATAGCAGTGATTGCGTAAGAGTTTGAGTGCGCGATCAGCCAGAGCAAAGAGTTCCCCTTGACGGCGGTAGTCCGCCGCCCACTCCCGGCCTGCGTGGCCGCTTCTGGCGACGAAGTGTACCAACCCGTACTCCTGCCCTTCGGCTTCAATTCCCACCTGAAAGGGGCCGCGGGCCGGTACCGTTTGTACCTCGTTCGGGATTATGGTCGTTGTGCTACCCATAAGTCCTCGGCAGCGATCGCCATCTGCGTGACATTTCGAAAAAACATCGGGGCTGTGGCTGATGCAGGTGTCTGCTTATCCGCGCACAGCCCGGTTAAGCTCAAACTAAGAGCATGATGTGCAGGAGCAGCAGGAGTCGCTCGACGAAGGTTCTATCCGGGAGAGGCCTCCGGAAACGTCTTCCAAAGCCTGATCCGAAAGAGGTTCAATCTCCGGCTTTTCCTGTTCGGGTTGTTGCGGGGTATTCGGTGTATCGTTTGCCATATCAATTTCCTTTCTTTTTCGATCGCATTAACTAAGGTTGAGCTCAGATGGGATCCATTTTGCAATGGATCCCAGGTAAAAAATCCTTATGCTAGTTTTGAGCACGAAGAGCAAGAGCAGCAGCTGTCGCTGGAAGCGCCACCTGCAACTTCTTCGAGGGCTTGGTCGGAAAGAGGCTCAATCTCAGCCTTATTGGCAGATTGATCGTCGTTTCCTACTGGAGGAGCATTTTTCTCTTCAGGATTCATATGTCTTTCCTTTCAAATCTCCGGGAGGCCGTTTCAGACCTCCCGCTAGAGCAGTCCAGGCCATCTCAGCGTCGTGCAACCGGGCATTATTCAACATTCCTGATCGGCGAACCCGAGACGGCTGACTACGGCTTGCCCATTAAGAGCATGAGGTGCACGAACAGCAGGAATCGGATGACGATTCCCGAAGAACGCCGCCGGAAACCTCTTCCAATGCCGTATCGGACAAAGGTTCGATCTCAGGTGGTGTAGGCTGCTTGGGATCGGTGGGGTTATTCGGTGTGTCGTTAGCCATAACTCACTTTCCTTTCTGGTTCGATTTTCGCTAAGTCCAAAAAACTCAGGTATTATGAGGTCAATCGTGCGGACCTCTGATGGTTGAGTGCTTACGCGATTGAACGTGAGCAATCAGAGCAAGAGCAGCAGTTGTCGCTGGAGTCTCCGCCAGCCACTTCTTCAAGGGCTTCATCGGAGAGAGGCTCGATTTCAGCCTTGTTAGGATCCGGCTGTGGTTTCTCGTTGGGCTTTTTGGGAGTTTCTTCAGCCATGCTAGTCTTCCTTTCAAAGTTAGTCTGTTCGGGGCCCTTTACTGCTTTAGTGGAACCGCTCTTTCTGGCTCCACTAATTCCGTTAGAAATCTCTCGACGCCATCCATCGCCATCCACTCAATCTCCGGCAATGCTGTGGCGATGGTGATCGCCTGGCATGACCTTGATGTCTGTTGGCTCGGTTTCTTCAGCTTCGACACGTGCAGCCGGCCGCAACGGCAACGAGTCCACCAGCAGCTCCACCGCCCAGCTTTCCCCTTGTGAGTCTTTGGGGAAAGCATCGGCTCCGGGAAGCACTTCATCCAGGTGAAAGCGCTCGAGATCACCGGCAGCAATCGCGCGGAGAATCGGGATAAAAAGAGGTGAAGTGAAGTCCACGTATTGCGGCTTGATGCGATAGCTCTTTACCAGAGGATGGAGCGCTCGTTCATCAACAAATGCGCGCTCAGGAAGCCCTCGCCGGCGCCGCCACTGGTGGATCGCGCGAAATACTTCCACATCATTTGGCTGATCAAGACATTGGCGCAACTCCGCCATGGGCATGCTCCAGGCACGGCGATGCAAAACGACATTGCCGATGATGGTCCTGTCCTGTTCCACCATCCCATCGACTTCACGCGTAAACGGCTTGGGGAAAATCGCCATCAGTTCGGTTGGACCAAACGAACACAGAAACTTCACCAGTGTTGGCATGTAGTCATAGGAGCCCACGCCAAGATAGATGGGCAGGAAACGTTGCCCTTTCAGCTCACGGATCTCCGGCCAACCGTCCGCTTGCAGTGTGATCACAAGCTCTCTCAAGGTCACACGTTGATCTGCCGGAACACCGGCGCGCGCTCCGGTAAGCGTGAGCACTTTGGGTGTCTGTTGTACGTGAACATTCAGCGTATCGCCCTGAATATGTTGAATGTCGAGCAGCGGGACTTCTTCACCATCCATCACAAAGGTGCCACGATCGCTTAAATGGCGCGCGTAATCTTCCTGCAAGTCTGCCGTCATGAGAGGTGTGTAGCGGCTCGCAAAACGGCCTGTCCCCTCTTTTACGCGGTTGAGCACCCATAGAGATCCATCGGCCGAACCAGCCTGGAGGAAAAGAGAAGCCCCGCAATGACCTGCAAAGAATTTTCCCGGCACGTTGGCCAGAGCAGCGTTTAATGCATCGGCGGAAACGTAGTGCGCGTCCTTTCCTTCGCGCAGGCAGGAATTCAGGGCGGACACAGCTGACTCGCGGGTCACGGCCAGCCGTTTCAGTACGTCCAGCCCGCGCGGATTCCATGTCCCCTTCCAGCTCTCTCCATCGCGAGTTTGTTTCTGGAACTTCATGAAGTCCTGCCATAACAGGCGGGACTTGTCGATCGCTTCCAGAACAGGAATCTGGCGCCGGTCCGGATACTGCTCACGGAGAAATGCTCCCAGAGTGTAAAGAAAATCGATTTGATGATCGAACAGACGCGCAAACCGTACGATCGGCGCGATACTCCTGAGAGCCTGCTGCAATGGCCGTTTTGGGGCGCGAACCACGGGGGCGTTACATCGATCTTTCGGTGCGCACCAGACGTCCTGATAGATGTCGTGATAAGAAATCACGGGAAAGCTCATGCCCTCCGGCATCTTTCCGAGCTTTGCCGCGCTTTGCAAAAGGCTGGAAACAAGCTGGTTCAATTCCACGAAGCTGCCGGTTGGGTCTTTGGATTCAAGAAAGCCGTCTTCCAGGACCAGCAAGCGCTCCAGCAGACCAATGAACGATTTCAATTCCTGATCCGGCGGAAGAAGGCGCAGATCGTGAACCATGGTCCTTTCCAGATGGCCTTCATCTGCATGCCACGGAGTAATCAGGTTCAGGAAGCCAAGGTCGATGAGCTCATCAAGACGCGCGGCGGTGTCGGTGAATGCAGCGTCTTCCGGGGCCTTGCCGGAAAGAGCACAAACAAGTTCGCCGTATGGCATGGATCCGAGCGCAAGCAGCTTCTGTGCGCGATCTGCCAGGTCATCCGTCAGGGATATGCGAACGAGGCTTTCTTTGTGGTAGAGAAGTTTGTTGTCTTGCGGGTCATGGCGATAGTGGCCGCCGCGCCGGAAGAGGAGCCGGCCATCCTGCATCGTGATCACGGAGTTGCTAACGGCAACGGCGCATCTGTCGCGCCAGGGCCGGTAGCGCAGCAGCATGTCTCCACAGCGGTCAAACACATGCCGGCGCAGACGGACCAGAGACCGATGTGACCAAGCCCCGGGAGCAAGTGTGAGAGAAGTTACGTCATCTTTGACATGACAAAGACCCACCGGAGTAAAGGTTGAGAATGGCGACAACTTGAGAGCCGCGCGGCTCACATATCTGAGCAGCGTGGACACCAGGCGCTTCTCACGGCGGCCATAGTCTTTCGGCCCTACTTGGCGCAGGCGACCTACCTCTTTGGCTACTACGCCGCTGCTGACCGCGAGCCCGCAGGTGAACATCGGTTGATTCAAGACAGAGGCAAGCAGTTGCTGCTGGTCTGTTACAGCCTTTTCAAACGCTGCGGCAAACGCGAGCTTCGCGGCGCGGATCGTCCTCTCAGTCTCCACAACTTGGTTGGCTAGATTGCCGGCAGCGGCTTCCACGAGCCGCCATTCCGGTTTTTGCTGATACGCACTCAAGGAACGGCCGTTGTAACAGTCCCGTTTGACCGCCAGCAGGGCGTGTCGAACCTGCGGCTCCGCGCCATGGATCGCTGCGAAAAGCCGGTCTACCAGATCGTCACACTTCTTCCGGTAGGTCTTTTCCAATTCGTCAATACGGTCCAGTTGTTCAGATAAAGACGTTGCCAGGCCCTCGATAATGCTGCAGGAAAGGCCGCTCAGACGAGCGATGATGGGATCCTGTGCGCCGCGCAGGTTCATATCGCTCTCCTCACATTTCCTGCTTCAGCCGAAATGCTGATCGGCGGAAGCTCTACGCTGGCGAGCAGCAGGTGGTGAACGAACGCCTCTTGCAGCGGAGGCATGCCAACCTGGTTCGCAAGACCATGCAAGATCTTGAACGTAGGCGGGAATGTCACATCATCAGTGAATGGGTCGAGGTCATATTCCTTACGTCCTTGAAATCCGCTGATATAAGAAGCGAATTCGCCCAACGCAACCGGCCAAGGACCGGCAGGCGTGTGAGAGAGCATCTGTTCTCCGATGTTGTGAAATTCTTCCAGCGCGGCAGACATGGACGCGGCTTTTTCTTCGAAGTGGCGCAGCAACTGCTGCTCTCTTGCCGTCTCAGCGACAAAAAACCGGAGAAGCCAATCGCGGTGATAACGCAGATATGAAGCTGCCGCAGAATCAGAACTCAAGCGAAGGCCGGCCAATGCGGGAAGCAGCGCATGGAGCAGCAGTTTTTGCCGGTCCGCAAGTGAGTCCAGTGAGCCCGCCGCAAGCGCGCCGAGCATAAGATCGCAGCCGCGGGCAAGACAATCGCAGGCGAGCGCCGTGAAAGAATCGTCCATGAACCACGGCTTCATCCCGAATGTCACGTGGCTGCGCTGGTAAGTCGTCCAGACCATCGTGCGGTCAGGAAATTCGGTTTCTGCTTTATCTTCCAGATCGATTGGAGGAAGCGAAGACTTGCTGATCCGTGGAGCGGCCGGCGACTGATCGTGCAGAGACTTAAAGTAGACATCCGTATGGTGGGTCAGCGCCTGCTTCAACTCGTCAGCGAAAGCAGGGGCCGCGTGGACGCGTACCTTAAGATGCTGGCCTCCGCGGCTGTATCGGACGAGCCACATATAACTTTCCCCGGAGATCTGCTGCATGTCGTGCCAGGACGGAACCATCACGCGGCGCAAGACGTCGTCCAGCAAGCCGCTGGCATAAATGTTGGCCGTGATCAACGGGTCTGGATATGTCGTTCTCATCGGCAAAAGCGGTCTCCTTACGACTCAACGATCGCAACCCAAAAGCAAAATGCAGGGAAATGCATTCGCGTTCAGCAGACGAAGCAGCGTGTAACCCACCCCGGCAATGCCACGGAAAAATGCCGGGTTGAACGAGGTCATGGTCTGATCCGCGCCGCTCTGCATCGATGCCATCAAGCTGAAGCTGGGCGTTGTTCGCGCGAATACCTTGTGCACAAGAGCCAGGCTGTCCTGAATCAGTTCGGGACGATCAAGCAAGCGGCCGGCGGTGTACAGGATTTCAACGCGCGCGAAATTGCCGCAGCAGACGTCATCCATCGGGTACTCAGGAAGCTGCCGGGTAATCGTCAGAGCTTCTTCAAGATCGTCGCGGACTTCAGGTGAGCCGCTATCAATCAGGCAGCGCAACCGGCCAAGCGCGATGCCCGGAGCTCCGTGGCACCAGGCAGCGTGTTGCAGCAGCCGGTTGAAACGAGGATCAAACCATTTCTTTGCATCCTGGTTGTAAAGGTTGCGCTCGAATGCGAATCCTTCGCACGATGCCGCCCGGAACTCCTGGTTGCCGGTAAGGCGATAGAGTTGCCACAGCGCGCATGCCGATCCCGCGGCTCCGTGAGCAAAGCCAGAGATTGGAGGACGATTGACTCCCGGCCAGGCACGCGGCCCATTTTGATAAGGCGCCCTTTTGTCCAGAAGGCGCTGGCCGCAAATCAACGCCCGATCCATCGCCATGGCACGGGCGGGCTCCGGAATCGCTCTTTCGTTACAAAATGCCAGTAAAGCAAGCAAGGTCCCCGCACAGCCACTGACAACGTCGAGCCGCTCGTCGCATTCAATTCGATGAGGAAGGACGAGCCGGACGGCAGCCGTCGCCGCATCGATCAATTCCGGAGCCTCCAGCCAGTCAGCCAGTCTGGCGAAGATATAAGGCAGGCCTCCAGCCCCCTCAAGTCCGCCAATGGCGATTGCCCGCTGGCCTATTGCGGGATCATTCGCCAACTTCTCCAGCCTGGATTTGAGCGGAGCGATAGCGCCAAGCGCGAGTTGCCGTGCTTCTTCAACTCTTGTGGCTCGATAGTATGCGGCGAGAAAGAGAGCTATTCCGCTACTACCTGCATAGATATGTGGCCCCAGTAGGATAGGAGGTGCATTTGGCTCGGCGGGAAAACTCCAGGAAGCTATGTCATCTTCGCGAACAATGGCATGGTTTTTAATTTGAACAAAAATGTTATCGAGCGTCGATGCGATGCTACATCGCAAGGAGTCGTCCAGAATTGTATAGCGCTCGCAAGAATTATCTTGCAAAGCTCCATTCGCATGCGGCATCGGGGGTAACGCTGCAGACGCAAAACTCATTGTGAGATACCGAGAGATAGTTGCTGATTGCCAGGCGATAAACGCTAATTCCGCGAGCAAGAACTTAAAAACCGCCTTAGGCCAAAGGCATAGATTAATTGTTGATGCTTGCGAAGAAATATCTGAGACGCCGCGCGACTCTATCCAAACAACGGCAGCAGCTTACAAGTGGCTTAGAAATAGAGTCAAGCACCAAAATGGAACTAGTAGATAAGGAACGATGGCAATAACTATAGCTAAATTTTCAAAACACGAAAAAATCAAACCACAGAATGAAGGTGAGTTGCTTCAGCTGCTGAACGATTAAGCGCATGGTAAGTCGTTATCAAGCCTTGTTTAACCATTGATTATTGGAGCCTCTTAATCACCGATCATTCCGAAAGCAGAAACTGAGCCGGACAGATTGCACATAGAATGCAACAGGTTCTGGCGTAGCAGAATTATCCTCAAGCGTGGGAGCTAGGTGTTTTTTTGTGCTAGAAGACGAACTACTCTTGCTGATCCCTGATGCATAGGTCCTTCATCCAGGCATACTATCTCTTCTGAGCGTTCCAAAATGGAAAGAGTATGGAAGTCAGAGCGCAAAAGCGAGCAGGAATAAAAGGTTGTTGCCACTGCAGCGGAGGCACCGGCGTGGGTGCAATGAAAGGCTTCCAGGACCAATAGGCCTCCCGGTTTAAGGCCGGCAACGATGTTGCCATGCACCATAGCCCTATGCTCAGGCTGCAGGTGCAGATAGACGGCAGCAACTACGTCAAACCTACTTTGAGGCCACCGCCATCGTAACAGATCGCAGCATTCATGTTCGAGAGAGACGTGGTTCAAGGCGGCGAGACGTTTTGATTTCTCAACCGCGGCAGGCGAACTATCGACTGAAGTCGTATAGAGGCCCTGACAAGCGAGCCAGACTCCATTGCGACCTTCTCCATCACCGATCGCCAGTGCCCGCATGCCTGGTTTTAACCGTGGTTGTTGTGCAATCAGATACGAATTGGGGCGCGTGCCATAAACATACTCCGGGTTGCGATAGAGTCGCTCCCAGTAAGCTTCATCGCTCGCCGATTGCTTCAATTGGCCCGTCCCTGCACATGCAGGCGCATGGCGTTGAAATCGATGGTGACAGGCGCAGCCGGTTGCAATGCGTCAACGCCCACGCGGCCGAAGAGCCAGCGGCTGTTGGGAGTAGTTACCTGCGTCAAAACATAAGCAGGCCGGACAAGGAGCGACTGATCGCCGAGATGAAGATTTACCTCAGGCAGCTGAAGATGTGGGAACTCGGCACTACCGCTTATGCCATCGACAAAGCTGCTTCCGTAGCTTGCCGATTGGTTCATCATGGCAGGAAAGCGCTGCGCAAATGGCGGCCATAGCACCGTGCTGGCACTGCCGGTGTCGATCACGACGCTGGCGGGATCATCGCCTACGGTTGTGTTGGCGATCAGATCTGTTCCGTCAAAGCTAAGATTTGCTTTGGAAGAATAGGATTGTGAAGACGCAAAGCCGAAGGAGAATGTTGCATCGCGGCTCCAGCGCATCGTGCGCAGGGCCAGCAGCACGGGCAAGCCTAAAGCCACTCGATAGCCCGCAGGAAATGGCAACCGATCGTCCTTCACTACGAGAAGTACAACATGCTTGATACAAAACCGGCCAAGCCCCAGTTGGCTGGCCATGGCTACACCAAAATCAGACTGAGTTCCCGTGGCGCCATAGATCTGCAACGTACGCGGTCCCAGCCAGTGGATCTGCATTCCCAGGTGAGCTGCATCTGACTCGCTAATAAGTGAAATGCTGGCTCCGCTATCGGGCATAGCGTGGCAGCTCACTCCATTGATGGAAACTGGAAGAAAGAGATTTCCGTCGACCATGTTGTACGGCAGCTCAGACGGCCCGCTCGACGAGACGACTTGCGATGGGTACTCAGCCAGCGTGGAAAAAAGCTGCCGTGCACTTTCAACGGTGAAGTTTCCTGGCCGCAAGAGGGCCATCGCTCTCAGGTGCTTTACAACTTTGCGATAGACGCCTCGCCTGAGATACATCCACATCAGAAGCTTATGCGCGTGGTACCACTCTGAAGCATACGTGTTGGATTCAAGAAGCGTGAATTCAGACTTGCAGGGCTCCAGCTGGTCGAAGACACACGCGACGGCGCCCCTATAGAAGCTGCCGGCACTTTCGTTTTCGTGAACGGCATCTCGCAACTGAAACCATAAATGGCTGCAGTAGAGCCGTGACAATTCACTGCGACGGTGCAGCGAAGTGCCAGAAACACTCGTTGTCGCACTGGCGGCAACCATCAATTTGCTCCAACGGCAGCCTGCTCCTGCTCGGCGACGGAAACAGACGCGACTGGCAGAGCAGTTCTCTTTCGTACTGCCAGCGCAAGATACCGATCGTTTTCCCTGTACAGCAAGTTCTGAAGAACCAGCTGATCCAGCCAAAGATCGAGAGAATGCTGGCTGACTGCGCTCCCAAAATGATGGTTCATCATTTCTACAATCGCCTGCCGGGAGCGTGATTGGTCGCAAAACAGATAAAGAGCACTGACATGCTGATTCAAACAGACGCGCCTGTATTCCGGTGCGGCACCGGAAGTTCGCGGCCGATTGTCATGAATGACGATGTAGTTGGGGCCTTTCTCATAATGGCAGAAGACCTGCCGGCTCCTCCATTGTTTTTCCCACGTTTGCCAGGCTTCCAGCGCCGGACGGATTGCTTCCTGTGGTTCGAGTCGCTTGTCCCATTCCCCGGCAAAATAGTAGGCAATGTTTTCCAGATTGACCCGCGATGGAGGAAAGATGAAACGATAGAGATCAATCGGCTGCAAGCTCAGGCCAAACTTTTCTCTCTCAAAATGATAAGGGCTGAAGCGCTCAAAGATTACCTGCTGAACATTGGACGGAGGCTGTAGATGGCCGAGCAGGCGGAAAATATCCGGCAATTCGGAATAGACATCGCGGCCTTCGCCAGGAAAACCAAACAAAATGTTGTAGAGCGGAGCAATTTCATATTCGAAGCACCACTTTAGAAGCTGGATATTTTGTATGGCGGTGATTCCCTTGCGCATGAGCCGTAAAACGCCGGAATTCAGGCTTTCAATCCCCGGCTGGATTTCCCGCACGCCGGCTGCGCGAAGAAGTTCCAGCTGTTTGCGGCTCAAATTGGCTTTGACCTCATAAAAAAGACTGAGGTCCACATCCATTTCTGCCAGCCTGGGCAGTAGTTGAGAGAAATATTCCGTGGCAAGGATGTTGTCGGTGGCGGAAAAGGTAAGGCATTGATGCTCTGCGGCCAGGGACGTGATTTCCGAGCAGACCCGGCCGGCATCCTTTCGGCGAAACGCCATTGCTGTGCCGTTCAGGCCGCAAAAGGTGCAGTGGTGTTTGGCGCCCCACCAGCAGCCCCGTGAAGATTCAAAGTAGAGCCGCAGTTTCATCTTTTTCTTAAAGCCTGCCTGTTCCAGCGCGGCAATGTAGTCAGAATAATCCGGCGATGGCGAATCGTTGAGATCGGCGATCGGCCTGGCATCGTGATCTCCGGGAAAAATTTGCTGCTCCCTGCGCATGGATACGCCAGGCACTCTGTCTCCGCAACAGCCATGGGCAATGTGGTCCAGCAGAGCAGGGAAGCTTTCCTCTGCTTCGCCGTGGACCACATAGTCGATCCAGGGAAAGGCGCGCATGAATTCCACGCCCATGGCGGAGTCCACGTTGGCGCCGCCAAAAATAATCGGCGTCGCAGGCGAGCGTTCTTTGATGCGCTTCGCCAGTGCAAGGGAAGAAAGCGACTGCGCAAACGTCGTGGTAAAGCCGACTGCCATGTACTTGTTCCAATCGATGTTGCTCATGCATTCGTCCATGAAGCGGGGGACATAGTCGGCAGCGATTCTGGCGCACATCTCTTCTGAACCTGCCATATCTTTGAGCATTTCAGCCAGTTCAGATGCTGAAGGATCGGCTTTGAGCTCTTCCCAGCGATTGTTGAGCTCGCCCAGGCCGGTTCGTCCAAAAAGAAGCTGCGAGAAGAACCATTCCGGATGAAAGAAGCTGCGATCCGAAATTTGTTCGTACAGGCGCAAACCCAAATACTCAGCAAAGCGGATATTCAAGAAGTGCAAGTCGGGAGCATATCCGGCGCGGGCGACACACTGTTTCAGGATCGCCAGAGCAAGCGACGGTTTCAACACAGAACCCCATGGCATACATACCAGCGCTACACGAATCTTGTTGTCGAGAGGCGAAGGTTGCGGCGCTCGATGGGTGCTACTCAAGCAGCTCTCCTTGAGATACAAGCGGGTTCATTAAGGCGGAAGGTGTCGCATCACGCTGATGATGGATGCGAAGATAAAGCTCCAGCGCGCTAAAATAGCACGGCCATTTAGTACAGGCAAGCTATCGCTATGTTCCAAAATGGGAATTACCAGCTGCTCAGCTCCATAGCCAGTCAAGTTACTATTCGTGAGCTCAAGCTATCGGGTCAACCAAGTGGCCAGGATAGCTATGACGATCTTGGTGCTTTGTATTTATTGCAAGGGGAGTTTGCCAAGGCTATCGATTGTTACCGGCAATTGCTGCAGACTTGTCCGCGGCAGCCCCATCTATGGTGCAATCTTGGTTACGCATTGCTCTTTAGTGGTTATTTCAAGGACGCCAGGCGAAGTTTCAGACGTGCTCTAGGAGTCGATCCCGATTCTTATGACGCAAACTTTGGTCTGGCCCATAGCTATCTGTCGCAAAGATTATTCTGGGCCGGGTGGAGATACTACGAGCGCAGGAACAAGAAAGCCATAAATCTGCCAAAGTGGGATGGCGAGAAGCTGCGGGGGCAACGAATACTACTGCACGCTGAACAAGGCCTGGGGGATACGTTGCAGTTTGTGCGTTATGTACCTCTTGTAGCCGATCGTGGAGGGCGCGTTGTTTTGCAGGCGCCGCCAGGTTTGCTGCGGCTTCTCGCGAGCCTGGATGGCATTGAAGAGCTCGTGTCGGATGATGCAGCTGTGGACCATGTTTCCTGCCATTGTCCGCTGCCCAGTTTGCCGGCAGTATTCAGGACGCAACTCTCTACAATCCCGAGACAAGCCGCATATCTCACAGCTAGTACGGCGGCGATTGAGAGTTGGTCCGCATGCATGGAGGGTTCTGGTCTCAAGGTCGGGCTGGCGTGGGCAGGAGACCCGCGGCACGGGCGCGACCGTCATCGATCCGTTTCTTTGCCAATGCTGGAGCCGATCCTGTACACGCCGGGTGTTTCCTTTGTCTCTCTACAGCGAGGCGCAGCCGCTGAACAAATTGTCCACCTACCTGCGGGAGTAACTTTGCTGGAGATCGAGGACCGATGCATCGACTTTGCCGACACGGCGGCCGCCGTCATGGCATTGGACCTGGTCATTACAGTGGATACCTCGATTGCGCATCTGGCCGGGGCGCTGGGAAAGCCGGTGTGGATATTGCTTCCCTTTGTTCCTGATTGGCGCTGGCTCCTCAGGCGAGAGGACAGCCCCTGGTATCCAACGGCCCGATTGTTTCGACAGCGTTCTCCTGGTGCATGGATGGAAGTGATCATGAGAGTGGCAGAGCAGTTGCGACTGCTCGCCGCACACGAGCGCTACTAGTCGCCAGCCGCTTTGGCAGATTCTTCGCGCATGGTCATCAACAAGCGATCAACACGCTCGCTTACGCTAAGCCGGATCGGCGCGCGAAGGCCGTGCTGCTTTTCCATGAAATCCAGCGCTACAGCTCCAATCGACTGGATATGCAATCGGCAGGAAAGCGTCTCTGACGAATTGAACGTACCATTCGCCGCGAGCTTGGTGGAAGGTGAGCCGCCGCCGCAGACGCGAAAGTACTCACATTCCGCCTTGCACTTCTGCACGCCGGCGGCAACGTCCCGTAGTGTCGAAAGAAACGCTTTGTTCTTCAGCACATCGTTGAGTGTGTCCGTGGCAACGTTGCCAAAAACGAAATTCTCATAACTGGAGACTCTCATGCCGATGAGTTCGGGAGAAAATGTTGAGACATCCCCGTTGCAGGCAATGCCCAGGACGCATAAAGGAACATTTTCAATTCTTCTGAAGTGTCTATTCCACTGGGGCACGCCGTCCAGAAAATAGTCGATTTCACGGATATGGACTGAAGGCGCCTGCTCATTGCGCAATTCCAGCAGCCTCCGAAAGAACGTGCGTACGCGTGCAGGCGAATGAGCAGGAGTCAACGAAGAAGTGCGATGCTCGCCTTCGACGTCTTCACAGTTGAATGCCAGATTTTTGATGCCTAGTTGACGGAAGAAATTCCAGATCTCGCCGGGAAAATCAAGAGACTCCGCTGAGAGAACGGCAATCGTAGTGAATTCGATGCCGTTGGATTGCAGAAGTTCAATGCCACGCATCACACGGTCAAAAGTGCCGCGACCCGATCGATCAACCCGCCTGGCATCGTGCAGAAACCTGGGCCCATCCAAGCTAACGCCCACGCGCACCCGCCAGGCCTTCATCAGATCACACCACTCCTGCGTAATGAGAGTGGCGTTGGTCTGCATAGAGTTTTCAACTTGCACGCCGTCGGGAATGAAGTTGGCAAGGGAGCGGAAGGCGGACTCATAAAACTCGATTGGCACAGACAAGGGCTCCCCTGCATGCCATGCAATGACCAATTCTCTTGCCAGCCGTTCAGGTTGTGCAAAAAGGAAACGAAAAGCCTGGTCCAGCGTTTTCGGCGTCATTCTGCGTGCAGCATTGCGGTTGGGGAGATAGCAATAGGAGCAATCGATGTTGCAGAAAGCAGTCGGCTGAATAACAGCCAGATGGACCTTGAAGGTCCGGGGGTCGTAAAGATCAACGATTCCAAGCATGCTTGACGACCACAGGCGTTGACGCAGCACAGCCTTTCAAGGTTTTCCGGCCAGTGCTGATTCTGAGATTGATATTTTTGTCGCGAGCGGGATGCTTGCGGGGGCAACGGAGTTCAAGGCTGCTTCCAGCGATGCGTCGTCCGTCCGCACCTGGGGACAGCGCGCACATGCGGCGCCGCCTTCCTGTGCAAACCATTGGCACACCGGCCGCAGCTTACAGCGGGGAAGGTCACTGCCTGATGCCGGGAGAATCTGGACAAGCCTTTCCGCCACGCGACAGCTGCTTCCGCTCCAGTTATGGCATCCACACTGCTCACAAGGCGCAGCAAAGCGAAAGACATCAGTAGGACGAACCTGGCCTCCGGCGAAGGCCAGAATCGTTCCTTCTGTGACCTTTACAGGATGCTCAAGCAGGGTAACCGATGGCTCCGCGCCCAACCGATTTACTGTGCCCAGCACCATGCTGTTTCCCAGTGACGGTTGTGCACTGGGGCAGAAGCGCGTGGTCTCGCGCCGCGGAGTGGCGTTTTCGCCAATTTTGTCTTCCGTCATCAAATCCTCCCGCCATAAGTCGGACAGGTGCAGGCACACTACAACAACGTGGCTTGCTTAAATGCGATACAGACCGTTTAGACCCAGACCCGCTAGGTTCTTGAGTGGCTCATCTTGCTCCACCCGCCGGAAATTGATGTGTCGCCGCCGGCGACGTTTTCCAATTCAGTTTCAGAGAGCTCTTCCGATATGCCTGGCACCGGATCAGGAAGAGGAACGATTTTGTGCGGGCCCGAGTTGTCGACAAATTGAAATGTCATACCCTGCGGCAAGGGCTTGGGATTGACCTTGGCGATGGCGGCGGCGCTGTCCTTCAAAGCAAGAGAGCGAAAATCCGGGTTGATGGCGGCGCGCCGGGCAACTTCGGCAAAAGTGTTTTGCAGTTCCTCATTGGTCCAGTTGTTCATGGCATATCCTTTCTAAGTCGAGCAAGTTGTTCTGGTGGTTGAGATAGCGGCCGCTTGCGCAAGCGCGCCAGGTGCCTTCCGTTCAATGGGCCGCGGTTCGGGTCATATAGTCGCCGCGCAGGCGTTTGAGAAATTTGTCAAAGCGAACGGCAGCAAGATCGATTTCATCGAATGAAGTGTCGGTCAGTTCATCGACGTCCACATCCTGTTTGGCGCTCCCGTAGCCAAAACGACCGACCGTGACCCAGAGGCGGTCGGCAAGAAATTTAGCGATGGAGTGATAGAAGCGTTCCGCAAAGCCGTGGTCCCGGGCCAGCTTTTTCTGCAGCACTTCACGCGAAAGCGCCAGAACCTGCGAATCACGGGCGGCGCTTACGGAAGCCGAGGGAGGACGCGTATCCACAAAAGAGATTTCACCCACGATCTCGCCGGGATGCAGGTTCGCAATGTGGACGCCGTGCGGGCCGCCGATGGTGACGGACAGCTGGCCTTCGAGCAATATATAAAGAGAATCGATCGGATGCTTCTCTTCGATCAGGACAGAACCGGCGTCGATCAGGCGCACGGTTCCGTGCTCCGCCAGCCATTCGATGTCCACATCATCCAGAATTCCAAGCAGGTATAAAGCCTTTCTCATGGGTCCTCTTTTCTTACCAAGAGCAAAACAATTCTCCGCAACTCAAACTGCGGCAGTCTCCGTGCGGCGATCACGACTACGTGAATCTCCGTAATCAGGCCCCGCATGCGCGGCTGCATGATCAAAAGCCCCGGACATTTTCTGTTGTGTTACGTTGAACCTGCCGACCAGCAGCGCCGTTCCGTCTTCTGAGGCCATCTCCTCCAGTGTCATGGCGGCGAGCGTGGCATAAAGCGCCGGCTGTAAAGACAGGTGCCGGGATTGCAGCGAGCACTGTTCATCGAACGACTGGAGATGGAGGGCTGCGTCTCTGACCAGGCGCTGCAATATCAGAAATGAATCATCCGACAGCGGCGGCTTACCTCGATAATTCTGCAGCCGCCCACCTTCGCGATAGCTGGGAAACGATTCAAGCCCCATGAAGCGCAGCAGCCAATCGGCGCGGAAAGCACCAACCGCGGCGCTGATGCCGAAATAGTCCGCGATCAACTCGTCCAGCAGGTTGTTGCGCATGGAAGAAAAGACGCGCCGGGCATAGTAGTGGGCGCATTCATGCTCCCGTCGAATTGCCAGGGAATATGATCGCCAGATTTCTTCGTCTAAATCCAGGTCTGCCGCCTTGACGCCACTGTAAGGCCCAGAGCTGAGGATGATGAACCGGTCCTGGTACAACTCTGGTTTTGTTTTAATGCGTTGAAAGTCTTCCACCCAGGAAACGTCTGGTGAAGACGCTTCAAATTGCTGCCGCAGCAAGCCAATGCGATGCCAGTTGTTATAGCCGGCAACCATGCACGCGCCCATGGATTCAGGGATCGGCGCGGGCTCGTTGCGGCGCGTGAGGGCCCTGACCAGCGAAACAAAATCTTCACGATGGCCGGCAATCAGCAAGGGAATTCGTCCCGCAGCAGTGGAGTGAATGACGACCCGGCAACGCTCTGGATCGCGCCACTGCAGAGGTTTGTTGAGATCGGTTGGCAGAGCGCCCTGGCGAGTAGAAGCCACGTAAGCAGGAGATTCGCTCACGCCTGCCTGGATGGGGAATTGCAATTGCACCAGATATTTCGCCAGCACGACGATGCTGCCGGCTTCCTGGACTTCGCGTGCGTAGTTGTCCCATGCGGTCACGAACAGCTCGTCGGGAAGAGGGAAGTGCTGGTCGCAAGCGTGGTCCAGATCGAAATGGTTGCGGTTGTATTCCAGCAGCTCGGCGAGATCGCCTTCCTTTGCTCCGAAGGATGCCAGAACACTGGCTCGAAATTTTTCCAGTTCGTTCACGTTGTCCTCAGGTCATCTGCCGCTGGGCCAGGTCACGGAAAGGCCCAGGTTGCGCGAGAAGCTGTTCATAAGCCCCGCTTTGTGAGAGCGTTCCTCGATCCATGACAAAAATCCAATCCGCCTTGACGATTGTGCTCAGACGGTGAGCAATCACGATGCGCGTTGCCTGCAGGCTTTCCAGGCTACGGCTGACGATGGCTTGCGTGTGGTTGTCCAGGGCGCTGGTGGCTTCATCGAAAAGGAGGATGCGTGGACGGCGCACAATGGCGCGTGCAATCATCAACCGCTGGCGCTGGCCACCGGAGATGCTCCCACCGCCATCGCCCAGATGCGTGTGCATCCCCATGGGCATGCGCCGGATATCCTCTTCAATTCCGGCCAGGCGCGCCGCCTCCCATGCGTCTTCGACGCTGAGCGGAGCTGAGCCAACAATGTTGTTGAAGATGCTGCCGTTGATCGGGCGGCTGGACTGCAGTACAACGCCGATCTGCTGGCGCACCGCCTGAATATCCAGGCCGGAGAGATCATGGCCGTCGTAAAAGATTCCGCCTGACTCCGGCGCTTCAAAACCCAGCAGAAGGCGGAGCAAAGTCGACTTGCCGCTGCCTGACGATCCGACAAATGCGACAAACTGCCCGGGATGGATTTTCAGGGAGAGATCACGCAACACTGCCGGCGTGTTGGGCTTGTAGCGGAAGGTCACGTTGCTGATCTCGATGCCGCCAGTCAGCTTTCCGGGATCAGCTTTGGTCTCCGTAACTTCTGGCAGCGTCTGAAAAATTGGCTTGGCGCGTTCGTAGATTGGCACGACACTCAGCGCAGAGACGATGGCTGAGCTCAAGAGAAGCGCCGCGGCCATGAACTGGGTAAAAGCCGCCAGGAAAGCGAGAAACTCTCCGGTGCTAAGGTCAATGTGCGTAGGCGGCTGCAGAATCAGGTAGAAACAATAGAAGATGGCGGCGTTACAGAACAGCGGGAACACGGCGTTAAAGATCGTCAGTGCATTTGAGACTTTGGTGGCCGTGGTCGAAATCTGCTTTTTGCGTGAGAATTCGCGCGCCCACGCGGCAAAGGCGCGTCCCTCAGTTCCTGAAACCCGGAATTTCGCGATTCCGGTGATGAACTGTAACAGCATGCCGGAGATTTTTCCGCTGAGAGCTGAGATCTCGCGTTGTCGCCGCACTTGAATTACGCCGCAAATGATGGACGCGGTTAAGGCGCACAAAACCAGAAGCGTAGCGAACAGAGCGAGCTGCCAGCTGTAGTAGAAAAGGAGCAGGAAACTGAAGACGGAAAAAATACCGCTGAGAACAGCGTTGAGGGTGGAACCGGTCAGAGTCTGGCGAATTGCGGTTATGCCCAGGCTGCGCTGCGCCAGATCGCCCGAACTGTAGCCGCGAAAGAAAGAAACCGGCAAGCTGAGCAGGCGGTCCCAGGCTGCTGCCTGGATTGCGGCGTCAAGCTTGCCTTCAAGCCGGAGAGCGGCAAACCCGCGAGTAAAGGTGAACATAGCCGCGACCACGGCGATCATGAACAGGAAAACCACAATCTCCGAGAGCTGCGTGCGGGCCGCTCCGGGGATTAAAGTGTCAAAGATGATGCCGGTGGCATAGGGCAGAACGATCGCCATGATGCCGGCTGCGACTCCCATAATGGCGATCACTGCAATTTCCCGGGTGCATCCGCGCAGGCCAAATTTCAAGAGGTCCCAGGCGGTGAGACTCTTGTGGGCAAACGGCCGGTACATCACGTAGGCAAATGGCTTCAGGCGCGCGGCCACCTCCGGATTCACCGGAGACGTACGGCCGTCAGCGGGATCATATAAGTCATAGCTTCCGCTGGAGCGAGGCAGCAGGGCGACCGGGCGGTTATCACTTTCCTCGAAGGCAAGAAGAGGGCCGTTATCTTCTTTCCACCACTCACCCTTGAGCGCGACATTTCTTACGCGCACACCTGAAGCGCGGGCGATGGCGGCCACGGGATCGCCCACTTTTGCGCCGCGCAGAAGTTCAGCAGGCGCTTTGATTTTCAAGTCAAGACGCTTGGCTACGGTCTCAAAAGCCAGCAAGAGAGCGTCACGCGAAGCGCCCTCACTATCAGTGATCTCGCGAAATTTGCGAATGGGAGTGGTAAGCCGGAGCAAAGAAGCATGCAGCCGCGCCCCGTCAGCCGTGGCGCGTGCCTGCAGGCGGGCCTGTTCTTTATCTTCTTCCTTTTTCAGTCTTGTGGCCAGAGAGCGCATGGCCAGGGCATGAAACTCATGCAGACCCTGCCACTCAGCGTCCTGTTCCACACAGGTGCGTGAATCAATGGAGTCAATTTCGCTTTCCGGGACTGCCTGCAGCCAGCCATGCCTGGCGACGGGAAAAAATCGCGTTCCATTCAGCGAAGGCATCTCGGCTTCGCCCAGGAACTGTGACTGCCCCTTGCGGTGCTTGACCCAGACAATGCCTTGCCGGGGCACGATCACCCTGGGTTGTTCAGGAATGGTGATGGTTTCGCCGGGGCTGAGGGCAACGAGCGGACCAAGCGCCAGGCCTTCAGAGAGTGCTGCAGCGAGCGCAGAAATCCAGCCTTCGAGAAGATCGAGCGGAAAGTCTTCATCGCCGGCCATGAGCATGTCCCGCACCTGGCGCTGAGAGAGACGGAGCAATCTGGTTTCCGGTGCAGCAGCGGCGATCAACGCCTGATGATCAAAATGCGAGCCTACGCCGAAGACCGCCTGGCCGGCGATAACACGAAGCACGTGGGTCCGCGCTCCTTCTGCCCTGTCTCCTTTCAAGGGGACGAGAAAAAGGTCAAGCCAGCCGGACCTTACCACCCACACCGTCCCCGGGTCTTCGACCGAAAAAGGGACGTTCGGCGCCGGAGACTGAATCACGCTGCGCTGCTCGAGTTGGTTTGAAAATGCAGCCACGTCAGCTCGCTTTCACCAACTTTGCGTAAGGACCATGTTCGTTACGGATCATTTCTTCATGCCTGCCACGCTGAACGATATTCCCGGCGGAGAGGACGATGATCTCGTCACAGTCACGAATGGTGCTGAGACGGTGCGCCACAACCAGGCAGCTACAGCCGCGGCTGCGGAGTTGATCGTCAATCGTTTTCTCCGAGCTGGCGTCCAATGCGCTGGTGGCTTCATCCAGCACCAGAATGCGCGGACCATTCACGAGGGCACGGGCGATCTCCATACGTTGCCGCTGTCCGCCGCTGAAATTGCGGCCGCCTTCTTCCAGTTCGGCGTCGTAACCGCCGGTGCGGGCCGTGATTTCCGTGTGAATCGCAGCGTCTTTGGCGGCGCGCACCAGCACGGATTCTTCAATCGTTTGATCCCACAGCGTAAGGTTCTGGCGGATCGAGCCTTCGAACATGGAGATGTCCTGGTCCACAAACGCGATGGAGCTGGTGAGTACGCTCTGGGGAATGTCATTCCGCTTGTGGCCATCGAATAGAACTTCTCCCGACCACGGCTCGTAAAGACCGGCAACAATCTTGGCAACCGTAGATTTGCCGCTGCCGGAGCCTCCAACCACAGCAACCCGCTGTCCGGGCTTGATGGACAAGCTGAAGTTCTTGAGCAGAGGAGGATCCAGGCGGCTATAGCCGAATGTGATATCGCGCAGTTCGAGATAGCCTTCAAGTTTCGGGACGTTGGCGGCCGGTTGCGGCACCAACTCCGCATTGGAAGCCGCAGGATAGTTCAGCACATCGTCGAGCCGGGTGAGGTCGCCGTGTGCCTGCTGCAACTTGCTGCTGAGGTCGACAAGCCGGTTCACAGGTTCGACAAACCCGCTCATCAGGCCTTGAAAGGCAATCAGCATGCCCAGGGTGAGGATGCCATCCATCACGCGCAATCCGCCGATGCCCAGGACGGCAACTGAATTCAACGCCGTAAGAAATGGAGGAATGGTGGAGAGAAACTGTGAAGATGCCCCGAGGTCTTGCTCGGCGTTGACAACTTTGGCCTGGTATCCGGCCCACCGGGAGAAATAATCCATTTCCGCGCCGGTGGACTTCACAGTCTCAATCATCTGGAGCCCGGCCATGGAAACGCCAAGGAGCTTGCCGCGCTCCTGGAGAAGACGCCGGTTGTCGTCGGCACGCTTGCGCGAAACGTAGCGCAGGGCGGCAAGGTTCACCAGCGCGATGGAGATGCCGATGAGGGTCAGGACGACGTCATAGTGAAACATGAGCGCGGCATAAAACGCGATCAGGAGCAAATTCACAATGTTGGTGGCCAGGTCGCCGGAGAGAAGATTGGCCACACTGTCATTCACGTCTATACGGGTGGCGATGTCGCCGGCAAAACGCTGGGAAAAGAATTCCATGGGCATGCGCAAAACATGCCAGAAGAACTTGGCGGAGGAAGTGAGCGACAGTTTGGTTTGCATGCGCAGCAAAGAGTGTTGCTGCAGCGCCGTGATGATACCTTTCAAAATGATGGTGAGCGCCATGGCGAGCAAGATCGGCTTGAGCCAGTTGGTATTGCCGTTCACCAGAAAGTCATCAACGTAAACGCGGGAGAAGACAGGAATGGCAACGTTCGGCGCCACCAGTGCCAGCGTGGCCAGCACAACATAGGTGAGCGCAAGGCGGCTTCCAGGCAGGCGTCTCTTGAGCGCTTTAAAGATGTTGGGTTTTTCCCCGCCTTTTTGGAACTCGGGCTTCTTCTCAAAGGTCAGGACGACGCCGGTGAAAGCGATATCGAATTCTTCGTCGGTTACCGTCCTGGGGCCGACCGCCGGATCATTCAGGTAGGCTTTGTGCTTGCCGAATCCCTCAACGACGACGAAGTGGTTGAAGTTCCAAAAAACGATGTAAGGTGCTTTCAGGTCCTTTAAGGCAGCCAGTTCCTTTTTATAGCCCTTGGCATCGAGCCCATATTGGCGTGCAGCTTTCAACACGTTGTTGGCTTTGCTGCCGTCGCGGGAGACGCCGCAGGCGCTACGCAACTGCTCGAGGGGAACAAACCGGCCGTAATAACCCAGAATGATGCCCAGGGCTGCAGCCCCGCATTCCACCGCCTCCATCTGCAATACCGTGGGCGTGCGCACGCGAGATTTCTTCATCGCAGGCAGTGGCTGCGGCGCGGATGCTTGAGTTGGCGGAGCTGAAGCAGCTGTTGCCATATCGTTAATTCACACCCAGTTTGTCCTTCATATAAGGAAGCACTAAAGTGATCGGCCTCTGCTGCCGCGTTACCACCTGGACCGTGCAGAGCGTGCCGCTGGTTAACAAAACCGGCGGGCCCTTGGACGTGGACCATTGAAATCCGCTCGGAGTATCGAGGCTCGTGTTTAGGGCGATACGCACTTCAGTGACCGGTCCGGCGGTGCTGAGCGCCGCAGAGAGCGTTTCATTCTCAAAGTTACGCATCAACGCTGCGGGCGTGGCCGGATAATCGGAAACGTGAGTCACCACACCGCGAATGAAGCCGTATTCTTCGCGCTTGATGTTGGAAGGAGAAACCTGCGCATCCATTCCAGCTTTGGTGTCTTTGGCCTGCAGCGATGGAAGATAAGCGACCAGTTCAAGGTTCTGGGCGTCCGGCTGAATGCTGAGCGCAGGCTGACCCGCGATCACGGAGGCGCCGGGTGAAACCTTCAACTCCAGGACCTGGCCGGCATAAGGGCTGACCACATTCTCGGCCAGGGCAAGCTCTTTTTGCGCCTCGGCCAGATCGCGCTGTTGCTGCGAAATGCGCGTGCGCATATCGGCGTCATCCTGGTTCGGCTGTGTGTCAGCAGTGAATTTCTGTGCTTCAAATTGCTTGATCTGGGCGTGCAGCCCGGCAATCTGATCTCTTGTATCAATCAACTTCTGTTTCGACACCAGTGATTGTTGTTTGGTGATGAGGCCCTTAGCCAGAAGCTGTTCTTCGGCCGTAATCTGCTCCTGGGTCAGCTTGATTTGCTCGTCCAACTCGCTGATCTGGCGCTCGGCGTTGGCGACTTGCCGGTCCAGTGCGTCCACTTGCAGTTTGGCTGACTTGCGCTTGGTTTCGAGAGCGTGCTCTCTTTCGCGCAAGGCTTCCTGGAGAGCTTGCTCCGCTGCTCTGGCTTTCTGCTCAAGCACGGGCTGAGCTACAGTCGCCACCACCTGGTCGGCTTTGATTCTGTCGCCGACTTTTGCGTTCACTTTCATGACCACGCCGTCGCCACGGGTGACCACATTCAGGACGCCGCCGGTGCGAATGATCACGCCCTGGCCGGCTGCCGTCGTGACGATGGTGCCTTTGTAAGCCCAGACGGCGGTGGTTGCTAAAAGGAGCACAATGGCGCCGAGGCCAGCCCAAGCCCGCGGGCTGGTGACCCGCAATAGCTGATCCAGTTGTTCCGGCGATGCCAGCCTTTCCAGCGAAACCTGACGAAACAATTTTGTGTTCATAGTTACGTGCTCATGGCCGTTCCTGTGGTGCTCTCATGAACGGTAAAGTTGAAAACGTTCCCGGATCGATTTCCTGAGTGGTCTTGTCAGGAGCGGTCAAAAGAGTCCCGGTGGCAAAGCGGAACTGCGTTAAAGCCAGGGCATAGGCCTGCTGCGCCTGCACCTGCTCCTGCAACGCGCTGTTGAGCTTGTCTTCTACGGTCAGCACATCAACGATAGAGCCGATTCCGCCGCGATATTTTTCGTGTTCGCCGACCAATGCCGCCTGGAATGCTTCCACGGCCTGGCGTGAATTTTTCAATCGCAGAATGGCGTTCCGCACGCCCTGCACAGAGGTGACCACCTGTGAACTGATGGTGCGGGCCAGGTCATCTCCCTTGAGCCGGGCCTGCTGGGCCGATGCATCGGCCTGGTGAAGAGCGCCGCGGGCCGCCTGGTTGGCGCCGGAAAACGAATAGACAAAGCCGACACTCGAGTTCGCGCCCTGAATGTTGTTGAAGGGACCGTTGAGGAAATTGTTAAACGTGCGGCCTTCTGCGAGTCCGGAATAACCGCCGGAGAAACTGAGATCAATTTGTGGAAGCAGGCGGTTTTTAGCGGCAGTCAACAGAGTTCCCGCGGCTGCGCTGCGCCGGCCGGTCGCGAGGTAATCTGCCCGCCGGTGCAAGGCTTCCTCAAAGTAGTACTCGAGTGATGGATAGGTATTGGATGGCAGCGCCTGATTTTCTCCATCAGGAAAATTGTCAGCGAGTTCAGCGACATCCTGCAGTACGGCTGCGGGGGCCTGTCCCATATCGAGAGCCAGCTGGGCCTGGGCTGTGATCACGTCCTGCTCCGCTGCGATGCGCGAAGATGTGCGCTGGGCGTAGTTAGCCGTTACCTCATTCATATCGTTGCGCGGTGAGTGGTCCGCTTCCACCATGGCTTGCACATTTTCGACATAGGTCTTGCCGCGGGCTTCAGCGTCAAGGGCGATCGCAAGGTTGCGGCGGGCCGCCACCAGGTTCCAATAATCGGTGGCAGTGGCGGCGATCAACTGTGACATGAGCTGGTTCAGATCGAATAATGAGGCATCTACTTCTGCCAGCGCGGCACGCTCCTGGGCGGCAACCACATTGTGTCCCCGTCCGCGCAAGAGAGGGACAGTGACGATCAGGCCCAGGCTGGATGCATTCTGCCCGGTAGTGTTGAAAAGATTGTCAGTGGAGCGGCCCAAACCGAAAGTAGGCGTTATGCTGACGCCATTGCGTAGTAGCCGCGCAAACGAAAGACTATAAGTTGTCGAATAGCTGGTCTGGCTTGTAACGGGTATTCCTGGCTGTGAATCCTGAGTGATTTCGGATGCAGTCAAAGGAAGCATGCTTCTTGCCTGGGTCACTCCACTTGTAGTGACCGTATCAAAAGCGGACGAGGCCTGCTCACGCAGGCCGCGGCTAAACTGCACCTGGGCAGCCTGCGACTTCAGTTGCGGGTGATTCAATAGAGTAGCCTGGACGGCATCAAGAATAGTGAGCCCTGGTTTTGCTGATGGCTCGGGCGTGGCCTGCGAATAGAGTTGTGTCCAGCCGGAAAGTAGCAAAAGCAGCAGAACCGCGGCCGTTTTATTGACGACAGCTTTCATCGGGGGAGATGGTTTTTATATGACGCTGTCAGCCCAGCACTAAGACTGCCATGTGATCTGGTTGGCGAATAGATCTCAACTTGCAATCAGATCTCAAAAAACTGGGTCTGCATTTTCATGGATAGCTAAACCAGCCTCGCTATCCAAAAATGGCCTAAAGCATACAACTCCCCTCAAGCTTAAACAAGCAAGTTGAGAGTTCCAAAATGGAACAACTATTACTATTTTGGTCTAAGGTTGTTCGCACAATTTATGAAGCATACTGTGATCGATAAGGACTTTGCTGAATCGCTGCATAGCTAAAGCTTTTATGGTATTGTGATTCCTCATTCGGCGATTTGGTATAGGAACCGACAAGCATTGTTACGGCTCTTCAAGCATGCCAAACCATGCCGAGCTTGCCCTAACAGACTGAACATAGGGTCAGCAATGTTGTAGCGTTCAGCTGGAAAGCGTTGCCAGCGAGCGCTCGAGGGCAAGGGGAGCGCCAATGAAGTCTGCCTCATCGATGGTTTCAAGAGAGGCCTTGGCCGGCATTCGTACCAAGATTCGTACTCGCCTGCATCAGATCATTTCCTACGCTGAAATCATGATGGAAGCCGGGGCCACCGAAACCGGCAAGCATCGCGAAGCTGCTCTTTCCCTCATTCTTGATCTTTCGGAACAGGTCCTGCGCGCAACCGCACAGTTTCCTGCGACCTACGAAAATGCGGAAGATTTTGTTCGCGATCTGCAGACAAGAGCTTTGGGGCCAACGCAAGAGATGGTTGTGCTGGCTGGGCAATTGCAGGCGCGTTGCCAGGAAAAGAGTGATGCCGCACTTTCAGACGCGACCAAGCTATTTGAAAGCGCACGCGAATTCGAGCGGATGTTGAACGAAACCGGAACGGCTGAAGCGGTGGAACCCACGCCAACGACAGCCGCAGCGTCGCCGAGTTCACTCGCCGTCCAAAGTCTCGCGGCGAAAAATGGAACTCGTTCCGGTGGTGGAGAGAAGGGACTACTGCTGGTTGTGGATGACAATGAGGGAAACCGCGACGTCTTGTCGCGCCGCCTGTTGCGCGACGGCTGTGAAGTCATGCTGGCGGAATCAGGACGGCAGGCGCTGCGGATGGCGCGCCGCTATAAATTTGACCTCATCCTGCTGGACATCATGATGCCGGAGATGGATGGCTTCGCGGTCCTGGGGGAATTGAAGAAAGATCCGAAACTATTACACATTCCTGTGATCATGATCTCCGCGCTGGACGAAATTGAAAGCGTGGTGCGCTGCATTGAAATGGGCGCCGACGACTATCTGATGAAGCCGTTTAATCCAGTCCTGCTGCGCGCGCGCGTCAACGCCTTGCTGGAGCGCAAGCATTTGCGCGACCTGGAGCAGCGTAAGGCGGAGGAATTGCAAGCAGCTTTTGTTGAGATCCAGGAGCAGCGCGCCAAGACAGAGCAGTTGTTGTTGAACATTCTTCCCGCCAGTGTCGCGGAGGAGTTGCAGGCGAACGGAATGGTGCAGCCGATGTACTTCGAGGATGTCACCATCGTCTTCGCGGATTTTGTTGGCTTCACGCTCTCCACAGAGCAGCTGCCGGCGGACGATCTGGTGGGAATACTGCACACCTACTTTACGTCGTTCGACAACATTGTGCGCCGCTATGGCCTGGAAAAGCTCAAAACTATTGGCGACTGCTACATGTTCGTTGGTGGGTTGCCCGTGCGCACTCCCTCTCATCCCGTGGATGCCGTGCTGGCTGCTTTTGATATCGTCCGCGCTACCCGGGAGCTGGCAACGCAAGGTCCGGTGGACTGGCAGGTACGCATCGGCGTGCATACGGGGCCGGTGGTCGCCGGCGTGGTTGGCATTCACAAATTTGCTTTTGACATCTGGGGCGACGCAGTCAACTTCAGCTCACGCATGGAGTCGAGCGGCGCTCCCGGGCGGGTCAACATATCGGCCGGGACGTATCTGCGGGTGAAAGATTTCTTCGCCTGTGAGAAGCGCGGCAAAATAAAGATCAAGGATGGGCGCGAAGTAGAAATGTATTTTGCCAATGGTATCGCGCCCGCACTGCTGCCAAGCGAGGGCATGCAGCCAATGAAATCCTTTGCCCAGCGATACAACACATATTTTCGCAAGCCGCTTCCTGTAATGCCCGAGACTGGAACTGGAGCCGGTGGATCACAGAGTTAATGCCAGCAGGACGTAACAAGACTATGGCTTCCTATCCTCGACAGAGCCGGACGACCGCAAGCCGCGCCAACTACGGCTTGTTCCTGCTGGTGGCCGGAGTGGCGCTGCTGTTTCAGGGCCTCTATTCCAGGTACGTGCTTGACGTCTATCGACACCCCACGCTAAGACCGCGCGCGCCGTTTGAGTACACGACGGCAAGAATCATCAGCCGCGTGAATGAAGAAGCGCGTATCGCCGGCGCCAGGCCGGGCGACGAACTTCTCAGCATCAATGGGACAGAATTCAAAGGCGAGCGATTGTTGCATGACGCATTGCTTCAGTCGGGGCCGGGCGGTTCGATCCAGGCGGCGGTCCGGCATCCTGATGGGCACGTCGCCGTTTTCACGATCAAGATTGCTCCTTACGGTCGAGGCGCTTCGAGCGCGCAGGATTGGACGTTCGCCGTCATCGCACTGCTGTTTGTGCCGGCGTTGGCGCTTTGTCTGGGTGTACTGCTGGTTTTTGGACGGCCATGGGACCTGCGGGCATGGCTCACGCTGGCGTTGATGATGAGCTTTTCGCAGATCTATTACGTCCCCGGGTGGGATGGGCCTCTGCGGACGGTGGCGCTCGGCTATCGCGTATTGGCGTCAACCTTATTTAGCGTCTGGCTGGTACTCTTCAGCATTTATTTTCCCGAGCGCACGGCATGGGACCGCAAGCGCCCCTGGATCAAATGGCTGTTTGTAGCACCGGTGAGCTGCATCGCAATTCTGGCTTCCACGAATGCTGTGCTGGCGCAGGGACATCTCGCGTGGATCGCGCCATGGCAGCCAATATTGGAGCATCTGCAGATTGTCCAGACAATCCTGCGCCTGCTTGGGATTGTCATCTTCTTTATTGTTCTGGCCGTCAGCATTCGCCAATTCGCCGGCGCCGATGCGCGGCGAAGGCTGAAAATCCTATGGATCGGGGCTTTCATCAGCCTGGCTCCCATGTTCGCCCTGGTGGTAACGGGACTGATACGCAGACAGAATCCGCTGGGAAGCGTCTCTACATGGATTTCATTGCCAGCGGTGCTCCTGCTCGATCTGCTTCCGTGCACCCTGGTGTATGTGATTGTGGCCCGCAGGGCTCTGGAAACTCGAGTACTTCTGCGGGAAAGCATCAAGTACGCGCTGGCGCGCCAGGGTGTAACCATCTTTCGCTTCGCTGCGCTGGCGTCACTGCTAGGCGTAGTGATTTACGTGATACAGACAGGAAGCAAACCCGGCCCATTCCTGACCGCACTCATGGTGTTGGCTTTCCTGGCGATCGCTGTGGAGCAGACATTCGTCGAGCATCTGAACATATGGCTTGACCGTCATCTTTTTACCTCTGCTTATGACGCAGAACGGGTGCTGATTACTTTTTCCGATGTAACGCTGCGACAAGCCAGCTTCAGAGAGATGAAGCCGCTGTTCGAGGTAGTGTTGCAGGGGATTGCCAGGGCGCTGCAAGTGTCACAACCGGCAGCACTGCTGGATACAGAGCAGGGCTACAGCATTCAACAGTCGTTTGAACTGCACGCGGAGCCTTCATTGGCATTTGCGAAAGACGGCATGACGGCCCGCTTTCTGTTGCAATCCAATTATCCGGTGAACGTCTACTTCGACGATCCTGAGTCCTGGGTCCATGGTTTGTCTCCGGCGGAACAGGAGGCGCTCAGAGCGCTGAACTCAGAAGTGCTCGTTCCCCTAGTGAGGCAGAAGGGACTCTTGGGAATGCTGAGCCTGGGCCCGAGAAAATCCGATGAGCCTTACAGCAAGCGCGATCTCGACCTCTTGCAGAGAGTCGCTTCACAGGCGGCGCTGGCGGTGGAGAACACGCGGCTTATGATGACGCTTTCCGCCGAGATCACGGAGCGAGAACGCAAGAACGCCGAGAAGGAAGCGGCTGAACAGGCCAACCGGACCAAGAGCGACTTCCTGGCCCGCATGAGCCACGAGTTGCGCACGCCGCTGAACGCCATCATCGGCTACAGCGAGATGCTGCAGGAAGACGCGGAAGACATGGGCGAAGCAGGCTTCGTCGCCGATCTGAACAAGATCCGCTCCGCGGGCAAGCACCTGCTTTCACTGATCAACTCCATCCTCGACATCTCAAAGATTGAAGCCGGGAAAATGGAGCTCTACCTGGAGCCTTTCACCATCCAGAAGCTCATTGAAGATACGGTGCCGATTGTTGAGCCGCTGGTCGGCAAAAACGGCAACCGCCTGCAGGTCGATGTACCGGAAGACATCGGTAACATGGTGGCGGACATGGTCAAGGTGCGGCAAACGCTGTTCAATCTCCTGAGCAATGCATCGAAATTCACTGAAAAGGGTGTAATTACCCTGGGCGCACGATGCGATCGCAAAGGAGGCGAGGACTGGATCCTGTTCAACGTGACCGACACGGGAATCGGCATGACGGAAGAACAGAAAGGCAGGCTCTTTGCCGCTTTCACCCAGGCAGATAACTCAATCACCAGCAAATATGGCGGCACGGGCCTGGGGCTTGCCATAAGCCGTCACTTTTGCCGGATGATGGGCGGCGATATTCGCGTAGACAGCGAAGTCGGGAAAGGAACCACGTTTACGGTCGTACTCCCGCGCAAAGTCGCTCGCGAAGAAGAAGCGCCTAAGGAGCCCGTTGAGGAGGAAACTCCCAGTCATGCTGAGCCATCGATTGCGACGGTTCTGATGATCGACGACGATCCGGCAACCTGCGATCTGATGCAGAGAAAGCTGGGTTCGGAAGGAGTGCGCGTTATCGGCGCTACATCCGGCGAGGAAGGGCTGCAAAAGGCCGCTGAGCTGCATCCTGACGTAATTACCCTCGACATATTAATGGAGGGAATGAACGGGTGGGCGGTGTTGTCAAAATTGAAAGCTGATCCGGCCCTCGCCGATATTCCGGTGATCATGCTGACCGTGATGGAAGAGAAACAAAAAGGACTTTCCCTGGGAGTTGCGGATTATCTGGTGAAGCCGGCCGACCGTTATGAGCTGGCGAGCGCTGTATCCAAGTATCTGGGACCTGCAAGCAACGGGGTAGGCGGCAATCTTTTATTCATCGATGATGACGGGGTCAATCGCAAGCTGATGGCCAGGACCCTCCGCGAAAAGGGATGGAAGGTCCGCGAGGCGGGAAACGGGCGGGAAGGACTTGCGTCACTGGAAGAAAATGTTCCGGATCTTGTGCTGCTTGACCTCATCATGCCGGAGATGGATGGATTTTCTTTTATCGAAAAGCTGCGCAGCACACCCAGGTTCTGCACGTTGCCGGTGCTGGTGATTACCTCGAAAGACCTGACAGAAGTAGAGCGGACGCTGCTCAATAAGAATGTTGCCTGCATTATGGACAAAAACAGAATGAGCGTTGAAGATCTGGCGCGCGAGATCAACACATTGCTTCCCCAACCGGTAAAGGAAACCGTACATGGCGAAAATACTACTGGTAGAAGATAACGAGATGAACCGTGACATGCTGTCACGGAGACTGGTGCGCAAGGGTTTTGAAATCGTGATGGCGCTGGATGGCGCACAGGGAGTGGCCATGGCCCAGTCTGAATCGCCTGACCTGATCCTGATGGACATGAGTTTGCCGGTGATGAGTGGCTGGGACGCCACACGGAACCTGAAAGCGAATCCGGAAACCAAAACGATTCCGGTAATCGCGTTGACCGCGCATGCCATGGCCGCCGATCGCGACCAGGCAATGCAAGCCGGATGCGACGACTATGACACCAAACCGATTGAACTCACGCGGCTGCTGGAGAAGATAGAGTCTTTGCTAAGCAAGAAAGCAGCAACGTAGCGTCGAAAGGGATCGGCAAGAATGAATGCGGAAGATTTCAGAAAGCTGAAGCATGAGTTGCGAACTCCGGTCAATCACATCCTGGGCTACAGTGAGCTGCTGCTTGAGAGCGCGGCTGACGCCGGTGACGGTAACATCGAAAGCCTGGCTCAACAGATCCAGAACAATGGTCAAAACTTGGCCCGGGTGATGGAGAAGGGGCTCATCTTCACCGGCAGTGAAGCGGGTGACGAAGCACAGCTGACAACCCTGCGTACGAGCCTGCTGCCGCTGGTGCAGCAAATTCTGGCGGTATCGGCGCCAGGCCCTGATAGTCCGGGAATGGTGGGTTACGCAGATGACCTGAAAAAGATCCACAGCGCAGCAGACCGGCTCATTTCCCTGATCAGTTAAGCAGGCCGGGCCATCGCAGTTCACACCAAATCAACATCAGGTGAAACAAATGAAGAAACTCAGAAGCCAACTGGCGTCATCATTCTTATGGAATCGACTCCCCATAGGCCTGCTGGTCATGCTTTTGCAATTTTCTGCCACTGGAATTGTTCGCGCGCAATCAGCCCAGATTCTACTATCCACAGCGCAGGCCCAGCCCGCGCCAACGCCCGGCACAGATTCCGAAGAGCAGTACGCCAGGCTTGCAGGCGCCTTCCAAAAACATGGTTATTCCATTGCCATGACAGAAAGCGCCCTGACCGGTCCCGGAGCTGATTTTCTGAAGCAAAAGGCCGCAAGCGCGCAATTTGTTCTTCTGGGAGAAGAGCATAACGTCAAGGAGATTCCGAATTTTACGGCGAAGCTTTTTGCCATGCTGCACCAGTGCTGCGGGTTTAATCATTTGGCGTTGGAGAACGATCCGGTGTCGGCGCAGGCCGCATCAGTCCCGCCGCTGAAAGGCGATTTAAACCAGCTCTCGCAGTATGCCGCCAGGTTCCCCAACGCATTTACGTTTCTCACCCAGCAGGAGCTGCAGATGATTGCAGACGTGGGCAAAATGGCAACCACAAAGACGGACCCGGTGTGGGGATTGGACCAATCGTTCGGAGTGCTGCATGCTCTGGAAGAGCTGCGTACGCTGCCCGGAGTCGATACGAAGTCAAGGACATTCCAGGAATTGGCAATGCAGGCGCACGAACTCGATAGCAGCCGATTCACCGAGGGCCACCATTACATGACGATGGCCAAAGTGAGTGATCTGGAGAATCTTCGGAAAGAGGTTGCACCAAAGCCCGGGAGCGAAGCGGATTTTATCCTTGGGAACCTGGTCTCTTCCGCCCGGATCTACATGAACTACCATGGCGAGTACACGGGATACGCCTCTGCATTTGAGCGCGAAGAGCAGATGAAGCGGTTGTTTATGCGCGGTTACCGGAGCGCAGAGAAGAGCGGTGAAGCCGCACCCAAGGTACTGCTCAAGATGGGCCATTGGCATATCTATCGTGGCCTGGGGCCGAGCGCATTGCAGACGCTGGGCGATTTTGTGACTGAATTTGCCGCGGTCAACGACCAGGATGCACTGAGCATCGCGATTTTTATTCACGGCAGCCCGAACAAGTGGCGGGAAGTGGGAGAGTGGACGGGGATGCGTCCGTTTGCCATGGCAGCGAGTGGCGACCATTGGATGCTGATTGACTTCAGGCCTATTCGTGATGAAGTTTTTGCCCATGAGTTTGGGCCTCTGAGCCCAACGATGCGCAGTTACATCTTCGGTTTTGATGCAGCGCTCATTATCGTCAATGCGTCGCCCGCGGACTCGCCAACGGTGAGTAAAGCAAGCAGATGAACATCTGAGATCAGTCGAATAATTGAAATTCTTCGCTGGATCACAAACTGATCGCGACAGCCAGGCCTTATGATGATTGAATGCCGGAGCTGCCGGACATTGTCGTTTACATTGAGGCGTTGGAACAGCGAATACTGGGCCATATGCTGGAGCAAGTCCAGATCCCTGGGCCGTCATTGTTGCGCACGGCCAAACCCCCGCTGGAGTCAGTGAACGGCCACAAGGTAAGGGAGCTTCGCCGCCTCGGGAAGCGCATTGCAATCGGCCTCGACAACGATTTGTGGCTTGTGATCCATTTGATGATTGCCGGCCGGTTGCATTGGAACGAGCGGCGCGTGGTCCCGGATGGCAGGCGGACACTGGCGGCATTCGATTTCGATTCCGGCACGCTCACTCTCACAGAAGCCGGCTCGAGAAAAAGAGCATCACTCCACCTGGTGGCTGGAGCGGCCGAGTTGGCTAAGCTGGATCCCGGGGGGATCGATGTACTCACGGCAAATCTTGAACAGTTCAGCGCGGCTCTTACCTCTGACAATCACACGCTCAAGCGGGCGCTTACTGATCCGCGATTGTTTAGCGGCATCGGGAACGCGTACTCAGACGAAATCCTTTATCATGCGCAGCTATCACCGGTGGCCCTTACTCAACGCCTGGACGCAGAACAGATCAGCCGTCTTTACCATGCCACCCGGGACACCCTCGAGCAATGGACCAGGAATCTGCGCAGCGAAACCGCCAGCAAATTTCCCAAGAAAGTAACAGCGTTTCGCGATGAAATGGCAGTGCATGGCCGCTATGGTGAACTGTGTCCGCGCTGCGGAGAAAAGATCCAGCGGATTCGCTACGCTTCCAACGAGACCAATTACTGCGCGCACTGCCAGACGGGCGGAAAACTCCTTGCCGACCGCGCCCTTAGCCGGCTACTTCGTGAGGACTGGCCTCGCTCTCTGGAAGAGTTGGAGGAGCGGGTCTCCAGCCGGAAATAGCCCGGCCAAATCACTTCGAGAGGCGATATCCTTATATTATGTGGGCTTTTTCATGGCCGACAATAATAAGAACCTACCCGTCACATACGATATAAAATTAAAGGCCTCACCATATTTATTTGACTAACTTAAATGATGAGCAGCCTGGCTTTACGGATATGGTTTAGCCTTGCCGCGTCAATAATTGATAAGCTGTTTGGGCTGCAAGCGTCTTAATTTTCATCAGCAAACTCATTCAGGCCTGCTGGCGAAATAGTAAGATTTTGCCCGGCGACAAAACCAGGGATGCAGGAAGCGGAAATCCCAATTCGGGAATTGCTAAATCTTTGCTTGGGCTCCGAGGATCAGGAGCTTTGGCAAAAATTCGCGCGCCGCACCCAGCCACTGATCGCCAATGTAATCATCAACACGCTGCGGCGGTGGCGCGAGCCGAGTCCCAGCCTGGTCGACGATCTGATCCAGGATACCTATCTAAAACTCTTCGCGAACGATCGCAAGGCCTTACGCGGCATAAGAAATGAGCACGAGAACGCGATCTTCGGATATCTGAGAGTAGCTGCCTCCAACACCACGATTGATCATTTTCGTCAGCCGAAAAACAAAGTACCGGAAGTAGAGCTTACGGACCCGGTGGTACCGCCGTCGCCGGATGGGTTAGACCGGATTGGGTTTGAGCGCGAGAAAGAGAAGATCCATGCGATCTTGCAAAGTCTTCCTTCTGAAACTCGGCCGCGAGACCAGGCGATCTTCTGGCTCTATTACGAACAGGGTTACACGGCCAAAGAGATTTCCTTTTTGCCGCATATCGAGTTAAGTGTAAAGGGAGTGGAAAGCACGTTGCAGCGGTTGGTGCGGCTTGTAAGAGAGCGGCTGGGGTCGGACGAAAATGCGGCCGGCGGTCAGGGAAGTTGAGCATTATCTTAAGTTTACGGGGCAGAAAGGCGAGTTTAAGGGGTAAAAAGGCTTTGTCCGAAGCTTTACGTCTTTGGGTTCAGAACGAGGGAGCAAAGGTGAATCAGAACGCTAGTCATTTCAGTGATGTGCGTGCAGGGAAGTTGCCATCACTGGCCGCAGAGAACCGAAGAATAGGAAAGTTCGCTACCCGCGAACTCCATGCAAGGCACGTGGTTGCACTTCAATGCCGGGGGATAGTTCCATGAACTCGACTGCGCATCGACCATGTCCTGATGACGAAGTGCTGCAGGAAATTGCTGCCGGCATCAGCTCTCCGGAGCAGGCCGAAACGACGATGCAGCACGTAGCTACATGCAGCATCTGCGGGCCTGCTTTGCGGAGATATGTGCGTGAATTTTCGACGGAGGAAACTCCGGAGAACCAGCGAATTCTAGCCCAACTGGAAAGCTCGAAACCGCAGTGGCAACGCCGGTTGGTGAAGAAACTGCTGGGCCGTTCCGGGCGGACCACGTGGCTGAAAATGGTCCCCGCTTTTGCCGGTCTGGCAGTGGTGATCCTGGCTGTGGTCGAGGGGCCGGTGCTGGTGGCCGACCTGCAAGTCAAAAAAGCGCAGGGCCAAGCGGCAGCAGCGTTTGCCGACCGTCGCACAATAGTAATGCGGTTGTCCTCAGCTGCTTATTCCCAATACAAACCATTTCCCACTGAGTTGAGCGGGAATGACAGTCGAGAAATTGATGTGATGCCCCCAGAGCTGACGCGGGCGAGCAGCGCAGCCAGTGAGAACCTGCAAAAAGACAAAGTGGACCCGCAATGGCTGCAGGTCCAGGGACGTACGCTGCTTTGGGCTACAACTTCCGCCAGTCTGGAAAAAGCAGAGAAGGACTTTGAAAGAGCACGGTCTGAGGGGCTGGCCACGCCCAGCCTGGAGATTGATCTGGCCGCCAGCTACTATGAACGCGACAGCCGGGCGACGGAACATCCGAACCTGCAACGCAGCCTGAATCTGCTGAATGAGGTCCTGAGCAAACCGAAACTGAGCAGTGAGGATAAAGCCAGCGCGCTGTTTAACCTGGCTATCGCGTATGAAAAAACGCAGGCGTGGGACCTGGCAGCAGCAACGTGGGAGAAGTATCTTGAGGTGGATTCGTCGAGCGGATGGGCGAATGAAGCCAGACAACATCTGAAAGATGCGAAAGCGAAGATCAGTGGATCAGGGCCAAGCAGATTGATTTCGCCGGGTGCATTCCTGCAAAGAATGCAAACTGCTGCAATACAGGTTGAGGACTATCAGGATATAGCAGTCAGTTCATGGCTGGCGGATGCTGTCGGAAAAAAAGATGAAGAATCGCTAAGGGCGGCCCGATCTCTGGGAGAAACGTTAAAGCAAAAACATTCGGATCCGTGGCTGGCCGATATGCTTTCATTGCTGCAAGTGCAAGATTTGCCTGCGCTAAGCTCCTTGGCTTCGGCAATCGAAAAAAATGGCCAGGGCAATCATGGCGATGCGCTCAGGGAGGCATTGGCGGCCGCCCATGTTTTTGAAGCGCACGGAAATCGTGCAGGCGAGTTCCGTGCCCGAATTGAGGAGGTGAATGCTGCTCGTCGCATTCTGAATGGATCTGAATGCATGGCGCGAGCAGGCCCGCTCAGCAGCAGACTTGCCCACACTTCGTACCAATGGTTAAAAGCCCGCCTCTCACTCGAAATAGCAGAATGTGGTAACCTGCTCGGTACCTTCGCAGAATCCGATGCCCACCTTCAAACCAGCCGCCAGATTGCCAAGCAATTTGATTTTCCCCAGTTAGAGTTACGCGACATTGGTATTTCGGCGGGAAACAAACATCTTCGCGGTAATTGCAATGAGAGCTGGCGTGAGTCTGTAGACGGCCTTGGAGTGTACTGGGAAAAATCCCAGAGCTCGCCGGGGCGGTTATATCAGTTTTATTCGGTAATGTTCCAATGTGCAATGGAAGAGGGTTCTTTGTATGCAGGAGAAGCTTTTTTACGTCATGCGATTGCGGTGCGTAACAGCCTAGCTGAAAAAAACCGCACGATCGAAGGAATACTCCGGCTGCGCCTTGCCAATGCTCTCGTAGCGAGGAAGGCGGATGATGAAGCCACACAGGAGCGGAAGCAAGCTGCAGCGCTGATTGACCGGAAGCTACTACCAAAGCGATTCGATCTGACTCTAGAACTCGAGCAGGCAGAATTCCAACTGGACCATGAGGATGCAAATGGCGCTCTGGCTACCCTGGAGCCTGTTCGGGCAGCTTTGGCTGAAAAACCTGACAGCTTTTTTTCCCTGCGCTTTAATCAGACATTGGGTAATACCTTGCTCAAATTGGGACGGCTGAATGAGGCCGAAGAAGCGTACGAGAAAGGCATCCGGACTGCTGAGGCCTCGCTTGATGACATTAAGGATTGGAACGAACGCTTGCAATGGCTCCACGCCACTGACGAGACCTACCGTGGGCTAGTGCGGGTTCTGATTGAACAAAGGCGGCCTGAAGACGCCCTCGAGCGTTGGGAGCTTTATCGCAGCCGTGCGCTGGTCCAGGCTCGCGTAGAGGGTGTCCAGAGTACCGATGGCAAACCGACCCGCACGATGTCCAGTGCAGATCAACAATCCAGGTCCAGCCCAGATCCACGGCTGGTTTATGCAAATTTTAACGATGGCATTCATATTTGGCTGTTACAAGGCCAATCGATCAGAAGTTACTGGGTTCGCGAGCCGAAAGAGGAAGTTGAAGGTACCATCAGGGAATTTGTCGAGAAGTGCGCGATGCACAGTTCAAAATTAAATGAAGTGCAGCAGTTGGGGCTCAAACTTTTTTCATTCATGGTACAACCGGTAATCAAGGATCTTGCCCCCTCCGGCAACGTTTCTGTCGAACTGGATCAGGAAGCTTACAACCTGCCCATGGAGGCTTTGTGGACACCGGACGGCCACTATCTAGGGGAGAAATACTCGCTCATATATTCCCCGGGTGCGTGGATGGAGAAGGCCTTACGTGCCCCAGTGCATTTCAACGGTCACGAATCATTGCTGCTGATCGATGCTTCCCATGCACCGGGCGCCGGCCACCTTCCGGGGTTAGATGCCCAGAAAGAAGCGATTACAAGGCTCTTCGCCCATACTCATATCGTCGATACCACTAAAGTTCCCTGGCTTCAGGCTCAACCTCTGGTGGCGACCAGCGATGTGATTCACTATATGGGCCATGGCAGGCCGGATGGCAGCGGGACGAAACTAGATTATGAGGCGGAGCATCCACTGCGCGTGAAAGACTTCTCACCTGTGCTGCTGCGTCGTACCCAGATGGTGGTGCTGGCAGCCTGTTCCGGTGCCGCCGGCCGGGAAAACGGGTTCGCGGACACGAACAACTTAGTGCATGCTTTTTTTGAAGCAGGAGTGCCAACCGTAATTGCCAGCCATTGGAATGTCGACTCGCAATATACCTCTCTATTGGTAATCAGTTTCTATCGGCATCTGCGGAATAACGAAACCGTTGCCCGTGCCATGTACAATGCCCGCATCGAGGTAATGCATGACAATCCTCATCCTTACTTCTGGGCTGGCTTTGGCTTAGGTGGCAGACTTGGCTAAGTGGGGAGGTCGACGCGGCATTGTCTTTGGACGCGGGCCCGAAAATAAAAAAGAATCAAGGTGATTCTAGGAGAAGACTTATGCATCGACGCAGTGTGCTGAAGGGATTAGCCGCCATTCCGTTTGTCAGTGTGCTCGGCAGTTGTGAAAAGAATTCCAATGAGAGATCTGAAACCGGCAAACTTGAAGTTCACCTGGATGGCGCATTTGCTTTAGTCATTCAAGAGAACAGGGAGAATGCACTCCTGGCCTTTTCACCTCGACCTAAAGCGGATGAAGACCAACACCTGTTCCATTTCAACGGGTCAAGAAAAGCGGAAGACCTGGGAAAAGCCTTTCAGTTCAAGCTTTCACCAGAGGGTATAAGACGCGAGAGAAGACCGGAAGTAGACCCTGGGCTAAATGATTTTAGCTTCCGGACTGACAAATGGAAGATCGGCGATAGCCTGGTTACAATCGAGCTCCCGGCTCCCAAACGTATCACCTTTGCAGACCATCGATCTCCGGTTACATTTGCGGCGGGGAACCGGCAAGCATTTATGCCTACGAACCATATTCTTGAATATGACGTAGAGGCCCCGCACCGTTTGAAGCTGGAATGCGGCAGTATCGGCGAGCCATGCACGCCTTCAGCTGATTCATACCCGGGAGTGAGTAGACTGTTCTTCGAGATCGGTCCGAAGAAGACGCTGGACTACGAGTTGTCGCATGCCCATGCAGTGCGCTTTTTTAATGAGATATTGACTGGCTCATTTCCGGAGCTTGCGGAAAAATTCAAGCTGGTTGTCCCAACATACGGAGACCGTCGCGCCCACGTCGCGCCGCGAGTGATGCCTGCGGCGCTCCAAGACAGCGCTCAGGATGCGCATTTTAGACGCGCTTCTTACATCATTGATTGCGAATTTGGCGGGCCGCTTGTGACGACAAAAGCAGCTCCGACACACTGACAGGCTTATAGCATATCAATGTTGCTAGCCTGGGATACGCCGGCCTACACCGGTAGAGTGCGGATTCAGTAGATAGATTGTATAGTCATCGCATATCGAAAACATATCTTTGTCTGCTACTGCCAGAGTAGGGACTATAATTCGTCGGTGATCGACAAGAAAGGAAGCTAGCATGCACCGACGTGAACTACTAAAGATGATGGCTTCAATGCCGATAGCTGGAGCTGTCGGTTGCTCTTTGTCACCTAAGCCCACTGCGACAACGATGGGCTTCACAACTATGAACCTGATCTTTGAGGGCCCGTTCATCTTTATGATGGACAATCCGCAAGTCCGGGTTCTTGCTCCCAGGGTGGATGGTCATCGTTACATGATCAATGGCGCCGATGCTCCGGCATCGACTTACATGCTGAGCGGCGTCGCTGGAATTGGTGATGTACAAAAGACGCAGTATGAACTGCCGCCGGGGGCCGACGCCTTCTGGCTCTCGGCCGGCCAGCTGCATTTGAGCTTGAATCCGCAAGAGTCAGCGTTTTTTACTTTTGTGCTTCCGGCTCCGCAGAAGGTGGTCGCTTTGCGCTCGCGCGCAGTGGAGATCGTTGATGCGTTTGGCAATCAACGTTCCGCCGTGATGCCCACGACGTATGCATTCGTTTACAACGTAAGTGATCCGGCTGCGCTGGCGCTGAACCCGGATACGGGCTGGCGTCCTCAGAGCGGAGCACAGTCTCGTTTTGCCAATCTCAGCGTGGCTGCCGGCTTGCCGCTGGACGTCCAGGATCCCACCGGCCAGCACGCACACATTGCTTTCACCGAACTGAAGAGCTTTTTGCCCGGACTCTCGATGGAGATATTGAGCACGGGAGCGGAAGTAAACAGTGGAACGGTCGAGGGACTGCCTGAAATATATCGCCGGGGCAATCAGTCGCAGCGCCACTCTGAACGCGTCGCCAAGGTGGTGACAGCTGTCTTCAAAAATGATGCGCCGCGAGCCACGCTTAGGACGGTATCTGCCGTTTTAGACTGCCAGTCTGGCGGCGTGGGCGTTCACCACCCGTAGCACCTTGAAATCGTTGATCGCCAAACAGAGGCTGGGAGGAGGGAAGCCCGGCCTTCTTTGCATCAGCAACTCTTCCGCTAAAGCCGGATACTGCCAGGCCGTTTCCTGACATTTCTTGTCACCCCTAAAAAAACAAAAAAATTCTTCAAAATCCCAAGGGGAAGTTCCGCGGCTACCCGTCTTAGGTGCAGTGAACGGCCAAAATTATTCGGTAGAGCGCGCTGGAGCGGGCAGCGGACGGATGAGCTGCTACCTGCCCAGGTAAGGCTGTTCGGCACACAGCGGCATCGAGCGACCGCTGTAAGAAGGAGTTGCACAATGGGAACCGCACCATGCCTGGATATGCACCAATTCAATGAAAGCTATCTGCAGAGCCTCCGGACGCAAGATTCCGCCACGGAGGCGCATTTCGTTTCGTATTTTGGCCGGCTTCTGCAAAACAAATTGCGCCGCCATCTGACTTGCCCGGAGCACATTAAGGATGTGCAGCAGGAGACGCTGTTGCGGGCGTGGGCGGCCGTCAGGGCGCAAGGTGGGGTTCGCCAGCCTGAGCGTTTTGGCGCCTTTGTCAGCTCAGTATGCAACAACGTTCTGCGGGAGGTGTATCGCTCCCGGGCGCGTGTGCGGGCATTGGATGACGCGCAACTGGATCCCACCGACGATTCCAAGGGGCCGGACTCTATGTTGCTGGCCGCTGAAACCAAGAGCCTGGTGCAGAAAGTCCTGGCCCACCTAGGCGCGAAAGACAGAAAGCTTTTGCATGCGGTGTTCTTCGAGCAGCAGGACAAAGACGAAGTTTGCCGCGAACTGGGCGTAAGCAGAGATTATCTGCGTGTATTGCTCCATCGCGCGAAACAGCAGTTCCTGGCGGAATACGAGCGTCAAAACGCTTCGCCCCGAAAAGGCAATACGCCAGCAGGCAAGAACCCTGCAGCCGCGAGCTAGCTGCAATCAAGGGCGGAAGGTCTTTCAGTAGCCATCGCGGTCGTAGTGAATCAGCTGTTCTGGCCATCCCAGATGACGCAGAGCAGCGGTGGCGCTTCTGACCATATCGGACGGACCGCAGAGATAAGCGCGTCCTGACTGTGAGAGCACTCCACCCAGATGGTGTTGAACGTGGCCGCGCGCGCCTTGCCAATTGTCGTCCGCGCGGCTTAAGACCGGTAAATACTGAAAACGTGGATGCTGACGCGCCAGGGCAAGAAACTCCGAGTGAAAGAAAAGCGACTCCGCGTCGCGAGTTCCAAACAGTAATTGAACGCTGTGGCGCCCATTCTGATGCATGAGCGACTGAACCATGGCCCGGATGGGAGCAATGCCGGTGCCCGCAGCCAGGAAGAGTGCGTCTTCATTGAGCTGGTGCAGCACGAAATCACCCTGCGGCGCAGAAAAGCGGATTTCCCCGCCCGCGCGCAATTCAAACAGACTTTCCAGCGGCGATCCCTTCCTGCCGGCTTTAACGCATAACTCAAAACGGTTGCCTGGTTCGGGCGCAGAAGCAATGGAGTATGCCAATGAGACAGTCTTTCCATCGAAGGGCACGTCAATACGAATCGATTGCCCGGGTAGAAAGTCCAAGCGCGAGTTTTCCGGGACGGCAAAGGTAAGCAGCCGCACCGCCGCCGACATTGGCGTAGATTCGATCAGTTTTGCGCTAAGCAATGAGAGTGGCTGTGTGTGCGAGGCTGGGGCTGCTGAGCTCATGAGACGAACCCGGTGTTTTATCACAGATAAAGATATTAAGGAAATGGTGCTAAACAACGTCAGACAAAGTGGAAAACAGACCGAATAAAGCAACGATTCGTGGTACCATTGCCGGTTTAAATTTGCGGGTTGTGAGCCGCTTAGGGTTAGAAAGGGCTTGTCAGAAGGGCGGTTGCGCAGGCACAATCTTCAGTCTATAAGCCAAGCTAGTGTGTGTTCGGAAATTCACTTTTAGCTCACTACCCTCGATAAAGGCTTCGCAGGGTGTGCGAACGTTATGCAAAATAACCGGCCCAGTTAATAACGAATGGGCCGTGTGATTCATTGCGGCACCGATCTCAGGAGCTGAAAGCTATGAAAGATGCTTCTGTCCCCCCGCCGAGCGGTTCGCCAACCGAGCGAAGGGATATCTTCGAAAAATGCTGGAAGTTTAATCGCGCGCGCATGCTGCAGGAGGCCGGTCTCTATGTGTATTTTGAGACCTTCGGCAGCCGTGAAGGCTGTGGTCCGAGCGAGATCAGGATGGGCTCGCGCAAGATCCTGATGTTTGGCTCCAATGACTATCTGGACCTGACCTGGGACCCGCGTGTGAAGGAAGCAGCTACAGCAGCGATCCGGCAGTACGGGACCGGGTGCAGCGGTTCACGTTTGTTGAACGGAACGTTGCCCATACACGTACAACTTGAAGAAGAGCTTGCGGACTTCATGGGCAAGGAGGAGGCCATTGTTTTTGGTACGGGCTTCCAGGCCAACTATGCCGTGATTGCCGCGCTGGCGACGGAAGGCGAAACCATTCTCTGCGAGCACAATCTGCACGCCAGCCTGGTGGATGGCGCGCTGCGCTCCGCGGCGCGGACCATGCGCTATCGGCACAATGACATGCAACACCTGGAAAAGCGGCTGCAGCAGTCAAACGGCGACGGCGTGTTGATCGTGAGTGAAAGCGTTTTTAGCATGGAAGGGGACGTTGCCGACCTGCGTGGTGTTACGGCCATGGCCAAGATGTATGGCGCACGCACGTATGTGGACGAGGCGCACGGAATCGGCATCTTCGGCCCGACCGGCGCCGGCGTGGCAGAAGAGCAGGGCGTTCTGGAAGATGTTGACGTAGTGATGGGAACGTTCAGCAAGTCGCTGGCTGCCGCAGGCGGATTTGTGGCTGCGACGGAGCCGGTGATCCACTACCTTAAGCATCTGGCCCAGCCGTTTGTATTTTCTGCGAGCGTCCCGCCAGCGTCGGTGGCGGCGGTGCGTTGCGCGCTGGGTATTCTGAAGTCTGAGCCGGAGCGCCGGCAGCGGCTCTTGCAAGTAGCGGACCTGATCCGGCGCGAGCTTGCCGCGCTGGGATTCAACGTGATCGACGGGAACAGCCCGGTGGTAGCGGTGGTGATTCCGCAAGATGTGCTGCTCTTCCAGATGGCCAAAAAACTTCTGGAAGAAGGAATTTATGTGAATGGAGTCGTCAAGCCGGCGGCGACGCAAAACCTGCTCCGGATTTCCTGCACAGCAGCGCACACCGAAGCCCATGCGTGGCGGCTGATTGAGGTAATGGAGCGCATTGCAAAAGGTTTGAACATTGAGCTGGAAAAACCTGTCAAGGCAGCGCGAGTGGCCTTGTAACCTGAAGAGCACTGCAAAACGTTACGGCGCTCGAGATTGTAGCGCCAGGACGAAGAAAGCGAGTCGGACCATTTTGAGGGATTGTCTATGCCAGATGCATTAAATCTAACTGGAATTGCGCTCACGGTTGATCAGGGAAAATGGAAGCGATTGGCCCGCAGTGTGGCCCAGAAGTCGCTTGCGCCGGTGGCAAGCCAGGTAGACCGCGAAGCTATCTATCCACGTGAAGGGCTGAAGGCCATTGCTGACGCCGGGTTAATGGGGCTGACGATCCCCAAGAACCAGGGTGGACCGGGTGAGGGCATCCTTACCACGGCCATGGTGCTGGAAGAACTGGCGCAAGGATGTGCGTCAACGGCCATGGTGTATTGCATGCACATGAGCACGCTGCCATTGATCTCGGCCCTGGTGCAGGATGGTCAGACAGAAGCCTTTGTCAAGCCGATCGTGGAAGGGAAATGGATCGGCGCGCTGGCGATGAGCGAGCCTGGCTCGGGAAACCGTCTGTGGCATATGGACAGCTTTGCCCAACGCAATGCCAACGGTTACCTCATCGACTCCTTCAAATCGTTCTGCACCAGCTGCGGCCAGGCGGACTTCTACATTGTTCCGGTGCGCGCTGATTCCACGCAGCCGCCAACGGAATTGAGCTTGTTCCTGATTGATGGCAAAGATCCCAATATCTTGCCTATCGGCAAGTGGGACGGCATGGGCCTGCGCGGCAACTGCAGCATGCCGATTCACTTCAAAGGCTGCCATGTACCCGACCTTAACCGGCTGGGCTCGCCGACCTGCGGTTTTTCCATGCTGTTTGCTTACTCGCTGCCGATTTATCAGGTCGGTCTCTCGACCGTGTACCTGGGGATTGCGCAGGCGGCGTACGAAGCCGCGGTGGAGCATGTGAAGAAGCGTGTCCACAGCGATACCAAACAGACGCTTGCGCAGGTGGAGACGGTGCAGCGTTACATCGCGGAGATGAAGATGCGCGTGGATGAGGCGCGCTGCATGGTCTATCGCGTGGCCCAGATGTCAGACAACGCGATGGTACTGTTCAACGAATTGCACTCGGCCGACCTTCTCGATGAAGTGATTCGCGCCAACCCAGACGATCCATTTTTCATCGAACTGGCGCAGCTGAAGTTTGCCGTGAGCGAAATTGCCATTGAAGTCGCAAACAAAGCGTTTCAGGTTTGCGGTGGAACGGCATACAAGCGCGGACATCCGGTAGAGCGCCTGGTGCGCGACGCCCGGGCCGGATCGGTGATGGCGCCCTCAGACGATTCGCTCAAATTGATTGTAGGAAGACAGATTCTGGGCATTGCCCAACCGTGGGAGTAAACCAAGGAGGAAAGGGACCCAAATGGCGACCACAGATGTAAGCGCGGTCCAAACCAGCAGCCTGCTCGCATCGCTGTACGATTTCCAAAACCGGTTCAACAATGACCAGCGCGTGAAGAAGCTGATCAAGGGGTGGAACCGGTATCTCAAAGCCGAGGGCACGGATTCGGGCGAGGTCTATACCTGCACGATTCAGGACCTGGCCATCAGCAAAATCGAACCGGGTTGTTCGGTTGAAGAGGATGATGAGAACCTGATTACGCTGCAGGCCGGACAGGATGTGCTGGTGCGCATTTTTACCGGCAAATACAACCCGGCGCACGCGCTGATTGACGGCGCTCTGGCCGTGTTCTCCGGTGAGCGCGACAAGGTAAAGCTGGAAGCCATTGCCATGATCATCTGGGGACTGTAAGAGAAAGCCACGGGGGCGCGATGAAGAAGGCTTTTGAACTTGGTTTCTATGTGACGTTTGGCGCCGGCATTGCTTTCGGCATCAGCTCGTTCACCATTCTTTCCGAGCTCTTCAAGGTAGCCAGCAGTTTCTGGCTCATTGTGTCCATTGTTCTGGCCGGCATTCTCTGCATGCTGATCTCCAGCTCCATCGCCGAGCTGGCGAGCATGTATCCTTCAGCTCCGGGTGTGCGCACGTATTTAAAGGTGGCCCTTCCGCCGCGCCTGTCGTTGTTTCTGGTTTACCTATACCTGATCTTCATGATCATGGTCGCGGGGATTGAGAGCTTTCTCTTTGCCCAGGTAGTCCGGAAGCTGGCCCCACAGCTTCCGGCATTGGCCGTAGTCCTGGGTCTGCTGGCGTTGACGGTGATTGTGAACCTGCTTGGCCTGGAGCTGCCGCGCGGCGTACAGATGTTCACCACCACCGCATTGATTCTGAGTGTCCTGGTCCTCGGCGGAATGGGAGCAGGGCCGGCGCTGGCGCATCTGCACTGGAACTCCTCGGTGATGGCGAATCAGCCGTTGTCTCAGGTCGGCGGGGCGCTGGGCGCAGCCGTTTATTTGTTTATCGGCTTTGAGTGGGTCACGATGATGGGCTTCAGCGCCAAGTCCTACGAACATCGCATACCACTCTCCATGCCGCTGGCGATCCTCACCAACATCGTTGCCTACAGCATCTTTGCTCTGGGGTTGGCCACGCTGCTGCCGGTTAGCAGGATTACCGACAGTTCGATTCCTCAGCTTCCTTATTTTGTACAGATGTTTGGCCCACGCGGAACCTATGTGGCGCTGGCGCTTTCAATCCTGGCCATTGTTTCCTGTTTCAACGCCGGGGTGATGGGCGGGTCACGGCTGGTGCATTCGCTGGCGCGTGAGGGAAGTTTCCCCAAGGCTTGGGGAAAGATGTCTCTGACTACGGGCGCTCCGATTGGCGGAGTCCTGGTGCTGGGCACGCTGGCGGCGATCGCATCGATTTTGATTGTTGAGTTTGAGCTGCAGGAAGTCGCAGCGGTCGTGGGGTCGGCGATTGTTTGTTGTGTTTATGCCGCGTTCATGTGGGCGATCCTGCATCTGCGCAAGACGCAGCCCAACGCGCGCCGGACGTTCCGCAGCCCGCTGCCGGTGTGGCTGCATTGGGTCTTGATTGTGCTGATGCCGCTCTCCGGCCTTTGGGCATTGGTGGCGGAGCCCGGCAAAAGGCTGGAGATGATTGCAACAGCGCTGGGACTCATTGTGATTTCAGCCATCGGCGTCCAGTTTTCAATGCGCTACAGCAAGAATGAAGCAGAAATGCGCTTGCAGGCCAAGGCCACATAAGCAAGCGGTTGTGGGTTGAGGGAGAACGAGGGGATGCAGTCGACAAAGAATGGTTCAGGCCCAATTCCTCTGGGAACTGACCCGGAAGTGGTTGCCGCATACGCGCACCACTGCCGTCCGGAACTGGCGCGAATGCTGCATTCGCTCAGCCTGGATGCGGTGTATGAGCGCGCGGAAGGCGACTATCTCTGGCAGCGCCGGGGCGATAAGCTGGTCAAAATCCTGGACCTGGTAGGCGGCTTCGGAACTAATTTCTTCGGTCATTATCATCCTGAGCTGGTCGAGGAGGAACGCCGCCTTACTGAGCAGCGTGTTCCTTTCCTGGCACAAGGTTCCTGCCGTCCTGGGGCAACACGCCTGGCCCAGGCGCTGTGTGAACGCGCCGGGGACTACGTTGTCATCTTCACCAACACGGGAACGGAAACCGTTGAAGCGGCCATCAAGCATGTAATGCTGGAGCGGCCGAAGCCGCTGTTCCTGGCCGTGCGGGGGGCGTTTCACGGCAAGACGACGGGCGCCATACAGCTTACCTATTCTTATCGCGATCCCTACACGCAGCTGGGGCCGGAAGTGCGCTTTCTCGACATGAACGATCCGGACGACTGGCGCGATGCCGAGAAGAGCCTGGAAGAAGTGGCCGCGATTTTCATCGAGCCGATTCTGGGCGAAGGCGGCGTCAGGCCGCTGCCGGCAGAGTTCGTGACGTGGCTCAAGAAGGTCCAGCACGAAAATGACATCCCGATCGTAGCCGATGAGATTCAGACAGGCTTCTATCGCACAGGAAGTTTCCTGGCTTCGCAGGAGATTGGGCTGGAGCCTGACTACATCTGCATGTCGAAGGCGATGGGCGGCGGGCTGGCCAAAATCGGCGCGCTGCTGGTAAAGCGTGAACGCTTCATTGAAGAATTCTCCATCAAGCACACATCAACGTTTGCTGAGGATGATCGCGGCTGTTTTCTGGCGGTGAAGGCGATCGAGCTTGCGGAACGCGACCGGCTGGGTGCGCGGGCGCAGGAGATTGGTGACTATCTGCTCCAGCGCTTGCGCGAACTGCAGAAGCGATTCCCGGGTTTAATCAAAGATGTGCGCGGCCGCGGCCTGATGATTGGCGTAGAGCTGCAGGATATTTCCAACTCGCCTTCCAACGCAATCCGTATGCTCTGCCAGCAGGAGTTTCTGGGCTATCTTGCGGCAGCATATCTTCTGAACGTTCATTGCATTCGGGTGGCGCCAACATTAAGTGAGCGCTTCGCGCTGCGTCTGCAGCCTTCAGCCTATGTAGAGAAAAAGGAATTAGACCGCTGCCTGGATGCTCTGGAGATGTTCTCGAAGGCGCTGGCGGCGGCCGATGTTCCGCACCTCACCGGCTATCAAGTAGGTTGCCAGGCTGGGCCGATCATCGATTACAGTGACCGTGCCCTAAGCCGGCGGGAACGGCCGCGCACGGAGAATCGCGTGGCGTTCATCGGTCATCTGTTGCAACCGGAACATGCTGTGCTGTGGGACGCTTCTTTGATTGCCCTGGCTCCTCACCTTACCGCTTTCATGGAGCGGCCTTCACGTATTTTGCAGGGGACGATCTATGATCAGCTACACGTGCAATCGACCGCCGGCGGCGAAGTACACCTGAGCTACATTGGGCTGGACCTGACGCCCAAGCAGATCATGGAGGGAATTTATTCCCGCGACACGCAGTGGATGATGGACAAGATTGAAAACGCCGTTGAGCTGGCGCGCGAAAACGGCTGCCGCATCGTCGGGCTGGGCGCATATACGTCTATCCTCTCGGGTAACTGCAAGCGAATCCAAACGCCGGGAACCATTTTGACTTCCGGCAATTCGTTGACCGTAGGCATGGCGATGGAGGCGATGAAACAAGCTGCGCGTGAGGGTGGCATTGAGCTGAACAAGGCGCGGCTGGCGATTCTGGGAGCGACGGGGAATATCGGCGCTACGCTGGCATTGATGCTGGCGCCGCAGGTGGAGAGTACGGTCCTGGTGGTGCGCGATGCGCAATCCCCGAGGGTGAAGAGCATGGTGGAAGAGATTGCCCGCGTCACGGACAAACTTACGGTCACAGACGATCTGTATGCTCTGCGCAAATGCAACCTGATTGCTGCAGCCTCAAACAGTCCGGAGCCGTTGATCCGTGCGGAGCATCTGTCTGACGGAGCGGTGGTGGTGTGTGATGTCGCCGTTCCGGCCGATGTAAGCTCCGATGTCAGCTTTGAAAAGCCGTCGGCAACGGTGATTCGCGGCGGTCTGGTGAAGCTGCCGAAGAACGCAGACTTTCTGATTGCGGGACTGGATCTTGAACCAGGTTATGTGTACGCCTGCATGGCCGAGACGCTGTTGATGGGGCTCGAGGGCGTGAATGAACCTGTATCGTTTGGCGCGATCAAGCCGGAAGGTGTTGAGTGGGCGCTAGGGGCGGCAAAAAAGCACGGCTTCAATCTGGGCAAGTTTGAGCGCTCAGGGGCGATGGCCAACGGTCTCAAGGACATGAAGGTTGCGCATGCCTGAACGCTTGCTACAAGGCGCGGCGACGGCCCGGTCTCTGCCTTCGCATAAGGAATGGCAGAGCTTTGTTGCACTGCTGCGGCATCGCGCAACCACCCAGGGCCAGCAGACGGGCTACCTTTTCTTACGTGACAACAATCCGGAAAAAGATCTGGAAGCACTTTCCTACGCGCAATTGGATCAGAAAGTCCGGGCCATTGCCGCTGCAGTGCAGTCAGCAGGCGAGCCGGGGCAAAGAGTTTTGCTCCTGCTTCAGCCCGGCCAGGATTTTATTACCAGCTTCTATGGCTGCCTGTATGCCGGCGCGATTGCAGTCACAACCTATCCGGTGCATCGCGGCCGTTTGAAACAAGCGCTGCCGAGGATCTGCGATCTGCTCAAAGATGCTGAGTGCAACACGGTCCTCACGACAGCCGAAATGGCGGAGGGCTTTACAGCAGCATGGGAAGAGGTAATTGGCGAGCGCTGTCCTCAGGTCATTGCCGGCGACACGATCAGCCAGAACGACGCCGAGAAATGGCACGCGCCCACTGTCGGGCGCGATTCCGTTGCTTTCCTGCAATACACGTCGGGGTCCACCAGTTCACCGCGCGGCGTGGCCGTGACTCATGGCAATATGCTGCACAATTCGGAGCTGATTGCCCGCGGATTTGAAAGTGACAGCCGCAGCGTAGGAATTTCCTGGCTCCCGCCGTATCACGATATGGGATTGATCGGCGGCATCGTGAAGCCTGCATTCGTGGGGTTTCCGGTGGTGATTCTTTCACCCTACGCTTTCCTGCAGCAGCCGTATCGCTGGTTGCAGACCATCACAAAAGTGCGTGCCACCGTGACCGGCGGTCCCAACTTTGCCTACGACCTGTGCCTTCGCAAAGTGACACGCGAACAGCGAGAGACGCTGGACTTGAGCAGCTGGAAAATCGCGTTCAACGGCGCTGAGCCGATTCATCCGGAAACCATGGAGCGCTTCTCGGCGATCTTTTCCTCGTGCGGGTTCAATCCGAAGGCGTTTTACCCTTGCTACGGTCTGGCAGAATCAACTTTGTATGTGACCGGCGGAAAAGCGCTGGCCGGTCCCAGGTATCTGCAGCTGAATCGGAACAAGCTGGAGCAGGGCAAAGTGGTAGCGGCTGTCCGGGACGAAGAAGACGCCAAAGTGCTCGTGGGATGCGGGCACGCTTCGACCGATCAAAAAGTCATGATCGTCGATCCGCAAAGCAGGCGCAGGTGTCCTGACGGCCGGGTCGGTGAGGTCTGGATTTCCGGCCCCAGCGTGGCGGCAGGTTACTGGAACCGTCCGCAAGAGAGCGCCAAGGTCTTTTGTGCCCGGCTGGCTGATGGCCGAGAGGGACCCTTCCTGCGTACCGGTGATCTGGGTTTTCTCGAAGACGGTGAGTTGTTTGTTACCGGCAGAATTAAGGATTTGATCATTATTAATGGGCGTAATCTCTATCCTCAGGATGTTGAGATCACGGCCCAGGCCAGTCATCCTGGACTGCAGCCCTTCGCCGGGGTGGCTTTCTCAGTCGAGCATTCGGGCCAGGAGCGGCTGGTGATTGCACAAGAGGTGCAGCGAGAGTTTCTACGCAGCAATTCCGCTGATATGCTGGCGGCTATCCGGCAGGCGGTGGCGCGCGATTATGACGTACAGGCTTATGCGGTCGCGTTGTTGAAACCAGGGCAGGTGCCGCGGACGTCGAGTGGTAAGGTACGGCGGTCGATGTGCCGGGCTTCTCTGCTGGCCGGCAAACTGGAGACGTTCGATCTTTATCCCAGCAGCGAGAATGCGTTTTGGAGTCAGGATGCAGGCAACTAAGGACAGCACCGGCGCAGCACCGGCAGAGCAGCATTCGGCTTCGCGCGGCGTCCGTCCGCTCAACGAGCGAGCGCGGCGGTTGGAGCGCAGGGTCACTCTGGCCACGGTTCTTCTGCCTTACCTAGGACTGGCAAGCGGGATTGCACTGTTTTGGCGTCGGGGCATAAGCCCGCTCGACCTGGCTGTATTCGCAGCCATGTATAGCGTGACCGTCCTGGGCATTGGTATGGGGTTCCATCGTCTTACCGCGCATCGTGCTTTTCAGGCCAAGCCGGTTCTAAAGACGGTTCTGATCATCTTTGGTTCCATGGCAGCGCAGGGACCGGTCATCTTCTGGACGGCGGTTCACCGCCGGCATCATTCCTATAGCGATCGCGATGGCGACCCACATTCTCCGCATCTACACGGAGAAGGCGCTATGGAGACCCTGAAAGGGCTATGGCATTCGCACATGGGATGGCTTTTCAACCATGAGTTGACGGATTGGGGCACTTACGTTCGCGATCTGCTGCATGATCGCCTCATTTTCAAACTCAACCGTCTCTACTTCTTTTGGATCGCACTGGGATTGTTTTTACCTGCGGCCGTTGAAGGCCTGATCACCATGAGCTGGGTGGGCGCTGCGCGAGGCTTTTTGTGGGGCGGGCTGATCCGTGTCCTGGTGGTACACCATACAACCTGGAGCATCAACTCGGTTTGCCACGTTTTTGGCAGCCAGCCGTACCAGGTAAAGGATTACAGCACGAACAACGCGGTGCTGGCCATTCCGACATTTGGCGAGTCATGGCACAACAACCATCATGCCTTTCCCAGCTCCGCGATTCACGGTCTGGAATGGTGGCAGGTTGATATTACCGGATCCATGATCAAGCTGTGCGCCATGTTGGGGCTGGCTTCCGCGGTGAAAGTGCCAAAAAAGAAAGAGCCTGAAGTTGAGTTCAATCAAAAGTCAGCGTAGAGACCTCTCAAGGAATTCCGGATGCTGAAAAAACGGAAAATTGTGCCGGTTACAGAACCTCCTACGGAAGATACGATCCGCCAATGGCTGATTACCAATATCGCCAGCGTAGTGAACATGGACCCCGCGAAAATCGACGTTACGCAGACTTTCGATAACTACGGCATGGACTCTTTGCAGGCGGTCTCTCTCTCCGGTGATCTGGAAGACTGGCTGAAGCGGGAAATCTCTCCGACTGTGGTTTGGGACTACCCAACGGTGGAGCAGTTATCACGCCATCTGGCGGAAAACTATGCAAACGGGAACCGGCCGTCAGTCTCGCAGGCGGAAAGCGGAACGGACTGAATCTGATGACACCGACTGACACGATGCAAAAACCATCCCAGGCTCCAGCGGACACCGAGAAAACAGCGACAAAGGTGGTGCTGGTTACCGGAGCTTCGTCGGGGATTGGACGCGCGTGTGCTGAGCATCTGGCCGGCAAAGGCATGACGGTGTACGGGGCCAGTCGCTCTCTTTCAGCCGGCAAAACCGGGTCGTTTCGTTCGCTGCGCATCGATGTAACGGAAGATACGTCAGTCAGCGCGGCGGTACAGCAAATTTATGAAAGCCACGGACGCATCGACGTGGTGATCAACAATGCCGGCAACGGAATTGCCGGCGCCGTTGAAGAGACAAGCTCCCAGGAAGCGCTGGCTCAACTGAATACAAACTTCTTCGGCGTTCATCGGGTGTGCCGGGCCGTGCTTCCTATCATGCGTGAGCAACGCGGCGGTGTGATTATCAACGTCAGTTCATTGGCAGGGTTGCTGGCGGTGCCGTATCAGGCTTTTTACAGCGCCAGCAAATTTGCTGTCGAAGGACTGACCGAGGCGCTCAGAATGGAGGTCAAGCCATTCGGCATTCGCGTGGCTTTGATCGAACCGGGAGATTTTAAGACTGATTTTCCCGCCAACCGCCGTAATACCGTTGAAGCCGAGAAAAGCCAGGTCTATCGTGAATTGGTCGACCGTTGTGTTGGGGTGATGCAGCAGGAAGAGAAGAATGGCATGGATCCCTTGATCGTAGCCCGGCTGGCGGAACGCATCATCCATGATCCTTCGCCGCGCCTGCGTTATACGACTGGGCCGATGGGAGAACGGATAGGGCCGAAACTGAAGAGCATTCTTCCCTACCGCATCTACGAATATCTGTTCATGAAGCATTACAAACTTGCCTAGCGAACCCATTGTAGCCATGGCCCCCTCGCAAGAGACCACCGCGTCGCGCGCGCTGTGGCCGATCGAAAAACTCTTCCTTGCCAATTCGTTCGTTCTGATATGCCTGTTGAGCGTGGCCGCCCGGCACCATGGGCAAGCGCTGCTTTTCATTGCCGCGCATGTGACGGCGATCGGATTGCTGTTAGCTCTCAGCCGCGCTGCTTCCGGCGTATGGCTCTTCCTGCGTCACTGGTTTGTCCTGGCCTACCTGCCGCTCTGCTACAAGGAAGTGCCTTTCATTGTTATCGCTCTGCAGTTGCCGGCCGCCGATACAAAGCTGGCAGGGTGGGACAAAGCCATGTGGCACATCGATCCTGTTTTCTGGGTGAGCAGCTTTCAGAATCCGGGCCTGGTGGAGCTCCTGCAGGTGGTGTACACGCTGTTTATTCCCGGCGTGCTTGCCCTGGGAATTCTTTTGTGGCTGCGCCGGCCGAGAGCGGAATTTCGCTACGGTACGTTTCTCATCGCTGCTACTTTTCTGATTTCCTATCTGGGCTACCTGGTTCTACCCGCGCGCGGTCCGCGCTTCATGCCATATGCAGGCCAATATCCATTGCACGGATTGTGGACTTTCACTGCCTTTCAGCACCTTCTGGATCACATGGAAGGCGCACAATATGATTGCTTTCCCAGCGGCCACGTCGCCGTGGTACTGGTGGGATGCTATCTGGCGCGCCGGATTTCTCGACCGACTTTCTGGATATTCTCATTGTTCGCGGCGTTGATCACGATTTCAACGGTCTACCTGCGCTATCACTACGTGATCGACGTGATTGTGGGTATGGCTCTGGCGATTGCGATGATAGCTGCGGGTCCGTGGATTTATTCCAAGCTTGAATCGGGCAAAACTGCTACATGAGCGCGGTCGGGAACAGGCGGGGAGCCTAGTGGGTATAGAGCTGCAAAGAAGCCCAGTAATAAGGGCGACTGTGAGTGTCGCATTGGGCGAGTATCCTAAGTTTGGCGTCATGCAATGCTGTTGCCGGGCTCTTACCCTGATTCAACTCAGTATAAAGATCGTCCATTAACTTTGGGGTTGTTGCGTCATCCACTTCCCACAATGCAGCAATGACCTGACGTGCGCCGGCGTGCAGAAAGGCCCACCCAAGCCCCACAGTTCCTTCATTCGTGTACCAACGCTTTCCCGCTCCGTAACAAGCGGAAATGGTCACCAGATCAGCTTTCAGCGGGACTGGAACAATGTCTCGCGCGTACAGCTTGTAAGAACCTTCAGGGCCGGAGAGCACGATGGCCGACTCCATGGGTACCTTTTCATTGGCAATGCCGTGAGTAACAAAATGAATGAAGCGATAGTCGAGCGGGCTGCTCGACTGGTAAGCCTGCGGCGTGGCGTCAGCTCCCGCCAGGACGGTGGTGCTCTGAGCGGGAAAGTGACTCTTGACCCGCTCCATTTCCTCTGCGCCATGTTTTAGAGCCGGCAAGGTTGCGTTAACTTCTTGCGGCGCCCCCATCAGCAAGAGACCTTTCTTGTCGCCGACTCGCGCAGGCGCAGGCGACAATGTCTGCGCCAGCAAACTAAGATTCTGGACGGTAACATCTTCGATCCAATAATGCGGCCTGTTTTCGGGAACAATCAAGGTTTCAAAATTCAGTAGGCAGAGAACCTTGCTGGGAACGATCAAGACCTGCGAGTCCTTGGGAACAAGTTTGTCCGCAGGCTGAATGAGATCCTTGTAAAGCTCTTTGCCGCCAAAGGAATCGTCGATCCCACGCTGTTCCTGGATAGACGAGTTGTAAGCATCAATCAGGGAGCTCAACTGCGCGTGCGACGGCAAATGAAATACCTGGAACTCCTTGGAGCTAATGACCCACAGCAATGTTTCGTCGTCTGTGACCCTATAGTCCAGGATCACCTGATGGCGCAGAGCTAGAGCCCGCTGGATAGCAGGAATGTTGAGCGCTGCCTCTTTTCCAAGGTTAGTATTTTGCGCAAGCAACCGAATGTGCTCGGCCACTTGCAAGGCCTGGTCTTTCTTTTTTTGCGCGACCAGAAATCGGATATAGGGATCAAAATAGTTGTATTGATCCATGAACGTGACCCAATATTCAGGCTTGGTTTTCGCAAGCTGAGCCTCGACAGTTCGAATGCCATCGCGGAACAGTTGGTCCGCCTGGCGGGGCTTGCGCTCCATCCAATAGATTTTCCCCATCTCGCCTTGGGCAATGGCACGCCGGATCGCGAGAGGGCCAGGGTCTCTGATGATTTCAGCAAAGTTGCGCTCAGCGGTGATCAAATCATTTCGGGCGAGAGCAATATCCGCCTCATCCAGCAATGCATCAACTTCATACCCCCTGCCTGTTACAACAACTGCCCTCTCCTGGTCTAAATAGGCTTGTGCCTTGTCCGGCAGATGTTCTTTGAGGGCCAACTGAGCCAGGTTGTGCAGGCACTTCCGCAAAGTGTCCGGATCTTGCAATCCTTTGGCAATTGACTGTACACGAAGGTAGCGTTCCTCCGCTTTGCTGGGGTAATCACCGGTAAGCGCAGCATAAGAACGGCCTAAGCTGAGCAGCCAGGATTCCTGATCATCCAACCGTCCAATCTGACCCGCAATTTGCTCTGCGCTTTCAAGGACTCCTATTGCCCGCTTATAGTCGCCGAGATCTGAATAGCTAATACCCAGGTTACCTAGAGTTTTTTCTTCCAAAAGCGGGGACTGGGCAGCTTGCGCAAAGGGTCGAACCTTTTCATACCAATCGATCGCTTCATCCTGCCGGTGATCCTGGCTCGCCAAGTACCCGATATTGCCCAGTGCGCTTGCGGCGATGAAGGGATCGTGCGAGCGCGCCAAGCTTGCTGCCTGTTCGTAATGCTGCCGGGCTTCCGCGGGGGAAGAAAGAGAACAATTACCCTGTGCCAAAGCCAACTCTGCCTGGAGTGACTGAGAGTCGGCGGGAATAAGAGCTGTTGTTCCGCTCAGAATAGCAACGCCCTCGGCCCACCGGCGGACCTGGCAAAGAGCCTGGGCTTGAACGAATCGCTTACGCACCCGAAGAAAAGCTGGAAGACTGGCAGGCGGTTCTTCCGCCAACACCTGAATTGATTGGCTCGGCTGGTGGTTCCGCATGAGTGCTTCAGCTTGCAGAACACGAAACCTCCAGCTCCAAAGGTCGTCATTCCTCGATAGACGAAGGCCTTCGCCTGCCTCTTGAATAGCTTTGTCGTAGTAGCCTTGCCGAAGGTGCAGGTCAGCATCGCTCAGGAGCTGCTGCCGGGAAGTTGAGCGGCAGGCGGCCAGGCAGAACATGACCAAACAAATCACGAGCCGGACTATGGAAACGGCCTGTTGCTTCCTCCGCTGCTGCCGCCACCGTCGCTGTTGCCGGAGCTTCCGGAGCACATCTGCACCTGGAACATGGTCAGTCGCCGGTAGTCCTTGTGAATGAGCATCTGTGCCAGGCGAATCACGCCGAATTTGGGCACAACAATAATTCCACCGAAGCCTTGCAGTTCGGTTTCGTCCACTTGTTTGTTCAGATTCAAATGTCCAGCGGCCGAGGTCCAATATAGGCCCCCCTTGGCACGGCTTGATTTTCCCAGCCACTTTTTGGCCCTGCCCCCGATGCCAGCCAAGGCATGATACTCATCTTCAAGCTTTTCCAAAGCGTCCAGCTGCTTGGTGGTCTGCTTGCCCCAGGGAAGAAGATCGTGTCCCTGATCGCTGTGGTAAGCCTTTTCAAACTTGGAATAAGTATCGTGCTCGTGAAATTTTTGGGTAGACAATTTTACATCAATTGGATGGCCGGCGATTCTTAAGTTGTCAAAGTGGCTGCCGGTAATGTCATAACTGTGCTCACCCTCATCGTCTCCACACTCCGGCGAGTACACTACCATCCGCGACACAACGCGGTCGGCGGTAAGAACATCAGCGATATTGAGCTTTTCGATGACCGAAAATGCATAGGTCGTATGCTTGTTATGGCATTCATCATAACTCCCGCCTACTTCAGTGTAGGCAGAGTCAAAACATAGAAATGGGCTAACGCAGAATTTCTCTGCTCTTTGTGTACCTCTGCCGCCTCCGCTGGCAAGGGAACATGCCGCCTGGGCAGGAACACTTTGGTTGACCGGACGTTCGATTACGCCCGCAAGACCGTAAGCAGAAGCATGATAGAAGTATTGACAATGATGGCCAGAGCACTCATTAGGCATGTAAGTAACTCCACAGTTAAGGGAACTTTAACCTGGGGAACTGCACTTGGCTGCATTGGGGAACACTCTACCATAACGCAAGTAAAGTGTGACAAATATTGAAACCCAGGCCCAATAGAGATAACGCTACAGTTGGAATTAATCCTGCAGCTTTAATTCGAAGGGGTATTCCTTGATTGTAGTTTCGTTTGTAGTGGCTGGCTCGGTTGCTTGCAATAGGAGATTGTATTTGCCGGTTTGGAACGCACGCGCGCTAAGCCGTATTTGTACTTCGTTTCCCTGAAGGTTGGTCACTGGCGTTGAAGCAACTTCTTTTCCGGCAGCATTCAGGATCTGCACGCGGTTGATCTTGTATGCAGGCGAAGGCTGAAAAACCACGCGCAATTCAAAAGTTCCGCGCCCAGAAGCGATGACTGTATTGCCGTCTCCGCGGGCGTCAGGATGAAGGGTCTGGACCACTACGATCTCAGGTGCGTTCGCACGTTGAAGCAACAGTCCCTGATAGACATTGAGGCCTCCAGCAAACACGAGAAGTGAGGCAAAAACGAGAGCCGGCTTCGGTTGAAACCAGTGCGCGAATGATTGGTACCAGCGATGCTGCGGAACGGCCGCGGCTTCTTCGGCGCCAGTCTGCTTGAGATAGTTCACGAACTGCGTCCCGGCTTTGACCTGCTCAAAGCACATCTGGCAATCAAAAAGGTGGGCTTCGTAGGCGTCCCGGTCGCTCTCCGACAGTTCGCCGAGCAGATAGCGCTCTGCCATCATGCTTTTGATTGCCTGCTGGTGGTCAATGACTTTCGAGTTCATAGTCTTACCCCTGATTTCGTGGTTCTTGGGACTGACATCGAATCTCTAATTGCTCTTCCTCTTGTAAAGCTCGCCGAACTTATTGATGGCGCGATGCAGCAGCACCCTGAGATAGTCGCGATCGACGCCAAACTGTACACAGACGTCGTCGTTCTCCCTCTCATCAAAAAACCTGGCCTGCAGGATATGGCGGTCTCTCTCCGGAAGCGTGGCCATAATTTCCAGTATCAGCCTGCGGTCTTCTTCTTTCTGCATAAGCTCTTCCATGCTCAACTGCCCGTCGTCGGCAACGTCTGTGGACTCAAGCGGATCATATTGGTTGCGGGATTCCTCCCGCCGGCTTTCTGAAAGAACGTGTCTGCAGACCGAATACACATACGCCCCAAAACCTTGCGGGTTGTGAACGGCGCCGGACTGGACAGCGACCCATACCCGGCAAAACGTTTCCTGACGCACGTCATCGATTGTGTGGGAGTCTACGCCGCGCGCGCGCAAAGTCACCTTCAGGCGTTCACTGAAGTAGGCAACGAAATGAGCCTCCGTCGCCGGGTCCCGGTCGCCCAGGCGACGTAGATAGTCCTCATCGAACGAATAGAAGTCCACTGGCGATTGCCACCAGTATACTTCATCAGCTCCGGTGCCCGTGGTACGCTTTCTACTCTCCGTTCCTGAGCGCAAAGAGCCGTACAAAACAGATACGCCGCCTCGCCTGGACTTCCCACCGTTGGAACGGACCGGTGCGCCTTTCATTCCGCAAACACTCCCAAAACCCTCGTAGCCAGCCGGTGGCGATGCTTGTCCCGTTTCGGCCCCCGACGATTACGAAGGACTCTACCGAGCGGCATTCGGCGCAAAACCAAACCGTTGCGCGCTCTAAGTGCCCTCTACTTTAACTAGTGACGAAATCAGGGGTAACGTTTCATCCCCCCAAGCGAGAAAAATACATGTCGCTTGGCGATGTAAACTGCTGATTATAAATTGTTTATTTCTTCTGTACCCGATTTGCTCGCGGAGAAAAATCGAAGAAAATGTCCGAGCGAGCGTGACGATTCATGAATACAGTAAAATGCCCGCAGCCCTTTTCAAGAATTTCCCGGGAAACGTATGCGCACCTTTGAGAGCCTTTCAGAACAGGAAGTACTCGCTCTGGCTATCTCGCTGGAGGAAGAAGACGAACGGGTTTATGCCGACTTTGTGGAAGGCTTTCGCAAGGATTTTCCCGCCACCTCGGCCATGTTCGAGGGCATGCGCGAGGAAGAGTCCGCCCATCGACGCCGGCTTATTGAGCTGTATCGAACCAAGTTCGGCGAACACATCCCGCTGATCCGGCGTGGCGACGTGAAGGGGCTGGTCAGCCGCCGGCCGATCTGGCTGATGCAGCCACTGCGTCCGGAAGCAGCGCGCAAGCAGGCTGCGACGCTGGAAGTGGAAACGCGGATCTTCTATGAAAAGGCGGCTTCGCGGACGCAGGATGCGAGTATCCGCCAGCTGCTCAACGATCTGGCGCAGGAGGAACGGGCGCATGAGCATCGCGCAGAGCAGCTTGGCCAGGACAAGCTGGACGAAACGGCGCGCAGCGAAGAGGAGCAAGCGAGCCGCCGGCTGTTTGTATTGCAGATCGTACAACCGGGTCTGGCCGGACTGATGGACGGGTCCGTGTCCACATTGGCGCCGGTCTTTGCGGCGGCTTTCGCGCGGCATGAGTCGCATTTTGCTTTCCTGGTAGGGCTGGCCGCCTCCTTGGGCGCCGGCATCAGTATGGGCTTTGCTGAAGCGCTTTCAGATGATGGCAGTCTTACTGGCCGCGGCCATCCCTGGGTACGCGGGCTGGTTTGCGGGTTGATGACAATGATCGGCGGCATTGGACACACGCTGCCATTTCTGATTCCGAATTTTCACGTCGCGACGGTCGTTGCCGTGATTGTGGTGATCGCTGAACTGGGCGCCATTGCCTGGGTGCGCCATCGCTATATGGAATCGCCGTGGGTTTCCGCTACGTTACAGGTGGTGCTGGGCGGCGCCATGGTGTTTGCCGCAGGCGTGTTGATTGGAAGTTCGTAGGCGAAATGGCCGTGGCGGAAAAATCGAAGAAGGTTATTCGCCAGCTTCCAGGTCCCAGCCATCTTTTTTCATCTCAGCGCGCAGCCAGCGTTGCAGGCTGGTGCGAAGAGAAGCAGGAAGATCGGCAAATTGAATTCCGTATTGGTCTTTGTTGGTCCAGGTGACGCGACCGGGAAATTCAGACTCTCCTTGAGTTCCGGGGATAGAGAAAGCCAACACTACCGGAGCACCCGACTTAAGCGGCCTTTCTGTCCTGGCTCCGGCGCCGCCGCCGCTGATGTTGAGCAAAGTCGCTGCAAAAGTGTCACCGGCATGCTTTATCTTTACAGCCATTTCTATTTGAGCGCGGTAGTAGCGTTGCTGTCCTACGCTCAGCGTACCGGCAGGGTTTGCCAGCTCGGCCTGACGGTAGACTTTGAGCTTCCGGATCAGCGTGCGCCGGGAAATTCCCAGCGCTTCAGCGGCTTTGCCCTGGTTGCCGCCGCTTTTCTCCAGGGCCATCAGGATGGTCCTCTTTTCCATCTCATCGAGCCCCGCGCCGGCGGTAACGGCGGGGCGGGCGGAGCTGACAGAATCAGGAAAACGCAAGTCGTCGGCGCGGACTTCAACGTGCGCGTCGCGGGCCTGCAGCACTGCGCCGAAGACAACGTTCTTGAGCTCGCGCACATTGCCTGGCCAGGCGTAGTTGAGCAGGGCGTCTATGGCGTCCTGGGTGAAATGCGAGTCAGGATAGTGCTGGTGCAAAACCTGCTCGGCGATGCCCAGGACATCTTCCGGACGCTCGCGCATGGGAGGCACTTCCAGCTTGAACTGGGCCAGCCGGTGATACAGATCGCTGCGGAAGCGGCCCTGCGGCACCAGTTTTTCCAGGTCCTGGTTCGTGGCAGCAACGACGCGCACGTCTACGCTGACTTTTTTGCTTCCGCCCAGACGGTAATAAGGGACGCCATCGAGCACGCGCAGCAATTTCACCTGAATCTTCAGATCAAGGTCGCCAATCTCGTCGAGAAACAGTGTGCCCTTATTGGCCAGCTCAAAGAAGCCAGGCTTCATGGCGTCGGCGCCGCTGAAGGCGCCTTTTTCATAGCCAAAGAGCTCGCTTTCCACGAGGTGTTCAGGAATGGCGGCGCAATTGACGTCAACCAGGGGTTGATTACAGCGCAAAGAATGATTGTGGATGGCGCGCGCGATCATCTCCTTCCCGGTACCGGTTTCGCCCACGATGAGCACTGCAGCGGGGTGACGCGCTACTTTTTCCGCCAGCCGCATAATGCGCTGCAGAGACTCGCTGCGGACGATTAGTTCGGGCTCGTTGCGCACAGAAGCGCCGGAGTGCGGGTTTTCGCTAGACACCGAGGTTGGCGAGGCGGCGGTTTTGGGGGTGGAGACCATTTGGAGGCAGGCATAGATTGTCTAGCAACCGGGTGAGCCAAGGCAACAGGTAAATGCCTTACCCAAGTGCATGATCTGCGTGGGGCAGGGGGTGCGAAGCGGAGCGAAGGATTGCTTAATAAGTCGCTTTGCCTGGCCATGTTGAGCGATCTTCTAAGCCGAGTTACGATCCTATCTAGTAGATCGTTTCTGTTTACAGCCAGCGGAAATGAGCTTAAACTTGCCAGTTTTAAAAATCTCTCATTTGAGGGCAAATATGCTGTGGAAACGGTCGTTACTGTGCGTTGTTTTGGGAGTGCTGACAGCTGCTGCGCAAACAGCCGGCGTAGGGGGCAGAAAATCCGCCAATGAAGCCACGCCTGGCGCCGACAAGGCAGCCGATACGAAAGCCGCTCCTGCTGCGGAGAAAGTGATTGCCCGGCCGAAGTCGTTCGATCTGGGCGCCATGGATAAAACCGTGGATCCATGCGATGACTTCTATCAATATGCTTGCGGCACGTGGCGCAAGAACAATCCCATCCCTTCTGATCAGTCACGGTGGGGCCGGTTCAATGAGCTGGCAGACTACAATCGGCAGTTCCTGCACAACATTCTGGACAAGGCGTCGGCCAACGATCCCAAACGCTCACCGGTGATGCAGAAGGTGGGCGATATGTATCAATCCTGCATGGACGAGACCGCAGTCAACGCCAAAGGCAGTGCGCCGTTGAAGCCTGAGCTGGACCGCATTGCCGCCATCAAGGACAAAGACCAACTGGTGGATGCGATTGCCTATCTGCACTCTTTGGGTGTGCCGGCGCTATTCGGGTTCGGCTCGTCGCCCGATCTGCATAATGCCAGCACGATCATCGCCACCGTTGGCCAGGGTGGATTGGGCCTGCCGGACCGCGACTACTACTTTGAGAAAGATCCCAAGTCGCAGGAGACTCGCGACAAATACGTGGAACACATGGGAAAGATGTTTGTTCTGCTGGGCGACGATGAAGCCACTGCAAAGAAAGAGGCGCAGGCGGTGATGGACATCGAAACCAAGCTGGCGGATGCGGCTTTCAAGCGAGTGATGATGCGCGATCCTAAAAATCGCGACCACAAAATGAAGGTAGCGGACCTGGCTGCGCTGGCGCCGAATTTCCGCTTTGAGCGCTTCTTTGTCGCTACCGGAGCACCGGCGTTTACTGAAGTCAACGTAGTGCCGCCGGACTTTTTCCAGAAGACCAACTCCGTGGTGGATTCAGTTTCCATCGGTGACTGGAAATCTTATCTGAGATGGCATGTCGCCCGGGCCGCCGCGCCCACGCTCTCAGAGGCGTTCGTAAAAGAGAATTTCAGCTTTTACGGACAGTATTTGAACGGGCAGAAAGAGCAGCAACCACGGTGGAAGCGCTGCGTTCAGATTACTGACGGCCTTCTCGGCGAAGCGCTGGGCAAGCCCTACGTGGATGAAACCTTCGGCGCCGATGGAAAAGCCCGCATGCTGAAGATGGTGAATGCTCTGGAAGATGCGCTGGGATCGGACATACAGGACCTGGACTGGATGACCGCTGAGACCAAGAAGCAGGCGGTCGTGAAGCTGCATGCGATCACCAATAAAATCGGCTATCCCGACAATTGGCGAGACTACGGGACGGTGCAGATCGTGCGCGGCGATCTGGTGGGCAACGTACAAAGAGCGCGCGCGTTTGAAGTGAAACGCGGCCTGAACAAGATAGGCAAACCGCTGGACAAGAAAGAGTGGGGCATGACGCCGCCTACGGTGAACGCCTATTACAACGCAGCCAACAATGACATTAATTTCCCGGCCGGCATCCTGCAGCCACCGTTCTTTGACCGTGACGCAGACGATGCGGTGAACTTCGGCGGCATCGGTGTGGTGATTGGCCATGAGCTCACGCATGGCTTTGACGACCAGGGCAGCAAGTTCGATGCGCAAGGAAACCTTACCAACTGGTGGACACAGTCAGACCGCGACGAATTTGAAAAACGCACCGGCTGCATTGCCGATGAGTACAGTTCGTTTGTCGCCGTGGAAGATGTGCACCTGAACGGGAGGCTTACACTGGGCGAGAATACGGCGGACAATGGCGGTCTGCGCATCGCACTGGCTGCGCTGCGCAAAGACATTGCCGCCAACCCCAAGGCCGGCGACAAGAAGGACGGGTTTACGGCGGAGCAGCGCTTCTTCCTGGGCTTTGCCCAGGTGTGGTGCCAGAACTCCACGCCGGAAAGCTCACGCCTGCTGGCGAAGACGGATCCCCATTCACCCGGGCAATATCGTGTAAACGGAACTCTGCAAAACAGCGCAGATTTCGCCAAGGCCTTCGGATGCAAGACGGGGCAAAAAATGGTAAGCACCAACGCCTGTCACGTCTGGTAAACCACAACAATTCCTTGGAAAGCTCTAATGCCGCATCTTCACCCGGTGCGGCATTTTTCTTTTTGGGCTGGTGTTCAAGCGCTCTTAGCTATGTGCAGATGATTTCGCGTTACTGCCGGGACTGTGGCTTACCTTGGTAACGTATCCCCCTATATCAAATGGCGATATAACGACACCATTGGAAAGCCAGGCCCCCTCGTCTAGAAAAGGAAGGGACATCCAGGGTCCCTGATTTTGAAATATGGAAGATAAGAAGCACGCAAAGGCGCAGGGACTCCGCTTTGCGCGGTCGCTGCAGACGCTCGTCAAGATGGTCAACATGTTCTCCGCCGACCATAAGAGCTCGGCCGGACTGCTGCAGCGCAGCTATGAACTACTGAACCCGCTGGTTAAGCAGGCGCGCCACCTGACGATTGGGTTTGTCGATCAACGAGTTTTGCTGAACAACATTCTTACCGCGGAAGAGAGCCTGAAACCGCTGGAAAATGAATTTTTGAAGCGGGGCATCGGCGCCGTGACCTTTGAAGCAGGCATCACGCTGGCGGCGTACCGGCATGCTATCGCCACCATTGCGTCAAATCCTAAAACGATTGAAGAGAACGGCGGCCTGCTGCCCTTCCTGGAACAGCGGCGGCTTGAATTCGTAAGAGTTTTCCCCGCCACCAAGACGGAGACGCGCAATGAAGATGGCGACACCGTTTTGGACATGGGATCGGAAGAGTTTCTGATTTCGAAAGCGCTAAACAGCATGAACTCCGGCATGCCGCGGGGTATTGAGAGCCTTCTGACACAGATGGAGGTCGCGGGCGCGGGAGGCGGCTATGGTGGCGGAGCAGGATTTGGAACTGGTGATGGCGGAACAGGCAGCGGCAATGGCAGTGGCCCGGCCGGCAGCAGCAGCGGAAACGCAGAGAGGGGGGGGGCAGTTTATAACGGCGCCGGCGCCAGCGGCCCAGCATACAGTGGATATCTGACGGAAATGCAGAAAGTGGTGGAGCAGAAGTTTGAAGCGTCACTCAAGAACCCTGAAGAAGATCCGCACAAGGCCTATGTTGAGTTGGCCAAGATGCTGCACAGCGTGCGACCCGATTTTGTGCTGTCAAATTTAACGCCGGGCAGTGGTGGCGAAGGTGAAACCAACTCAGAGACCGTGACCGCCGAGGTTTTTGAAGATACCGCCTTGCGCTGGGCTTTGCGGCGCTTGTCGGCGACGCCGACGGGCGAAGAAGCGGTGATTGTGGAAGAGCAGATCTTTCGCGTGTTGATGCGGAGCCTGCAGGCAACGCATTCGGCCGCGCGGCTGGCGCAGAAGCTGGCGCAGTTTGCGCATGAATATGCGCTACCCAAAGAGACTTTTACCCGGATCCAGGAAGAGATTCGCTGGATCACACTCACTCCGAAACAAAAGCTGCGAGAGTTGCTTGCCATTACTCACTTTACGCCGGCGCAATTCCGGCGGTGTTTAGAACTCATCAAGGAGCTTTTGCGCCTGGGCAAGCCGGAGGACGCGATCGCGCTGGGGGTGCAGTACTTTTCGATCTTCGATGACTATCTGACGCTGGAGATCAATGAAGTCGGGCGAATTCCTGAGCTGCTGCGCAGCCTGGCCGGCACCCAGGGAGAATTTTGGGACTTCACCGCCGACCAGCTGACGCGGGCGCTGGCATCGCGCAAGCTGAACCAGTTGGTGCATACGCAGGTGGTGAACGCGTTGATTGCGCTGGCAAAGATTGCTGCCACATGCGAAGACTTTGTCCTGATCGAAAAAGTAGGTTCGGCGCTGGATGCGAGCTCCACCTCTGACCCAAATACGCACGGGCGCTGCTGCGGTGCTGGAATTTCCAACCTGCTTCAGGCTTCCGCCGTGGACCGGATTGCTGAGATATTCCTGGACAGAAAGAACGACCCGTTGTGGACCAGGACCGTGGCCAGCCTGTTGCGCTGGGCTGGTACGGGCGCCATCGAGCGCCTGTTCACAGCACTGGACAATGAATCAATCGCGGGGAACCGCATGGCCTTAATGCGGCTCTTGCGGCGGCTGGGGCCGGTGGCGCTGCCCGCGGCGCAACTGCGACTGCAACACAAAGAGTGGTACGTTGTGCGAAACTCCTGCAAGCTGCTGGGCGAACTCCGCGATCCGGAGCTGCTCAAGCATATTCAGCCAGCGTTTGAACATGCCGATGAGCGCGTGCACAAAGCCGCGTTCCAGGCGGTGATTGAAAGCCGTCTGCCTGGCCGGGCAACGGTGATCGCCAATGCGCTTCCGTTGCTGTCTCCGCGGCTGGTGGAAGAAGCCCTGGTCGAACTGATGCATCAAGCCGACGTGGAGAGCCTGACTGGGCTGGAAGCGTATTTCAACTCGGCGGCGGCCAAGAATGCCAAGACGCTGCCGCTGGTCATCAACGTGATTTCAGCGATCCCGCATGAGAAAGCGGGTGATCTGCTGGCGAGTATCGCCAAGAATGAAAAATTCAGTGTGCCGGTTTGTGAGGCAGCGCGGCAGGCGCTCTCCTTCCGCGCAGCGCAACGCGTCGACCAGTTTATGGCGGCCGGAGAGGAAAAGACTCCCAAGGTTGAAGCCGAGGATTTCAAAGTCAGTGGTATCGACCAGCTGATGCGACACCTGAGCCGGGCGTAAAGTCTCAGCGGCACGACCAGAAGCCGTGTCCTGATTTCTTTCAAGCTGCCGGAAGAATTCCTGTCTTAATCACATCGCCCGCAATGCCGGTGCAACTGGACGTCGTGCCGCGCGGATCGCGGGAAAAATTCCGCCGGCAACTCCCATGAACAAAGCAAAAACAATTCCCAAAGCCAGCAGGAATGGCGTGATACGAAAAGCGAAGGCCAGGTGAGAGAAGGTCTGCCAGTTCATGGCGCCGGTGGTGAGCCCGTTCAAGGGAAGCACAGCCAGACAACCAAGCAGGCCGCCGACGAGCGAGATCAGCAGAGCTTCTACCATGAAGGAGAAGACCACGCTGCCGGAGCCGAAGCCAAGGGCGCGCAGGGTGGCGATTTCGCGCGAACGTTCCGCGACGGCGGAATACATGGTGTTTAAGGCGCCGAAGATCGCGCCGATGCCCATGACGATAGCGACAAGGCCGCCAAGGATGTAAATCAGCGTGGTGAGCGTGCGCGACTGCTTATCGTAGTATTCGACTTCACGGCTCACGTCGACGGTCAGGCGCGGGTCAGCGGTTACTGCGTCTTTGAACTGCTGCAGCGAGTCCGCCGAATTGAGGTGGACGGTAAGAGATTGATAGATATTTTCCGGACGGTGGTAGATCTGGTTGAGCACGGCGGCGTCACACCAGACCTCAGAGTCGAAGGCTGAACCGCCGGCATCAAAGACGCCGACCACCTTCCATGTTCCACCACCGAACTTCACGGAATCGCCGATGTTCAGGCCTGCGTAGGTGTGGCCAACGTTGCGCCCGACCACCAGCTCCGCCAGGCCGGGATGGAAGAATGTTCCTTCAATCATCTTGATTTTGCCGCGAACATCAAGCGCTCGAGCGGAGACGCCACGTACCTGCACATTGGCGTCAGTCCCGGTGGAGATCAATGGGAATGGTGCAATCACGACGACTTCCGGCGTGATGAGCGGCCCGCCGGCGGCCCGGGCGACGCCCGGAGCATCTTCGATGATCTTTACCTGGTCGAGAGAGATGCTGCTGTCCATCTCTGAGGTTGAGCCGGCGCGGCGAACCATGGCGTTGTCCTTTGATCCGGACGAAACCAGAGTCGCTTTGAAGCCGAAGGCCAGAGACAGCATGGCGACAAAAACTCCGACGGTTCCGGCAATGCCCAGCACAGCCACCACGGCCGAGGTCCAGCGTTCTCTGACGCTGCGAAAGTTATAGATCACGGGAATCGCCATTGTCAGACCCTCCGCAGCGCGTCAACCACGCGCAGCCGCATGGCGCCAATCGCGGGCAGAATACCGCTGGCTGCGCCGACCGCCAGCGTGACAAATAACCCGACCACGATCGCGCTGCCGGGCAGGTAGAAAGCGTAGAGCAGGCCACGGGTGGGATCGCCGCCCAGAGTGAAGAGCTTGGCCAGAGCCAGCCCGAGCGTGCCGCCAAGGAGTGCAATCAGCAGAGATTCGAACAACACGAACAAGAGAACAAAACGGTCTGAGTAGCCGACGGCTTTGAATACGGCAAGTTCGGCGGTGCGTTCGCGGACAGCGATCGCCATGGTGTTGCCCGTGACCAGCAGCAAGGTAAAGAAGACCACGGTACCGATGGCCATGATCAGGAACTGAATGTTGCCGAACTGCTTGACCCAGCCGGCGGCAAAAGCTTTTTCCGTATCCGTGTGCGTTTCAAAAGGAGAGTTGGCGAATTCGTTGTCGATTGCGCGAGAGATGCTCAGAGCATCATCGGGCTTATCGATTTTTACCGTGTACCAGCCGACATGACCTTTGTACTGCGCAGGCGCCTGCTCATCGAGCCGCTTCCAGTGAAACCAGAATTGCGTTTCGTCGTCCGCCTGGCGCGTGCCGTGATAAATGCCAACCAAGTTGAACTCCCATACGCCGCCCAGGAAGGTTCCCTTGATCGGGATGCGGTCGCCCACTTTCCAGCCAAAGCGCTTGGCCGTCGCCGCGCCGG
>DATBHX010000149.1:0-22557 GCA_036557225.1 Candidatus Angelobacter sp.
ACAGCTTGTCCACAGCTGGAACCAAAGCCAGATAGACTACGCGCAAGCAGAGACCATTCATGGTCTCTTTGAAGAGCAGGCAGAGCGAACGCCGGAGTTGCGCGCGGTTGTGTCACAAAAACAGGCATTGAGTTATCTGGAACTGAACCAGCGCGCCAACCAATTGGCTCATTATTTAAGGAAGCAGGGTGTGCGCCCCGACGATCGCGTGGGCATCTTCATGAAACGGGATGTCGAGATGGTCGTGGGGTTGCTGGCCATTCTGAAGGCCGGCGGAGCCTATGTGGGCCTGGACACCACTTACCCGGCAGAGCGGCTGCATTACATGATCGAGGATGCAGAGGCCAGAATTGTCTTGACGCAGCAGAAGCTGGCGGAGCGATTGCGCGGAAGCCCGGCACAGCTGGTTTGTCTGGATGAACCTGGAGAGATGGCAAGCATCGCCAGGCAGAGCCGGCAAAACCCTGAACCCGCGGCTACGCTGGAGAACCTTGTCTACGTGATCTATACCTCAGGGTCTACAGGCAAGCCCAAAGGAGTGGGAATCGAGCACCGGCAGCTGGTGAATTATGTGCGGGGAATCACCCGCGATCTGGAAGAACTCGGAGTGGGCGTCGGAGCGAAATATGCAACGGTCTCCACCTTATCGGCCGACCTGGGAAACACTGCTATCTATCCGTCGCTGCTGAGCGGAGGCGAGTTGCATGTGATCGATGAAGACCATGTGATGGATGGGCAGCGGCTGGGAGAGTACTTTGAGCGCGAGAAAATTGATTGTTTGAAAATTGTGCCATCGCATTTGGAAGGTTTAAGAGGCGCCAGAGGCGGAGAGAGGGTAATGCCGCGGAAGGTGCTCGTCTCCGGCGGAGAAGCGCTTCCTTGGAAATGGGCAAGAGATTGGCAGACGGTAAACGCATGCAAGGTGATCAACCACTACGGTCCCACGGAAACAACGGTGGGTGCTGTGCGGTTCCGCATACCGCCGGGAGAAACCGGAGATGGAATTGTTCCCATTGGGCAGCCGCTGGGGAACATGCAGTTGTATGTGATGGACCGGCACATGGAACTGGTTCCGTCAGGTGGATTGGGAGAGCTGTATATCGGCGGTGCAGGAGTAGGACGAGGGTATGTCAACCGTCCTGAGTTGACCGCCGAACGCTTTGTGCCTGATCCATTCTCCGGCTTTGGCCAGAGGCTCTACAAGACTGGAGATCTGGTACGCCGTAATAAAGATGGAAACATTGAATTTCTGGGCCGGGTTGACCAGCAGATAAAGATCCGCGGCTTCCGGATTGAATTGGGCGAGATCGAGTCTGCGCTACGACAACAGCCGGGCATAGAACAAGCAGCCGTAGTGGCAACCGAAGGCGAGAACGGCAGCAAACGACTGGTGGCTTATATCGTCCCGTCAAGTTCACCAGAAAACAGCGCTGTATCCGTTGCCATTGATGTCGAATTGTTGCGTGCGCAGCTAGGCTCGCTGCTTCCAGACTACATGGTGCCGGCGGCCTATGTACTGATGAAAGAATTTCCACTCAACGCCAATGGCAAGCTGGACCGCAAGAAGTTGCCGGCCCCGGATACGGGTGCGTATCTGGCACGGGAATTCGAAGCTCCTGTGGGCGAGATCGAAAGCACGGTGGCTTCCATCTGGGCGAATGTGCTCAAAGTCGAACGTGCGGGACGCAACGACAACTTCTTTGAACTGGGCGGGCATTCGCTGCTGGCCATCACTGCAATTGAACGCATGCGTGAGGCCGGATACACCGTGAATGTGCGCGACCTGTTTGCTTCGCCCACGCTGAAGAGCCTGGCCGAAGCCGCCGGCAAAGAGAGCCGGGGCATTGCTGTGCCGCCCAATCTCATTCCAGAAGGCTGCGAAAAGATCACGCCGGAGATGCTGCCGTTGATCAAGCTAAGCCAGGACGAGATCGAGAAGATCGTGGACAGCGTGCCCGGCGGAGCAGCGAATATGCAGGACATCTATCCGCTGGCTCCGTTACAGGAAGGAATTCTCTTCCACCATCTGCTCGAAACCGAAGGCGATGTTTATCTGTCGGCGACGCTGCTTGCTGCTGCAAACCGTGAGCGCCTCGACCGCTACGTGGCAGCACTGCAAATTGTGGTTGACCGTCATGACATTCTGCGCACCGCCATTGTCTGGGAGGGTTTACCGGAGCCGGTGCAGGTGGTATGGCGGCATGCGCCTTTGATCGTGGAGGAGGTCAATCTCGATCCGGCGAAAGGCGATATCGCCGAGCAACTGCGAGCCAGTTTCGATCCCCGGCACAACCGGCTGGATATACGCCAAGCGCCGATGTGGCGTCTGTACATCGCCCGTGATCTGCCCAACCAGCGCTGGGTGATCCTCGAACTCAAACATCATCTGACCGGCGACAACACCACGGCCAGGTTCTTACTGAATGAGGTGCGAACGATTCTTCACGGCCAGGCAAAGAGTCTGCCGGAGCCGCTGCCTTTCCGTAACTTTGTAGCTCAGGCCCGTCTCGGTGTCAGTCGAGAAGAGCATGAAGCATTTTTCACCCGGATGCTCAAGGATGTAGACGAGCCCACCGTTCCCTTCGGTCTGGCAAATGTTCAGGGAGATGGCAGCCGCATCGTGGAAGCCTCCCGCAACGTGGATCAGGAATTGACTGTGAAGCTGCGTGCGTCGGCGCGAGCGTTGGGCGTAACTGTCGCCAGCATGTGCCACCTCGCTTGGGCTATGGTCCTGGCCCGCACTTCAGGACGCGACGACGTGGTATTCGGCACGGTTTTGTTTGGCCGCATGCAGGGCGGCGAGGGCGCCGACCGAGGGCTGGGAATCTTTATCAATACCTTGCCGGTGCGGATACGCATTGGGAATGAAGGCGTCGCAGCCAGCGTGCGTAAGACTCATCAATTGTTAACGGAACTTTTCCGCTATGAGCACGCATCGCTGGCGCTTGTGCAGCGTTGCAGTTCAGTCCAGGCGCCGGCGCCGCTGTTCACGTCGCTCTTGAATTACCGCCACGTTCGCGAGGAAGCGGCAAGCACAGAAACCGCACAGAAAATGGCCAATCTGGATTTCATTGAAAGCGGTGGACGAACCAACTATCCCTTTGGTGTTTACATCAATGATCTGGGCCAGGACCTGAGCATTGAGGTTCAGGTGGAACCGTCAATTGCGCCGCAGCGGGTTTGCGCGTTAATGCATACGGCGCTCGAATCCCTGGTCAAGGCCCTGGAAGATGCGCCGGAAAGCCCGGTGGAAACATTGCCGGTGCTGCCGGAAGAAGAGCGGCAGCAGGTGCTCTACACATGGAACGCGACCGATACTGAGTATCCCAAAGACAAGTTCCTTCATGAGCTGTTCGAAGAGCAGGTGGAGAGGACACCGCAGGCCACCGCTGTGGTGCTCGAAAACCAGAGCCTGACTTATGACCAGCTGAACCAGCACGCCAACCGCCTGGCGCACTATCTCCGAACGCTGGGCGTGAAGCCCGACGGACGGGTAGGCATCTGTGTGGAGCGCGGTATAGACACAATTGTCGCCCTGGTGGCCGTGCTCAAGGCCGGAGGGGCCTATGTGCCGCTTGATCCTGGATATCCCGCGGAGCGGCTCCGGTTCATGCTGCAAGATAGTGCTCCCATGGCGCTGCTTACCCATTACCACTTGCGCGAATTGTTTGTGGACATCGCAAGCGACATACCGATAGTTGACTTGAATGGCGACGGCGAGGAGTGGAGTGACCAGCCCGCAACCAATCCACACCGCAGCGATGCTGGGCTCCGGGTAGAGAACCTTGCTTACGTAATCTATACCTCGGGTTCTACCGGAATGCCGAAAGGAGTGGCGCTCGAACATCGCAACGCTGTCAATTATGTCTGCTGGGCGCGGCAAAAGCTTGCTGCCGGCGCGCTGCAACAGTCGCTTTTCTCAACGTCATTGAATTTTGATCTTGCGGTTTTTGAGTGCTTCGCTCCGCTCACCACGGGCGGCACGATCAGGATCGTGGCCAACGTACTTGAGTTGGAGAACCGTCCGCTGGATGTAACGCTGGTGGCTACCGTGCCTTCGGCAATGCGAGCACTGGTGGAATCTAACCATGTACCTTCCACCGTACGGGAGGTCGTCCTGGGTGGTGAACTGCTGAAGAAATCTCTGGTCGAAAAAATATTTGCGACGACTCAGGTGGAGAACGTGTGCAACATCTATGGACCCACGGAGACCACGACCAACTCGACGTGGATGGAAACAAAACGCGGCGAGGCATACGGCCAGCATATTGGCCGGCCGGTCGCGAATACACAGGTCTACATTCTCGATCGGCGAATGGAGCCTGTGCCGATCGGGGTCGTGGGAGAAATTTATATTGCAGGAACCGGAGTAACGCGCGGCTATCTGAACCGTCCGCAATTGACAGCAGAGCGGTTTCTAAAAGACCCGTTCGCGCGCAAACCAGAGGCCAGGATGTACCGGACCGGCGATCTCGGCCGGTGGCTTGAAGATGGAAACATTGAATACAGAGGACGGAATGATTTCCAGGTAAAGGTCCGTGGCGTACGCATCGAGTTGGGCGAGATTGAGGCGCTTCTGCTGGAGCATACCGGCGTGCGAGAGGCAATTGTGATGGCGCGCGAGGACAAACATGGAGAGCAGCACCTGGTTGCCTATTACACTCTAAGCCCCGGAGCTGCGCCGGACCCAGAGGAGCTGCGGAAACATCTTGCGGAAAAATTGACCGAGCACATGGTGCCACGCGTGTACGTGTCACTGGATCGTTTGCCCCTCACCGCCAGCGGCAAATTGGACCGGAAGGCTTTGCCCGCTCCGGAGGTGGAGGCTTATGAAAGTCGCGCATATGAACCTCCGCAGGGCGAGACGGAGGCGACTCTGGCTGCAATCTGGGTGGAAATCCTCAAGCTTGAGCGCGTCAGCCGGAATGACAATTTCTTTGACAGCGGCGGTCATTCTCTGCTGGCCATACAGCTTGGTAACCGCATTCGAGCCACTCTGGGCGTAGTGCTGGAACTGCGGGATATCTTTGCTGCCAATACTCTGAAGGATATGGCAACAGTCCTGAACGCTCTTATGGGAGTGCAAGATCTTCTTCCGGATTCAGGGCAGGCTGGGGTTGCGCACAGCTCCGAGGGCAGATATCTATGACAGCCCACGAATTACTCATCCGGCTTCGTACGTCGAACGTTCGATTGTCCCTGGAACAGGGTCGTCTGCGCGTGGTTGAGCCTGCGCCAAACACCGTGAGCGATGAGATGTGGAACGAACTCCAGCTTCACAAGGAAGAACTAAAGCGCGTTCTGCACCATGCTGTACAAGCCAGAAGGCGAACTCCTATCCCGCACATTGTGCGTCCGCAGGAGATCCCCCTGTCATTTGCTCAGCAGCGATTGTGGTTTTTGGCGCAAATGGAAGGAGTAAGCGAGGTCTATCACGTTCCGCAGGGTTTGCGCCTGAACGGAGATTTGGACCGTAGCGCCCTCAGGCGGGCACTCGACCGGATCGTTTGGCGCCATGAAGCACTGCGGACCACGTTCCATTCCGTCAATGGACAGCCGGTACAGCGTGTGCAGCCATGTGGCAGCGTTTTTGCACTACAGGAGCACGATCTGAGTGCCAGTGCAGACCCTGAAAATGAATTGAAGCGGCTGGCGAGACAGGAAGCCGGCAGTCCCTTCGATCTGGAGAATGGCCCGTTGATTCGTGGGCGGTTGATTGCTCTGGCTGCGCAGGAACACGTGTTGCTGATCACCATGCACCACATTGTCTCCGATGGCTGGTCACTGGGAGTTTTCATCCGCGAACTGAGCACGCTCTACCATGCCTACCATACTGGAGGAGAAGACGCGCTCCCTCCATTGAGTATCCAGTATGCCGACTACGCAATTTGGCAACAGCAGCGGTTGAATGGTGAAGAATTGCAACAGGAGCGAGAGTATTGGCGCCGCGCCCTGGAGGATGCGCCGGCTCTATTAGAGTTGCCCACAGACCAGCCACGGCCGGCGCAGCAAACATTTGAAGGCGACTTTTTACCTTTACAGTTCGATGCCAGGTTGACGCGAGAGCTGAAGAGCCTGGCCCAGCGGAATGAAATGACGCTTTATATGCTGGTGCTGGCAGCGTGGGCGATCGTGCTTGCTCGCCTCACTGGGCAGGAAGAAGTTGTCATTGGCACGGTATCTGCCAATCGCACTCGGCCGGAGCTCGAGAGCCTGATCGGGTTTTTCGTGAATACGCTGGCATTGCGGATGAACGTTTCCGGCAGTATTGCCGAATTGCTGCAAAAAGCAAAAGCGCAGACGCTTGACGTGCAGGAGCATCAGGAGTTGCCCTTCGAGCAGATCGTTGAAATCGTCAAACCCCCGCGCAGCTTGACGCATACGCCGATATTTCAGGCCATGATGGCGTGGCAGAGCAACAATCAGGAAATTCCAAAGTTTACCGGCTTAACGTTGCAGCCGGAACCGGTTTCGTATGCGGTAGCCAAGTTTGATCTTACCCTGGACCTGCGCGAAGCCGGTGACCAGATCGTAGGTGGATTGAGGTTTGCCACGGCGCTCTTTAGCCGTGGCATGATTGAGCGGCATGCGGGTTACCTGCGCCGGGCGCTGGAGGCCATGGTGGCCGATAGCCAGCAAGCGGTGACCGGGATTGATCTGCTCTTGCCGGAAGAACACAGGTTGTTGACGTCCTGGAATGCTACAGAAGCTCCCTATCCGGAGCATCAATGCATCCACCAGTTGTTCGAAGAACAGGCACACAAATCCCCGGAGGCCACAGCGATCGTTCATGAGAGACAATCGCTGAGTTACTTCGAACTCAACCAACTGTCAAATCGTCTGGCGCACCAGCTGATTGCTCTTGGGCTAAAACCCGGCAACTGTGTGGCGATCTGCGTAAAACGCAGTTTGAACATGGTGGTTGGGATGCTAGCAATCCTGAAAGCCGGCGGGGCCTACGTGCCGCTCGATCCTTCCTATCCCTCCATACGCCTCTTACAGATTCTGGCTGATGCCTCGTCGGAAATCGTGCTCACAGATCTCTCCGGACGAAAGGCTTTGGGTACGAAGGCGCTGAAAAGCTCAACGATCGTCGACATGGATGAAATTGATTTGCACCGGATGGAGCAACCGGCTACCGATCCTGACCCGGAGTCCTTGGGCCTCACTTCACATCATCTCGCCTACGTGATTTATACCTCCGGTTCCACCGGCATACCCAAAGGCGTGATGATCGAGCATGCGAATGCCACCAATGTAATCACCTGGGGTACGAAAGTCTTCTCCGCCGCAGAGATGGCGCATACGCTGTTCTCAACGTCAATTCAATTTGATGTTTCTATTTTTGAGTGTTTCGCGACTCTGGCCTGCGGAGGCACTTTGCATTTGGTCGACGATGTGCTCGCCATGCTGGATGCCAACCAGCCGGTTTCACTTATGTGTGCCGTGCCCTCAGTCATGGCGGCCCTGCTTGAGCAGCGAGCCTTATTGCCATCTGTCCGTACGGTCAACCTTGGCGGAGAGCCGGTAAAAACGACATTGTTCGAAAAAGTTTTTGAGCAGAGCCATGCGTCGCGCGTTTGCAATCTCTACGGTCCCACCGAAACAACAACCTACTCTACCTGGGTCTCGATCACGCGGGGTGAGCAGGTCCTTGAAGGCATCGGCAGGCCGATTGCGAACACAAAGATTTATGTGCTGGACAAGAGGCGGCAACCGGTGCCCATCGGGGCCGTAGGCGAGATATATATTGGCGGGGCCGGCGTGACGCGCGGATATCTCAATCGTCCGGAGCTGACGGCGGAAAGATTTCTGGCCAACCCTTTCAGCGCCGACCCCAAGGCGCGGATGTATAAGACAGGCGACCTCGGCCGCTTCCGTGACGATGGGACCATTGAATATCTGGGACGCAATGATTTTCAGGTGAAAATTCGCGGCTTCCGAGTTGAATTGGGAGAAATCGAAGCTGCCCTGGCGAAGTATGCAGGCGTGCGTGAAGCGGTGGTATTGGCGCGCGAGGATCGCTCGGGAGACAAACGTCTGGTGGCTTACATTACGGCGTATGCAGCTGCGGAGGACGGTGCTTTACCCCTTGATGTTGAAGCGCTACGTTCCCACGCTAGTTCTCTGCTGCCGGGATACATGGTCCCCACCGCTTATGTATTGCTGGAAAAGCTGCCCGTCACGCCTAATGGCAAGCTTGATCGCAAAGCGCTGCCGCTTCCCAATGACGACCCATATGCAAAGCGGATCTATGATGCCCCCGTGGGCGAAATAGAGTCGAGGCTGGCGGGAGTCTGGAAGGAGGCTCTCAAACTCGAGCGAGTCGGGCGGCATGATAACTTCTTCGATCTCGGAGGTCATTCGCTGCTGATCGTGAAGGTGATGAGCTTGCTTCGGCAACTTGGCATTCAGACAACCGTCGCCGAGCTTTTTAATCACCCAACCATCGAATCATTTGCGGCCTTTATCTCCAGGATGCCGGCGAGGAGTTTTTCCCGTGGTGTGCAACGGCTCCGCGAAGGCGTCCTGACGCCGCTCTTCCTGGTGCATGATGGCGGCGGCCACGAGCTGTATTTTTCCAATCTGGCAAAGTTTCTGCCCCAGGAGTTGCCGGTCTATGGTCTTCCCAGCGTTCCGGCAGACGAACCTCAATTACATAGCATGCGAGCAATGGCAGAGCGCATGGTCCACTTGATTCATGAAGCGCAACACGAAGGGCCGTACCGTCTTGCGGGCTGGTCTTTCGGAGGCATTTTAGCTTACGAGACCGCGCAGTTGCTGCTGAACCAGGGAGACAGCCTGGAGTTTCTGGGCTTGATGGATGCTTGGAACCTTGAAGGCCGCAGTGTTGAGAATAGACAAAGAAGAACTCCGGAAGCGGTACTGGTGGATCTCTGCGAAAAGGAGAGACGGACCAAGCCCTCCGCCAAACCATCGAATGCGCTCGATACGAATCGCAGCTTCGACGAACTGTTTGCGCATTATCGGGCCTTGAAGTTATTGCCGGGTAGTTTCGAACACCTTTCTTCCCATGAGGCGCGCGCGGAATGCTGTAAGCTCGAACATCACCTGCAAGTAATGGAAGGCTATCGCCCACAGCCAATCGAGATTCCGGTTCATTTGTTTGTGGCCGGCGAGCATTTTTTGCAAGCGGCGGCTCCATCCGTATCGCTGGGATGGGAACGTTGCGTGCCTGAACACCTGTTACATGTCCACATTGTCCCGGGAGACCATCACTCCATGATGAGACCCCCTCATATCAAAACGCTGGGCCAGCAGCTTGCAAAGTTCCTGACAGGCACGGTAGCCGTGCCTCAATCCTTGCAAGTTCTTCACGCCGGAGCCAACGACTAAAACGAAATCCTCTGACTGTTCCGCCTGACATCAAGAAAATATGCCTGTAAGCCGGTTTGCGCACCTACACGATTTCCTGTTGATCTGGGCAGGACAATTGATCTCCTCCGTGGGATCGCGGCTATCGGGCTTTGCCCTCGGCATCTGGATTTTGCGCAGTACCGGTTCAACCACATACTTCGCCATGACATTTGTGGCGATGACCATACCGGCGCTCATGGTTTCGATGATTGCCGGCGCTCTGGTGGACCGCTGGGACCGTCGCCGAACCATGATCGCCTGTGACGCGCTCTCGGCTGTCGTCATGTTCGTGCTCGCCGGTTTGTGCGCCGTCGGCTATTTGAAGGTTTGGCCCATTTATCTCGCTGTGGGAGCGTCATCACTTTTCAATGCGTTTCGCACACCGGCTTTCGCGGCGAGCATTCCGTTACTGGCCTCACGCGATGAGTTGCCAAGAGTCAATGGCGTGGCCCAGAGCGGAAACGCGGTTGCTGAGATGATTGGGCCGTTGCTGGCAGGTGTCCTGGTCGGCTCAATGAGCTTGCAGGGAATTCTGATCATTGATGCCTTGAGCTTCCTGGTGAGTATGGCATCGCTGATGGCGGCAAATATCCCGCGACCAGAGTACTCCGCCGGGCATAAGCGCGCAGGGCTCTTGCGTGAAGCTGCAATCGGCTGGCGTTATGTACAGGAGAGGCCCGGACTCATTGGATTGCTGGCCATACATGGCTCGAACAATTTTGTGTTTTCCGTTGCGCGGGTCGTCATCGCTCCATTGCTTCTGTCATTTTCTGATCCCAAAGGACTAGGTGTGCAGTATGCAATCAGCGGCAGCGGCCTGTTGCTCGGCGGCATTGGCGTGACAGTGTGGGGGGCCCCGCAAAAACGAATCTATGGCGTGCTGCTTTTTTCCTTGCTGGCTGGTGTTTGCGCGGCAGCGCACGGTGTCCGTCCGTCTTTCACGTTGATAGCGGTCGCAGGCTTTCTCCTGTTTCTCATGCTGCCCGTGATCGCTGCATCCAGCAGTTCTATCTGGCAGGCCAAGGTTCCTGCCGGCCTGCAAGGCCGCTGCTTCGCGATCCAGAGAATGACATTTTATGCGTCAACCGTGGTCGGCTATTTCCTGGCCGGTCCGCTTGCCCGCCATGTGTTTGAGCCGTTGGTTCAAAAGGATGGGCTGTTAGCTGGATCGATCGGGTTGATCATCGGCTTTGGGCCAGGGCGTGGATTTGGATTGATGTTCATCACGCTGGGTCTGTTGATGATGGTGACCGCGATCGTTGGCTTCAGCGTGCCGGCGATTCGCCGGATCGATGAAATGACTGACGCATTTTCGGCGCCACTGAAAGCTACCGCGCGCGCAACCGGCCCGCAAGCGGAAATGGCCGCAGGGAATTGACATGTGTGTATTAACCGCAATGTTGCCGTTTAAAAGGAGGAATGTATGAAGGCAGCGAAAGCGACGATTGAGATTAAAACCGATGACCAATGCCCCCGCCAGTATGCATCAGCAGCTTGCCTGGACAGCGAAAGGTGGCCTGATACTGACGCTTCTTCTGAAATCCCTCTGCCCCGATTGATGCGCGTTTCCGAGATTGAGCGGAACTATGATCCGTCATCGCCGCTTGGGCTTGTGGTGGGCTGGATTCGCGGGTTTCTTGCCCGCCCTCATCCCGAGCTGGGCCGCCCCGGTCTGGTCTGCCCCTTTGTTCCCGGCGCGCTCAAGATTGATTCGATCTACCTGACAGAAATGGAGGAGCCAAATCCGACCTTCGAACGCCTTTCTGCGATCATCACCGGTTACCGCAATGTATTTCCGGAAACCGAGCCCAAGACTGGTCCGGAAGCAATGAACAAGGTGTTTCTTGTGGCCTTCCCTGGTTATGGACCAGAGGGTACAGCCGTGATCGAAAAAGTGCAGTCAACACTCAAGAAATACTTTGTCGACATGGGCTTGCTGGTGGGAGAGTTTCACTCCAGGAATGAAAATCCGGGTCTGCATAACGATGATTTTCGGCCGCTACGCAGCCCGGTGCCCATGCTGGCAATCCGTCACCTGGTGGAATCTGATCTGGCTTTTTTGAATCGCGACTTTTATTCCCCTTCTCTGCGCGCCACATACCTGCGTTCTTATCTTTTCCGGCTCGGCGGCAAGTTGAGCCAACTTAAGTTCAACGAGGCGTTAGACGGGCTTATCTCCGCTGAAGTGGTCCTGGCCTCCAGCCCTGACTGAGATCCCAAGTGGTTCGTCCAAATTCTTAGTTCACAACATTCCAATTCCAATGACACGCGAAAAAAATACTGGCGTTAACGGCCATGCAGCGGAGACGCGTGTGGCCATTGTGGGTGGCGGCCCGGCAGGGTCGCTGCTCGCATTAGCGCTTGCGCAAAAAGGCTACGGGGTCGATCTCTATGAGCGTCGCTCCGATCCACGCAGGCAAATGGCAGGCGATGGCAAGTCGATTAACTTAGGCCTGTCGAAACGCGGCATGCAGGCGCTCGAAATGGTTGGTCTGCTGGATCGGATCCTCGAAAGGGCCGTAACCATGCGTGGCCGCGTCATCCACGCAATGGACGGTACGGCGCGCTTCCAGCCTTACGGAAAAGACAGTATTGAGGTGTTGCATTCGGTAGACCGCAATGCACTCAACCGCATGCTGCTGGAAGAGGCTGGACGATATCAGTCCGTCAAGCTGCATTTCGAACACCGGCTTGTGCGCGTCGATAAGCAATCGCGCGAGCTCGAATTCACCGTGTCGGACCGGAGCGTCAAAGTGCGCCCGCAATGGGTCATCGCCGCTGACGGCGCCTTTTCAACCATGCGGCGGGAGCTCCAGCACGGCGAACGTGCCGATTATCACCAGGAATTTCATGAATGGGGATACATGGAGCTCACACTTCACGCCGCCGCGGAAGGCAAGTCGAAGGTAGAGCTGACGGCGCTGCACGTTTGGCCTCGCCGGCATTGCATGATCGTCTCGCATCCGAACCTCAACGGATCGCACACTCTGACGTTGTTGCTGCCTTTCAACGGCGAGGACAGCTTCGCAACCATGCGTACACCGGCGGCAATCGAAATGCTATTTACCAAATATTTTCCTGATCTGATTCCGTTGCTGCCTGATTTGGTTGAGCAGTGTATGAAACATACTCCAGCAGGGATGGTGACCACACGGACGGCACCATGGGCTTTTGCCGACTGGGCAGTTCTGGTTGGTGACGCCTGTCACGCCGTATATCCGTTCTATGGGCAGGGCATGAATGCTGCCTTTGAGGACTGCTCCGTGCTTGTGCGGGAGTTGAGCGAGTGCAAGGGCGATCGTGAAACCGCTTTTCAAAAGTATGAACAGGCGAGACGCGCCCACACCGACGTATTGTGCGATTTAACCAAAGCAGCGTGCGTGGAACTCCGGCAAAAGGTGCGCTCGCCGTGGTTTCTCGCGCGCAAGCGGCTGGACCTGGCCATTCATCGCCTGCTGCCACAGGCATGGACACCTCTATACACGATGGTGGCACATACCACGATTCCGTACGCAGATGCGCTCGCGCGCTCGCGCCGTCAGGACCGCATTCTTCTCTGTTCGTCTGTGGCGCTGGCGCTGCTGACGCTCGGTGCGAGTCTTCTTTACGCTCTGGGCAGGTGAACTTATGGTTTTCAACTCCCTTACATTCGTCGTCTTTTTTGCAGTCGTGCTCGTATTGCACAATCTGCCGCTCTCATGGAGCATAAAAAAACTCAACCTGCTCGTGGCCAGCTATTTGTTTTATGCGGCATGGAACCCTCCCTTCATTCTGCTGCTCTGGGCATCCACGGTGGTTGATTGGCTGGTCGCCCGCCAAATCCATCTGCAGCAGACGCCGGCCAGGCGCAAAGCGTGGCTGATTGTCTCGCTCGTTGTGAATCTGGGATTTCTTGGGTTCTTCAAGTATGGCAGCTTCGTGCTGGGGAATTGGTACGCGCTCATGAATGCCGTGGGGGTGCACTACCGGCAGCCGGAGTGGAACATCCTGTTGCCGGTAGGTATTTCTTTTTATACGTTCCACTCAATGTCCTACACCCTGGACATCTATTGGCGGCGCGTGGAACCAATCCCAAAGCTGTTCGACTTCGCGCTCTTCGTTGCATTTTTTACCCAGTTGGTGGCCGGCCCTATCCTGCGGACCTCTGACCTTGTGCCACAGTTTGCGCGTCCGCGGACCGCAACGCGTAACCAGCTCTGCTGGGGGCTGGCTCTGATGACATTTGGTCTGTTCGAAAAAGTGGTTCTCGCCGATGGAGCATTTGCGCCGGTGGCTGACGCTGTCTTCAGGGCCAAAGGTCCGGTCAGCTCACTGGATGCATGGCTCGGTACGCTGGCTTTTTCCGGTCAGATCTTTTGTGACTTTGCCGGATATTCCATCGTCGCCATCGGGGCTGCTCTATGTCTCGGCTTCAACATTCCCAATAACTTCCGTTTCCCCTATGCCGCAACTGGATTCTCAGATTTCTGGCGGCGGTGGCACATCTCTCTTTCCACCTGGTTGCGGGACTACCTCTATATACCTCTTGGCGGCAATCGTAAAGGCGAAGCGAGGACCTACGCCAATCTCATGATCACGATGCTGCTTGGCGGACTATGGCATGGAGCAAATTGGACCTTTGTTGTTTGGGGAGGCCTGCACGGCGCTTATCTTGCCGTTGAACGATGGATAAAGGAACAGGCCATAAGATGGCGTCTCCCGAACACGTGGATACCCAAGTTGCTGCTGGCGCTGGTTACCTACACTCTGGTCAACGTTGCGTGGGTTTTCTTCCGTGCCAAAAGCCTGCCTGCAGCCATTACTATGCTCGGATCCATGGCCGGTCTCCATGCCGGGAAGGCGGCAGTGTTGCCGACGATAAAGATCGTTGAAACTCTCGTCTGCATTTCAGGAGTTCTGTTGGCGCAGTGGTACATGCGCGATCGCACACTGGAAGACTTTGTCACCCAATCCTCGCCCCGGTTGCTCGCGACTGCATGGGCCTGCATGGCATTTGCCATCATCATCACGCAAGGGAGAGGCGATGCATTCATCTATTTCCAATTCTGAGTCGACAGTCATTGAGGCGCCGCGCCCTCAGCTAAAGGTCGTCGAGAGACCTGTCTCCATCGTCAGCCCGCCAAGAGGATTTGAGCGTCAGGTTCCCGCTTTGCCGTGGCTGCGCATACTTCTGGGAGTTGTTTCGGCCACGTTTATCCTGATGTTTGCCTGGGAGCTTGAGATGCGTCATCTGGGATTACGCGCGGGTGATCTCGATGATGGACGCGCTGAGTGGGCGGTGGAGCGGCGTAAAGTTGACGCAGGCCCGCGAGATTCAGTGGTCATTATCGGCGATTCGCGGATCCTCCTGGACACCGACCTGGCAACGTGGCAGAGGCTTACAGGCCGTCGCCCGATTCAACTCGCGCTTCTGGGTGCAAACGCACGGCCGATCCTGCATAACCTTGCCGAGGATGAACATTTTGCCGGCCTACTCGTGATCGGCACCGCGGAGTTCTCTTATTTCAATGACGACTCTGTACCCGGAGTACTCAGGTACATCAAGACCGAGTCGCCATCGCAGCGGACGGGACTCCAACTCCACCAAGTGTTGTCCCGTTATTTTGCATTTCTTGATAACAACTACACCCTGTTCAAGCTTGTGGAAAGGCACAAGTGGCCGGAGCGCAAAGGTGTGATCAGCCCCTATGAAGACGTGTGGAAACTCAGCGAGTCCTATGAAGACCGCCAAACCTATCTCTGGGACCGGCTCGAACGAGACGAATACCTGCGCAGGCAAGCGCAAACCATCTGGGCAGATTTTTTCAGCGGGCCTCCAGTGAAAGCGGACAGGGTGGAGCGAATCAGCGCAAGCACCAAAGTTGACATTGATCGCATTCGCGCCCGTGGAGGCGAGGTTGTCTGGGTCCGTCCTCCGTCAAGCGGCCAGCTTCTCAACATCGAAAAGGTTCGATATCCGCGCGAGAAGGTCTGGGACAAGCTGATGAATAGCACCGGTTCTTTTGGCGTGTATTTCGCGGACGATCCGGCGATGCAACAACTTTCCTGCCCCGATTGGTCGCACCTCTCCCGCGCTTCAGCAGTTGAGTTTACGGATGCCTATGTGCGCGTGCTGCGCGACCGCGTCGAATGGCTAAAAGCTCATACGAATCTTTCCAACTAGAAATTTCTTGCCGGCAAACCATCGCATTCCGGTGAATGCAGTGACACTGCGCCCGGAGATGCTACGACCCCACTTTACAAGGAGAACTGCTATGGCCGTCTCAGTACAACATATTCCATTGCGTTTGTACGAATCCGAGCCCACTTCCGCCCCGCATCTTGAGTATCGTCCGGATGTTGATGGCTTGCGTGCCATCGCGGTCCTGGCCGTCATTGTCTTTCACGCGTTTCCCGCGCTGCTGCCGGGCGGGTTCGTAGGCGTGGATGTTTTCTTCGTGATCTCCGGTTTCCTGATTTCGGGGATCATACTGCGTGGGTTGTCGCGAGAGCGTTTCAGCGTCCTGGAATTCTACGGACGCAGGATCAAGCGTATTTTTCCCGCTCTCATTGTCATGCTGGCGGGGGTTTGGGCCCTCGGCAGGGCCATGCTCCTTGCAGATGAATTTCAGAGACTGGGAAAGCACGTGTACTCCGGCGCGGGTTTCATGTTCAACCTAACCTTATATATGGATACAAAACCGTATTTTGGCGCCATCACCAGCCCCTTGATCCATTTGTGGTCTCTTGGCGTAGAAGAGCAGTTCTATCTTTTCTGGCCGTTGTTCCTTCTGGCCACATGGAAGCTGGGGAAAAAACAGTTTGGCGTGATGGTCGCGGTCGCAGTGGTGTCTTTCATCCTGAATATTGTCGCTGTTTCCTCTCACCCTCTGGCGGCCTTCTACCTGCCCTGGAATCGGCTCTGGGAGCTGGCGCTTGGTGGGGTTCTTGCCTACGCGCAACTCAACAAAGCCGGGCAGTTTGATCAGAGAGACACAGAATTGGGCTCCCGAAGATCCGCTCTGGCGAAGCTTTTCAGTCCGTCCGCATGCGGGGCTATTGGTGTTCTGTTGATACTCGCATCCTGTGTGGTCATTAATGAACGCAGGGCGTTTCCCGGATGGTGGGCTCTGGGGCCGTGTCTTGGCGCTTTTTTGTTGATTTCCGCCGGCCCGCAGAGCTGGATCAACCGCCATGTATTAAGCCAGCGAGCTATGGTCTTCATTGGCTTGATCAGTTACCCGCTCTACCTGTGGCATTGGCCGTTGCTATCGTTCGCTCACACCGCTAACTGGCGTGGATTTACGCCGGCGATCAAGATAGCGGCCGTGGCTGCATCCTTTGTTCTGGCCACTGTGACCTATAAATACATCGAGCGCCCGATTCGCAGTTCACCAAAGGTCCTGCGACTGGCTGCACCGCTCTTCGCGACCATGCTGGCCTGCTTCTGCGTAGGCTATATGACTTTCAAAAAGAACATATCTGCAAGACCATTGTCCGCGGACATCAGCAAGTTTGTGCAGGCGGCAAAGGAGCCCGATCCGTATCCCAGGCAGGAAGGGTTTCTTACCATTGGCAGCGGATCGCGAAGCACGCTGTACATCGGCGACAGCACAGTCGCGCAATACTACGGGCGCATTTCCAAGGTGCAGAAAGAACATTCGGACAGCCACAAGGCAGTGTTCGCGTGGCAGGCCGGGTGCGCTCCAGATCCTGAGTTGTCATTGATCAATGCCGTTGGTTGCCAGAAACTGATTCAATCGGCGGTTGAGTACGCGAAGGATCCAAAGGTAGACACCGTGGTGATTGGCTTCTGCTGGTATGCGTACTTTGTCGGCTATATCCAGCCTGACCGTGTTGGTGAAGCCGGTCCGCTTGTGCCGGCAACCGACCGGGCGCTCACCAATATCAAGAGCATGATTACCGGATTCGTGAACCAGGGCAAGCGCGTGTACGTTGTTCTTCAATTGCCGGTCGATGGCGGCTTCCCGCCACGCCAAATGATCCGGCGCACCGTTTTTGGATCGGGTTTCCGCGTCGACTCGCGCCCGGCAGAACGGGCTTCGATCGCGCGAGCCGTTGGTCCGTTCGCATCCAGGCTGATCCAGATAGCAAACGATACGGGTGCACAGGTCATCGATCCCTTGAATGCGCTGTGCAATGAAAGAGATTGTTCGCCGGTAACTCCGGGAGGCGATCCTATTTACCATGATTCCTGGCATCTGCGCTCGGCGTACATCAGGGACCACATCGATTACATGGATGCAACCATTCTCGATGCCTCCGACAAGCCCGCTGCCAAATCATAGCGGCAGCGCGCTTTCCTCCCGATTCAGCACTGGATGACGCTATTAGATTCAGTGAATTATTGTCCTTTTTCTGAATTTAGGAACGTTTTGCCATCGTAGTCGGACCATCTGGGGCTTGTGCTAGGCTGGTGGCCAAATGAGGCGGGAGCATTTTGAGTATGGCAATTTAGCAACGTAGGAGGTCCGGATGGTGAAGTTACTTCAAGGGCTTAATGCATCACGCGTGCTCGCTACGCTGGGTTGCGTACTGGCTCTGACCCTGAGCGTTTCCGCCAAAAATGCGCCCAAGAACAAGAGCACAAATCCCAAGTACACGGCGATGTATGTTTTCGGAGACAGCTACTCTGACATAGGCGCGCGGTATTTGGATGGCAACGGTCCCACGGCGGTCGCCTACTTCGCCCAAGCCATGGGGATCACTCTTACTTTTCCCAAAGACCCGAATGCCGGCGCAGGCGGGCTGGATTTTGCGGCCACGGGCGCTACTACCGGTGAGGACAAAGGCAAAGGGCCCTTTTGCTGCCAGGGCATGATGGACCAGGTCAATGATTTTGCCGCCAAGATCCATGCCGGCACTCTGACCATTAAGCCGGAGACGACGCTCATCTTTCTTGAAGGCGGACTGAACGACAAGAAGCTTTCTACGGATGCAACCATCGAGAATCTCACCCAGGAGATTCATTTACTGCAAGAGCTTGGCGCACGTCATTTCACCCTGTCGCTCCTGTCGACCAGGATCCCGGATTTCGCCGAGATCGCCAAGCGGCTGAATCCTGCGTACGAAAACCTGGTCGCGGATTTGCAAAAAAAGGGCGTCGATATCCGGTTGAATCATTGGGGTGCATATCTCGACGAGATTTTCGACAATCCGTCCCACTATGGTCTGGTGAACACAACGTCTCAATGTGCAGGCAGGGCATTGCTGAAGGAAGATCCCACGCCGTGCGCGAATCCTGATACCTATTTTTATTTTCACAGCGGTCATCCGTCAGCAGCGGTGAACAAAATCGTTGGCGACAAGATTTATCGTGAGTTGACCGGGCAAACTTCCGGCAGCAAGCCGGCGTCTGCCGCATCCAAATGAACACAGAATGATCGATCGCCGGCATTCGCTGCCATGGCGGCTTTGGCGTAATCTGGTTGCTCAGTAATTGCGTTGTCGCCGGCTTGAATCATTACGAATCGCGAGGGACCACCTATGCAGTTGCTGGAAGGCATTCGCTACGCATTGCGACAGTTCAAGAACACTCCTGGGTTTACAGCCACGGCGACTTTGACTCTGGCCTTGGGCATAGGCGCGACAACAGCAATTTTTACGCTTGTTCATGCGGTGCTGCTGAAGTCGCTGCCGGTAGCGCGCCCGGAAGAGCTGTTGCGCATAGGCAATGTTGAACACTGCTGCGTCAATGACGCCCTGCAGAACAACTGGTCTCTCTTCTCCTATGAACAGTACAGGCTTTTCAAAGAAAACACGCCGGGCTTTGTGGAACTGGCTGCATTTCAGGCTGGACCACGCCTGATTGGAGTGCGCCGCGGTAATCAGCCATCGGAATCGTTCAGCGGCGAATTTGTCTCCGGCAATTATTTTTCCACGTTCGGAATTTCTCCCTACGCAGGCCGCTTGTCGACCGCACAGGACGACACTAAAGGCGCGCCGGTGGTGGCGGTGATGAGCTTCCGCACGTGGCAGGACAAGTTTGGCAAAGACCCATCTGTAGTGGGCGGGCAGTTTTCCATCAATTCGCAGCCGGTCACCATCATCGGCATTGCTCCGCCGGGATTCTTTGGCGATCAGATACGGAGCAATCCACCCGCCTTTTGGATCCCGATTGCGGCGGAGCCGGTCATTGAACCTTCTTACTCGCTCATCAACGAAGCGTCATGGAATTGGCTCAACCTGATAGGCCGCATTCAGCCTGGAGCAAACCCGGCGGCGCTGGAAGCGCAGATGCAAGTTGAGCTGCGGCAATTTTTGATGACCCCTCTGGCCAAGGTTGACCCGCGCAACAAGGCGCGCATACCGCAACAGACCCTGCATTTCTCCGCCGGCGGCGGCGGTGTGCAGACGATGCGTAACGAGTATCACGATGGGTTGAATCTTCTGATGACGGTTTCAGGATTCGTACTGTTGATTGCATGCGCCAACCTGGCAAATCTGATGATGGTGCGGGCGACGGCGCGCAAGCAGCAAATCTCCGTGCGGTCTGCGCTGGGCGCCACGCGCAGCACGCTGGTGCGCCAGGCATTTACAGAGAGCGTGGTGCTGGGGGCGATCGGCGGCATTGTGGGAATCGCAACTGCTTTTGCGGCCACGCGCATGATCCTGGTCCTGGCGTTCGGAAATGAATATGTGCCGATTCACGCCACGCCCTCCTGGCCGGTGCTGGCCTTTGCTTCCGGCGCTTCCTTATTGTCGGCAATCTTGTTTGGCATAGCACCTGCGTGGATGACTGCGAACACCAATCCGATTGAAGCATTACGCGGCAGCAGCCGCTCTACCGGAGGACGAAACACTGCCTGGGGACAAAAATCCCTGGTCGTGGCGCAGGTAGCGCTGTCACTCTCACTGTTGGCTGCAGCCGGTCTGTTGATTCGCAGCCTGGATAACATGCGTCACCAGAATTTTGGTTTCGATACCACAAACCGTTACATCTTGAGCATCAACCCGCAGATGGCCGGCTACAAACCGGCGCAACTGCCCGCCTTGTATCGCCAGATCCAGGATAATTTGACCAAGATTCCTGGCGTGGAGCTGAGCTTTTCTCTCTACACTCCCATGGATGGCGAGCATAACTGGGGAGACAAAGTGTTCATCGAGGGGGAAGCGCCGCCACCACCAGGAACGCCTGGTGTTTTATTCGTGCGCGTCGCCCCTGGTTACTTCGATGCGATTGGCACACATCTCCTGGAAGGACGGACTTTTACCGAGCAGGACCTGCCGACAACACGTACCGTCGCCGTGGTGAACCATCTGTTTGAAACCACTTACATCAAAGACGGCCACGCGCTCGGAAGACACTTCAGCAATAATAAGGAGCACCCGGGTGTCTTTGAGATCGTTGGTGTGACAGAAGATACAAATTACTGGGGACCGACCAGCAAGATACGTCCCATGTACTTCCTGGTGCAAGGGCAAACTGCCCACATTGACGATCCTCGCTACCAGGTATTTGAAGACAGCTCCCAGTTTCTGAATGCGATTGTAGTAAAGACGAAGACGCGAGAAGTGCAGGGGCTCGACGTGCAACTGCGGCGCGCACTTTCGGGGATCAATCCTGACCTGGCGGTGACGAATTTCCAGAGCTTTGCCTCACAGGTAGACACAAATTTCACGCAGCAGGCAATGATCGCCCAACTGACCTCATTGTTCGGCCTGCTGGCAATGGTTCTGGCGTCGATCGGGCTCTATGGAGTTTTGGCCTACTCTGTGGAACGGCGCACCAGCGAGATCGGGGTTCGCATGGCGCTTGGCGCCGACCGCAGGAATGTAGTCACGTTGGTCCTGCGTAGCGCCTTTATACAGGTTGGCATCGGGATTTTGATCGGCTTACTGGTCGCGGTTTTTGGCGGCCGGGTGATGGCAAACAAGCTATTTGGGGTGACGCCGCATGATCCACTGGTGTTTTCGCTCACGATATTTGTGCTTGTCATCGCGGCATTCGTTGCCGGAATCATTCCGGCGCGACGCGCTGCGAAAACAGAACCAATATTGGCCCTGAGAATGGATTAGTCCACATCTGCATTTGTGTACTATCGCTTGGCGCAGACGTCTGCGCGCAGGCTGTCTTCGCCTCCGAATCCCTCTGTCTGTCGATCAATGCGGTTGTAAATAGCACCTAAGAGTAATCCAGCAGTCGAAGTAATTCTTCTCGCGTTCGGGATCCACCTTCTTTCCTGGTGGCTTCTGGCGTGCCCGACGCCACTGCACAAATCTGAAAATTCAAATACTCAAGGGAAGCAGTCCGGCATTGTTGCTCGCCATTGCTGCTGCTCTATCTGCAAAGGAGAAAATAATGGAGAACAAGAAAAAAGAAGTCCTGATTGTTGGAGGCGGATCTGCAGGATGGATGACAGCTGCCTATCTGAGCAAAGCCTTCGGCCACGAAGTCAACATCAGCCTGGTGGAGTCGGCAACCATAGGCAGCGTAGGCGTAGGCGAGGCGACCTTCAGCACAATCCACCTGTTTTTCAAATTTCTGGGGCTGCAGGAAGAAGACTGGATGCCGGCATGCAACGCCAGTTACAAACTGGCGATCAAGTTCAGGGATTGGAATGCTGAACGCCGGCATTTCTACCATCCATTTCAACGCTACGATGTAGTTCAGGGACATAATGTCGCTGAATGGTGGCTCAAGCTGCGCAATGAACAGCGTTTTGATGAAACTTGCTTCGTCATCCCGGCAATCTGTGAGGCCCAGAGATCGCCAAGGTACCTGGATGGTCGGGTCTACGACGCTCAGTTTGCCCGAGAGGTCGCCGACAATCCTAACGATCCCTGCTTGCTGCGCGAACTGAAAGTCCAGTATCCGTACGGCTATCACTTCGATGCCAGTCTGATCGCCAAATTTATGGCCAAATACGCGAAAGACAGGGGCGTCACGGAGATTGTGGACGAGGTGGATGACGTGGTGCTGGCTTCGGATGGGAGTATCCGGGGCGTGCAAACAAGGAAGCATGGCCTGCTTGACGCAGATTTGTTTGTGGATTGCACAGGGTTCCGTGGTCTGCTCATCAACCAGGCGCTCAGAGAACCGTTCATTTCATTTTCCGAGTCGCTTCTGTGTGACCGCGCGATTGCCATGCAAGTGCCAAGCGACCAGGCGAGCGAAGGCATTAATCCTTATACATCTGCTACCGCACTTTCTTCCGGCTGGGTATGGAATATACCGCT
>DATBHX010000150.1:0-13533 GCA_036557225.1 Candidatus Angelobacter sp.
ACAAGAAGCGGCTGGAGCAACTCGGCGCCGCCGTCACGCTGGTGCGCAAGCCTGAACAGCTTGATTCGATCGACGCTATCGTGATTCCGGGCGGCGAATCCAGCACCTTCCTGAATTTTCTGCTCGAACGCGGCTTTCTGGAAAAGCTGCGCGACTTCGTGAGCACCAAACCGACATTCGGAACCTGCGCCGGCGCGATCCTGCTGGCCACACAAGTTGAGAACCCTCCACAGCAATCGCTTGGCATATTGGACATACGTATTCGCCGCAACGCGTACGGCCGGCAGAATGAAAGTTCCATCAAGGAGACCGCAACCAAGCTCGGCGCCAAGCCCCTGGAAATGGTTTTTATTCGCGCGCCCAAAATCGTAAGCACAGGAAAGAACGTTGAGGTGCTGGCTTCAGAGAGCGGCGATCCGGTGCTGGTACGTCAGGGCAAGATCATGGCAGCAACGTTTCATCCTGAGCTGTCTGACGATACGCGTGTCCACCAGGAGTTTCTCAAGCTGGTAACGAACGGGACCGGCGAGCAGAAACCATAATGTCGGCTGCGCTCCGCATCGCGCTGGTTGTCATCACGCTGGGCTGCCTCTACCTTTTTGTTGTCCATCCTTTGTGGTTCCCTGCCGCAGCTTCAGCTCAGGCTGCAGCGATCGACCGGGACTTTTCCGTGGCGTTCTGGATCCTGGGAGCGCTCTTCATCGCCGGGCAGGCGGTGCTGGCTTTCGTGCTGATGCGCCGGCCGGCGGATGGACAATCCAGAAGCTGGCGTGGCAATTTTCGTTTTGAGATCGGCTGGACGCTGGCGATCACCATCATCTTTTTCTGGTTCCATATTTCTGGCGGACATTTGTGGTCGCAACTCCATCGTCCCGAAGAACACGGCGGCCAGCTTACAGTTGAGGTTACAGGCGCACAGTTTCAGTGGTATTTCCGCTATGCGGGGCCTGATGGCGTGTTCGGCCGCACAGACACTGTTAAATTCGCCAAGCCCGATGAAGGCAATCCGCTGGGCCTCGATCCTGCCGATCCGGCAGGCCGTGACGACATTGTTTCGACCTCTCTAGTTGTGCCGGTGGGACGGCCTGTGCAACTCGAGCTTCGTGCTCAAGATGTAATTCACAGCCTTTTCATTCCTGCCATGCGCTTCAAGCAGGATGCTGTGCCCGGCATGAATATCGAAACGCACTTCACGCCGAATAAGCTTGGCACGTACGAGGTTTCCTGCGCGGAGCTGTGCGGGATCGGCCACTATCGCATGCGGGCTGTGGTGCGGGTAGTGAGTGAAGAAGAGTTTGAGATGTGGTTGCAGTCGCATTGAGATCGCTTTCTGCAATCCCGAACCTGCGAAACCGGGGTCCCCAACACGCGTGATTTTCGCGTGGTGGGGTGGGAAGCGGGTGAGGGAACCCTATCGGCTTAAACGGATTTTTGGCAGAGAATTTGATTCAGCTGCGGCAAAATTTAAATCGAGATAAGGAACAAACGATATTCCTTTATGGCTTCTGGCGAGAATAGGTATCCCTCGCTTCCATCCCCACAAAGCCAAAAACAGGCTTTGCGGGGGCCCTTGGCGCGCTCGGGACTTCAGAAAAACCGCTACCTCTTCACCTCCGATCACAAGATGATCGGCCGCCAGTACTTCTTTCTCTCACTGGCAGCGGTGCTGGTAGGCGCATGGCTCTCGCTGCTCATGCGCGTGCATCTGGTCTGGCCCAAGCTGGCGATTCCGTTCCTGGGCGAGATCAAGCCGGAAAATTATCTCGGCTATCTGACGATGCACGGCACGCTCATGGTTTTCTTTGTCCTCTCCACCGTGCCGCAGAACGGATTTGGAACGTTTTTCCTGCCGCTGCAGCTCGGCTCGTCAGAGATGGCCTTCCCCCGGCTGAATATGGCCGGGTTCTGGACCACCCTGATCTCCTTTCTTGTCTTGCTCGGGGCGTTCTTTGTCCCCGGCGGTCCTTCGGGCGCAGGCTGGACGCAATACGCTCCACTCAGCGCGTTGGCTGCATCCGGCCCTGGCCAGGCTCTCGGCACAGATTTGTGGCTGATCAGCATTGCGCTGTTCTGCCTGGCTACGATCATGAGCGCGATTAACTTTGTCACTACCACGGTCAAGCGTCGCGCTCCGGGCATGAGGATGATGCGGATGCCGCTGACCTGCTGGGCATGGTTCGTCACGGCGATCCTGAGCCTGCTGGCTTTCAGCGTTCTTACGGCTGCGGTGGTCATGCTGCTGCTTGATCGCCACGCCGGGACCAACTTCTTTGTCCCCGGCGGTCTGCTGGTCAGCGGCAAATCAGACCCACACGCTGGTGGATCGCCTCTGCTCTGGCAGCATCTGTTCTGGTTCTTCGGTCATCCCGAGGTTTACATCGCCATTCTTCCCGCGATGGGCGTCACTTCGCACCTGCTCTCGATCTTTGCCCGTAAGCCGGTCTTTGGATACAAAGCCATGGTCGGCGCCACCATTGCCATCGGCGCGCTGGGCTTCATGGTGTGGGGACATCACATGTTCGCCAGCGGCATGGATCCTCATGCCGGCTTTGCCTTCTCTGCCCTGACGACGGCCATTGCAGTGCCATCGGCGGTCAAGACTTTCAACTGGGTCGGCACGCTCTATGGCGGACGCATACGCTTCACCACCCCGCTCTTGTTTTCCGTGGGCTTTGTCTCACTGTTCATCACCGGCGGCCTGACCGGTCCGCTGCTCGCGCAGCCCGCGCTCGATGTTTACCTGCACGACACATATTTCGTGGTCGCACATTTTCACCTGATCATGGCAATGGCAGGGCTGTTTGCGGTCTTTTCTGCCACATATTTCTGGTTCCCGAAAATGTTCGGCCGCATGATGAATGAGCGCATGGGACGGCTGCATTTCTGGATCACGCTGGCCGGCGCCTACGCCACCTTTGTTCCCATGCACCTGCTGGGAATTGCCGGTCATCCGCGGCGATATTCCGATCTAACCGGCGTACAATATGTAGCGGCGATGCTGCCGCTGCAGAAATTCGTCACCGTAGCGGCTGTGATCACCCTGGCTGGACAGATCGTCTTTCTGGCCAACCTGTTCTGGAGCATGTGGAAAGGACCGGCAGCGGAAGCCAATCCATGGGATTGCACCACACTGGAGTGGACACTGCCTTCGCCGGCGCCGGACGAGGGATTCGGCAGGCAACATCCAGTCGTGAACCATGGTCCGTATGAGTATGGTGTTTCCGTGGCAGAAAATGACTTTGTGCGGCAGGATACGCCAGCCAGCTAAAGCACGGCAAAATCACATCTGAGTTAGTAGTCATGCCGATCATCAGCGAGCGCGTCGAGATCGAACGCAAACCTAAGCTGGGCGGCGGTGGTCCGGGGAAAATCCCGCATCGCCGCGGTTTCGGGGGTGGAGACGACGGCGACTACAAGCCTCCTCAGGACTACCGTTCGCGCAACCAGCGCATGCGGCGCTACCGCATCGTGATGGCAATCTGCCTTTTTTCCGTTACTGTGGTTTTTGTGGTTCTGACGATGCTCTACGTCGTGCGCCTTGGCCGCGGCCGCTATGATCTGGACACTCACCAACAAGTTCAGGATTGGATTGCTCTCAAGCTGCCCTATCTTCAGCTTTGGATCAATTCCATGGTTCTTCTTTTAAGCAGCGGCACGCTGGAGTTGGCGCGACGCGGTATGGAGCGCAAAGAAGAGTTTGCCGTCATGGGGATCATTCCCCCGCGTATGAGGCGCGAGCTGCCCTGGCTGAGCATTACCTTGCTGCTGGGCTTTTGCTTTCTCGGCGGCCAGATACTGGTATGGCAAAATCTCAGCGATCAGGGCACATTTCAGGCCGCTAATCCCAGCCGAGTTTACTTTTACCTGCTGACCGGCACTCACGCCGTCCATCTTGCTGGAGGACTCATGGCGTTGATCTGCGCGGCGGTGGCGCGATTTTTTGCCGTCAGGTTTGAGTCACAGCGAATCGCCGTTGAGGTGACAAGCTGGTACTGGCATTACCTGGCTTTTCTCTGGTTTGGGATCTTTGCCCTGGTGCACTTTGCCCGCGGATAGCCCTGTTACTCGCCTGAACGCTTTACCCTTACGACGGTGATCTTGGCAAAGCCTTCTTCGAAGGTCGGGGGCTTGAGTTTGGCTGCCATCCGCTGAACCACGTCTTCCTTGACCTGGCGTTCGCGCTTGCGGTTACGCTCCAGGCAGACTTCAAGTGGTACATCAAAAAATACCGCATGTACTTCATACCCAAAGCCCTTAGCCATCTTGATCCACTGGCGACGTTCATGTGGGGCAAGGTTGCTGGCATCAACGTAGTTCCACGGCATACGGGCAATCAGCCGGGCGCGGAGCAGCGATCTGAGAGTGGAAAACACCAGACCCTGGTAGCGCTGTTCGGTGATGTCGTCAAAAAGGATGGAGCGTAGCAGGTCACTGGAGAGCGGGGTCACCCCACGGCGCTTGAACCAGGTGGTCTTGCCCGAGCCAGGTAAGCCAATCGCCAAAACCACCACGCCTTTAGGGGCTTTGGCGGTCGCACGGCCACTCTGCTGGACAGGCCGCTGCTCCGGAGGTCCGGGAGGCGGCACGGAAGGAGACTCGGGCTGAACTTCGGTTTCCATCCGAGGCTCGTCGATAGCAGGGGCTATGGCAGCCTCAGGCTGTTCCGAAGCAACGTCATCATAGGTGGGAATGATCGGCTGCGGGTGGGCTTCGTCCACCGGCGGCTTCTGCTGGCCAACCTTACCGGTGGCCTCCGAGTCATTCTCCGTCTTTTTTTTACGGCGCTTCATGCGCTCGCGCATCCAGTTGCGCATGCTTCGTGTGTAACACAAGAAAGTAACTGTGTGCAAGCAAAGGAGCTTTTGATATCAACCTGAACTGCCACCAGAATGGGAATCTCCGTTCGTATGGCCACATCTTAGGCGACATGCCTCCCGACATCTTAATTAAGCCACATCGCTTTTCCAAAGAATGCCTCAGTCCGGGCAGGAGCACCCAGTGCGGAGAGTCGATGACTGCCGGCTTAGGAGCGGTAGCGCTCGCCCAAATGTGGGTCACAAGGAACCAAGAAAGGCAACAAACTTTCACATTCCTTCATTCTTTTGTTGTAGTTCTGGTGCAAATTGCTATAATTGCGCCCCACAATCAGCTCCAGCCATTACATGTACTCCAGGCAGGAACAGTCCCTGCTGATGACGATAGCGGATTGCGTCAGCGTGAAGCGCAGCAAGCGGTTTGGCGCCACCTGAAACAGAATCAGACTTGACCGGCTCGAATGTTCCTGCCCAGGCCTGAATGTTGCAGGACTCCAGGACAGCACTCGCGGAAACGTGAAAGAAAAATCAAGACTACGCAACGAAACAAAAACTGTAACCACCACAAGGGACAAAAGCACACACAGTTCGACAGCAAGACCGAAGCAAGAAAAACAGTAGATTCACAGGGCCAGACAAAATATGCAGGGCGGCGGACGAGCAGCACTTCATAGAAAGTGAATGAGTACGTCGCTGACACCCGGAGACCAGTTTGTTGAGGAAGAGACGCCAGGACCGCATGGATCCGCGGTCCCCAGGCAACTGGTGTTCAGGTGTAGAAACGCAACATTGATGAATTGAGCATCCCAGAAAAATGGCAGCCCAGATACGAAAGGGCTGAGGACGAAGGAAAAACTGTAGCCAGCGTTTGGACCAACCAAGCGATTTTGCACAAAAAGCCGCTGGGCCTTGCGACCTGCGGCTTTTTGTCGCACAGCTGTGCGCATCAGCTCTCAAAAAGATTCCTCGATCGCACCCGCAGGTCTCGGTGACTCAACTGCGCCGGTTTGCGCGCTGTGAACATCCTCTGCTAACCTGATTTGTTTCAGTCCGGTATAGGCACGCTCGTGTCACGCGTTCTGCATCCAACCGTTCTGTGACAAGCTTGGCTTTCACTTTGGAGGTGAGGTAAATCCATGGCAATCAAAGTTGGTATCAACGGCTTTGGCCGCATCGGGCGCAACGTGTTGCGCACCGCCATCTCTGATCCCAATCTTGAATTTGTGGCCGTGAACGACCTCACCAGTCCGGCTACGCTGGCACATCTCCTCAAATATGACTCTATTCTCGGCAATTTGAAGCAGGAGATCAAAGCCGGAAGCGATTCCATCAGCGTCAACGGCAAGGCGATCAAGGTTTTTTCAGAAAAAGATCCCGCCGCGATCAACTGGGAGTCAGTGGGCGCACAGTTGGTGATTGAGTCGACGGGCAAATTCACTGAGGCTGAGAAGGCAAAGGCCCATCTGCGCGGGCCGGTCAAGAAAGTCATCATCTCAGCGCCGGCGAAGAATGAAGACATCACGATTGTGCTCGGCGTGAACGAAAACAAGTACGATCCGGCGAAGCACCACATTGTTTCCAATGCCTCCTGCACGACCAATTGCCTGGCGCCGGTGGCCAAAGTGCTGCATGACACCTTCAAGATCCAGAGCGGCACCATGACCACCATCCACTCCTACACCAATGACCAGGTTATCCTCGATTTTCCCCATAAAGACCTGCGGCGCGCCCGCGCTGCCGCGCTCTCTATGATCCCGACTTCCACCGGCGCAGCCAAAGCGCTGCATCTGGTGATCCCCGATCTCAAAGGCAAGCTCGATGGTTTTGCCATGCGCGTGCCCACGCCCAACGTCTCCGTGGTCGACCTGGTGGCTTTCGTAGAGAAAGGCACCAGCGTGGAAGAGGTAAACAAGGCCATGACCGCCGCTGCCAATGGTCCGATGAAAGGCATTCTCGGGGTTGAAACTGAAGAGCTGGTTTCTGTCGACTACCGTGGCGACGAGCGCTCCTCTATTGTCGACGCGCCGCTGACACGCGTGGTCGGGAACAACTGTGTGAAAGTAATCGCGTGGTATGACAATGAGTGGGGCTATTCGTGCCGCGTCCGCGACCTGATCCACTTTATGGCAAAGAAAGGGCTCTGATGGCTGTAGCCGATAAGACCGTGGCCAAGCTCTCCATCCAGGACCTGAATCTCGAAGGCCACCGCGTTTTCATGCGCGTCGACTTCAATGTTCCTCTAACCGAAGATGGCCGCGTTGCCGACGACACGCGTATCCGCGAAACGCTGCCGACGATCGAATATGCGTTGCGCAAGGGTGCACGGCTGATTCTGGCTTCACATCTTGGCCGTCCCAAAGGAAAGTTCAACGCCAGGATGAGCCTCAAGCCCGCCGGTGAGCGGCTGCGCATTCTGCTGGATGAAAAGCTGGCTCGCGGCTGCAATGTTGGTTTCTCTCCCGACTGCATAGGCCTGGCTGCGGAAGAGATGTCGCAGAAGCTGGAAAAAGGCCAGACCCTGCTGCTGGAAAACCTGCGCTTTCACGCTGAAGAAGAGGCCAACAACGAAAATTTTGCCCGCCAGCTGGCCGCGTTGGCCGATCTCTACGTGAACGACGCCTTCGGCTCGGCGCACCGCGCCCATGCATCCACTGCCGGCATCACCAGGTTTATCGACAAATGCGCAGCCGGCCTGCTGATGCAGAAAGAACTGGAATACCTCGGAAAAGCCACCACCAATCCGGAAAAGCCGTTTGTCGCGATCATCGGCGGCGCCAAGGTTTCCGACAAGATTGACGTGATCCGCAACCTGCTCAGCAAGGTCGACGCCCTGCTGATCGGCGGCGCCATGGCATACACCTTCCTTAAAGCACAGGGCCTGAAGGTAGGCAAGTCGCTGGTGGAAGATGACAAGCTTGAGCTGGCTAAGTCGCTTTTGCAGGAAGCTCAGGCCAAAAACGTCCGCCTGCTGCTGCCGGTCGACAACGTTGTTGCCGAAAAAATCGATGCCTCCGCCACTACCCAGATGATCAAGAGCCAGGATGGTATCCCTGAAGGCAAGATGGGTCTCGATATCGGCCGGGACACCATCATGGGGTTCTCCTACGAAATTGCCGGAGCAAAAACCATTGTCTGGAACGGGCCCATGGGTGTCTTTGAAGTCGCGCCGTTCGCCAGGGGGACCATGAAGATCGCGGAAGCGATTGCCGCCAACTCCAAAGCCACGTCGATCGTCGGCGGCGGGGATTCCGTTGCTGCGGTGCATCAAGCGGGCGTTGCCGAGAAGATCAGCCATATCTCCACCGGCGGCGGAGCGTCACTGGAATTTCTGGAAGGCAAGAAACTTCCCGGAGTAGAAGCGCTTACAGACAAATAGCATGGCGTCAGGCTTGCGATACCGCGTCGGCACCAGAGCGACCCTTGAATTGGTCACCGGCGACATCACTGACGAATCAACCGAGGCCATCGTCAACGCGGCCAATTCTTCCCTTCTCGGCGGAGGCGGCGTGGATGGAGCGATTCATCGCGCTGCCGGCCCTGCTTTGCTGGCTGAATGCAAAAAAGTTCGTGAGCAACGCGGCACGCTTCCGGCCGGACAGGCCATCGCCACCTCCGGCGCAAACCTGAAAGCCCGATACGTGATCCACACCGTTGGCCCCGTGTGGCAGGGCGGAAATCGCAATGAGCCGCAAGTGCTGGAGAGCTGTTACTGTCACGCCATGGAAGAAGCCGATCGCAAGTCGTGCACCAGCATCAGCTTCCCATCGGTTTCTACCGGAGCTTTCGGCTACCCTGTCGAGGCCGCAGCAGAAATCGCGATCCGCACCGTCGCCGACCTGCTGCATACGCCCAAATCGGTAACCCTGGTGCGCTTTGTTCTCTTTGACCAGCGTACGCACAATGCCTATGCGCGGGCGGTTGAACAACTCAGCCGCAACTTCCCGCACCTGCAGATCACGCCCGAGTCGGCCGCCTCATGAGAAAAAAGCTCATCGCCGCCAACTGGAAGATGCACAAGACGCCGGAACAGGCCACAGCGTTTGTTTCCGCGCTGCTGCCTCACGTATGGGAGCACACGCGCGACGAGATTGTGCTCTGCCCGCCCTATATTGACCTGGGCGCGGTGGTGGAAGCCACCCGCGGCAGCCAGATCGCCGTGGGCGCACAGGACATGTTCTGGGAAAAGGAAGGCGCGTACACTGGCGCGATCTCCGCGCACATGCTGAAAGCAGTGGGCTGCTCGCATGTGATCATCGGCCACTCTGAGCGACGCCAGTACTTCGGCGAAACCGATGACACGGTGAATCGCAAGCTTCACGCCGCGCTGGCTGCAGGACTTGCTCCTATTGTCTGCGTCGGTGAACAGCTCGCAGAGCGTGAGGCCGGCATTACTGACGACGTGCTGCGGCGTCAGTGCAGCATCGCCTTCCGTGAAATCTCCGGCGGCAAAGCCATTCCGCTTGTTGTGGCGTACGAGCCGTGCTGGGCCATCGGCACCGGCAAGACCGCCACGCCGGAGCTGGCAGCCGAGGCACACCGCACCATCCGTACGGAGCTTGCCGAGGCCTTTGGCGAAGGCGTCGCCACACAGACCCGGATTCTTTACGGCGGCAGCGTCAAGCCGGAGAACGCGAGAGCGCTCATGTCGCAAGAGGAGATCGACGGCGCGCTGGTGGGCGGCGCGAGCCTCGATCCCAAGAGCTTTGCCGCGATTGTGAAGTGGTGATCCACGTGCCCAATGGTAGATCTGGACGGTCCTTCAACCCTCACGCCGTTCAGAAAGTACCCGAGCATTTTCCCAAAAGCGAATTCATCAACTGCAAAATGTAGGCGCCGGCACGTCCAACCCTCTGTTACCGATGTATGCAATCCCTCTTCTACTAGTTTATTAAAGTATTAACTATAGCTTTATAGTTTATGTTGTATATATAAAACTATAAACTAGTTATAAAACTACTGCGCAGTGCTATAGTTGTGCATATTATTTCTCAGGTGATCTGTATGCAAGCGCTGGATACCGTGGTTCATCTTATTCAGGAGTGGCAGCCGGCCAAGCTTCCCAAAGAACTCAAATATCGCGATTCGTTGGCCACTTTTCTTCGCGAGCGTCTGCCCCGGGCAATCATTGAAAAAGAATATCGCCACAGCGGCACAACCTCCGATCTTTATGTTGAATGCAGCGGATTTCTCTGGACGAGCGAGGTGTTTATCGAACTCAAGCACAACCTGCTGCAGAAAAACCAGCTTGACCGCCTGGTCGGACAACTGGAAAGCCTGAACCCGCGAAAGCACAGGATCATCGTTGTGCTCTGTGGCGAGACCAAGCCTGAGTTGCTCACCCGGCTGCGCCTGCAATATGCCAGCCTGGCGGAAGACCACTTCGGCTTAAACACCATGGCCATCGTAGTCAAAGCCTGCGCCACCGTCGCGGGAAAGTAGATTCCGGCAAGGGCCGAATTCCCCTTCGGCCCTTCCCCATTTGCCATTTTTGCTGCACGCGCAGCTTACAACAATCCATTTTTCTTATCGTGCAACTGATCTGCCCCGCTGCTCACGATAAGACAACCGGGCGCCTCAATCAGAAAATCCACTTCTGGGAGAAGTCCCGGAGGAAAGCCATGCGTCGCGCGCGCAGAGTTTTGCCTGCTGTTGCTGTCTTGATCGTGGCGTCATTTGGGTCACTATTTGCCCAGGAACTCGAGACAGACAACAAACTCAACTCGAACATTGCCTTCCCTGTGATCGTCCCGGTTGGTTCCACCTCTGATTTTGCTCACATTGGCACGGGCTTCGTGACCGGGGCGGGCTATAACTTCACGCCGCACCAGGCCTTCGTGGGTGAATTCCTCTGGAGCTGGCTCTATCCCACGGAGGAATCCCTGGATCCTCTGCGCCCGGCCACGGCAAAAGGCGATCTGAACGGGCACAGCAATCTTTTTGTGCTCACGGCCAACTATCGGCTCGAATTTCGACGGCGTGGCGTAGGAACCTATTTGATCGCCGGCGCGGGCTATTATTATCGCAACGCGAGCCGCACTGAGGTAGTTGCTCCGCCGGCCGGGACCGCGTGCACGCCGGTCTGGCGCTGGTGGGGCTTCACCTGTACGGGCGGCACAGTCGACGTAAATCAGACAAGTTCCAGCTTTCCCGGAGGCGCCTTTGGCGGCAATGCCGGCCTGGGACTTACCTTTACCATTCCGAACGAAACGCATTACAGGATTTACGTTGAGGCGCGCTACCACTACGCCCCCGGCAGCACGTTCGATCTACGATTCATTCCCATCACCATCGGCGTGCGCTATTAGCCGCGCAGCATGTTAGAATAAGTGCTTACGCCTCCAGCGAATTCCCTGCCTGCAGCCAGCGCGTCTGAAGAATGCTTTCCGCGTTTGCCGGCGCACCGGGAACTTGCTGCCATGCGATTTGTAAATCGCTGAAAATAAAAAGCCTTTGCGGAAGTGGTGGAACTGGCAGACACACCATCTTGAGGGGGTGGCGCCGAAAGGCGTGGGGGTTCAAATCCCCCCTTCCGCACCAAGTTTTTCGAAGTCTGGATTTGCACGACCGGATTCTGAAAGGATTTTGAGAACAGAAATGCTGATTGCATTTATTACGCTGGTTCACGTGATCGTTTGCCTGGTTTTGATCGTGGTGGTTTTGTTGCAACACGGCAAGAGCGCCGATATCGCTGCCACCTTCGGCGGCATGGGCAGCCAGACGGCTTTTGGTCCGCGGGGAACGGCCACCGCGTTTTCGCGCCTGACTACCTGGTGCGCCATTATCTTCATGATCACATCGATGTCGCTCACCTATTTCGCCAGCCATCGTAGCGGCGCATCATCGGTCATGGACAACGTTCCGGCTCCGACCAGCCCGAGCCCAAAGAAATAACCCGAGTCTAATGGCTCTCCACTGCTTGTAACATGGCAGGGTGAGTGCGAAGAGAGCGCCGCCCTGCGCGAAAACCACCCCATCGAGCCAAAACCAGGCTCTCTAGGGACCCCGATGGAGCACGAGGGCGAAGCAGCTAAGCTGCGGAGCTCTTACGAATTCAGGGTGAGTGCGAAGAGAGCGCCGCCCTGCGCGAACGGAGCACGAGGGCGAAGCAGCTAGGCTGCGGAGCCCTTACGAATAATGATCCACAAAATCTTCCCTGTCGGCCCGCTGCAATGCAACTGCTCCATCATCGGCGACGAGCAGACGCACGAAGCCATGGTGATCGATCCGGGCGACCAGATTGAAGACATTCTCGAAATCCTGCGCCAGGAAAAACTCACCCTGAAACAGATCGTCATCACGCATGCGCACATCGATCACGTGGGTGGCGCAATGAAGCTGAAAGCTGCCACCGGCGCTCCCATTCTGATGAACCAGAATGACTATGCGCTGCTGAAGATGCTTGATCTCCAGGCAGCCTGGGTGGGAATGCGCCCGCCCGGAGCTGTGCAGGTGGATGAACCGGCGGCGCAGGGACAGGTCTTGAAGATTGGCGGCATCTCCTCCAGCGTGATCCATACGCCGGGACACACAGAAGGCAGCATCTGTCTTTACTTCCCTGCCGAGAAGAAGCTGATCGCGGGCGATACCCTGTTTGCCGGCAGCATCGGCCGGACTGATCTGCCTGGTGGATCGATGGAGAAGATACTGCGCTCATTGCACACCCAGGTGCTGGCGCTTCCCGATGAAACCGACGTCGTGCCTGGCCACGGGCCCATGACTACCATTGGTGAAGAGCGGGAGTTGAACCCTTTTCTACAAAAATAGCTCTTGGAAGATTACGACGTTCTTGTCGTGGAAGCTCGCCCGAATATCGCCGGGATCGCACGTAATCGCCGTGATCGCCGACATCGGATTCAGCCGAGGCTGCGTCTTTGAATGCGGAAATCGTCCTTCAAGGAAAGTGTGAGTCTCCCCATGCAGAGCACAATTGCTGGGAAATACCGTTCTTCCGATCTCGCGCGATCACGGCGATCACGTGCGATCTCGGCGATTCCCTCAGTCCGCCAGATAGCTGATCTCGTTGCGCCGGATCCGCAAGCAGGCGTAGGTCAGGATGGCGAGGCTCAGGCACATCAATCCAGGCACAGCCAGCCAGGGCGATACTGGCTCGGCGATCACGGTAAACAGGGCCATGAGGCCGTCTGGCGGGACCGTCACCGGACACAGTTGTTTGAGATAGAACGAGACGCTCAGCTTCTGCAGCAGCGGGGGCGCGACGGCGTGGAAGGTCTCCCACAGCAGAGCAACGAGGCCGGGAATGATGGGGTTCTTGAAAACCAGGCTGAGCGCAAGAAAGAGCGAGCCAAAGCCCAGGCAGGCCAGCACGGTAACCAGCAGGTAAGACGTCATGTAGCCGAAGCCCGGGCCGTTAAAGACAAAAGCCCGGCCCACCTGGCCAAAGTGGCCGTAGACAAAGGTGAAGCTGAGAAGGACTGAAGCGCCAAAGACAAGAGATGCGGTAATAAAACCTGCGACAAACTTTCCAATTACAAGAAGCTGTCTGCGCACCGGCGCGAGAAAATAGTAATGCAGGCTCTTCTCCACTACTTCCCCGCGAAACAGCCAGGTGAAAAGTCCCATGCAGCCAAAGAAGATTCCCACGCGCAGATAGAAGATCTGGAAGACGTAAGCAAAGATGCGTGTATCTTCGGCGATGCTGCAGTTGCGGCCGTTGGGGCTGGTCAGCGCGTGGATGCCGAACATCACCGTGGGTGCGAAG
>DATBHX010000151.1:0-17397 GCA_036557225.1 Candidatus Angelobacter sp.
CAATGGCGCTGGCGTCTGAATGACGAAGTGCCGGTGCCAAAAGACGCGCATCCACTCAAGAATCCGGGCCTGGAGTTGACCGGCCCGTGGCATCCACTGGATATGGCCTTCAACGCCTTGAATAGCCCCGCGCCCATGAACATGCCGGATTTTGAAGATGCCTCGCCACCCCATTTTCTGCCCGATGGGACTCCCGCCAACCAGCCCGTCGGCGTTTTTGCCGCGCTACAAAACGCCAAGGAAATCTTCAGTGGCGGCTGGAACAGCAAGCCATACCAGGTAACTAAAAAGGGAAAAGTACGCGAGTACCGGATCACCAAGCCGCAGGGGCAGTGGCCCACACGCTTCGGACGTCCACCCGGAATACACATCAACTATGATCACGTTTTGGTTGACGGCCGACCCGCGCCAGCGACCATCGTGATCGCCACGCTCTGGGCCTTCAACAACTTTGACTCGCTGCGCAATGCCGGCAGCGGCGTCTATTTCTACATCCCCAAGCTGCAGACGCCGAATGAAGCGCTGATCGTTGAGAAAATTCTCTCTCGCCTGGAGGCAATGGTCGGAGTGCCTGCCGGAACCATCAAGATCAAGATGCTCTATGAAGAAGGCAACGCCGGCCGATCGCTGCCGGCCATTGCCTGGACACTGCGCCGCCGTCTGCTCGGCACCAACGTTGGCCGGTGGGATTATCTGGGTAGCCTGATCGAGATGTGGAAGGACGACCCAAACGGCGTCTATCCCGATCCTCAATCCATTGGCATGGCGTCGCCCAACATGATCGCCTACCAGCGCTGGAACGCCTTGATGATGCTGATGGGCGGAATGAAGAACGGCGATCTGGAAAACGCCGGACCAATCGGCGGCATGGCCGCGGTCATGATCTATCAGGCAGGCGACGTATATGGCCGCTCCAAGTACAACCCGCTGGCGTTGCGCGCCATGGTGATCGATAAGCTGCGTGAGCGCCTTCTGGGCCTGATCTTTGTGCCAGATCAATCGATCCCAGGCGGAGAGCAGCCGACTCTGGATGACATTCTCTCCAAACGCGTCCGAGGCCGGCTGTATGACTGCTACCGCCAAAGCTGGGTGGCCAGCCCAGAGCCGGATTATGTTGCGTCCGGTAACGCGCCGTTGCGCGCCGAGTTGGAGCAGCTACAAGGCATTCTCGATGCGCCGAAAGACACAGTGAAAGTAAAAGAACAATCTGTTCCCAAGCCTTCCAGCGGTCTCAGTGACGCAGAGCGCAGCGTCCTTGAGTCGCGCGGCTTGCTGAATTCGCAAGGCAGTATTACCCCGCAAGTCATCACCAAAGAATCGCTCGACACACCGGAGAAGCTGCTCTCACCTGAGCGCTGGGAAGCAATCTATGGTGTCCCCAGGGGTGAGGTCACCATTGAGCGCATCCAACATGCGTTCTATATGGCCGCAAACTATGGTTTTCAGATCCTCAACGGCAACTTCGCCGCGGCCATTGACGATTACGAACTCAAGCTGCGTTTCATGAATGACCTGGCCACTTACCGCATTGACGTCTCCTGGCTTTGGACGCTCCTGCGCCATGAAGCTCCCATCACCAAAGACGGCTATCTCAAACGGCCGAAGCTGACCGAAGACGGTGTTGAGCCGGCAGAGAACGCCGACCACATCAAGGCCGGTACTCGTTTTACGCGCGACCTGTTCGACAAGTTGTGGAACTACCACAATGAGTGGACCGCAGCGTTCTTTGCCGAGCAGGACCGCCGCGGCGACCCCGGCCGTTTTGATCGCACCAAGGCCGACCTGATCATGGAGATCCTGAAAAAACAGCTGCCATCCCCACGCTATATCCAGCACAGCGCTCGTGTACTCTTCGTCGTCGGACAATCGAATCAGCAGGAGAGCGCTGAGCTGCTGGAAGCGATCTTTGATCTAAGCCGCGAAGAGGCTGCTAAACGGGTTCAAGCCGGTAAACTCAAACCGGCAGCGCTGGCGGCCCATGATTACGTATTTGATATTTTTCCTGATGCAACAACCAGCAAGGCCGCTGATTAGTGCTACTGGTACTTAATAGAGAAGAAATACTTTTGTATAAGTACAGTAGTAGTAGCAGATGCCTGTGTATGCTGCGGAAAACACAGCATAGAGCAATGGAATGAGTTGACTCTCGGCCACAGGGCCAGTGAAAATCGAGTCACTTGGCCCGCTGATGCGGTGAAAAAACAAGAAGGACGTCACGCTGCCGCCCGAGATTTCCTTAAAATCCACAGGCAAAAGCAGCCCGGCACTTTGAAGCCGTGGAAATCAACGATGTTCGTACCCGAACGGTAACAAACGTAATTGGTTACGAACGACCCGGGGTTTACCCTGTATTCAGATATGTCGTTGGAAAACCGGACAGGCTTCATAACGGCACAGCGTGAGCAGACGCCTTGCTGGTATATCAGGCCGCGAGGCCTACGCCGTAACCAACTCATCCCGCGGTGAGAATTTGCTGACCCACTCCATTCCGTTCTCGCCCGATCATGAAGCGCACTTTTTTGCGCAATACCCGGCAGCCCCGGCAGTGTTCCTTTTACGCAGTTCGGATGTCTCGGCTGAACCCTACGTCAGTAAGACGGCTAATCTGCGCAGGCGTCTACAGCGCTTGCTGGCCCCGCCGGAGTCACAATCCAAGCGGTTGAACCTGCGTGAACGTGTGGCGATCATTGAGTATGCGCTCGCTGGATCTGATTTCGAGTCGACCGTACTGCTCTACCGTCTCATGCGGGCCCAGTTTCCGGATGGCTATCAGAAGCGCCTTCGGTTACGGCCCTCGCCGCTGATTCGTTTCAATCTTGAGAACCAATACCCACGCGCGTACGTCACCACGCGGATCGGTCGGCTTACCGGCCCGTCGCTCTACTATGGCCCGTTTCGATCGCGTGTTGTGGCAGAGAAATTCCTCAATGATTCCCTTGACCTGTTCAAGATGCGTCGCTGTACCTTTGACCTGAACCCTGATCCCAGCTTTCCCGGCTGCGTCTACTCGGAGATGAAGATGTGCCTGGCGCCGTGCTTCAAAGGCTGCACCGACGAAGCGTATGCCGCGGAGGTAGCACGAGTACAGGCGTATTTTGACTCCGGAGGGCAAACACTGATCGGTGAACTGGAGGCGGAACGCGAACGGCTTTCTGCGGCACTGGATTTTGAGGCTGCTGCAGCGCAACATGCGAAGATCAGCAAAGTGAAAAGCATTCTCTCAGCGTGCGATGAGATCTGTGGCCGGCTCGATCGCCTGGATGCAGTGGTCATTCAGCCTTCGGCCGAGCCAAAGTCGGTTGCGCTGTTCCGTTTTTATGGCGGCGAATTAGTCGGGCCATTCCAATTTGCGGTTGAGGTCGAAGACGAGAGCCAGCCGATGGAGGTCCGGGTCCGCAGCGCGCTGGAGCAATTGTCATCTACCGGCAAACCGTCATCCCAGCGGTTCAGCGAAGAGCTTTCAATCCTGAAGCGTTGGTACTATCGCAGCCACAAGGCGGGGGAGATTTTCTTTGCCGGCGACCAAGGCGAGCTGCCTATGCGCCGGATTGTGCGTGGCGTGAGCAGAGTACTGCACGGCGGCAAGGAGCCAACGCCCGAGCAATCGGCCGAGCAGGAGCAAGCTCCTCCTGCCAGCTAGTCAGGGCCTACCGGTTGGATTGTGTTTTGAGTCGTGCCCATGCCGATATTTTTTGCTGCCGATTTTCTATAGACCACCCGAATTCCTTCCCGCCAGCGTTCGTCCACGCCGACGAGCGTCCAATCAATCTCCGGCGAAAAATAACGCAAGAGCGTATCCAGAGCGGGATGCACGCGCAGCGATGGAGCAACCAAAAGCAGCAGAGGCGGACGCGGCGAAAGCTGTATGCCGGGGAAGTATCCGTACTGCTGGAACTCGGCACGGCTGTGGTGCCACTGCACGCGTGCCCAATAATCCAGGCCCTGCAACGGCAGGTGGATGTCTTCGTCGGCTTTCAATTCCAGCACGGCGAGCCGGCCCTCGTGCGTGCAGCTAAGCACGTCAATCATGGCGCGATCGGAGGCCGAAAACGCCGGCACCTGAGAATAAACATGCGCCGGATCAAGTCGCGGATCGACCCCAGCTACGTTCTTGAAAACCAGCGACTCCAGCCAGCGCTCCGGATACATGCGCCAGAGCGGATCGCGCCGGTCACCCTCTGTACATCGTGCGCCAACCACAGTGGAAAGAAATTCAGTGAAAGCGGGCCCGGTTTCTTCGGTAAGCCGCGTCTCATACCCCGGCGGCCCGAAAATGAATTCTTCTTCGATTTGAAACCTTCCCGGAGCATTGGCCGCTCTCACCCGGGCGATCTCCAATCCATGCAGGCGGAACGCAACCTCAGAAGGTGAGAGCACGGCAATCTCCGCTTGTGGGACCAGCGCCAACACCCGGGCAATGCTTTGCTTGAAACGCGAGCGTGCCAGCGATGCATCAGGGCAGCGAATCAGCCGGGTATGAATATTGCCCTGGTCAGAGAAGTCTACCGGCGCCAGTGATTCGTCACGCTCTTCAACCTCAAAGAGCTGGAACTTTGCCGAATTCTGGTTCAGATGAGCCAGGCGGATCTGGAGAGTGGAGGAAGATCTAGCCGGGACATAGAGCTTCAATCCTTTCACCAGGCTACGGCCGGCTTCGCGCTCGCGGCAGGCTTGCAGCCAGAGCAAGCCGAAGGTCAATGAAGCGTCGACAGCAGCCTGAGTCTCCTGCTGATTCACTCCAAGCACGGCAAATGCGCTGCGTCCCTTGCGTAGCAGGCCACGCGCATACACAGGTGAGAAGCTCTGCTCCAGGTCCATGGTGGTGGAGAGCCGGGATTTGTCGAGCTGCCAGTCCGTCACCTGCCGGCATAGCACTCGCTCCAGCAGGCGGGCGTACCGATTTCGGGTTGCCTTTTGAACGGTTGGTGCGCGGCGATCACGGTCGCGGCAGATCTCCAGCTTCACCGGACGCGCCTGGGCGAAGCGGCGAACGGTCAAAGTCAGTAACCCGTTCCTGCTTTCCAGATCAATGATCTCGCGAACCAGGTTGCGCTCTTCTGACCACAGGTGCAGCAGGCAGCGGCCTTTCTCCGAAGAGATGGAATAGTGCGCCGTTGCAAGATCAAAGAGTACTTGGCCGTCCTCAACTACCAGCGCGCCATGTGATGCAGCCAGGAAGTCTTGAAGCGAACGTGCAAGTAGATCTGGAGTCATCGAAGGTCTAACGTTGACATCGGCTCAAACCGCGGGGAAGAGCCAGGCATCACTTTGCCGCTGGCGCACCCGCAGCCGCCGCTTTGCCGGCAGCGAGACTGCCTTTACCGTCAGAGCGGACGATCTGCAATGCGGTTTCAACCATGCTGCCCAGCTCAGCCAGGTTTGCCGGCAGCAGCACCGTCGTGCTCTCTTTGGCGATATTACCAAACTGGTTTACGTAGTCTTTGGCCACCTGAAGCTGCAGTGCCTCCATGCCTCCGGGTTTTGACACCATCTCAGCAATGGCCTGGATCGCGTTTGCAGTCGCTTTGGCTACAAGCTCGATGGCCTGCGCTTGCCCGGTGGCGCGATTGATAGCGGCCTGCTGCTCACCTTCAGAGCGATTGATCTCGGCCTGGCGTTCGCCCTGGGCAATGTTGATCTGCTGCGTGCGCTCGCCTTCCGACTTGGCGATCATGGCGCGCCGTTCGCGGTCCGCCGTAATCTGCAACTCCATGGCGCGAACAATCGCCTGCGGCGGCGTGATATCACGGATCTCATAGCGCAGGACCTTTACGCCCCAGGTAATGCCGGCTTCATCCAGGGCCTGCACGATCTCTGCATTGATGGTGGCGCGAGAGCTAAGCACCTGGTCAAGGTCCATGGTGCCAATGGCCGCGCGCAAAGTAGTTTGCGCCAGCTGTGTGATCGCCAAGGTGTAGCTGCTGGCGCCGTAGGATGCCAGCTTTGCATCCGTCACTTGATAGTAAAGAATGCCATCGACTGTGACCTGGGTATTGTCCTTGGTGATACAGACCTGTGGCTTGACTTCCATTGGGATTTCACGCAGATCGTGCTTGTAGGCAACGCGGTCGACAAACGGAGTAACAATGTTCAGGCCCGCGCCCAGTGTAGCGTGGTAGCGGCCCAGGCGCTCCACAACCCATGCGCTCTGCTGAGGGACAATCTTCAGCGATTTCAGGACAATCAAAATAGCCACAAAAACCGCGAACACACCAACAATCAGGCCAAAGGACTCCATTTGCGTCTCCATCGTTGCTTCATAAATTTAAGGACTGGTGAGTTTCAGAGTGTTGCCTTCAAGTTCCTGGATCTTCAAACGCTCGCCTGGCGCCGGCTCGGGACCGGGGTAGACCGCATCCCACTCCGTGCCGCGATAGAGCACGCGCAGGCGGCCCTCGCGCACGGACAGTACTTTTACCAACTGGCCGCGGTCTGCGGGAAGGTGCGGAGTAAGGCTGCGTGCGCGTATCTTGCCGGCAATGGGAACACCGATGAGGTTCGCCGCGATCACCACCGCCAGCTGTAATGCGATGCCCCAGTGAAAAATCAGGGTGACGATCGTAGCCAGGGCGCAGGCGATCGAAACAATGAGCAGATAGAAAGTGCGGTGAGTCAGCTCAATGATAAGCGCGATCAGCGCCAGCAGGGCCCAGAGCGCTGCCTGGAAATCAATACTCATGGCGATAAAAAGTCTCTATCTTGTCGAGGCTTGAATAGTGCGCAAATCATATCCCGAGTTGCGGGATAGTTCAAATAGTTCCTCACTTAGAAGAACTAGTACTCTACCTTATCCGGCTTGGCCTGCCATGCCTGGAAGGGAGCTAGAGACTGCTCGTGCTCGAGTTGAATAATCGGTAGGGGTTGTAATGGGTATGGCAGGCGGCTTTGCTTGCGAATGAAGGAATCGTCAAAGCCCACGTCGGCAGCAGCCTTGCCGGAGGCGGCAAAGAAGACCTGGGCCGGGCGCGCCCAGTAGATGGCTCCCAGGCACATGGGGCAGGGTTCGCAGCTGCAGTAGATCTCGCAGCCGGATAGTTCGAAAGACTTTAACGTCTCGCAGGCTTTGCGGATGGCCACGATCTCGGCGTGGGCCGTGGGATCGAGATTGGAAGTCACCTGGTTCACGCCGGTAGCGATGATCTGGCCGTCTTTCACTACCAGCGCGCCGAACGGCCCGCCCTGGCCGCTCTCCACGTTTTGTGTGGCCAGTTGAATGGCTTGCAGGATGAATTCGTTTCGGTCCATCTTTTTTCACCCGTAAGGATAGAAGATAAAGAATAGAAGCGAGAGCGCCGTCAACACAAACAGGGCGGGTTTGACCTGGCGCAGCTTGCCCGCCACCAGCTGGCACAACGGATACAAAACAAATCCCGCGGTGATTCCCACCGCGATGTTGAAGGTAAAGCACATCAGGGAAACCACGGCAAACGCGGGAATGGATTCAGAGTAGTCAGTGAAGTTGATCTTTGTGATCGGTTCCAGCATGAACAGTCCGACGATGATCAACGCGGGACCATACGCCTGTGCCGGGATCGCTGCCACGAAAGGCGAAAAAAACAGTGTCAGAGCGAAACAGGCAGCCGCGACCAGCGCGGTCAGGCCAGTACGCCCGCCGGACTCGATTCCTGTAGCGGATTCAACAAACGCACCTGACGTGGTGGTGCCGATGGCCGGCGAGAAACAAGTGGAAAGGGCATCGACCAGCATGGGCCTTTCGATCTGCGGCAGGTTGCCGTCTTTGTCCAAAAATCCGGCGCGGGCGGAGAGGCCGATCAGAGTTCCCATGGTGTCAACAAAAGCCATGATGAAAATCGTCAACACAATAGGAAATGCGCTCCACGTCAGCGCGCCGTGAAAATCCATCTGCCAGAAGATCGGAGCAAGGCTGGGGGGAAGGCTCAGGAAATGGCTTGGTGGCGATGCTACCCTGAAAACGAATGCGATCACCGCTGTCGCAAGTATTCCCACCAAAATCGCGCCACGGACTTTGCGGATGACCAGGATTGAAATCAAAATGATTCCGGCAATGGCCACCAGCACCGGTCCAGACGTGAGATGACCTGCCTGCACCGGGGCGCCTGGAGCGCCCAGGACCACAATACCAGTCTGATTCAACCCGATAAACGTCAGAAACAAACCGATGCCAACAGCAAAGCTGTACCGCAGTGAGACGGGAATGGCTTCAACCAGCCGTTGGCGCAGTCGCAGCAAGGTGAGCAGGACGAAAAGCGCTCCGGCAACAAAGATGGCTGCCAGGGCGGTTTGCCATTTGTAGCCAAGCTGGCCGCAGACGGTGAAAGCGATAAACGCGTTCTCGCCCATATACGGAGCGATGGCAAACGGGCGCTTCGCGTATAGCGCCATCAGAGTGCAACCGAAAACGGCAGCCGTGACGGTGGCGACAAAACTTGGTCCAACGGGAATCCCCGCATGGCTCAAAATGGCGGGATTGACCACCACAATGTAGGACATGGTGGTAAAGGTGGTCAGGCCGGCGATCAGCTCGCGCGAAAAACTGGTGCCGTGTTTTTCAAACTCAAAGAACCGCTTGAGCGCGTTCATTCGGAGTGCTGCCTCGGTTTCAGGCTTTGATCAAGATATGCCAGGTAGCCGCAGAGCAGACGATAGGTGTCATAGTAATTGTTAGGCCGAAACTGCGTATTCATGCCGCTTACGTTCTGCTGCGTGAGCGAGTGAATTGTGATCTGCGGAATATGACGCGCGGCGAAGGGATCAGAATCGGTGTTGCCGGCCGCAGCAATGTCAATCTGGCTGGCCGGCAGCTTTAAGGCATAGACCATCACGATCAGCGCCTGCACCAGGTCTTTGTCAGAATGCGCCGCCCAGACCTTGGTGGGAGACAGGCCGAGAGCATCAATATTCACCATGGCTTCGGAGTGGTCCAGCGCTGAGCGACTCAAATGCCGGGCAAAGAACTCCGCTCCTGCCGGACTATTGTCATGGTCGGCAAAGGCTACGAAAACAAAACTGTGGTTGCGCTTTTTATGGCGAAGACTCTGATACAGCGCAGGCAGCAGTGAAGCCCCGCTCCAGTTATCCTGCGGACGTTGAATCGAAGAGGCGTGGTCATAATGCGCGCCGACGATTACCGTGTCGCCTTCGCCCGCACCCAGCCGGCAGATAATGTTGGGCGTTTCCGTGCCTTCAATCTTTTGTTCCGTCAATGAATTGCCACTGCAACCTGCCGCGGCAAACAGTTCCTTGAGCTGCACCGCCCGCTCCTGATTGGTCTCAGGAACGTTTTTCATTCTTTGCAGCACATCGGACTTCTCCGCAGCGCTGAACTGGACCTTCTGTGCCAGCATCGCTCCGCAGAAAACAAGGCTGATTGTCGCGATTACCAGACCTGGCCCGCGCATGGTCAGGCTATCTTACACGCCCTCTGGCCGGTTTCGACCACAAACATCGCACCCAGGGCCGGGCTAGGCAGCTTTGAAAGACAACCGGTTTTCCGTCTTCTCAATGTAGGCCCAGGGAATGTTCGGATCATGAGTAAAGATGGTGAGCCATTGTTCCGGAATCGCACGCGCATAGTAGCGCTTGCGGTTCTCCAGCACTTCCAGTGGAAAAAGATCGTAGGCCATGGCCCAGACGGGGTCGATGTGCCAGGTGGTGGGAATCAGATCAGAGATATAGCAGGCAGTTTTGCCGCCGCTGCGGATGAAGACAGCCCACATATGGCGCGTGTGGCCAGGCCAGACTTCAACGGAGATTCCCGGAGCGATCTCCGCGTTGCCGTCGATGAGCTGCATCTGGCCAGACTGAATCAGCGGATCATAATTGGGGCTGAGATAGCTGACGCGGTCACGCTCGGTCTGCAATTTGCCGTGTTCCCATTCTCCTTTGGGCGCATAGTATTTGGCCTTGGGAAACGTGGCGACCGCAGCGCCGTTCTTGTAAACAGTGTTCCAGCCGCAATGGTCAAAGTGCAGGTGCGAGTTGATGACAATATCGATCTCTTTGGGCGCAGTGCCGGTGGCGCGCAGATTGTCGAGCAGTTTTTCCTGCGGCTCAAAAATCTTCTTTCGCTTCTCTTCCAGTTTGTTGCCGATCCCGGTCTCGATCAGAATATTTTGCTTGCCCGTGCGGACCAGGACTGAATTGCAGCTTACGGTGATGCGGTTAAGCGCGTCAGCCCGGGTCTTTTTCTCCCACATTACTTTGGGAATGATGCCAAAGAAAGCCCCGCCATCCGCAACATAGGTACCGTCAGAGATGGCGGTCAGCTCAAAATCACCCAAAGAGATGGTCTGGTGCTTCAATTTCCCGCTCCGCTGCTGCCCACGAGTTCGCGATCAAAAAATGTTTCGATGCGGGTAAACAGGTGGACACGCGTCCCTGGCCCGGAAATGCTGTGCGTCTTGCGCGGATAGAGTTGCAAATCGAACTGCTTTCCGGCGTTGATGAAGGCATTGATCATCTGCATGGTGTTTTGCATGTGCACGTTGTCGTCACTGGTGCCATGGACCTCAAGCAGATGGCCTTTGAGGTTGCCCGCATAAGTAAGCGGCGAGCCTTTCTTGTAGGCTTCATCAAACTGCGGAACGAGCCCGCCGTAGCGTTCGGTGTAAATAGAGTCATAGTCACGCCAGTCAGTCACCGGAGCCACGGAGACGCCGGCTTTGAAGCGGTCCGAGTGGGTCATGGCCATCAGCGTCATGTAGCCGCCGTAGCTCCAGCCCCACCAGCCCATGCGCGAGCCATCCAACTGGGGAAACTTGGCCAGCGCCTGGTCGATGGAGCCAAGCTGGTCCTTGATCTCAACTTCGCCGAAATTGTGCATCAGAGCAGCGGCAAACTTCTTTCCACGAGCGCCCATGCCGCGATTATCGACCTGTAGCACGGCAATTCCATCACGCACCAGGATCTCGTTGAAGAAGAAGTTGGCGCCGCCCCACTGGTCGCGGACCGTCTGGCCGTGCGGACCGCCATAGGGATTGTTGAGCAGCGGAACCTTTTTCCCGTCGCTGTTCGGAGGCAGATAGAGGATACCGTGCAGCACCGTTCCGTCTTCCGCCTTGAAGTCGACAAACTGCGGCGCCACCAGCTTGAAAGCATCAACGCTCTTCGATTCCCAGAAGGTGTTGCAGCTGCCACCGACGCTGCAGAACGAAAGCTGCGGCGGCGTCATGATGGCGGAATAGTGATCAACGAAGTACTTGCCATTCGGAGCGACCGTGGCCTGGTGCGTTCCGCCTTTGGTCAGCACCTGGAAGCCGCTGCCATCGAGCTTGACGCTCGAGAGATGGCGCTGGCGAGCGTCACCGGCGTTGGTGGTCACGAAAATGGTGCTGGAGGCATCATCAACACCGTTGATATCGAAAACTTCAAAATCGCCTTTGGTGATCTGGTTGACCAGCCTGGCATCGGCCGCCAGCGGATTGGCTTTATCGAACGAGTAGAGATAAAGGTGGGTATGGCCATCGCGCCAACTGGGCCAGATAAACTTGTCAGCGGATTTCAGGATCTGAAAATTGTCGTCGGTCTCGATCCACGTATCGCTCTTTTCGCTCAGCACACGGCGTGACTTGCCGCTGGCCGTGTCAACAAAATAGAGATCAAGCTGGTTCTGCGCGCGATTGAGCACGGTGGCCCAGATCACGCCATCGCGCACCCAGCCGAAACGCGGGATGTACATGTCTTTTTCGTCCGTCAGGTGGATCCACTTGATCGCGCCACCGCCGGCGCTGACCACGCCGAGCTGCACTTCCGGGTTGGGGTCACCCACCTTGGGATACTTTTCCTGATAGACCGTCGGATGCTGGGGAATGTAGTCGGTGATGGGATAGGTCGGGATCTTCGCTTCGTTCATCTGCATGAAGACGATCTTGCTTGAGTCCGGCGACCAGAAATAGTTGCTGCGAACATCGAGCTCTTCCGCGTAGACCCAATCGACTTCGCCGTTCAGCAGATCTTCGTTGCCGTCACGAGTGAGAACGGTTTCAGCCCCACCATCCACGCCTTTGACCACCAGGTTGTGATTGCGGAGGTAAGAGAGCCGCTTGCCGTCAGAGGAGAACTTAGGGTCGCCTGCCGATTCGCCCAGCGCCACATATTTGCCGCTGGAGAGCGTGTAATACCAGAGCTGGCCATTGGCGTCGAAGAGGATGTGTTCGGAGTCGGGCGCCCAGTGGTAACCGGCCACGCGATAGCGTTCGCGGTTGTCCCGCTCGCGGTCGTCCTTTGAGGTGGGGACTGGCGGCTTCATGGCGGCGATCTTCTCTGATGCCACCAGCACGGCCGGCTTACCGGAGGTCACGTCAATGTAATAGAGGTCGGCCCGTTCGCCCTGCTCCTGATGCAGGAAGTAGGAGACCTTCTTGCCGTCAGGACTCCATTTGATCGTATCCGGCGCGCGTCCGGTAAGCCCGGCGGAGCCGTAGATGGATTGAACGGTTAGTTCCTGCGCAGCAGCGGCACAGGCAATGGCAGCAAGAAAAACAGAGAAAAATAGCCTCTTCACAGGCAGACTCCAAGGGTGAGGTGAACGGGAAAGTTTAACATTAGTAAATAGCAGACAAGTAATCTGCTTGTCCTTTCAATTTGGGGCCGGATTTAGCGTCAATATACTGGACTAGCTCCATGCGCATCATTGCCGGAAAATACAAGAGCCGCAGGCTGGTAGCGCCGCCGGGTACGGCCACCCGCCCGACCTCCGACCGCCTGCGCGAGACGCTCTTCAACGTGGTTGCGCCGAGCGTTCCTGACTCAGTGTGGCTGGATCTGTTCGCCGGCAGCGGAGCCATCGGGATTGAGGCGCTCAGCCGTGGCGCCCGCAGTGTGTCGTTTGTTGAGTCCTCAAGCGCAGCTGCACGGACCATACGCAAGAACTTGCATACCTTAGAGATTGAAGAAGGCTTCGAGGTGATTGAACGTGAGGCGGCCACTGCGCTGCGCACGCTGGATGCCCAGGCCGTGAAGTTTGATTTCTGCTTCCTTGATCCGCCATATCGCAAGATGGGCGATTATGAGCAAATTCTAGGATTTCTCTCCCAATCGCGGCTCATTGACTCAGCCAGCCAGGTCGTCGCCGAGCACGACAAGCACTTTGATCCTGGAGATGAATTCGGTTCACTGCGACGGCACCGCGTGCTGCGCCAGGGGGATGCCGTACTCAGCTTTTATGGCCGGGAGTAAGGCGCTGATGCGACTAACCATCTCCAATTCCGGCTAACTGGCAGCGAGCCCCGGGGTCCCCGACGCGCGCGTTGTTCGCGAGGCGGGGTTGGAGTCCGGCTCGCGCGGCGAGCGGGGTGCACCAGGAGCGAGCAGCTGCTGACTGAAACCGGTAATTCTAGCGGTTGGGAGCGAAGCGACAGGAACAGAGGGTGCGCCGATTTGCGCCAAGCCGGAAGCCAGAACTCAGGGGGGTGCAGTGGGGCGAGACAAAGGGTCGGTTATCTCCGCTGTCCATGCCTGTTTTCCACAGAGGCCTTAAAAAAACCCGCATAAAATCAGGTCAGGATGCTTGCAACGTCTCTATGCTGATGTAATATACCCGATGAGTGCAATGAAGAGCCCTCACATCGCTGAAGTGCTCATAAATTCAAGGAGGAAAGATGGCATCTGGCATGACCAAGACCCAACTCGTCCGTCACATGGCTGAGAAACTGGAGACGAACAACAAGACCGCCGCGGCGTTCCTGGATCATCTGGCAGAAACCGCGATCAAGGAAACGAAGAAAAACGGCGTGTTTATCATTCCTGGCCTGGGACGCTTGGTTAAGTCAAACCGGAAAGCCCGCATGGGACGGAACCCCCAGACCGGCGAACCCATCAAAATCGCGGCCAAGACCGTGGTAAAGTTCCGCGTCGCCAAGGCCGTAAAAGACACGATTGCTCCGAAGAAATAACTTCTGCATCGGCAGAAAAAAAGATCAACCCAGGCCAGCCCGCAAAAAGGCTGGCCGTTTCATTTTTTTCTGTCGCTGCGCTCCAATCCGTAGCAGAAGACGTCAAGCCGACTGTTCAACCCATTGTCGGCGATCTGCAGGAGCCGGGAACGGCTCGGCGAAATATTGAGTCTCATGGATGACCTTGCCGTCTTTAAACTCCATGATGCTGACAGTCTGAAAAGGCTTACCTGAGTAGGTAATCACGTATTCCGTGACCCAGAGGTTTCCGGAGCCGACAATGCGCCGAACAGTGAAGCCGGAAGGTTTTCCCGGATGGTGTCCGCGCAAGGCTTGCAGGTTGCGGCGGCCACGGATTCTTTCGCCCGACTGCGGGTATTCACAGAGCACGTCATCATCGTAAATGTTGTGCTCGGTTTCCAGGTCTCCCGAGGCGGAGGCCGCCCAGTGCTGTCTTAAAGCGGCTTGATTGTCCTGATCTGCCATGTCTTTATTACCTGCTGGTCATGTGATTTCGATGGCTGCCGTTGTGTTGCTCGAAGAACGTCAATCTCCGACGATTGCTTCCGCTTCAATCTCCACCAGCATTTCCGGCGCAATCAGCTTTGCGACTTCGACCATGCTGGTGGCGGGAAGGATCTTGCCGAAGAATTCGCCGTGTGCCCGGCCGACCTTCTCCCAGTCGGCGGCGATATTGGTCACATAGATGCGCGTGCGCACAACGTCTGTCAGGCCGGCTCCTGCACGCTCCAACGCAGCCTGAATATTCTTGAGCGTCTGTATCGCCTGGGCATAGGCATCGCCCACGCCCACCACGTTGCTATTGGCATCGGTGGCGGTAGTGCCGGAAACGTGGATCGTATTGCCCAGGCGCACCGCGCGCGAGTAACCGGCAATTGGCTCCCATTTCGTTCCGCTGGAAAAATTCTGGCGTTTCATTGCCGCCTTCCCCCTGCGCGGCTGTCCAGGACTTTATTTACCAGACGGTCAGCCTCGCGATTGTATTCGCGCAAGACATGGTCGATGGAAAAGCGCTCGAGCTTGCGCACCATGACGCGGGCGCGCTCATAAAGTTCGAGCAAGCCCGGGTTCTTCACGCGATACTGGCCCTTCATCTGCTTGACCAATAATTCAGAGTCACTCAAGACCTTCACCGATGCATATTTTTCCCCGAGCGCATACTCCAGCGCGGCGAGCAAGCCGGAATATTCCGCAAAGTTGTTGGTCTGGGTCCCGAGATATTCGGCGATTTCGTCGATGATCTCGCCCTGGCCGTTACGCACCACCACGCCATAAGCAGCCGGCCCGGGATTACCGCGAGCGCCGCCATCAATATTGACCGTGATGGCATAGCCCGTTGCTCGAGGCGCAGGTTCGTCAAAGAACGACTTTTGTGTCAACGTCCCTCCGCCAGCCGGATGGCAAGCCGTTCCGGCAGCCCGGCGGCCATGATTTTCTCCTGCGCGCGCTCAATGTCATACGGAACGCGATGGAAGGCAATGGTGTTTGCATCGGTGTCATAGAGCAGGAAAGCAGCACGCGGATCGTTGTCGCGCGGCTGGCCAATCGATCCCGGGTTCACCATGTATTTTGTATTTGGTTTCAACTCAAGCTTGATGCTTTGCTTGCCTTTGGATGATTTGTAGGCAGGGACCAGGGATTTGCCCAAGCTACTGCCGGCTTCCAGCAGAAAACAGCGCTGCACGTGCGTGTGACCGAAGAAGATGAGTGGCGTCTCAGTCTGGGCCATTTGGATGTAAGCGTCGCTCGCCATCAGGAGATATTCGTCTTCGTCGCGCGGCGAGCCGTGAACCAGCTGTATGCCTTCCTGGGGTGCAATTGGGCCATGAGGCAACTCGCGCAGAAATTCAAGGTGGCCTGCCTCCAGTGTTTGCCGGGTCCAGAGCGCAGCCAGCCCGGCGATCGGATTGAAGTCGTCCAGATCGGTCAACCCGGAGCAGGCTTTGTCATGATTGCCGCGCACAAAGACAGAACCAAGCGCGCGCGAACGCTCCGTCACCGCGTTGGGATCGGCGCCATAGCCCACGATATCGCCCAGGTTGTAAACCTGATCGTATTCCGGGGCGGCCTCCAGGCAGGCTTCCAGGGCCTCAAGATTGGCGTGAATGTCCGAAATAACCAGTAAGCGCAAACCAGGTGTCCTTCACGAGGATGACAAAAGAGTTTATCAATTGTCGGGCGTCAGGGGGCGACTCGCGCCCAGTGTCCGGGAGCAATCTCGCGCAGCGGGACCGAAACGGGCCTGCCAGATGTTTTCTCAACCGTGGCCAAAGGCGCGGAGCGGTCCGTCTTGAGCGTGGGAATGGCACGGATCAGCCCGCGCGTGTAGGCATGGGTCGCTGACGAAAAAATTTTCGCTACCGGGCCCATCTCCACAATCTCGCCGGCATACATCACGGCTACGTGGTTCGCCACGCGCGACACTACGCCCAGATCATGCGAGATAAAGAGCACGGCGAGCTTGTGCCGCTCGCGCAGTTCGCCCAGCAGCTCAAGAATCTGGGCCTGAATGGTGACATCGAGCGCCGTGGTGGGTTCGTCGGCGATCAGAAGCTGGGGATGGTTTACCAAAGCCATAGCGATCATCACCCGCTGTCGCTGTCCGCCTGAGAGTTGATGCGGATAGTCCCGTGCCCGCTTTTCCGGCTCCGGAATGGCCACCTCGCGCAGCGCTTGCACGGTGCGCTGCCAGGCTTCGGCGTTGCTTACACGATGGTGGGCAAGTACAGCTTCCGCAACCTGGTCGCCGACGCGCATCACCGGATTTAACGCGGTCATGGGCTCCTGAAAGATCATGCTGATGCGGGCGCCGCGGATGCGCCGCATGCTCTCGTCAGGAAGCGCCAGCAGGTCTTCACCGGCAAAAGCAATTTTCCCCGCGGTGCTTGCCTGCGGCGGCAGCAGACGCATGATGGCCAGCGAGGTCGCCGATTTACCCGAACCCGATTCTCCTACCAGCCCGAGCGTGCCGGATTCCGGGATGCTAAAGCTCACGTCACGCACCGCGGCGACATCGCCGGTTTGGGTAGCAAAGGTGACGTTCAAATTCTCGACTTGGAGGAGCGCGGACACCGGCTGTGGGGATTGTAACGGAGCAGTCCAGCTACGCGCTGACCTTGTTGGCGGCGATCCCGGCTTCAACGCCCCTGTTCATCGCCGCGATGAATGCCGGCTCTTCCTTAAGCAAAGCATCGGTCGCCGTTGCGAATTCGCTCTCCAGGTTGATCAATCCTTGCGCAACAAGTTGTTTGGCCAGCTCCAGAATTCTCTGGCGCGAAACATTCACATACTGGCAATCGTACGGATGAGCAAGGCTGATCGGGGCGCCCTTGTTGGCCTTTGCGCCGATCCAGAAAATCCGGCTCTTCAGCAGCTGCAGCACGTCATGATCAGACTGAGTGGGGAATTGGATCTCTTTGGTTACGAAGCTGTAGTAGCGGCTGGTGACGTGCACCGGTTGCAGCTTGCCGGATTTCACAAAGGCAAGCTGGCCGTTGTCGAT
>DATBHX010000152.1:0-12900 GCA_036557225.1 Candidatus Angelobacter sp.
CGAACAGCTTTGGCGAATAGTAATGCGAATGGCTGGAGAGAAGGTAAATCAGCTTGCCGTTGTTTTTGGCTTGCAAGAGCATTTTGTAAACCAGGATTCCATTGCGATTGCCACTCGCATCCGCCTTGTCCATACTGTGGCCGCCGGCGATGCTGTGCGGCAATGCTTCATGCATGCCAACTACGATCGTATGGATGCCGCGGTCGGAATTGTCCTCGGCAAGCCGCTTTTCCAGCCAGCCGACTTGCTGTTCGCTGAATTCATCGCTGGTGGCGTTGTCCAGGTAAATAAAATCCACGCCATCTTTTACAAAGTGGTAGTAGGTTCTGGGCTCAGGCAGCCACTTGCGGAATTTCTCCACAAAGACGGAACGGTCAGAGGTCAGAGCGGTCTCATGGTTGCCGATTCCCAAATACACATCGACGGGGCTGAAGGGAAGCACCTGCTGTTCAATGAAGTCGTCCCAGGCAATGACGCGGTAACGACCCTTGGGGCGCTGTATTCGGTGAGAAATGTCCTCATCCGTGAAATAAATCCAGCGCATATCGCCCAGGTGCCAATAGAACTTTGCCTGCTCTTCTTTAACTGACGCGGCGATCCCCGGCATTATGATGTCTCCGCAGTTTCGAGAGTCACCGGCGACGGCAAAATGCCAGGGTTCGTTGCTTTGTGCCAGTAGGCACGGTGACAATGCGATCAACAGGATCACCGACAACCAGGGCCGATAGCCGTGAATTCCACGATTCCGATCGTTGCATAAATCCGGTTGACTGCTATCCACGAAAGGCATTTTCCGCTATTGCTCTTCCGCCACGGTCTTCCACTCCAGCCGGCCGCGCTCCAACATCGCCGGCAAATCTTCCTGCAGTAGGAACCTTTGTTCTACCAACTTCTTCGCCGCCTGCTCGAACTTGCTCATGTACTCTTCGCGTGAAGCATACCGCTCAGCGATCGACAGTCGCGGATCGCCTGACTGCTTTCTTTCTTCCGCCGTCTTTGCCAGCGAAATCCACGATCCCAGAAAGCTCAGCCGCTGCTCCGGCGCGCCGATGCTGGGCGAACGCAGATTCCAGCCTGTATAGGTCGCCAGCGGGACTTGCAACTCCGGCAGACGCACGCCGCCGAGGTCGTTCCCGTCTGCGTCACTCTGCGGAACCAGCACGCCAAACGGACGGCCCACCTGCGGCGGCTCAAGTGCGATCCATGACATTCCCGGCTGTTTCCTGGATGCTTCTTTGCCCGGCGGTGGCCCGAACACCTCCGCTGCAAAACTAAGGTGCCAGGCCAAGCTCATCTCATGCGGCGTGTTTACGCCGGGAATTTTCGGGAACCTCCACTCCGCCAGCGGAACAAGCGTCTTATCCGCGACTCTGGGATATGTGCTTGCCGGTGGCTCTTTACCCTCTTTCACCCACTGGTCCATGTCAGTGATCAGCGCGCGCCAGTACCACTGGATGGGATTGGGATTGTGCTTTTGCTGTGCCGTGTAATCGGGATTTCCCGGCGTCGTGTTCTGCGGCGGAAACCCAGCCGAGAAATGCTGCAATCCAGCCAGAAAATAAACGCGTGTGTTCGGCGCGATCGGCGCATCTTTCTTGCCATCAGCCGTGGTGTGAATCAATGACGCCGCGCGTCCCCAGTACTCGTAAGACGTATTGGTATAAAAGATTTTCGGGACTGTATGCGACTTGTTTGGCGCGTCCAGCAGACCGCCTGCGCTATTCGTGTCCGGGTCTTCTTCGCGCAGATCGGTAAACGGAAATAAATCGGTAGGGAAGAATAAGCTCGACATCGGCTGTGCATCGCGCGAAGGCTGGGCAAACTCGTGATTAAAGCTGCCTCGGCCTGCGCCGGCGACGTGGGAAATCACGCCGTCCATCACCTGGCGTCCCTGCTCGTCCGCGTTGAAGTCCTGATACAGGAAGTGACGCAAAAACCGACCGCTCTGGGAGATACCAACCGCGTAGGCGCGCTTCACCGGCGCGGTTGCTTGCGGATCATATTTCAAATAGGAAAGAAAATCCCGTACCGCCGCCAGTCCAACTCCCACCACCGCCGGGTTCTGCGCGGTATAGACCAGTTCATAAATCTTGCCGGGAACAAACCCGCTATTTAAATGAACGTAGTGAGGATCGGACTTGAGCTCACCTTGCACCACGTGCGCAAAACTCCATTCGCTGCGTGGAATCTTTTTTCTCTCCCCCTCCGGCGTATCGCGAACCGTCAACTGGTTTCTTTCGCTCTGAGGATTGTCAACGGCATAGCTCTTGCCGCCGTCCGGCCCCAGCAGAATATGCCCGAGAGGCATATCGTCGCGCTTTTCTGACGGCGTGAAGTCCGTGCGCACCAACCCGTGCATCGCCGACCCATCAGCATTGTGAGCGATCGGCGCATCCAGCCGCAGACGTCCCGGTTGTTCGGCAACGTCATACTGCCAGCCCACCCAGGCGATCGTGTATCCCTGGCGCATCAGGAAGCCGTCGCCGAATTCGCCTTCGCGTCCGTTCACCAGATTTAGAATGCCGCGTCCGCCGCGATTGGAAACCTCAAACAGCACTGCGCCATTGCCTTTGCTCATATCTTTTGGCCTGAGCAGATAGAGATCGGCGGAAAACTCCACTTCACCCTGCGCATTGCGCGGGGCTTTGTCCAGGTCAACGATCTGCCGGTTATGTACGTTGGCTGGATCCACTGCAAAAAACACACGTCCAATGATCCGCTCGTACGCGCCCGCTGCGCCGAAAGGCTTGCCATCCTGAATATCGGCGCGTGAAGTAACTTCCACGCGTACCACTCGAGCCGTAGCCGTGGAAATAAGAGTTGAGACAGCCAGCAACGCGAACGCTGCTCGCAGAATGAGAAAACGCATGGACGAGCCTCCCCAAGGTGATACAGTTTACCTGATTGCCTTCCGGCGACTGGCACGTCGAACATGTGCGGGCCAAAATTCAAGAGGGGACTTACTGATGAAAAAGTTTTTTGTTTTAGCGCTCTCAACCTGCATGGCTTCAACCATGGTTCTGGCCCAGGAACATGAAGATGAACGGCTCCGCCACTCCGGTGAGGTCCTGATGGAAATTCTCAATATTCCGGACAATCTACCCAAGCCGGTGCTCGACAAAGCCGAATGCGTCATCGTGATTCCTTCCGTGAAGAAGCTCGCTCTCGGTGTAGGCGGGAACTACGGTCGCGGCGCCATGACCTGCCGTGGCGGTAAAGCGTTCACCGGCCCCTGGGGTCCACCGGCCATGATCGCATTGGAAGGCGCCAACATCGGATTCCAGATTGGCGGCCAGGCCACAGACTTTGTCCTGCTTGTGGTCAACCCTAAAGGAATCGACTCCATCCTGAGGAGCAAGGTCAAGCTGGGCGCGGATGCTGCAGCCGCGGCCGGCCCCGTCGGACGCGATGCCCAGGCAGCCACTGATGTCATGATGCATGCCGAGATTCTCACTTACTCGCGTTCACGCGGTCTCTTCGCAGGTATCTCGCTCGATGGCTCAACCCTGCGTCCCGATAACAGCGCAACCGAAAAAGTCTACGGCCACAAGGTTTCTGCCCGTGAAGTGGTGATCGACCACAAAGTCGGCACGCCGAAGGCCGGCCAGTTGCTGGTCAGTGCGTTGCAGAAAGCGTCGCCCAAGAACACCTCCGATCCAAAATCGCTGCAGGAGGCGGCAGCCGAAGGAAAGAAGTAAGGACCATGACTCGCACGAAATTGTTTGCCAATATTTGCCTGAGCCTGATTGCATTCGTTGCCGTCGCCGGGTTTGTTTCCTCCGGCGACGATGACTACGCAAAGGAAATAGCTGAGTGGCGGCAGCAATATGAAGCCACCCTCCGTTCTGACACTGGCTGGCTCACCGTCTCCGGCCTTTTCTGGATGCACGAAGGCAAGAACACTTTTGGCTCCGCGGCGAACAACGACGTTGTGCTGCCGGCGCCGGCGCCCGCCAGCGCCGGATATTTTGACCTCCATGACGGCTCGACCATCGTGCATGTGAATCCCGGCGTGCCCATTACCATGGCCGGCAAGCCGGTTGAGACCGCCGAACTCAAGCCTGACTCCAAGGTCGACCGCCTGGTTCTCGGCGATCTCACTTTTTTCGTTCACGCTGTGGGACCGCGTCGTGGCATACGGCTAAAAGATAAGAACAGCAAGTTGCGTAAAGAGTTTACCGGGCTGCACTGGTTTCCCATCGACGAAGCTTACCGCGTCAGCGCGCACTTTGTGGCGTATGACTCTCCGCGCGAAGTCGAGATTGAAACCGTGCAGGGCGACCACGCTACAACCTACATTGCCGGCTACGTGACGTTTCAGCTCGGCGGCAAAGCGTTCCGCCTGGACGCAGAGCAGAACGATCCTGACGGCCTGTTTATCGTCTTCCGCGATCTGACGAGCAAGAAAGATACCTACCCGGCTGCGCGCTTTCTCGATACCGATCAACCCAAAGATGGCGTGGTGGAGCTGGACTTCAACAAGGCCTACAATCCACCCTGTGCTTACAATCCTTACACCACCTGCCCTCTGCCTTCGCTGGGAAACCGCATGCAGATAGAAATTCCCGCGGGTGAAAAAAGGTACCACGACTAACGCAGGAGCTGTAAAGCCATGCTTCACATCCGCAGATTTCGATCAGGCGCGCTATTGGCGGTCTTGGCGCTCGGATTGCTATCCGCTCCCGCTTGTCCGGAAGATGTCGCGGCGTACAGACGCTCTGTCGAACAATGGAGAGCGGAGCGTCTGAAGCTGGTCACCTCCGATGAAGGCTACTTGACCTATGCCGCGCTGATCTGGCTGCGTGAGGGCAGAAACACCTTCGGCTCGGCGCCGGACAACAATGCCGTGCTTCCATCGCCGATGCCGCCCCATGGGGGCTACCTCGATCTCTATGGGGACAAAATCACCGTGCATGTGAATTCCGGAGTGCCCATTACCATGGCTGGAAAGCCAGTGGAAACCGCCGAACTCCAGCCCGATGAAATGGAGAGCCGCATGTTCCTTGGCGATCTCACCTTTTATGTCCATCACACGGGAACACGCTATGCTCTTCGCCTGAAAGACAAAAACAACAAACTGCGGAAGGAATTTACCGGACAGCGCTGGTATCCAATCGATCCTGCGTATCGCGTCAGGGCGCGCTTTGTTCCTTATCCCTCGGAACGCGAAGTGGACGTCGAGACTTTGCTGGGCGATCGTGACAAGCTGCCTATGGCCGGCTATGTCCAGTTCGTCTTCCAGGGCAAGCAATACAAACTGGAAGCGGTGCAGGGCGACAACAAAGAGCTGCTGATGATCTTCCGAGATCTCACCAGCAAGACCACGACCTACGCGGTGCGCTTCCTGCCTACCGACCCGGTTGCCCCGGACAATACGGTTGTAGTGGATTTCAACAAGGCTTATAACCCGCCCTGCGCCTTCAATCCATACATGACTTGCCCTCTGCCGACTCCGGGGAACCGCCTGCCGGTCGCGATTCCCGCGGGCGAGCAGCGGTATCACTAATCCGCAGGTACAATTTCACCGACTAGTTTGTCCACAGGCACTCCTGCTTGTGCGCCAGGCAGCGCAACTAGCCGTCCGCCATCGATCCCCGTCAATAAGCTCGTGCCCCAGGTTCTCTATCGCAAGGGTCTGCTAAAGCATTTGCTACACTCAATTCATGGCCCAAATTGCTTACATGGAATGCTCCAGGTGTGGAGAACACATTGATCCTTCCCAACCTCAGACAATCTGCCCGAAAGACGGTGGCTCACTCTACGTTCGCTTTGATCTAGCCGCGCTCAAAGGCAAGTTCACACCTGACTCTCTGCGCGGACGCCCCGCGACCATGTGGCGCTATCACGAAGTTCTTCCCGGCAACTCTCCTGTGACTTTGGGCGAAGGCTTTACACCCATGCTGCCCAGCCGCGCGTATCCCAACGTATATATAAAGGATGAAGGGCTGAATCCCACCGGATCATTCAAGGCCCGCGGCCTCTGTGCGGCTGTGACCATGGCCAGACAATATGGATTGAAAAAGCTGGCAGTGCCTTCGGCCGGCAACGCCGCCAGCGCGCTGGCCGCCTACTGCGCAGCCGCAGGCATTGAAGCCCACATCTTCATGCCGAAAGATGTTCCCCTCGCCAACCTGGTTGAATGCGAATCGTACGGAGCACACGTCACGCTGGTCAATGGGCTGATCTCTGACTGCGCCAAGATCGTCAACGAGCGCAAGCAGGCTGAAGGCTGGTTTGATATCTCCACGCTGAAAGAGCCTTTCCGCGTGGAAGGAAAAAAGACCATGGGCTATGAAGTCGCTGAGCAACTCAACTGGGAACTGCCCGATGCCATCTTCTATCCCACCGGCGGCGGTGTTGGCCTCATCGGAATGTGGAAGGCCTTTGATGAAATGGAACAACTCGGCTGGCTGAAGAGCAAGAAGCGTCCGAAGATGATCGTGGTCCAGGCCGCAGGCTGCGCGCCGATGGTCAAAGCCTGGAATGAGCACAAGCAGGTCGCAGAGATGTGGCAGAACGCGCATACCGCGGCTGCCGGGCTGCGCGTACCGAAGCCCTATGCTGACTACATCATTCTCGACATCCTCAAGCAGAGCGGCGGCACGGCTGTGTCGGTTACCGATGAGGAAATCTTCGCCGGCGTAAAAGAATGGGCGAGCCAGGAAGGCTTGCTGGCTGCACCGGAAGGCGCCGCCTGTCTCCCTGCCTATCAACGCCTGGTGCGCGATGGCTTTCTGAAACCGACAGATAAAGTCGTGATTTTCAATACCGGCTCCGGCCTCAAGTACATTGACGTGATTGCCGACGCGCTGAAGATCAGCGCAGTTGAAAATTGACTCTTTAATCGGCTTCGTCATCCCGACGGCCGTTTAGCGAGCGCGCGCTGTTACCAGCGCGCGAGTAGGACGGAGGGACCTTGCGCCTCTCCTCCAAATCTGGCACTGCACCTACAATGCCGAACGCCTGGGTTCTGAGCATCAAGAAGGCCACCAGTCCGGCGCCGGATTCGTGTTGATTCGTGTAGATTCGCGGCTACAATCCTTCTAATTCCAATGCCAACGTTGCATGAAAGGATTTGCCACGTGAAAAAGCACGTCCCCACTCTGTGTGGTTTGCTTTTTGTTTTCGTAGTCCAATTCTCGACAGCCGTTTTCAGTCAAATGCCCGCTCTCTCGCCTCTGCCCCAGACCGGTACGCTCCCGACATCGAACGTCACGCAGTTTACCTTTGTCATCTCCGGCGATAACCGCCCTGCCAAGAAGGGCTGCAAGCAGCCACCCACTCCGGGAAAAATCTTTGCCGCCGTGAAAGCGATGAATCCCGCGCCGGCGTTTGTGCTTTGGACTGGCGACACCATCTCCGGCAAAGCGAAGCATCCTAAAGATTCAAAGGACGCAGCGCAAGTGGTTGCCGAGTACACGGAGTTTCTCGGCATCGCCAAGACCGCCGGTATTCCGGTCTTTAACGCGCCCGGAAACCATGAGATGGATGACCATGACAATAAGCCTTCTGACGCCATGAAGAAGCTTTACGAAAAGAACATGGCTGAGACCTATGGCGCCTTTACCTATGGCAACTCGCGCTTCATCGCCATCAACACTGAGCACGAACCCGAGTCAAGCGCAGGTGCAGCAGCTGCAGCGGGCAGCAAACAAGAAGCGCCCGGCTCCATTACGCAAAAGACCCTCGACCTGCTGAAAGCAGACCTGGACGCGGACACCAACCTGGCGCACGTTTTCCTCTTCATGCACCATCCTGTGGTTCCATACAAACCTGAAGACGGTCTGGACCCGGCAAGCGTGCAGAAGGTGCAAGCTCTTCTCGCCAATTACACCAACGTGTCCTATATAGTGGCCGGACACGAGCACATGTATTACAACCCGCTGGGCAACGGTGCGCTTGTGTTGCCGCCCAACCGCACCGATCCTACGAGTCCCGCGCAACCACCTTACTATCTTGTTTCCGGTGGGGGCGGCGCGCCACTCAAGAAAAACACGACCGGCTCGTTCTTCCACTACATTGTTTTTCAGGTAAACGGAGCAACGGTCACGCCAACGCTGTGGGTCGTTGAATCCTGTGATCCGTGCGACACCGGAAAAGAAACAACCCCGCAGTGAGGGCGTGGTCTGGAGCTGCTGGTTTATATTGATCCAATATGACCCAACGGCTCTATTACCACGATTCTTTTCTCTACGACTTTGACGCTCGCGTTGTAGAATCTCTCACGCGCGAGGGCCGGCATGCGATTGTGCTTGACCGTACGGCCTTCTATCCCACCAGCGGCGGCCAGGTGCACGATCTTGGACTGCTGGTTGCAGAGGGAAAACAGATTGCCGTAATTGAAGTCGCAGACGAGGAAGACGGGCGCATCCTGCATTTTGCCGCAGAGCCGCTTGCGACGGGCGCCGCCGTCCATGGCACCATCGATTCGGCCCGCCGCCTTGATCACGTGCAGCAGCACTCCGGACAGCACGTGCTTTCAGCCGCCTTTATTCAACTCTTCAATATGCCCACGGTCAGCTTTCACATGGGAGAAGAGAGCTGCACCATCGATCTTGAGACCAGCAGCCTCAACCCCGCCCAGGCGAAGAAAGCTGAGTTGCTGGCGAACCAGGTGATCGCGGAAGACCGGGCGGTGAAGATACGCTTTGTTGCGCTGGAAGAGGCGCGACAGCTCGGTCTACGCAAGCTGCCGCCCAAGCAGACAGGCGATCTGCGTCTCATCGACATTACTGATTTCGATCTGACTGCCTGCGGTGGGACGCACGTGCGCGCGACCGGCCAGATCGCCAGCATCCTGCTGCGCAAGATCGAAAGAGTGAAGCAGGGCGTGCGTGTGGAGTTTGTTTGCGGGCTACGTGCTGTGGCCAGCGCGCGGCGCGACTACACAACGCTCGCCGAAGCCGCCGCGGTCTATTCCAGCCATATCTATGACGTGCCGGAGCAGATTCGCAAGTCATTGGCGGAAAGCAAGGCCGCCGGCAAAGCACAGCACAAACTCCTGGAAGAACTGGCCGAGTTGCATGCCGAGCGTCTGCTCGCCCAGGCGGAGGGTTCGCCGGGTGTAATTACTCAACTGTTTGCCGAACGCGATGGCGTCTTCATCAAGCTGCTGGCGCAACAGCTGACGGCAGGGAAGAGCGATGTGGTGGCGCTTCTGGCCTCAGGAGCCGGCCAGCCAACGCTGGTCTTTGCCCAAAGTCCGGGACAGAAATTCAATATGGGACAGTTGTTGAAAGATGCCATGACGCAACTCGGCGGTCGTGGCGGCGGTTCGGCCGATCTGGCTCAGGGCGGCTTGCCTGCAGGCTCTCAGAATCTGGAAACCATCGAATCACTGTTGCAACGGATTGCGTCCAGCCTTAAGCCCGGCCAGCCAGCTTCATGAACGAAGCAAAAATGGATAGAGCGCCTCCCCTTGCGAAGAGGCGCTCATCACGGGCAGCGCATTGCCGGAAGTTCAACGCGCTGATTCTTTAAGCTTCAGACGCAGCAGGTTTCTGCGGCTCGCTAACCATCCGCGGGATTACAAGGACGGCTCCGAGCAGCACAAACGTGATCAGGATGATCGTCGTATTGGCGAATCCAGAGATGTCGACTGCGTTGGCCATATCCGGATCACCCGTCATCGGCATATAGCTCACCGCCGCCATTGCCGTGTAGTGCATCGCCGGGATCGCGAATCCCATGATAACGGCGCAGACACCCTTAAGAATTTTGTCGTGTTTGTCTTCGCGGAACAGGAAAGTCAGTCCCAGGGCTGCCAGCGCCACAATCAACGCGATGACCACCGACAAAACGACAAACGTCATGTCCCACTGATGCATGGCAGAGAGACGCATGGACGCCATGCCCGTATAGTGCATACCGGAGATTCCGATTGCCATCAAAAGACTTCCGACGGTCACATGTCCAATACTCACACGCGGACGGCTCACAACCAGCAGCGCCACGAACGAGGCGCCAATAGCGGCGACCAGGGACAAAATGACAGTTGGGATGTGGTAATAAACTGCAACTGGTAGGTGGTAGGCGAGCATCCCCGTATAGTGCATGGACCAAATGCCTGTCCCCATTGCCACTGCGCCGCCGATTAACCAGGCAAGGCGCGCACTGTTGCGGGCCGCAGTAACTCGTCCTGCCAGGTCAAGCGCCGCATAAGATGCAAAGATGGCAATCACTACTGAAAGTGCTACCAGACGAAGATCGTACGAAGCCGTTAACGTGGAATTCACGTAATACTTCTCCTTAAAACTTTTTGACGAACGTACGTGCTGGGCTAGATTGCGGCCAGATTAGACCCGCGCAGCGTCGTTTACAAGTTACCGTAGTACTTGGATGTTCACATTACATATGCATTCCATTACAGGAAAAAGCTGCATGAAATAAGATGATTCTTAGATTGGTTCTTACGAGTTTATTTCGGCCCGAAACACACGCCTGCACAGCCACATAAAAGCCAAGTAGACTTTTGGGCAGCGACCAATCGTTGAAAATTGCGGATATGACTTTTATGGATTTCAGTGGCCAGCGGGTCTGGATTACAGGTGCATCTTCCGGCATTGGCGAAGCGTTGGCCGTTGCCTTCCACAACACGGGCGCAAGATTGATTCTTTCCGCGCGCCGCGAGGATGAACTCAAGCGTGTGCAGCAACAATGCGGCGGGGAGCCCGATACTCGCGTGCTGCCGCTCGATGTTACCAACGCAGAGCAGGTGGCGCAGAAGACCGCAGAGGCACTGGCGATGTTCGGCGGCCTCGATATCCTGGTGCTCAATGCCGGCATTACCCAGCGCTCGCGCACACGTGAAACCGATGAGAGCGTCTATCGGCGTCTGATGGAAGTCAACTTCTTTGCTCCGGAGGCGATGGCGCGGGCCATTCTGCCTTCGATGCTGGCGCAAAAGAGCGGCCATATCGTCGTGATTTCCAGCGTTGCGGGTAAATTTGGCGTGCCCATGCGCTCCGGCTATTCTGCAACCAAGTTCGCGTTGCACGGTTTCTTTGAAGCGCTGCGCGCGGAAGAGCAACGCAATGGCGTGTACGTCACCCTGGTTTGTCCCGGCTATATCCGGACACCAATCAGCCTGTCAGCGCTGCGCGGCGACGGCCGCAAGCACGCGAAAATGGATTCAGACCTGGCCCACGGTATGCCCGCCGAAGAATGCGCAAAGCAGATCCTGCGAGGCGTCGCGAAAAAGAAGAATGAAATCGTGGTCGCGGCCCCGCGCGAAAGGGCGCTGGTTTACCTCAAACGCTTTTTCCCTGACCTGCTGACGCGCATCGTGGGCACACGCGGGTGAGCGCCTGATTTGGTGTTTTCTGTCCCAGAATTTATGGATGCCGGCGATTTTGTGAGATCGCAAGGCGCTGGTAAAATCTATTCAGCACTTCCCGCCGATTGTGGGGCTATAGCTCAGCTGGGAGAGCGCATCGTTCGCAACGATGAGGTCGTCGGTTCGATCCCGACTAGCTCCACCAAATTCTGACTCAATATTTTCAACAGTTTCAACCGAGTGGAATTTGGACTGTACAAATTTTGTACAACCGAAATTTTTGGGTCGGAACAGCATCTCTCAAATTAGGAGACGAGATGCTTTCCGTATATACCCGCCACGCGCAGAATTGCGACCACCGGGAAGACATCAATTGGCGGCGGTGCCGCTGTCCCAAATGGATTCAGGGGGTGTCCATGGATGGCCGTGGCGCGATCCGCGTCACGGCAAAAACTCGGAGTTGGGAACAGGCTGAAGCCAAAGCAAGACTGATGGAGCAGGCAGCCGATCCCACCAAGCCGCAGATCAAGGCAGCGATTACGATCACCGAGGCCGTTTCAAGTTTCCGCGCCGATGAGGACGGGCGCTGCCTAGAGAAGACGACTATCGCGCAAAGCAGAACTTTGTTTGAGGCGCTATTGCTCAATTGGGTAAAGCAACGCGGCCTGATTCTGCTCACTGAACTGACTACACCGGAACTGACCAAGTTCCGAGCTTCCTGGGGAAACGGACCAAACACGACGAGGCGCAAACATGAGCGCCTGGTCGGTTTCTTCAATTTCTGTATCGCCAATGATTGGATTGAAAAAAACCCCGCAGCTCGTATGAAGCGCGTTGAAGAGAAGCGCGTGCCTACAGACTATTTCACGCGGCAAGAGTTTGAACGCATTGTGGATGCAACTTACGCCTACGGCGACTGGCAGGGAGGTCACGACTTCCATTCGCGCCAAAAGCGGCTTTTGGCTTTGATTCTTTTGATGCGCTGGTCGGGACTGGCCATCAAGGACGCTGTGACGCTAGAGCGCGAACGCCTGGCCAGCGATGGACGGCTGTTCCTTTACCGAGCAAAAACCGGGGTTCCTGTTTACGTTCCTCTGCCGGCAACTGTGGTTGAGGTTCTTCATGAATTACCCAATTCCAATCCACGTTACTTTTTTTGGAGCGGTAACGGTGATTCCGAGACGGCAAAGAAGGGATGGCAGCGCACACTTCGGCATCTGTTCAAGAAATTTGCAAAAATTACTAAACTGGACGGAACACCAAAACGGTGTCACCCTCATATGTTCCGGGATACTTTTGCCGTAGAGTTGTTGCTATCTGGAGTGCCAATAGACCAAGTCTCCCTATTGTTGGGGCACAGTAGCGTCAAAATCACTGAAAAGCACTATGCCCCATTTGTCAAAGCGCGGCAGGAGCAGCTTGAAAGCAGTGTAAAACTGAGCTGGCAAGTGCAAGAAGCTTGGCGGCATCGGCAAGATGCGGGCGAGCCAACTATTGAACTCCTCAGGGAATCGCGAATGATGTAGTCGACTGGGAGCTATCCAACGCCTGCCTAAGAAAATGGCAGGGGACTTGTAAATGCTTTATGACTGGCGTAAATACAATTCTGTCGGACTAACCCATGA